>JAFAJV010000067.1 GCA_019235995.1 Vulcanimicrobiota bacterium
GGGAGACGGCGCGCCGGACCGACGCGCCGGAGGACTATACGATGGAAGAAGACCCGATCGAGCGTGAGCGCGTCCAACGCGCGCTCACGCGCCTCACGGAGGGACAAGCCGACGTCGTGCGGCGCGCGTACTTCGATGGCCTGACGCTGGCGGAGGTCGCCGCCGATCTCGCGATCCCGATCGGGACGGTGAAGGGCCGGCTCAGCGCCGCGCTGCGAACGCTGCGCCGCGAGCTGGCCGTGGAGGGCGCCGATGGATCCTGAGTTCCACGTCGGCGATTCCGCCGAGCTTTATGCCGTGGGAGCGCTGGACGAACGTGAACGGGCTGAGATTGACGCGCACGTCACCGAGTGCCGGGATTGCCTGCGCCGGCTGGGTGAGGCCGAGGAGACCATCCTCACGTTGGAGCGCGTGAGCGTCGCGGAGCCGCCACATCGGACCGCCAGCGTCGTGCCGCTGCAGCGGCGCAGCGTGGCGAGCTGGTGGCTTGCGGTAGCGACCGCCGCTGCCTTCATCGTGGGATTCGTCATCCCGCACGGCGCCCCGCGTTCGAACGTCGCAACGCTCGCCATGATCGGAAGCCACTTCTCCCACGCGCAGTTCGCCGGTACCGGGCCGGCCGCGAAGGTGATCTACGCGCGCGACCGCTCCTGGTACTACGTTATCGTCGCGGGAAGCGGCCGCTACGATGTCTACGGCATACGCAACGGCCGTGCCCTCGATCTCGGTGCGACGCAGCCGCAGGGCGCGACGAGCGAACTGTTCAAACGCATCGGAAAGCCCTTCGATCGGCTCGAGTTACGCAACCGCGGCGCCGCGCTGGAAACGGCGGCGATCCGCTAGCTGGAGAGTATTCAAAAAGACTCGGATCGGGAGGAAGACGCGATGAATCAAAGGCCGTTCACCGTCACCGGAATGGACATCAGCGCCTTCATGTGTAAGGATGGTGCTCGCGCTATCGAGTGGTACCGCGACGTTCTCGGGTTCGAGCCCGTGCTCGTATACCCCGACAATCGTGGCGCGGAATACGAATTGCCCGACGGCACGACCTTCGGATTGTACGGCGGCGGAGGAGCGATGCCGTTTCAACCCAGTAACGGAATTCTGTTCGCCGTAGACGATTTCGAGCGAGCGGTATCGTCGCTCAAGGAGCGCGGCATCCCAGTCGTGATGGAACGCGAAACACCTAACTGCTTCATGGCCGTGATCAACGATCCCGAAGGCAACAGCGTCTTCCTTCACAGGCGCAAGCAATAGCGCGAGCCGCGAACATACAAAGGGCCCGCCTGCGCTGGGCAGGCGGGCCGAATTGGTTGCGGGGGGTGGATTTGAACCACCGTCCTTCGGGTTATGAGCCCGACGAGCTACCGGACTGCTCCACCCCGCGATAAGAACGACTAGTTTACGACGGCTCGGGTTGCGCCCCTGCCTCACTCGGTTCGGCGCGGTGCTTCGCGGCCGGACGCCGAAGGCAATCGCATGGCGCCTGGGACGCTCGCCGAACGCATTCCGAAGATCCACCTTCACTGTCACCTGGAAGGCTGCTTGCGGGCGCCCACGTTTCTCGAGCTGGCCGGGAAGCATGGCGTCCCGCTGCGCTATACGCGTGGCGGCGAGGGCGCGGCGAGGTCCGCTCAGGATGACAATAGCCCCTATGCCTTTGCCGATCTCGATGAGTTTCTGTTGCTCTTTGCCGCCGTGATCCGAGCGCTGCGGGATCCGGAAGACTACGCACGATTGGCGCGCGAGTTCGTCGAGGATGCCCTCGCGCAGAAGGTCATCTACGGCGAGCTCTTCATTTCGCCGTCCGTCTGGACGTTCTTCAATCCGGCGCTCGACGTCCGAGCGACAATGGAGGCGATCGTGACCGAGCTCCGAGCGGCGCAGCCGCGCGCGACGTTCAGGCTGCTCGCCGACCTGACACGCAACTTCGGAGCGGAGAGCGCGATGGCGACCGCGCGAACGATGGCAGGCATGACCGATTTGGATGTGATCGGCGTCGCGCTCGGCGGAGACGAGACGCGCTTCCCCGCCCGCCTCTTCGGCGATGCCTTCGCCTATGCTCGCTCCGAAGGATTGCATTGCGTGGCACACGCCGGCGAGTCGGACGATCACCCGAGCGTGCGCGATGCCGTCGAGCGGCTGGGCGCCGAGCGGATAGGCCACGGCGTCCGCGCGCTCGCGGATCCGGCCACGGTCGAGCTGCTCGCGACGCGGCGAGTCGCTCTCGAGATCTGCCCGACGTCGAATCGCCTGACCGGGGCCGAGCTTCCCGAGCACCCACATCCCTTCGTCGAATTCGACCAACTGGGCTGCGTCGTCACGATCGATGCCGACGACCCCGCGATATTTCGCACGACGCTGGAGCAAGAGTATGCGCTCGTCGAGCGGGTCGCCGGGAGGCGGGCCCTGGAGCGTTACGTCCGCAACGCGATCGGCGCCGCCTTTTCGGACGCACGGCACAAGCAGGCCATGGAGGCCCAGGTGGCGGCGACGGTTGCGGAACTCCACGCGCGGCCGCGAAGTTAAAGCGAAGGTATGCCCGGGCACTCGCATTCGCACTTCGCCGAGTCCTTCGAGATGTATATGAAGGCGATCTATCGTCTCGAGCGCGAAGGTCCCGGCGTCACGACGTCCGCGCTGGCTACCGAGCTCGGCGTCGCGCCGGCCTCCGTCTCCGGCATGCTGAAGAAGCTGGTGAACGAGGGCTACGTCGAGCACGAGGTGCGCGGCGACATCCGGCTGACGCGCAAGGGCCTCGAGGTCGCCGTCGGCGTCGTGCGGCGCAACCGCCTGGCGGAGCGGCTACTCACGGACGTTTTGGGCATGCCGTGGGACGAGGTTTATGCCGAGGCCTGCATCCTCGAGCACGCGATCACCGATCGAGTCGAGGAACGGCTCGTCAACGCGCTCGGCGATCCGCGGACGTGCCCGCACGGACATCCGATTCCGCCGAAGGATTTGACCGAACCGGTGCGCGTGGGAATCCCGCTCGCGCAGGTCGAGACGGGCAAGCGGGTGACGGTCTCCGGCGTCACCGAACAGATGCCCGAGATCCTTCGCTACCTAGGGCAGGTGGGATTGCGTCCGGGCGCGCGCCTCGAAGTCGTCGCCAAGGCGCCACTCGGCGGCCCGGTCACCATCGAAGTGGGCGGCGAACGTCACGCCATCTCGCTCGAGCTCGCGCGTACGGTCATGATCGCATGATCACGCGATTCCTGATCGTCTGCAACGTCATCGGGTACGTTTGGGAGATTTCGGTCGGCGGACCGGGCATGATTTCGGGATTCGGAAACGGCGCGGGTATCCAGCGAGTGCTCTATGAAGGCGCCCTGATACCGGCCTTCGTCTTGCGGGACGGGCAGTGGTGGCGAATTTTGACCGGCGCCTTTCTGCACGGCGGATTGATTCACATCGGCGTCAACATGATGTCGCTCTATTTCCTCGGGCGTTTCATCGAGTTCGCACTCGGGTCGTGGCGCATGCTGGTCGTCTACATGGTCTCGTTGGTTGCATCCGGCCTCGGCGTCGTGTATTTCAGCGCGCCCGACGTCCCCACGGTGGGGGCGAGCGGCGCCATCTTCGGTCTGTTCGGCGCGCTCTTCGCGATCGGCTTGCGGCTCGGAAAGCCCGGCATGGAGCTGGTGCGCGCCAATATCGGCATCCTCGTCCTGAATCTGATCATCACGTTCACCGTCCCGGCCATCTCGTGGCAGGCGCACGTCGCGGGCCTGCTAGCCGGCTTCGCGCTCACCTATGCGATCTATTCCCCTCCGCGCCGCGTCGCGCCAGTCGTCGTGGATGCGAACACGGGCCGCGAGCTCGAGTCGGAATATGAATCGCCCGTCGAACCGCGCCGGCCGATGCCGTGATGGAGACACTCGAGTCCCTCTTCGGAGAAAACGGTCCCTTCGCGCAGACACTCGCCGGCTACGAACCGCGTCCCGGCCAGCTGCAGATGGCGCAGCTCGTGGAGCGCGGCATTCTCGAGGGGGTGCACACGATCGTCGAGGCCGGCACGGGCGTCGGGAAATCGCTGGCATATCTCGTGCCGGCGATTCGCAGCGGCAAGAAAATCGTGCTCTCGACCGGCACGATCGCGCTGCAGGAGCAGCTGGTGCACAAGGACATCCCGCTCGTGGAATCCGCCCTCGGCATGCCGGTCCGCGTCACGCTGCTCAAGGGGCGCAGCCACTACCTCTGCCGTCAGAAGCTAGAGCTGATGCGATCGGACCGCTTGATCGCGCCGTCGCAATCGATGCAGCGGATGTGGGATTGGGGCGCGAGCACGCCCAGCGGGGACCGAGCCGAGCTGCGCTTCCAGCCGCCCGCCCACGAGTGGGAGCAGCTCGACGCCGACGCGGACGAGTGCGTCGGCGAGTTCTGCAGGCACTTTCGCGACTGCTTTTTCTTCACGAAGCGCGACGAGGCGAAGTACGCCGACCTCGTGGTGGTCAACCACGCCCTCTTCTTCTTGGACCTCGCAAGCGGGGGCGGTCTGTTGCCGGCGTACGACGTCGCCGTGCTGGACGAGGCGCATCAGTGCGAGCGCTGGGCGACCGACGCGCTCACCGCCGTGCTCTCCGGCGCGACGGTCGGGCGCATGCTGCGTAAGCTGCATCGCTTCTACGAGCTGCCGTCTTCTTTCGATTCGGAGCTCGATGCGGGCGTTCGCGGGCTCGTGTCGGCGCTGGCGCGCGTCCCGGGCGACCGGTATCCCATTGCGGCGAACGACGCCGCGTGGCCGGCCCTGGAATCGTTGCGCGAGACGCTCTACCGCTTGGAGAATTGGCTCTATGCCAACTGGCACGATGCGCTGAAGCGGCGCCTAGAAAACGAGGCGGAGGGGGAGCGCCGGCGGGACCTGGCGTTGCGCAACGTGCTCGCGCACGAGGCGGTAATCGATCGCGTCGAGGCCGGGATGCCCGAAACGATCGCATGGGTCGAGCGAACCGACTCCGACGGCGGCTACTGCGTGAAATGTGCGCCACACGAAATCGCCGAGTTCTTACGCGCCACGCTGTTCGCGCGCACGCACAGCGTCGTCCTCACCAGCGCGACGCTTTCGACCGACGAGTCGTTCGGCTTCACTCGGCGGACGCTCGGCATCGACGACGCGCAGGAGCTTATCGCGCCGTCGCCGTTTGACTACGCGAATCAGGCACGGCTGTTCATCGCACCGGTCGACGTGAATCCGAAGTCGTCGGAGTTCGCGCGACGAGCGGCGCCGCTCGTGGAGGAATGCCTGGACCGCAGCGGCGGGCGCGCCTTCGTGCTGTTCACGTCGCACGCGCGGCTGCGCGAAGTCTACGCGCTGGTGCGCGAACGTCTCGCCTATCCCGTCCGGCTTCAGGGCGAGATGCCGCGCCTCTACCTGCTCGAATGGTTTCGTCAGACGCCGGGCGCCGTGCTGTTCGCAACCGCGACCTTCTGGGAGGGCATCGACGTCGTCGGCGACGCGCTCTCGTGCGTCATCATCGATCGCCTGCCCTTCCCATCCCCAAGCGATCCGCTCGTGATGGCGCGGGTACGAGCACTCGAGGCGCGCGGCCTCGATGGGTTCGAGCACTACATGATTCCCGCTGCGACGGTGCGCCTCAAGCAGGGCTTCGGGCGGCTGATTCGCAGCCGCAGCGATCGCGGTCTCGTCGCACTGTTGGACGGCCGCGCCGCCTCGACGCGCTACGGCGCGACGATCCTGGCGACGCTGCCGCCCGCGACGCGCATCGAGCACCTGGACGACTTGGACCCGTTCTTCGAGCGCTAGTCTTCTTGCGTGACCTCGACCTTTGCGCGCTCCTGGAGCTCCTTGACGACCGATGAGTCGGCGAGCGTGGTCGTGTCCCCGAGCGTACGTCCCTCCGCAATGTCGCGAAGCAGGCGCCGCATGATCTTGCCGCTGCGCGTCTTCGGTAATTCCTGTGTGAATGTGATGTATTTCGGCCGCGTGAACTTTCCCAGACGCGCGCCGACATGGTCGCGCAACTCGTCGGCCAGCTCGGCCGAGTCCGCGCGATCGCCCTTGAGCGACACGAACGCGTAGATCGCCTGTCCGGTCATGTCGTCGAGCTTGCCGCACACGGCGGCCTCGGCGACGGCCGGATGGTCGACCAGCGCGCTCTCGACCTCGGTCGTCGAGATGCGATGGCCGCTTACGTTCATCACGTCGTCGATGCGTCCCATGAACCAGTAGTTGCCGTCGCCGTCGCGGCGAGCGCCGTCGCCGGCGAAATAGACGTTCGGAAACTTCGACCAGTACGTCTGGACGTAGCGCTCGTCGTCGCCCCAGATACCGCGCAGCATGCCCGGCCACGGGCGCGTAAGCACGACGTATCCGCCTCCGCCGGGGGGCACCGGCTCACCGCGGTCGTTGACGATATCCGCGGCAATTCCGGGCAGCGGCCGCGTCGCGCTGCCCGGCAAGAGCGTGGTGGCGCCGGGCAACGGCGAGATCATGATGCCGCCGGTCTCGGTCTGCCACCACGTGTCGACGACCGGCACGCGATTACCGCCGATCCACTCGCGGTACCAGATCCACGCCTCGGGATTGATCGGCTCGCCGACCGTTCCCAACAGCCGCAGCGACGATAGATCGTGCCGCGCGGGATACTCCGTCCCCCACTTCATGAACGTCCGGATCGCGGTCGGCGCCGTGTAGAGAATTGTGACGCGATAGCGCTCGACGATCTCCCAAAACCGGTCCTTGTCGGGGAAGTCGGGCGTGCCTTCGTACATGACGCTCGTCGCGCAGTTGGCGAGCGGCCCGTAGACGATGTAGGAATGGCCCGTTACCCACCCGATATCGGCCGTGCACCAATAGATGTCGCGCTCTTCCTTCAAATCGAACACGAGCTTGTGGGTCATCATGGCGTGCGTGAGATACCCGGCCGTCGTATGCTTGACGCCCTTGGGCTTGGCCGTCGTTCCGCTGGTGTAGAGCAGGAACAGCAGATCTTCCGCATTCATCGGTGCCGGCTCGCATTGCGTGGGCTGCCCCGCGACGACCTCGCTCCACCAGCGATCGCGTCCCTCGTGCATGAAGACGTCGTCGCCGACGCGCCTCGCGACAATGCAGTGCCGGATCGAGGGCGTCCGTTCCATCGCGATGTCGCAATTGCGTTTCAGCGGCACCTTCCCGCCTCGGCGCCAGCCGAAGTCCGCCGTGATGAGCGCGACGCACTCGGCGTCGTTGACACGGTCGACGATCGATTCCGGCGAGAAGCCGCCGAAGATCACCGAATGGGGGGCGCCGATGCGGGCGCAAGCGAGCATCGCCACCGGCAACTCGGGGATCATCGGCATGTAGATTGCGACCCGGTCGCCCTTGCGAATGCCGAGGGCCTTCAATCCGTTCGCGAACTTGTTCACGTCGTCGAGCAGCTCGCGGTACGTGATCGTGCGCCGGTCGCCCGGCTCGCCTTCGTAGTAATAGGCGATCTTGTCGCCGCGCCCCGCGCGGACGTGGCGGTCCAAGCAGTTGACGGAGACGTTGAGCTCGCCGTCTCCGAACCAGCGCGCGAAGGGCGCGCGCCACTCCAGCGTCGTCGTGAACGGCTTCATCCACTCGAGGCGCCGCGCCCAGGACGCCCAGAAGCCTTCGGGGTCACGCTCCGCCTCGGCGTAGATGTCCGGCGTCGCGTTTGCCTGGGCGGCAAATTCGGGGGGCGGCGGGAAGCGTCGGCTCTCTTCGAAGAGCGCCTCGATCGCTGGCGTGCTCATTCGAGCGAGTTACCTAGGCCGCGCACTCATGCCTGCCGAAGCTTTCTGACCACTAGATAAAGATGTTACCCGCACTGTTTCTTGCTGCGTCGACCGCGGTCGCGACGGGCCTTGCAACGATCCGCTACGACGTGCCGCCTCCCAACTTCGCGATACCAGGCGCGCACGGCACGAGATACCTTTCCGACCTTCGTGGGAAAGTCGTCGTCATCAATTTCTGGGCGACGTGGTGTCACGTGTGCACGGAGGAGCTCGACGATTTCGTGCGAGCACAGCAGATGTTCGGCGACCGCCTCGCGATCGTGACGATTTCCGACGAGCTGCCCAACGTCGCCGCCGGCTACCTGCGCGCGCGCAACATCGAGCTGCCCCTCGTCGAGGACACGAGCGGCGCCATCTCACGCGTCTACTCCGTCGAGAAGTGGCCCATCACGCTGGTCCTCGATCCCGCGGGGGCCGTCAGCTACGTCTCCGTCGGCGGACTGAGCTGGCAGGAGCTCCAGGATGCAATCGAGCGGGCGCAAGCTTCCGGCTCGGCTAGCACTCCCGAGGCCGGAGTGCTACAGTAGGGCGGTGATAGATAGCACCGGGCTGGGCAAGCGGAGGGCCTACATCCTCGCGACCGTCGTCTACGAGTACATCGCCACCGCCGAGCCGGTCGGCTCGCACTCGCTCACCCAAAAGTACAACTTGGGCGTCAGCTCGGCTACGGTGCGCAACGAGATGGCCGAGCTCGAGGCCGGGGGTTACCTCGTCCAGCCCCACACCTCGGCCGGGCGAATTCCGTCGGACGCCGGCTATCGCACCTACGTCGACCAGCTCATGGCGCCCGAGGAGCTCACTGAGACGGAGCGTCGCCGTATTCACGATGAACTCTGCGACGCGACGCGGGAGCTGGACGAGATCATCGATAGCACGACGCATCTGCTCGGGAGGCTCTCGAACAACCTCGCCTTCGTGACGAAGCCGCAGCAGGAGGTCCAGCGCTTCAAGCACGTCCAGCTGATCTGGCTCTCTCCGCACACCGGAGTCGCCGTCGTCGTGACGTCCCTCGGCGTTTCCGCGCAGAGCTTGTTCGAGCTGGGCGCCGAGGTCCAACCCGACGATCTCACCCGTTTTTCTAATGCGCTCAACGCGCGTCTCGCCAATCATCCGTTGCGCGACGTCACCGAGACGGAGATCGCGCACGCCGCGCGCGAAGCCGGCGTCTCGGACGACCTGCGCGGCGCCGTCGTCGCGGCGTGCGTCACGGCTCGCTCGAACGAGCAGCCGACCATCGCGGCCGCCGGTGCGCAGAACCTCTTGGACCAGCCCGAGTTCCAAGATCTGCGCAAACTGCGGTCGATCTTGCGTATCGTCGAGGAACAGAAGACGCTCTATCAGATCGTGGCCGACGCCATGAACTCCGATGCGGCCAGCGTCAAGATCGGTCACGAGCTTGGGAGCGAAGAGTTGTCCGATCTTTCGGTCGTAACCGTGCCCTACCGGTTCGGCACGCATGCGCTGGGCATGCTGTCGATCCTCGGGCCGCGCCGCATGCCGTACGGGCGGCTGCTGGCGCTCGCGACCGGCACCGCGGAAAGCCTGAGCCAGCGGCTCTCGGACGTCGAACACATACCAGAGACCTAAGAGTGCCCACCAAGGACTACTACGAGATCCTCGGCGTCGCGGCGGACGCATCGGGGGACGAGATCAAACGAGCTTATCGCAAGTTGGCGCGCGAGCACCATCCCGATGTCGCGCACGATAAGTCGAGCGCCGAGCACCGCTTCAAGCAGATCAATGAGGCGTACGAGGTGCTATCGGATCCGAACAAACGCGCGCAGTACGACCGCTTCGGCGTCGTCGGCAACGGTGCGAGCGGTCCGGGCGGCTTTGGGTTCGGAGGGGGATCGTTCGGCGACATCTTCGACATGTTCTTCGGTAACATGCGCGGCGCCGCGCCCCGCCGGGCGGGCCCCGAGCGTGGCGCGGACCTCCGCTACGACGTCGAGATCTCGCTCGAGGACGCATATACCGGGAGCAGTCGAGAGATCGTCTTCGACCGGCCCGCTGCGTGCGATGCGTGTAACGGCAGCGGCGCGCGGCGGGGAACCGTGGTGGTGGCGTGCGATCGCTGCGGTGGAAGCGGGATGGCGCAGAGCGTTCGCCACACGCCGCTTGGCCAGATCGTTACGCAGTCTGCGTGCCCGCGCTGCGGCGGCGAGGGGCACGTGATTCCACACCCCTGCGAGGTTTGCGGCGGTCACGGCCGGCGCGAGACCCAGACGCGCCTGACCGTCGAGATCCCCGCCGGAGTCGACGACGGATCCCGCATCCGCATCGCGGGTAACGGCGAAGCGGGCAGCCGCGGCGGACCGCCCGGCGATCTCTACGTCTACCTGAGCATCGCCGCGCACCCGCTCTTCACGCGAAACGGACGCGACACGTTCGTCGACGTGCCGGTGAGCTTTCCGCAGGCAGCGCTGGGCGCTACGGTCGCAGTCCCGTCGCTCGGCGGCGAGGTCGAGGTCTCGATCGCACCCGGCACGCAGTCCCAAACGAGGCTGCGGCTCCGCGGCTACGGAATGCCGAGCGTGCGCGGCAGTCAGCGTGGCGATCATCACGTGACGATTCACGTTGCCGTTCCCACGAAGCTCAACAACCGTCAGAGAGATCTCCTCGAGCAGTACGCGCGCGCGGGCGGCGACGCGATCGAAGAGCGCACGTTCTTGGAGCGCGTGAAGGACGCGTTTCGTCCCGACTAGTGTCGCGACGCTCATGACGGGGGCTCGCCGATTCTTCGTCGAGGGTCGCAGTGCGATCGGCGTCGCCGTCGAGATTGCCGGAAGCGACGCCCACAAGATTACCCACGTGCTGCGGCTGCGCGCCGGAGACCGCATCGAAGTCATTGACTCCACGGGCAGCGCGTTCGGCGCCGTCGTCGAGGAGAGCGGACCTACGGTGCGCGCGACGCCCGTGGAGCGTCTCGCCGAGACCTCGCGTTCGGCCGCGGCGCTGGACATCGAAGTCGCGCAGGCGGTCCCCAAGGGGAGGCGCATGGATTTCGTGATCGAGAAGTGCACTGAGCTGGGCGCCGCGGCGTTTCTCCCGTTTTACTCGGAACGCAGCATCGGCCGCGACGTCGGCGCCGAGAAGCTGTCGCGCTGGCGGCGGCTTGCGCGTAGCGCCGCACAGCAGAGCGGACGACGCGCGGTCCCACCCGTCGCAGCGCCGGTCGAGTTCGAAGCGCTCGCGGGACGCTTCGGAGACTACTCGGCCGTACTCTTCGCGTGGGAGACGGCGCCGAAGGAGCCGCTGCGCGACCGGCTGCCGTCGGCGTTGCCTGACGCGGGACGCGTGCTCATCATCATCGGTCCCGAGGGGGGCTTTACGCACGCTGAAGCGGAGCTCGCCGAGAGCCGAGGAGCGAGGTTGGTGTGGCTGGGTACTCGCATCTTGCGTACGGATACGGCGGCGATCGTTCTGTTGGCGGTGATTGGGGCCCTAACGTCGTAGAAGCAGCGATTCGGCATGCCCTTACCCTTTTCGATCGTCATTCCCACCTACAACGAAGCTGCCGGAATCGGCAAGCTTCTTCGCGCACTAAACGCGACGTTCGAGGCCAATGCTCTCGATGGCGAGATCATCGTAGTAGACGACAACTCTCCCGACGGGACGGGCGACGTGGTCGAGCAGCTCTCGCGTGAGCTGCCCGTGCGCTGCCTGCATCGCAGCGGCAAGCTCGGCCTCTCCAGCGCGGTCATCGAGGGATGGAAGATGGCGCGACCGCAGTCGGCGGCACTCGGCGCGATGGATGCGGACTTCAGCCACGACATCAACGCGTTGCCGAGGATGGTCAAGGCGTTGGAGTCCGGTGAGTACGGGCTGGCGGTTGGGAGCCGCTACGTTGCGGGCGGCGGGATCGCGAACTGGCCGAAGCGGCGCGTCGTCACGTCCCTCGTCGCCTGCTGGCTGGCGCGTCCGCTGACCCGA
>JAFAJV010000139.1 GCA_019235995.1 Vulcanimicrobiota bacterium
CGCATCTGGTCCGTCACGGCGGCGTGCCTGGCGATCTTGCTGCTCGCCGCCGGCTCCAACGTCGTCGTCAGTGGACAGCTCCTCGCATACCAGGACGGCTACGTCTTCTTCACGACCGGCGACGGCTTTCGGGTCGCGCCGAGCGTCGTGATCCACGACGCGAAGACCGGCGGAGCCACTGCGCTCGTGCCGGCGCCGCGGATCTGGGCCCGCGCGACGTTCGACGCGTCGGGCACCGTGACCGAGCTCGATCTCTCGCGGGATCCGCTTCCGCCTCAAGGCAGTTTCGCCGACGTCGCGCGTTTCGCGGTGGCAGCCTCGACGCCGGCGCCCAATCCGGATCTGCTCGGCTACGCGCCGACGCCGGGCCCGAACGGCACGCCGCTGCCCACGCAGCGCTTCAGCGGGCGACCGGTGCTCGTGACGTTCATCGTGCAGGTGCCCCCCATCACGCCCTTCACGTCGGCCGTGTACATCACCACGGACCAGAGCGGCTGGAACGCGCAGGCGATTCCGATGGATAGGGTTGACGCGCTGCACTACCAGATTACGCGCCGCTATCCGTCGGGGACGATCTTCCGCTATCTCTACGACCGCGGCTCGTTCCAATCGGCGGAGCTCGCACAAAACGGCCTGCAGCGCGCGCCGCGCGACCTCGTCGTTCCGGATGCCGACGTCCGCGTCGTTCACGATACCGTCACCGCGTGGCAAGATCAGGTCAACGGCGGCGTCAACCAGGTGCAGCCGCAGATCATGCCCACGCCCTACAATCCGGCGCCGTTCCCGAACCTTCCGCCGAGCGTACCGTCGCCGCGGCCACCGCCGCTTCCCTAGGGAACGTCTGAAGAGGTCTTTATCGCACGGTCAGGGGGATGGCTCGCGTCGCGGCGTCGCCGCGTGCGTTGCGTGCGATCACCTGCAGCGTGAAGTTGCCGCGCACGAACCACGGCAGCGGAGCGACCGTGTAGGTCAGGGCGAATCGGCCGACGCCGGTCTTCGACATCGACATCGCATAGCCGCCGATGCGCGCCTCGACGCTTGCGACGTTCGAGCTCGTAACGACGCTGCCCGAAACGCGGTCGCCCGGCCGAACGGTCGTCTCGCTCACCGCGATTGCGAGGATCTGCGGAGCGGCGTCGGGAGCCACCCTCGGCACCGGGTGCGTAAGGCGCGGAGCGGCGGCTTCCGTCGGGCGTCCGGACGGGGCGGGCCTAGGAGTGATCACGGGCGCCGTCGCGGCGGCGGTAGCCGCCGGTGACGCCGTGGCACTAGCGGCCGGCTGGGTCTTAGTCTGCGTGCCATGGCTGCAGCTGGCCAGCGCGACGAATGCCAGCGCGATGCACGCGGCCCACCCGGTTGTGCGCATGGCATAGGCTTCTTGCCGCGCTCAGGATGACATGCCGAATGCGTTGAAGCTTGGCGGCGTGGCCGATTCCGCGCATCCGGTCCTGAGCGTCGTCGTTCCTCTGTATAACGAGGAAGGAAACGTCGCGCCGCTGTTGGAGCGCGTCGGCGCGCTGACGGACAGGCTCGCCGGCGCCTTCGACTTCGAGATCGTCTTAGTCAATGACGGCAGCACCGACGGCACGCTCGCGGCGATCCGCGGCCAGATGCGCCGGAGGCCGCACATCGTGCTGGTGAACCTCTCCCGAAACTTCGGACACCAGCTGGCCGCGACTGCCGGCATCGAGATCGCCCGCGGCGACGCGGTCATCCTCATGGACGGCGACCTGCAAGACCCGCCGGAGCTGGTGGACGCCTTCGTGCGCAAGTGGCGCGAAGGCTACGACGTCGTCTACGCCGTGCGCCGCTCGCGCCAGGGCGAGAGCCGGTTCAAGGTCGTGACGGCGCGCGCGTTCTACCGAATCATCAAGCGCCTCACCAAGGTCGCGATCCCGCTGGACACCGGAGACTTCCGATTGATGAGCCGGCGGGTCGTCGAGGCGCTGCGCCGCTCGCCGGAACGGCATCGCTTCCTTCGCGGAATGGTGAGCTGGGTCGGCTTCAATCAAGTCGCGGTCGAGTACGATCGCGACGTGCGGCACACCGGCAAGACAAAGTACCCGCTTCCGAAGATGATCCGCTTTGCGATGGACGGCATCACGTCGTTCTCGGATATCCCCCTGCGTTTCGCTTCGTACTTCGGATTCGCCGTGAGTGCGATCGCGTTCGTCTACGCGCTGATCGTCATCGCGTTCAAGCTGTTCAGTCTCAAGCCGCCCGGATACACGCCCGGTTGGGCCTCGACGATCGTGGCGGTCCTGTTCCTCGGCGGCGTGCAGCTGATGAGCCTCGGCATCTTGGGCGAGTACCTCGGACGCGTCTACGACGAGGTCAAAGGGCGCCCGCTCTACCTGATCAGCGACATCGAACGGTCCTAGGTTCCTTTGGTCTATCGTCCGGTCGTCGACCAGTTCGTTACGCCCGTTCCACTCGATCCGCCGTCGGCCGCGCTGTTCGTCGCGGCGTTCGTCGCCGCCGCGCTCGTGACGTCGCGGCGGGCGGCGTACGGGCTGGCCGCGCTGATTCTGGCGACGCCGTTTGCGTTCGCGCACGAGGTCGCGGGCACGAGCATCACGCTTCCAAAGGTCGTGTTGCTCGGCGTCCTGCTCGGCCTCTCCACCTATTCCCGCGCCGCGACGGCGCTGCGCGAGCGGCCGGCCCCGCTACTTCTCGGCGCGCTGGGGCTCTACTGCATCGCAACCGCGCTGACGATCGCCGATGCGGCGCACCGCGGCCCAGTAGTGCGCGAGACGCTCAAGGCGGTCGAGTACGCCGGCGTCTTCGTCGCCGCGTTCTGCTGTTATCGCGTCGATCCCGAGGACGCACCGCTCCTGACCGCGACGGCCGTCGCGGCGATCGTCGTCGCCGGGACCGCGCTCGCGCAAGAAATCGCCGGCGCGCCGTCGGGACTTTACATTGGGGCGGCGATCGTGCCGCGCATCGCCGGCGTTCTCGAGGGACCGAATCAACTCTCGGCCTACTGCGAGATCGCGACCGCGAGCCTCGGCGCATGGGCCGTGGCGCGGCCAAGCGCGGCGGTTCGGACCGCCCTTTTTCTGATCGTATGGGCCGACGTCTTGAGCTTCTCTCGCGCAGGCCTCTTCGGACTCGCAGTCGTCGCGGCGATTCTGGCCGCCGTTACCGGTAGGGCGGCATGGCGCGCGCTGCGACCAGCGCTCTACGGGCTTGCGGCGGGCGCGCTCGGCTCCGCCTGGTGGGCCGTGTATGCGCACACTCCAGGGGTGCTGCGCGTCTCGCTGCAGCCCAGCCTCTACGCGGGCGGCGTCGGTAACCGTAGCGAGCTGTGGGCGGCGGCGTGGAGGATGTGGCGCGAGCATCCCCTCCTCGGAGTCGGCGCGGGGAACTTCGAGCTCGAGTTGCCGCGCTACGGCGTGTACGGCGTGCGCACGCACGCCAACAGCTGGTACTTGCAATCGCTGGCTGAAGGCGGAATCGTGCTCTTGTGCGCGACCGTCGCACTTGTCGCCGCGATCCTCGCCGCGCTGTTGGGAAACGGCGCGATGGCGCGCCTGCGCAACGGATCGCCTTGGGTCGTGGCCGCGGTCGCGGCCACCGTCGCACTCGCGCTGCATCAATTCGTCGATTTGCTCGTCTTCTATCCGAAGGTCGGCGGCGCGTGGTGGCTCCTGGTGGGCATCGCCGCGGCGGCACGCAGCACCCGCGCGTGAACGCGGCCGCCCAGCCGCTCCTCGTCGTGACGAACTGGGGCGCGCACGGCGCGCTTCCGCTCGCGATCCTGCTGCTCGCGATCGCCGCGGCGGGCATGGCCTACGCATACGCGCTCGCGCGCGCGTCCGCGTTGTCCGTGCCGGCCGTCGCCGGCATCGCCGCCGCCGCGCTCGCGGCCGCATGGTGCTCGCCGCTGCTCTTCTCGAGCGACGTGTACGCGTATGCGGCCTATGGTGAGCTCGCCCGCCTCGGACTCAGTCCGTACGCGCATGCTCCGGCCAACATGCACGACGCGCTGCTCCGAGACGCGGCGTGGCAATGGAGTTCGTCGACCTTTCCGATCTGCGTCTACGGGCCGGCATTCGTGGCATTGGCGCGCGCCGTGGTCGAGGCGCTCGCGCCGCTTGGAACGCTCGCGCAGCTCGACGGTCTGCGCCTCGCGGCGTCGGCGGCGCTGTTGCTCATTGCACCCCTGGCGTACGCGGCCTACGGCGGAGATCGTGCGGGAAAGATGCTCGCCGCGACGACAATCGTGTTGAATCCCCCCGCGATCTGGTGCGCCGCGGAGGGGCACAACGACGCAATCGCGCTCGCGGTCGTTCTCGCCGGTTTCGCCGTGGCACGGCGCGGATTCTTCGGCGTCGGCGCGGCGATCGTCGCCTTTTCGGGCCTCATCAAATCGCCGGCCGCGGTCGCGGCGGTCGCCCTCGCTGCGCTCCATCGCCGCGCGCTCTTCGGCGCGGCGATGGGGATCGCGCTCGTCGTGTTGTTCTCGATTCCACTCATCCTCGGCATCGGCACGCGCCTGGCGCCGCACGGACAGTACGCCCCCCAAGCGTCGCTGCAGGCGGCTGCCGCGATCTTCGGTCCTATCGCTGCGCTGGCGGCGGCCGGAGCGCTGTGCGTCGCGCTGATGGTCGCCGGATACGTGCGCCTGCGCCGTGGCGACAACGAGGGGTGGCTGTGGCTCGGAATCGGCGCGTGGGTGCTCGTTCCGAATCCATATCCCTGGTACGGAATCTGGCTCATTGCGCTCGCCGCTCTCGCACCGCGCACGCGCATCGCGACGGCGGCAATCTTGCTCTCATTCAGTTCGCTGCTGCGCTACGTGCCCGACGCGGTCGGCCAGCCGGCTGCCGGCGCCAGCGTCGCGCTCGGCGTCGCCGCATCCCTTCCGTTGCTGCTGCTGCTGCCCCGGGGCTGGTATAATGGGCGACCCAGATGACGACGCTGCTCAAGGAGGCCGGCGCGAGGGCCGGAGACGCACTCGCCGCGCTGAACGGAAGCCGGGCATGGCGCGACGTGCTCGAACGACTGCGTGCGCTGCGGGCGTTGCCGGGACCCAAGCCGGGCGCCTACGCGCTGCATGAGACGATCGGCCCCGCGCGTCCGGCGTTGCTCGCCGCGCTCGCGAAGGAGTTTGGCGGGACGCTGCTGGCCGTCGTACCGACCCCCGATGCGGCCGAGCGCAGCTTCGCCGATCTGCTCTATTACTTGGGTGAACGCGCCGATTGCGTCGCACTGCTTCGTTCCCGCGAAGAGGCGCTCGGCGCGATCGAGAGTCCCTCCGAGCGCAGCGCGCGGCTGACCCTGCTCGCCGACCTGATCGCGCGCCGGCCGCGAGTCGTTCTGGCACCGATTGCCGCAGTTCGCCAGCGCTTGGCGGCGCGCACGGCATTCGAGCGTTCGTCCTTCGTCGTGCGTACCGGCGACGAACCGGGCTGGGAACGGCTCCAAGAACGCCTCTTCGCGTTAGGGTACACGCGCTGCGACGTGGTCAGCGCCGTCGGCGAATATGCAGTACGCGGCGGGATCGTCGACTGTTTTGCGGCGACCGCGCGAGCGCCCGTACGAATCGAGTTCCTCGGCGATGCCGTCGAGTCGATGCGCGAGTTTGCGATCGAATCGCAAAGAAGCAGCGAGACGATCGACCATCTCGACGTCACGCCGTGGGCCGACGAGGTCGACGGCGACGCGACGATCTTCGACTACCTCCCGGAGGAGGCGATGGTCGTGCTCGAGGAGCCGGCGACCGTCGGCGCCACCGCGCGAGCGCTGGACGAGGAACGCGCCCGCGAGCGTCATACGCTGCTCGCCGACGAAGAGGCCGCGCAAACGCTCCTCGCGCACTCGGCCGCGCCGCCGGCATCGCTGTACGCCGTCGGCGCATCGATCGCGCGGCACGCCGCGCTGCTGCTGCCGGGCGCGATCGAGCCGGCTGGGACGTCGAACGACTGGGTGCCACGCGTCATCGACTCGTTCGTCCTCCAATGCCTACCGGTGGAACACTTCAACCGGCAGGTCGCACTCTTTTCACAGGCGCTGCGCGAGTGGATCGCGAGGGGCGAGACGGTCTTCATCGTGAGCGCCGCAGTTTCGCGCACGATCGATCTGCTGCGGGCCGCCGGGATCGAAGCCGGCGCCGGCGCGCGCAACGTGCACGTCGACCATGGATCGCTCGAGGCCGGATTCAGGATCCCGCATCTCCACCTCCGCCTGCTCGGCGATCGCGAGATCTTCGGAGCTCCACCCAAACGCGTGAAGATGCGCGCACTCAAGGAAGGCGTGCCGGTGACGCTCGCCGATCTGCGCGTCGGCGACTACGTCGTTCATGCCGTGCACGGCGTCGGCCAATATCTCGGGCTGCGGCCGGAAACGGTCCTCGGCGCGACGCAGGATTATCTCGACCTGCGATACGCAGGGAGCGACCGTATGCTGGTGCCCGTCACGCAGATGCATCAGGTCGCGAAGTATTCGGCCGCCGAAGGGCACGCGCCGCGTCTCTCCAAGATGGGCGGCGCCGACTGGGCCCGGACGAAGGCGCGCGTGTCGGAGTCGCTCTCGAAGATCGCCGACGAGCTCGTAGCGCTCTACGCCGAACGCGAGCTTTCGCGCGGCTTCGCCTTCGGAACCGACACGACGTGGCAGGGCGAGATGGAGGAGGCGTTCCCGTACGAGCCGACGCCCGATCAGCAGAAGGCTATCGACGCGACGAAGTCCGACATGGAGCGCGCGCGCCCGATGGACCGCCTGATCTGCGGAGACGTCGGCTACGGCAAGACCGAGGTCGCGATGCGCGCCGCATTCAAGGCGATCGCCGACAAGAAGCAGGTAGCGGTGCTGGTGCCGACCACGCTCCTGGCCGACCAGCATTTCCGCACCTTCGGAGCGCGGTTCGGCGCATTCCCGGTACGTGTCGAAGAGCTCTCCCGCTTCACCCCAAAGGCGGATCAGAAGAGGATCCTACGCGATCTCGCCGAGGGGAGAGTCGACGTCATCATCGGAACGCATCGGCTGCTGCAGAAGGACGTCGCGTTTGCCGATCTGGGCCTGATCGTCATCGACGAGGAGCAACGGTTCGGCGTCATGCACAAGGAGCGCCTCAAGGAGTATCGCGCGAGTGTGGACGTCGTCACGCTGTCGGCGACGCCGATCCCGAGGACGCTGCACATGTCTCTGATGGGAGTGCGCGATCTGTCGCTCATCCAGACGGCCCCGAAGAACCGCATGTCCATCAAGACGATGGTCGTGCCGGCCAGCGACGCGATCGTGCAGCGCGCGATCGGCGCCGAGCTCGATCGCGGCGGTCAAGTCTATTACCTTCATAACCGCATCGAGTCCATCTATGCCGTTCGCAACGCGCTCGAGCGGCTCGTGCCGCAGGCGCGGATCGCCGTCGGCCACGGGCAGATGCGCGAAGCCGAGCTGGAGCCGGTCATGCAGCGCTTCATCGACGGAGAGATCGACGTGCTGGTCGCGACCACGATCATCGAAAACGGCATTGACATTCCGAACGTCAACACGATGATCGTGAACGACGCCGATCGCTTCGGTCTCGCTCAGCTCTATCAGTTGCGCGGCCGCGTCGGACGCTCGAATCATCAGGCCTATTGCTACCTCCTCTATCAGGGACACAAGGCATTGACGGAGGAGGCCAAGGCGCGGCTCGAGGCGATTCGCGAGTTCGCCCATCTCGGCTCGGGCCTGCAGATCGCCATGCGCGACCTCGAGATTCGCGGCGCGGGCAACCTGCTTGGGTCGGCTCAGTCGGGCTTCATCGCCTCGGTCGGGTTCGAGACGTACTGCGAGCTGCTGGCCGAGGCGATCGCGGAGCGGCGCGGCGCCCCGGCCTCGCTCGAGGAGCGGCGTGAGGCAGTGATCGACGTCAAGGTGAGCGCCTTCATCCCGAACGACTACATCTCGCAGGTGTCGCAGAAGATCGCCATCTACCAGCAGCTCGCAAAGGCTCGAACCGAAGCCGAGGTCGAGGAAGTCGAAGCAGGCGTGCGCGATCGTTTCGGCGCGTTCCCGGAGCCGCTGCGCAATCTCGTCGAGCTGACGAAGCTGCGCGCGATCGCGCTCAAGAAGCACGTCACGCGGGTCGTCGTGGACGATCAGCGCCTGACCTTCGGCGTCGGTTCAGGCTTCGCGCTCGGACCCTCGGCAGTTCCGAAGTTTGCGGCGCTTACGAAGGATCGCTTTCGTTTCGGTGAAGGACGGATCGTCGTGGATCTGCCCGCGTCGCGCGGCTCGCGCAAGAGCCCTTCGGCGAGCTGGATGCCGCTGTTGCGGCAGCTCCTCGAAGCGATTTAGGGCTCGCCCCCTGCGGCGCGTCGGGCCCCGACGCGCACGGAGCGTCTTCGTTAGAGGACCTCTGGGGCCGCGCGCGAACCCAGGGCGCCGTAACGCGGGGCCGTCGGCCCCGCTTCCTACGCACTCAACTTTCCTACGGAGCTATGATGTCGAAAGCCCTACGCATCACCGTGGGCCTCGCAGCCCTTCTCTTGGGCACGTCCGTCGCGGCGTGCTCCGGCGGCGGCGCGGTCGCCACGGTGAACGGCCAACCGATCAGCCGAGATTCGTTCAACAGCCGCCTCGAAACGAGCCCGATGGCGCGCGGCGTGCTGCAGCAGATGGTGCAGGAGATGCTGCTGGAGCAGTACGCCAAAAGCAACAACATCGTCATCACCGACGCCGATATCACCGCGCGCGAAGACCAGATCAAATCGGCCTTCCCCGGAACGTCGTGGGACGACATGCTGAAGTCTCGTAATCTTACCGAGGCCGACGTGCGCTCTGCGTTGCGCGAGCAACTGATTCTCGATAAGGCTCTCCAAAAGGAGATCACGATTTCGCCCGCCGAGATCAAGGCGGAGTTCGCGAAGGACCACGCGACGTACGACACGCCGGCGACCGTCACGGCTCGGCACATCCTCGTGCCCAGCCTCGCGCTCGCGAATCAAGTCGAGGCGGACCTCAAAGCCGGACAAAGCTTCGCGACGCTCGCCGCAAAGTATTCGACCGATCCGGGAAGCAAAGATAAGGGCGGCGACCTCGGCAACTTCCGCAAGGGGCAGATGGTTCCGGCGTTCGATAAGTACGCGTTCTCTGCGCCGATCGGCGTGATCAGCCCGCCGATCAAGTCGCCGTTCGGCTACCACATCATCCAAGTCGAGAAGCGGACGCCGGAAAAGAAGGCGACGCTTGCGGATGCTACCCCGAAGATCATGAGCACGCTACGCCAGCAGAAGGAGTCGCCGCTGATGCAGCCGTTCCTCGTCGGACTGCAGCAGCACGCGACGATCGTCACGAACGATCCGCAGTTTGCCGGACTCTTCCCGACCCCGACGCCCGCGCCGGCCGTTACCGCCTCGGCGGCCGCGAGCTCGGCCGCATCGCCGGCACCCAGCAGCACGAAGTAGGCCGCCCGGCGGCTTCACGGGGGCGCCCTCGCGGCGCCCCCGAAAACGGTAGGCTCCTAGATGTTAGTTCGCATCGCGGGTCTGGGTCCGGGAGATCCACGACTGCTGACGATCGGCACCCTCGATGCGCTCCGAGCGATCGGGAAGGCCGTGGTGCTGCTCGCACCGCCGGATCTCACCTCGTATCTCGAGCGCAACGGCGTCGCGATCGTCCGGGGAATGGTGGAGGATCCGGCGTTGCTCGTGCGCGGCAGCGGCGACGAGATCGCGCGCTTTGCGCAGCGCCTCGACGATGCTTCGTTGCGGGACGGCGCGCTCGGGCTCGGCGTGCTCGGCAACCCGCTGTCGGACTTTCCCGGGCTTCCGGCGCTGCTTCGCACCCTGGAGAGCCGCAAAGTCGCCACGGAGATCCTACCCGGAGTGCCCCGCGCGACGCTCTCGGCCGCGATCACGATGCCGCTCGTGCCGCTTCCACCGCAGTCGTCGCACTATTCCTGGGATGACCTGGTCGAAATCATGGCGCGCCTGCGGCTGGGCTGCCCGTGGGATCGCGAGCAGACGCACCGCACGCTCGTGCCGTACCTCATCGAAGAGACGTTCGAGGTCGTCGAGGCGATCGAGCTGTCGCATCTGGAAGGCCTCTGCGAGGAGCTCGGCGACCTGCTCCTGCAGGTGCTCTTTCACGCGCAGATTGCGACCGAGGTGGGCAAGTTCAGCATTGCCGACGTCGTGGACGCACTCTCCAATAAGATGGTACGGCGCCATCCGCACGTCTTCGGCGACGCCGTGATCGAAGACGTCGACGCCCAGTGGCGCAACTGGGAGCGTCTCAAGGCACTCGAAAAGACGGGCCGCCGGCGAAAGAGCCGGCTCGACGGCATTCCGAAGCATCTCGGCGCGCTGCAGCGCGGCCAGCGCATGCAGGAAAAGGCGGCACGCGTCGGATTCGATTGGCCGAACGTCGGCGGTGTGCTCGACAAGTTATCGGAAGAGCTGCGCGAGTTGGCGGAGGCGCGCCGGAATCCGCAAGACGATCCGCGCGTGCGCGAGGAGCTCGGCGACGTCTTCTTCACGCTCGTCAACCTGTCGCGCGCCCTGGGGATCGACGCCGAGACGGCGCTGCGCGAGGCGAACGAGAAGTTCTATCGGCGCTTCGCGTTCATGGAAGAGCGGGCCGGCGCGGACGGCAAAAACCTCTCGGATCTCTCGCTTGACGAACTCGAGGAGCTATGGGAACTGGCGAAGGCCTGACCTGCACGCTGCGCGTGCGCATGGGTTCACAGGACGCGCATTACGGCGGCTCGCTCGTCGACGGCGCGCGGATGCTCGCGCTCTTCGGCGACGTCGCGACGGAGCTGCTGGTTCGCCTGGACGGCGACGAGGGGCTCTTCGCCGCGTACGACAGCGTCGAGTTCCTCGCGCCGGTCTACGCCGGCGATTTCATCGAGGCGCAAGGACGCATCGTCAAGGTCGGAAAGACCTCGCGGCGCATCGAGTTCGAAGCGCGCAAGGTGATCGCGGCGCGGCCGGAGATCGCCGACAGCGCCGCCGACGCGCTCGACGCGCCGGTCCTCGTGTGCCGCGCGACGGGCACGTGCGTCACGCCGAAGGCGAAGAAACGCCTTTGATATCTTTTGAAGCCGCCGGGCGCCTCGTTTGATATCATCGCACCGATGAATCGGAAGGACGCCATCGTCATCGGTAGTACCATGCTCGCCGGCGCGGTACTCCCGCGGAGAGCGCTCGCGCAAGCACCGGCGGTCCCGTCCGCTGCCGTCCGCGTCGCCTTCGTCGTCGGGCCGTTCTCGAACCTCATCGACGTCGCGGGACCGTACGAAGTCTTCGCCGATATGTACGCGTCGAAAAGCGGTGGACCGCCGCCCGATGGGGCCGACAATTTTGGCGACGACAAGGACGCTCACCCGCTGTACGCGCCGTATCTGGTCAGCGACACGCTCGAGCCGATCAAAGCGGGCCGCGGCGTCGTCATCGTGCCGGACTACACATTCGTGTCGGCCCCCTCGCCGGGCGTGATCGTCATGGGCGCGCAATCGCGACACTCGCCGCAGAAGCTCGAATGGATTCGCGAGATGGCGCGGACTGCGGAGGTCGTGATGTCCGTGTGCACGGGAGCCTACGTGTTGGCAGGCACGGGCTTACTCGACGGCAAACGCGCGACGACCCACCACGACTATTACGACGATTTCGCAGCGACGTTCCCCAAGGTGCATGTCGTGCGCGGACCGCGCTACGTCGAGGAGGGGAAGTTCAAGACCGCCGGAGGGCTGACGTCCGGCATAGAGCTCGCCATCCGTGTCATTGCGCTGATGCACGGCGAGCGACGCGCCGACTTAATCGCGCACTATATAGAATACGTGCGAACCGAACGGCCGGCCTGAAGCGCTTGCAAATGCCCTACACCAGGCGCTCGTGCGTCTTTCGTTTCCAGACGAACTCGTAGTAGCAGAACTGCAACACCAGCACGACGCAGTACGCGATCGGATAGCCGAGCCAAACGCCGTACAGCCCGAGGTAGTGCATCAAGATATACGCGGCGGGCACCTCGACGCCCCAGATCGCGAAGATGCCGTTGAGCGTCGGCCAGAGCACCGAGCCGCTTCCGCGCATCACGCCGCTGAGAACGGCGGAGTTGCCGAAGAGCAGGTAGCTCCACAGCGTGATCATCAACAGCTCGTGCGCGATCTTGAGCGTGTACTGGTCGGTGATAAACCAGCCCAAGATCTGCCACGCGAAGATGTAGCACAGCCCGATGATGATTCCGCCGATCACGTAGTTCAGGCCCACCGCCGAACGAATCACGCTTCCCAGCTTATCCTCACGCCGCGCCCCGATGCATTGCGCGCCGAAGATCGAGGCCGAGATGCCGATGGAAATCGCCGGAAACTGCACGTAGCTGACCACCTGATTGACCGCACCGTACGCGGCCGTCGCGCTCGAACCAAACCGGTTCACGAACGAGATGACGGCGATCTCGGCAAGCGAAACCATCATCACCTGGATGCCCGTCGGCACTCCGATGCGCAGGACCGCGCGCAGTATGCTCCAGTCGATGAGCATGTCGGCCAGGGTCTCGCGATCGAACTTCAGCGCATGATCGTTGCGGTCGAGGTAGTACAGCAGCCACGCCAGTGCCGCCGAGTTGGCGATCAGGCCGGCGACCGCGGCGCTGACGACGCCGAGCTTCGGCAGCCCGAAGAGGCCGACGATGAAGACCGGCGTGACGACGATTGCGAGCACCGCCGAGACGATTAGGGCATAGAACGGCGTCGTGGAATCGCCGGTGCCGCGCAGGATCGTCGCGTAGACGAAGTAGACGAAAAAGACGGGCATCGAAAGGAAGAGCACGCGGGCGTAGGCGTCCGACTGCGCGATGATGTCGTGCGGCGTGCGCAGCCACCCCAGGATGGTGGGCGAGCCGAAGAAGCCGACGATCGCGACGAGGATTCCCAAATAGAGGCCCGCGGCGATCACCGTTCCCGCGATCTTCTTCACCTTGTGGTGGTCGCCGGCGCCGAACGCCTGACCGATGAGCACGCTGGCGCCGCTCGAGACGCCGAATACGAACGAGAATAACAGGAAGACGATCGGAAAGACCGCCGAGATCGCGCCGAGCGCCTGCGTCGAGATCAGCCGGCCGATCCAGATGCTCGCCATCGTCTGCGACGCGGACTGCAGAACGTTGCTCAGCATCAAGGGCACGAGAAAGACGAGAAGGATCTGCCACATCGGCTTGCCCTCCTCGAACACGTTGACTCCGCGGCGTTGCGCCGCTCGCGCCTGCGCCATTCCTCCGATCCCTACTCCTGTGCGAGCAGCTCGTATATACGTCTGCGAGTTTCATTGAGCAACTCACAAACGCGGCCGATTGTTTCAGGCGTCGACGAAGGCCCGAGCTGCCCGATCGATTGCATCAGGCGGCCCGCGGCCTCCCGCAGCCGATCGGCCGCTCCATCGGACTCGTCATCTTCGTCGTCGTCGTCGAACAGTCGCCCCAGGTCCTTGGCGTGCTCCTCGAGCAGGCGCCGGCCCTTGTCGGAGATCTCGTACGTTCGGCGCTCGCCCTCGTCGCGGCCGACGATCAGGCCCGCGGCCTCGAGCGCGCTCAGGATCGGATAGACCGAGCCGGCGCCGGCGCCCCATCCCTTCTCGCGAAAGGCTCGAATGAGGTCGTATCCGTGGCGCGGCACGTCGGCCAAGAGCTTCAGCAGCGCGAACTTCAAGACGCCGCGCTTCAGCCGTCTCCCGTGTCGCCGTCGGCGGTGACCGTACAGGCCCCATTTGTCCGAGCGCAGGCCGCCCCAAAAACCAATATCCACGATCTCCTCCTCCGATTGATATCGTGATAGTATGCGATATATCGAGATAGTGTCAATACGCGCGGGCATCAGGAGTGGGGAGCGTTGAATGTGGCGCCCCGGTGCGACTCGACAAATTCATGAAGGTCTCGCGGCTGGCCAAACGGCGCAGCGAGGCGCACGAGGCCCTCGAGCATGGTCGAATCACAAAGGACGGCAAGCCACTGCGGCCGGGCTATCAGGTCAAGCCGGGCGACGTTCTCGAGATCCACTACGCCACCAAGTTCGTTACCGTGCGCGTGCTCGAGGTGCCGCTGCGCGTGACGCCGGCGGTACGGGCAGACCTGCTCTACGAGGTCCTCGGTTCGCGGAAGGACGACGCGGAATGGCTGTGATCTCGGCCGACATCAAGGACGCGCTCGCGCGCGACGTGCCGCCGGAAGCGCATTGCCGTCATGCGCTGCTGGCGGGCCTCGCCCTCTACGGGAAAACCGACGGCGCGTTCGTGACCCACCGCAATGCGGTCGCGCGGCTCTTCTGGTCGCTCCTCGAGGATCGCAAGTCGCATCCCATTGAGACACGCGCTCCAACGCGGCTGCAGCGCCTTCCAACCTTCGCCATCGCGCTCCCCGGGCGGCTCGCGACGGCGCCGCCGAAACCCGTGCATCGCTGCGACCGCCTGATCGAGGTCCGCGCAGCGTTCCTGGCATGCGGATCGCTCGCCGCCGGAGCGCGCGGATATCACCTCGAATTCGTCGCACGCGGCGAAGAGATCGCCGAGCGCCTGCGCTGGATGTTGCGAAGCGCCGGGGCCGCGCCCAAGCAGACGCGGCGCAAAGGCCACGCCGTCTTGTACTTTAAGGACTTCGATGCGATCGTCGAGCTGCTCACGCGGATCGGGGCCTACGGCGCGGTGCTCGCGCTCGAGGACGTGCGCGCGCTGCGCGAAACGAAGAATCGCATTCATCGCCTCGTCAACACCGAAGCCGCGAACTTGCAGCGCTCGGCGGAGGCGGCGGCCGCGCACCGCCGCGTCGTCGAATACCTGCAGAACGCGTACGGGCTTCCGCGGCTGACGCCGGCGTTGCGGGAAGTCGCCGAACTCCGACTTTTGTATCCCGACGAGTCGCTCGCGGAGCTCGGCCGCCGCTGCAATCCGCCGATCTCGAAGCCGACCGTCAGCGGCCGGCTTGGGGCACTTAGCCGGCTGGCCGGCCACCTCCGCGGCGTGCAGGGGAGCGCGAAACCGGCCAGGTAAACGCGCTCATGCGCATTGGGATCAACGGCTTCGGCCGCATCGGCAGAAACTTCACCAAGGCGGTAGTCGAACGTCATCCGGAAATCCAAATCGTTGCGGTCAACGACTTGATCGACGCGCAGCAGTGCGCGCATCTCTTCAGGTACGACAGCAACTACGGCACGTACGAGGGCAGCGTGGCCTCCCGGGACGGCACGCTGGAAATCGACCGGCAACGCGTCAAGGTGTTTGCCGAACGCGATCCGGCTCGGCTGCCCTGGCGCGACCTCGGCGTCGACGTCGTCATCGAGTCCACGGGCCTCTTCACAAATGCCGAGAGGGCCCGCGCTCACATCGAAGGGGGCGGCGCGAAGAAGGTCATCATCTCGGCGCCGGCGAGCGGCGAAGACATCACGATCGTGCTGGGCGTCAACGAGCGGCACTACGATCCCGATCGGCATAACGTGATCTCCAACGCTTCGTGCACCACGAACTGCCTGGCAACCGCCGTGAAGCCGGTCGTGGATTCGCTCGGATGGATCAAGGGATTCATGACCACGATCCACTCGTACACGAACGATCAGAACGTCCTCGATGGACCACACAAGGACCCGCGCCGCGCGCGTAATGCCGCGACGAACATAGTACCGACCTCGACCGGCGCCGCAAAGGCGCTCTACCTCACGATCCCCGAGGTCAAAGGAACCTTCGACGGCTTCGCGCTGCGCGTGCCCACGCCGACGGTGTCGATGATCTACCTCGTCGCGCAGACGAAGAAAGCGACGACGAAGGACGAGCTCAACGCGATCCTGCGCGGTGCGGCGGAGGGCGAGCTGAGCAAATACGTCGCGTATACGGAGCACGAGCTCGTCTCGAGCGACTTCAAGAAGAACCCGTACAGTTCTATTATCGACTCGAAGCTCACGAACGCCAACGGCGACCTCGTGCAGATCGCCGCGTGGTACGACAACGAGTGGGGCTACTCGTGCCGCCTCGCCGAGCTGACGGCGATGGTGCTCTCGAAGATTCCCGCGAAGGCCTGAGTCCCAGGTGTCGAGCTTTCGGCGGCTCGAAGAGCTCGACGTTCGAGGCAAGGCCGTGTTGGTGCGCGAGGATCTCAACGTCCCCCTTTCCGATGGAAAGATTCTCGATTTCGGCCGCATCGATGCCGCGCTTCCGACGCTGCGCTGGCTCCACGAGAAGGGCGCGCGCACGATCATCCTGTCGCACCTGGGGCGACCCGAAGGGAAGCCCGATTCGCGCTTCTCGCTCCGGCCCGTCGCGCAGGCGCTCTCCGACCGGCTCGGCGTGCGCGTCGCTTTCGCCGACGACAGCGTCGGCGCGGTTGCCGACCGCGCCGCCGCGGAGCTGCGTGACGGGGGCGTGCTGCTGCTCGAGAACCTGCGCTTTCATGCCGAGGAGGAGCGCGACGACGAGGAGTTCGCGCGCCGATTGGCGCGCCTCGGCGACTACTACGTCGACGACGCGTTCGCGACGGCGCACCGCGCGCACGCATCGACGGACGCGCTGGCGCGCCTGCTTCCCAACGCGGCGGGGCTCCTCATGGAGGCGGAGCTCTCGGCGCTGTCGCGGCTCGTCGAGCATCCGGCGAAACCGTTCGTCTGCGCGATCGGCGGCGCCAAGATCAAAGACAAGATCGGTATCCTGCAACACCTGATGGCGCTCGTCGATGCGTTCTGCGTCGGCGGAGGGATGGCGAACACGCTGCTCGCCGCGTCGGGCGTGAACGTCGGACGCTCGCTGCGCGACGACGATCTCGAGCCCGCGCGGCGCATTCTCGCCGAATCGAAGGAACGCGGCGTCGCGCTGCAACTTCCTCGCGACGCCGTCGTCGCGCCGGCACTCGACGCCGAATCGAAGGCGCACGTCGTCGCGATCGCCGACGTGGATGACGAGATGATCCTCGACATCGGTCCCGCAACCGCACAGGCGTATGCCGCGACGATAGCGCGCGCCGAGACGATCGTCTTCAACGGGCCGATGGGCGTCTACGAGAAGCCGGGGTACCGCCGCGGCACGGAGATCGTCGGCGAGGCGATCGCAAAGGCAACGGCCGCCGGAGCCACGAGCGTCGTCGGCGGCGGCGACGCGGCCGCCGCGGCGCATCTGCTCGGCTTCGCAGCCGGAGTAACGCACGTCTCCACCGGCGGCGGCGCGACGCTCGAGTTCCTCGAAGGCAAGACGCTGCCCGGAGTCGCCGCCCTTGAGCGTTAAGACGATCGTCGCCGGAAACTGGAAGATGCACAAGACCGCCGCCGACACCGCCGCGTTCCTCGACGCGTTCCTGCCGAAGACGGGCTCGCTCCCCGAGAGCATCGAAATCGTCGTCGCACCGCCGTTCGTATCCATCCCGACGGCGTCGGTGCGGCTGCGCGACACGCGCGTGCACCTGGGCGCTCAGACGATGCATTGGGAGCTCGAGGGCGCGTTCACCGGCGAGATCAGCGCCCCAATGCTGCGCGAGTTCGGCGTCTCGCACGTCATCGTCGGCCACTCCGAGCGGCGCGCGTACTGCAACGAGACCGATCGCACCGTGCACCTAAAGGTGCGCACGGCGCTCGAGCAGGGCCTGACGCCGATCGTCGCCGTGGGCGAGACGCTCGAGGAACGCAACGCCGGCGAAACGGACCGGCGCGTGATCGAGCAGACGCGCGCCGCCCTCGACGGCGTCCGCGCCGACCAGCTCTTTCGCCTCGTGATCGCCTACGAACCCATCTGGGCCATCGGCACCGGACGAAACTGCGATCCGCACGAGGCGGATCGCGTAATGGCGACGATCCGCGGCTGCCGCGACGGCCTCGGCGATACCCCGATCCTCTACGGCGGCAGCATGACCGCCGATAACGTCGCAGCGTACATGCAGCAGCGCAACGTCAACGGCGGCCTAGTCGGCGGCGCCTCCCTCGACCCCGACGGCTTCGCCGCACTCATCGCCAACGCGGTGTCATCCTGAGCGGAGTCGGAGGATACCGTCCCGTCGTGCTCGCGGTGCTCGATGGCTGGGGCTGCCGCGAATCGGAGCACGGCAACGCCATCGCCGCCGCCAGGCTGCCGCATTGGCGAGCGCTGCTCGAGCGCTGGCCGCATACCACGCTGGAGGCGTCGGGCGAGGCGGTGGGCCTTCCCCGCGGCGTGATGGGTAACAGCGAGGTCGGTCACATGAACCTGGGCGCCGGACGCGTCGTTCCGCAGGGCGTCACGCTCATCGATGCCGCGATCCGCTCCGGCCAGTTCGGCACGAACGAGACGCTGCAGCGCGCGATCGCGCACGTCGCGGCGAGCGGCGGAACGCTGCATTTCATGGGGCTGCTCTCCGACGGACGCGTGCATAGCTCGATCGCTCACCTTTTCGCGCTCGTCGATGCGGCCGTCGCCGCCGCCGCGCCGATGGCGATCCACTGCTTTCTCGACGGACGCGATACGCCGCCGCGCTCGGCGCTGCGCTATGTGGAGCAGCTCGAGGCCAAGCTCGCGGCCGCCGGGCGCGCCGGGTCGATCGCGAGCGTGACGGGACGCTACTACGCGATGGACCGCGATCGCCGTTGGGAGCGCACCCGCCGCGCGTACGAGCTGCTCGCGAACGGTCGCGCGGAGCGCGCCGCACACGACGCTGCCTCCGCGGTGCGCGATGCATACGCGCGCGACGAGGACGACGAGTTCGTCCTCCCGACAGTCGTGGGCCCACCACGCCCGATCGAGGACGGCGACGCCTTCGTCTTCTTCAACTTCCGCCCCGACCGCGCGCGGCAGCTGACGACGGCGTTCAACGCCGGCACGTCGCTCTACTACGACGACGGTTTCGGCGTCTTCGAGTCGCGTCGCTATGCCGATCCGTACTTCGCGACGATGACGAAGTACGACGAGGAGTATACCAACCCGGTGTTGTTCGGGCCGCGCCCCCAATACGACACGTTCGGAGAGATCTTGGCGCGCGAGGGGCTTCGCCAGCTTCGGCTGGCCGAGACCGAGAAGTACGCGCACGTCACGTATTTCCTCAACGGCGGTCGTGAGGACGCGTTCGAGGGCGAGGATCGCGAGCTGATCCCCTCCGATCGGTCAGTGCTCACGTACGACCTCGCTCCCGCGATGCGCGCGCGCGAGATCACCGACGCCGCCGTGACGGCGATCGAGAGCGGCCGTTACGACGCCATCGTGATGAACTACGCGAACGCCGACATGCTCGGACATACGGGCAAGTGGCGTCCCACGATCGCGGGCGTCGAGGTCGTGGACGAGTGCCTGCAGCGTTTGGTCGACACGACGCTGCGCGCGGGCGGTTTGCTCGCTATCACCGCCGACCACGGCAACGCGGAAGAGGAGATCGACGCCGACGGGAATCCGATCACGGCGCACACGACCAATCCGGTGCCCCTGGTCATCGTCGCGAACGGCCTGCGGGGCAGCTTGGCCGGCCGCGGCAAGCTCGGCGACGTGGCGCCCACGCTGCTGACGCTCATGGGCCTGCCGATCCCCGAACGCATGACCGGAAAGAACCTCTTCACGCCGGCCTAAAAATTCAGGCGACTCACAGCGCACGTTACGGTCATTATCAGCGTCGCGTGAGAGCATGCGGATATGAACGAAGTGCATGACGTGCTCACAGTCGCTCGAGGCCTGATTTCCTTCGTCTTTCTCGGTACGGCCACCGTCGCGATCGCCGTCGCCGCGCACCTTCGCTAGAGCCGGGCCTCTATGCGTCGGCACGATAACACCCGCTCGGATCGACGTCAACGCGGCGATCCCCGATCACGATCGAACGAATGCGATGATCCCAGAAACAGAGCACCTTCAGCGCGACGGGACGAAGTTTGGCGAGGATGTCCCGCGCCCGCTGCGAGACCGCCAGCGCGTCCTTTACCCAACGCGGATGATCGTACGGCAGCAGTGCGGTGTCGAGCTCCGCCTCCGGAGCCGCCGCGACGATCGCCTCGGAGCGGCTCGCCCCTACATGCAGCGGTAAGGCGGTCGCGCTCTCCTCGGGCTCAAGGCGGCGCAGCACGTGCCTGACGCGCGGAGAGGCGCTTGAGCCCCGCGAGCGCGCTCGTGTGCAGCTGGGAAGCCCGCTGCGGCGAGATCGCCAACTGTCTCCCGACGGCGCGAAGCGACTTGCCGTTGAAATAGTGCAGCAGGACGACCTGACGCTGACGCGGCGGCAAGCCGGCGATCAGCGCCGCGAGCCACTCGCGTTCGGAGCGCTCCTCGACGATACGTCCGGGGTCGTCGCTCCAATTGCCCGAGAGGGTCTCGCCGATCGGGAGCGGCGCGTCGAGCGAGAGCGGCTGTCCACGATATGCGGCCGCGACCGCACGCCGATAGCCTGGACAACGAACCTCCATCTCCCCAGCGCTCGGCACGTCGCCGCGCTCGGCGGCGATCGCGTAGCGCCGGTTCTCGCCGTCGCGCACGATGCGGCGCGCGCGCTCGGAGACGGGATCCATGCGGCGGACGCCGTTGAGCATCGCGCCGACGATGAGACGGCGCGCGTACTCTTCAAGCCTTGGGCCGCGAGTCGGGTCGAAGGAGTCGACCGCGCGGATCATGCCCACGCAGCCGTCGCCAACGAGATCGTCCAGATCGAGATTGGGAACGAGCCGCTTCAATCGCCGTGCCAACCTGCGCGCCAGCGGGAGCAATGTCCTCACGCGTTCCTCGCGTTCGACGGCCTCGATCAACGGGCGCCCCGCAGTTGCGCCGCGATCAGCGCCGCAAAGCTCTGATCGCGCCGGGCAATGTCGCGCGCCAGCAGGTCGAGCTCGTAGTCGCCCAGGGTGCCGGCGCCGGCGATCAGCGGACGCAGAATCGGCGCGAGCAGCATCGCCTCGAACAGCTCGCCGGCGCGCCGCGTGGTGACGCTATCCACGTTGCAGGTTGTTGGCGATGCGCAGCATCTCGTCGGCGGCCTGTACGCCCTTGGCGTTCGCCTCATATGCGCGCTGCGCGGTGAGGATTTGCATCATCGCGTCGATGATCGTGACGTTCGATTGTTCGAGCATGCCGAAGCGCAGCTTCGGGCCGTCATCGGATCCAGGCACGACGTCGTGCCTGCGTCCGGCCTCGCTCGTCGCCGCGAAGACTGAGCCGCCCGTGTCGCGCATCGCCTCGGGCGCCGGAAATTCCGCGAGCCGAACTCGTCCGACGACGCGTGTACCCGCAGCGGAAGTGATCTCGACCGCGCCATCGGCTGAAACACTCGCGGAGAGCGCGTCCGCCGGGATGCGAACTCCGGAGAGCGCCAGGTCTTGCGCGGTGCGCAACGAGCCGTCCGCGGCCCGCGAGAACTCGCCGTTTCGCGAGTAGCGAAGGCGGCCGTGCGAATCGGTCAGCGTGAAGAATCCGGGGCCGTCGATCGCGAGGTCGAACGGGCCGGGGCTGCGTGCGAGCTTACCTTGATTGAACAGCACGCGCGCACCGAGCGCGACGGTGCCGATGCCGGGCTCGCCCGGCGCGACCAGCTCGCCGAACGTCTGCGCCGACCCCTTGAAGCCGACGACCTCGGCATTGGCCAGGTTATCCGCGATCGTGTCGAGGTTGCGTTGCTGTGCCGCCATCCCGGTGGCGGCCGCGAAGAGCGCGCGATCCATTGACGGCGGCCTCTACTTGACGCGGGCCGCTTCGGCGGACTTCTGCCGGGAGAGGTCGATCGCCGTGACGGCCTTCTGCGCGCTTTCGAACGACCGCTCCGCGGCGAGCACGTCGATCATCTCCGCGATCGCGTCGACGCTCGATGACTCGAGGAATCCGCTCTGCACCCGGCTGGCGGCCGGAAGGCCGAGCGCCGACGCGTCGAAGCGCGCGCCTCGGAACGCGCCGTGCGTTCCGAGCAGCGTGCCGCCCCGCGCGTCGCGCAAGGTGCCGTCGTCTCGCCGAACGAACGCGCCGGCCCGCGTCTCCCGGACGCTGCCCGAGGCGTCGCGCAGACGAAACGCGCCCTCGCCGACGATCGCGAGATCGAGGTCGCGCCCAGTATGGCGCAGCGCGCCCTGGCCCGCCGCCGAGCGCCGCTCGATCGCGACGCCGTGCGCCGTCAGAAATCCGCTCGCCGCGCTGCGGCGGAATCCGTCGGTCGAGACGTTGGCGAGATTCTCCGTAGCGATTTCGAGCCGCGCGCGAGCCGCGACCATGGCGCTTGCGGCCCAAGCAATTCCGTCCATGCGCGCATGGTAGCGGACGGGCGTGGCCGAATCGTGTCCGCACCGTGACCGACGTGCGCCGTCTCTTGAATATCGCGCTCGCCGCGACGCTCGCGGCGTGCGGTCCGACGCCGCAGGAGCGCGTGCACGCCGCCGAGCTCAACGACCTCGCGGCCCTCAAGCGACAGTATCCCGACGTCGTCATGGGCTTCGATCTGCGCCACGACGACACGCTCATCATCAGCTTGGACCTCCAGCAGTACATCGCCATGGACGACGACGCCATCGCCGCGCTCAAGCGCGCCTCCCTCGCGCGCTGGCGATCCGCGTGGATCGCGGAGCATCCGCACGAGCACGCGGTGCTGCAGCTGCACTTCATCGACTTCATCGGGCGCCGGGTCGCCGATGAGACGACGCGCGTCTAGAGCCGCTCGATCACGGCGCGCGTGAACGCGCTCGTCGAGAGCGCGCCTCCCGCTTTTCCGGCGAGCTCCGCCGTTCGCAGCCCGCCGGCGTACGCCCCCTCGACGGCGCGCTCGATGCGCGCCGCGTTGGGTTCGTCGCCGAGCGAGTGGCGCAGCAGCATGGCGGCGGAGAGAATTGCGGCAGTCGGATTCGCGGCGTCTTTGCCCGCGATGTCCGGCGCGGTGCCGCCGATCGGCTCGTAGAGTCCAAACTGCCGGCCCGTTGACCCTTTCGTACCGAGGCTCGCGCTCGGCAGCGTCCCGATCGAGCCCGTGAGGATGGCGGCCTCGTCTGAGAGGATGTCTCCGAACATGTTCTCCGTGAGGATCACGTCGAACGCGCCGGGCCGGTGCACGAGCTGCATCGCCGCGTTGTCGACCAGCAGATGCTCGACGGCGACGTCGGGATACTCGCGCGCGACGCCGTCGACGACCCGCCGCCAGAGCCGCGACGTCTCGAGGATGTTCTGCTTGTCGACGGAGGTGAGCCGCTTGCGCCGCGCGCGCGCGCAGGCGAACGCGACGCGAGCGATCCGCTCGACCTCCGGCGCGCGATAGATCATAGTATCGACCGCCTCGTCGACCCCGTCGACGCGGCGCTGCTCCTTGGGCCGGCCGTAGTAGATTCCGCCGGTCAACTCGCGCACGACCAGCAGGTCGAGGCCGCGCACGATCTCGGGCTTCAGCGACGACGCCTCTTCCAATCCCGGAAAGACCTTGACCGGCCGCAGGTTCGCGTAGAGCTCGTAGTCGCGGCGCAGCAAGAAGAGCGCGTATTCTGGGCGCTCCGGCAGCGGCTTGCCCTCGTACTCGGGAAGGCCGACGCTACCGAACAGAATCGCGTCGCTGCGATCGCACAGCGCGCGCGTCTCCGGCGGAAGCGCCTGCAGGCCGCGCGCGAGCGCCGCTCCGCCCACGGCGGCTTCGACGCACTCGACGTCGGCACGGACCCGAGCCAGGACGGCCGCCGCGGCGTGCGTGACCTCGGGGCCGATGCCGTCCCCGGGCAGCACCGCTACGCGGAGCAATTAATAGACCGTGATGCGCGTCGTGTCGGCTTTGGGCGGAGGCGACTCCTCGATCGCGTTGCTCTCGACGGTCGTCGGCGCCTGGGGCTCGCCGTTGGCGCTCGCGCCCTCGGCGCGCTCGAGCAGCGCCAGATGCGTCACCAGAAGGCTGCGCACCTCGCTGCGCGCCTTCTCCGCCGCTTCGACCGTGCGCTGATGCTCGCGGCGCACCTCCGCGATCGCGTCGTTGTAACCGGCGATCTCGCGTTCGCCGGCGAGGCGCGCCCGCTCCCGAATGAGATCCGCCTCCTTGTGCGCGGACGCCTTGACTTCGTCGGCGGTGCGTTGCGCAAGCACCAGCGTGTTTTGCAGCGATTCCTCCATCGCCTTGAAGTGGCTGATGCGCTCCTTGAGGTCCGCGATCTCGGCCTCTAGTGCGGCCCGTTGCTGCGCCTCGTCCTCGAGCGTCTCGATGATCTCGTCGAGAAACTGGTCGACCTCCGAACGGTCGTAACCCTGCAGCGCCTTCTTGAAGCTCTTGTGCTGAATGTCGACCGGTGTAATCTTTTCCATCGCTCCCCGTCCTACGTTCTATTGGTCATGAAATCGAAAGTGCCGTCGGCCATCATCGACTCGCGCAGCCCCGCGGCATTGACCACGATGCCGGCCGGAACGACGAGATAGATGGACTCCGCGAGCTTCTGTATCTTGCCATCTATGGTGTATGCCACGCCAGACGTAAAGTCCACGACCCGCTGCAAGAGCGTTCGGTCGGCATTCTGTAAATTGACGATGACGACTTGCCGGTTGCGCAACGAGTCGGCGATCTCGACGACGTCCTGATAAGAACGCGGCGAATAGACGCTCACCTGCGTTCCGCCGCGCCGGCCGGCGCTCGAAAGCGGCACGACGCGCGCCGACGACGTCTCGTCGCCGTATAACTCTTCCTCGTCGTCTCGGATCGAAAAGAACGATCCGATCTTGCTGAACATGCTCACGCCTGCCTCCCTTTGGCCGGACGTGGGCCAAAGAGCGCCTCTCCGATGCGCAGCATCGTTGAACCCGCTCGCAAGGCTTCACGCCAATCGCCCGACATGCCGATTGAGAGCGTACTTCCACCTATGGCGGCCAACGTCTTGGCGGCTAGCTCGAAAGCGCGAAAGACCGCGCCGCGATCCTGCGTGAGCGGCCCGATCGCCATCACGCCCTCGAGGCGCAAGCCCGCCAGGCCGCGGAGCGTCTCGGCGAGCCACGGCGCCTGCGCCGGCGGACAGCCGAATCGTTCGGCGGGCGAGACGTTGAGCTGCAACAGCACGGGCAGCGGCCGATCGAGATCCTGCGCCGCCTTGGAGAGCGCGAGGCCGGCCTCGGGCCGGTCGACGCTCTGCACCACGTCGAACGTCGCCGCGATCTGCCTCGCCTTATTGGTCTGGATGTGGCCGACGAAGTGCTTTCGCACGGGCGGCAAGGAGGGAAACTTGCGCCGAGCCTCCTGCAGATAGTTCTCGCCGAGATCGTGCAGGCCGGCCTCGATGGAGGCGCGCAGCACCTCGCTCGGCTGGCCCTTGCCGACGCCGACCAGCGTGACGCCGCCCGGCTCGCGGCCGCAGTCGCGCAGCTCCCGATCGATCGCGTCGCGCAGCCGATGGTAGCGCTGCGCGGCGTCCTCGCTCATCCGGGCGACGGGCGAGCCGCCACCCGCGCATCCGTCCGCGTGCCGCGGGTCGCGCAGTAGAAGATGCCGACGGCCCCAATGAGCACCATGGGCAGCGCATAGAGCTGGCCCCCCGTCAGGCCCATCCAGCTAAACGCAGTCTGCCGCCACATCTCGGCGATCGTTCGCGTGATGCCGTAGAGCGTGAACCAGGTCCATGCGACCACGCCGTCTTTCGGCCGCAGGCGATAGACGATCAGCAGAATCGGAAGCGTGAGGATGTCGAGGATCCCCTCCATGAGCTGCGACGGATAGCGATACGCCTGCGCGCCGTTGACCAGCGGCGCCGCCGGGAAGATCATGCACCAGGGATGATCCGGGACGCAGACGTCGCCCCAGAGCTCGTCGTTGATGAAGTTCACGATCCTTACGAGCATGATGCCGACCGGCAGCATCATCACGATCTCGTCGCCGACGACCACGTATTTCAGGCCGGGATGCTTGCGAACGAATAGCCACAGCGCCACCAGCACGCCGATCAAGCCGCCGTGGAAGGCCATGCCGCCGTTCCACACGGCTATGAAGTTGATCGGGTTCGAGAGATAGTACGACGCGTCGTGCATGCTGATGATGTCGTTGATCACGAAGAAGGTGCGGCCACCGACCAGCACGCCGATCAGCGCGTAAAACAGGAAATCCTGTATCTGCTCGCGCGTCAGCCCAAGACGAAGCCGCCCTGCCGGGCGGCTCATCCAGAGATAGACGCAGACGAACGCCACCAGATAGGCGATCCCATACCAGTGAATTTTCAGCGGCCCGAGATGAATCGCGACCGGATCGATGTTTGGATAGGTGAACCAGTGCTGCATTCCTAACCTGACGTAACCGATGAGCGCGACGACACACATTACCGCCGGCATCGCCTTCCTAGCGGGCCTCGTTTCCTTCGTGTCGCCGTGCGTCCTCCCGCTCGTACCCGCGTACCTCTCGCTCCTGACCGGCGAGAGCCTGGAAGATCTGAAAGCGCAGCCGAGCGCGCAGGCGCGCACGCAGGCGATGCTGCACGCCGTCGCGTTCGTCATCGGCTTCAGCGTGATTTTTGTCGCACTCGGCTTGAGCGCGAGTGCGATCGGGGGAGCGCTCGACCAGAACCGCGTGCTGATCGCCCAGATCGGCGGCGTGATCGTGGTCGTCCTCGGGCTCCACATGATGGGGATGATCCGCATCCCGCTGCTCATGCGCGACGCCCGCGTGCACGTCGTCCGCGCCCGCGCGACCCTGTGGACGTCGGGGCTCGTCGGCATGGCCTTCGCCGCGGGATGGTCGCCCTGCATCGGGCCTATCCTCGCCGGCATCCTCGCCATCGCGTCGCAGCAGCACAGCGGTCAGGCGGCGCTGCTGCTGTCGTTCTACTGCCTCGGGCTCGCGCTGCCGTTCCTAGTGACGGCCGGCGCGATCGGAGCCGTGCTCCCGCTGCTCAACCGGATCAAGCGCTCGTTGCCGGCGATGGAGTTCGCCGCCGGCGCGTTTCTGATCGTGGTCGGCCTCGTACTCGTCAACAACGCATTTCTCAACGTCGCAGGATGGTTTTATCAATTTGTCCCGCAACCAAGCCTCTAACCTAGTCAACACGCTCGTCATCGCGGGGGTCGCGATCGTCGTGCTCTGGGCCGACCAGCTCTCCAAACGCTGGATCGCCGCGCACTGCGTGCCCGACTTCCCGGCGTGCCGCACGATCATTCCGCATTTCCTGCGCTGGACGTACGAACGCAACATCCACGGCGCCTTCGGCTTATTTGGAAACAACGCCGTCGTGCTGATTGGAATGGCGATCGTCGTGCTCGTGCTGTTCTGGTTCAGCTTTCGCGAGACCGCGGCCCGCTCGCGTACGGTCCGCGTCGCGTTCGGCATGATCGTCGGCGGCGCGATCGGCAACATCGTGGATAGGTTGCACTTCGGCTACGTCATCGACTTCATCGACTTCTACCGCATCTGGCCGAACATCTTCAACCTCGGAGACTCGTGCATCACCGTCGGCGTGGGGTTACTATTGTTGTCAAGCCTTGTTGCACGTCGTCACCGCTGAGCAGGCCGGGAGGCGCGCCGACGTCCTCATCGCCTCGCTCTCCGGCGCCTCGCGAAGCCTCGTCGCACGCAGCGCGCGCAGCGGCGGAATCCTCGTCAACGGCGCACCGGTCAAACCGAGCCGTCCGCTGGAAGCGGGCGACGTCGTCGAGTTCGAGATCCCGCAGGCGTCGGAGCTGGTTGCGACACCCGAGGCGATCCCCCTCGACCTGGTCTACGAAGACGCCGACGTCCTCGTCGTCGACAAGCCCGCGGGAATGGTCACGCATCCGGCCCTCGGCGCCGTGGACGGCACGCTCGTCAATGCGGTGCTCGCGCACGTCGAGGGCGAGCTCCCCGGCGACGCGCTGCGTCCGGGGCTGATCCATCGTCTGGACCGCGACACGTCGGGGCTGCTGGCGATCGCGAAGAACGCCCAGAGCCTCGCGGCGCTGCACGCGGCCATGAAGCGCCGCGAGATCGAGCGCGAATACCTCGGCATAGTTCGCGGCGTGCCCGCGCACCCGCGAGGCGTCATCGAGGGCGCGATCGGCCGCGATCCGCGCAATCGCCTGAGGTTCGCGATCGCTTCCGAGGGCAGGCCGGCGATCACGCATTACGAGGTGCGTGAGAGATTCGCGAAGCACGCGGAGCTGATCTTTCGTCTCGAGACCGGGCGCACGCACCAGATTCGCGTGCACATCGCCGCGAGCGGACATCCGATCCTCAACGACCCAATGTACGGACAGAAAGAGACGCGCTTCGAGCTGCCGGGACAGGCGCTGCACGCGTGGCGCCTCGCTTTCGCGCATCCGCGCACGGGGCAGCGCATGCAGTTCGAAGCGGCGCCGCCCCCCGCCTACGAACACGCTCGCGCGTTAGTCGCGGCGTCGTAAAAACGGTTCGGATAAGACGCTTGGCGAACTTGTTCACGCTGGGAGCGCTCGACGGCGGCGCGCGACGGGGGCGGCTGCAGCTCGCGCACGGCGCCGTCGAGACGCCGTGCTTCATGCCGGTCGGCACCGCCGCGACCGTGAAGGGGCTGACGCCCGCGGAGCTGCGCGAGGCGCACACGCAGATCGTCTTGGCCAACACGTACCACCTCTGGCTGCGACCCGGCAAAGAGACCATCGAGGCAGCGGGCGGACTGCATGCCTTCATGGCGTGGGACGGCCCGATCCTCACCGACTCGGGCGGCTTTCAAGTCTTCAGCCTCGAGGGACGGCGCAGGCTCGACGACGAGGGCGTGACCTTCGCGTCGCATCTCGACGGGAGCGAGCATCGCTTCACTCCGGAGAGCGTCATTGGATTCCAAGAGGCGATCGGAAGCGACGTCGCGATGCTGCTCGACGTGTGCGTGAAGCTGCCGGCGTCGCGCGAGGAGCTCGAGGAATCGGTGCGACTCACGGCCGCGTGGGCGCGCCGCTCGGCGGCGGTGCCGCCCTCGGGCGCAACGCTCCGTTTCGCGATCGTGCAGGGCGGCCTCGATGCGGCCTTGCGCGAGCGGAGCGCGCGCGAGCTCGTCGAGCTCGACTTCGCGGGCTACGCCGTCGGCGGGCTCTCCGTCGGCGAGACGCGCGCGGAGATGTACGCGACGGCGCGTGCGACGGCCGCGCTGCTGCCGGAGGCGAAGCCGCGCTACCTGATGGGCGTCGGCACCGTGCGCGATCTCGTCGCGGCCGTCGACTGCGGCATCGATCTGTTCGATTGCGTGTACCCGACGCGTTGCGGCCGCAACGGGCGCGCGATGACGAGCGGCGGCGAGCTCAACATCTTCAACGCCCCCTTCACGCGCGATTTTTCCCCTCTGGACCCGAGCTGCGACTGCTCGACCTGCACGAACTTCTCCCGGGCGTATCTCGCACATCTGTTTCGCGCCAAGGAGATGCTGGGGCCGCGGCTCCTCTCGTACCACAACGTCTATCTCGTCAACGCGCTCATGCGCGCGGCGCGCGATGCCATCGCGGCCGGCGAGTGGGCCCTTTTCCGGGACCGCGCCTCGGGTTAGCGCGTCCGCTGCAGCGCGTCCACGACGCGGGCGCAGTCGGCGCAGATCGACGGATGATCCGGATCGGTACCGAGCTGGCGGAACTTCCAGCAGCGCGCGCACTTGGCGCCATCGGCCGGCAGCAGCTCGAATGAGACGACCCCGTTGCCGTCGCCGCGCTCGCCCTGTTGCAGCGACAGCTGCGATACGACGAGCGCCTCGCGCAGGTTATCGCCGAGCGGCTCGAGGCGCTTGTAAAGGCCCGGCGTCACCGTGAGCCGCAGCTGCGCCTCGAAGTCGCGCGGGCTCGCGACCGCGGCGACGCGGGCGCGCAACGAGCGCAGCTGTTGCCAGAGGGCGAGATCGCCGTCGAACGCGCCGTCGCGATGCCGGTGGACGTCGAAGGCGCTGTCGAACACGCTCTGCGCCTGTTCGCGGACGAACGCCGGGAGGAACTGCCAGGCCTCCTCGGCGGTGAACGACAGCACGGGCGCGAGAACGGTGAGGAACCGCGTCAGCACGTAGAGCAGCGCGGACTGCGCGCTGCGGCGGCGCGGATCTGCGGCGGCGCGCGAGTAGAGCGGGTCCTTCAGCGCGTCGAAATACAGGCCGGACATCGAGCTCTCGAACTCGACGATCTGCAGGTAGGCGTCGTGAATCTCGCAACGGTCGTACGCGGCCTTGGTGCGCGCGACGAAGGCGTCGGTCACGGCGCAGGCGAGCCGGTCCAGCGGCTCCATCGCCTCGCGCGCGACGATGTTGGTCGCGTCGAGACCGCCAAGATTCGAGAGCATGAAGCGCAGCCGGTTGCGCACGTTGCGGTACACGCGTCCGACGTGATCGACGACGGTCGGCCCGAAGCGCACGTCGTCGATGGGCTCGACGGATGCGGCCCAGAGACGCAGCACGTCCGCGCCCCAGCGCGCCATCGCGTCCTTCGCATCGATGCCGTTTCCGCGCGACTTCGACATGGGCCGGCCGTGCTCGTCGTTCACCCAGCCGTTCTTCATCACGTGGCGGTATGGTGCGCGCCCCTTGAGCGCGACCGCCGTGACCAGCGAGCTGCGAAACCACCCGCGAAACTGATCGCCGCCTTCGACGACGAGATCGCTCGGCCACGGCATGCCGTCGCGCCCGAGCACGGCGAGATGCGTCAGCCCGGACTCGAACCAGATGTCGACGATGTTCTTTTCTTTTTCGAAGCCCGCGCCGCCGCAGCTCGGGCAGACGAAGCCGCTCGGCAGGTAGCGCTCGACGGGATCGCTCCACCACGCGTCCGCGCCGGCCTCGGCGAAGCGCTTCGCCGCGATGCGCGCGACGCGCGGGTCGAGCACGGCTTCGCCGCACGCGACGCAGATCAGCGACGGGATCGGCGTTCCCCACGTGCGCTGCCGCGAGAGGCACCACTCGGGATGCGTGTCGATCATCTGTTCTTGACGCGTCCGGCCCCATTCGGGCGTGTAGTCGACGGCCTCGATCGCGTCGGCCGCGCGCTGGCGCAGCAGGTTCTGATCCATCGCGAGAAACCACTGCGCCGTCGCTCGGAAGATCACGGGGTTGTGACAGCGCCAGCAGTGCGGATAGGAGTGCTCGTACTCTCCCGCGCTCCAGAGTGCGCCGCTCGCGCGCAGGTCCTCTATGATGCGCGCGTTTGCGTCGAAGATCCGCATGCCGGCGTACGCACCCGCGTCGGCCGTGAAGCGCCCCGCCGCGTCGACCGGGTTGAGGATCGGCAGCCCGTATTTCATTCCCGTGTCGAAGTCGTCGGCGCCGTGCCCCGGCGCGGTATGCACGATGCCGGTTCCGGTCTCGAGCTCGACGTAGTCGGCCAGCACGACGACCGAGTCGCGGTCCATGAACGGATGACGCACGGCCAGATCGTCGAGCGCGTCGCCGCGCGACCGCCCGATCTGCTTCGCCGGCGCGTGTCCCTCACCCAAGACCCGTTCCGCGAGCGTCTCCGCAACGATCACGGCCTCGTCGCCCGCACGGTACAGCCCGTACGTCGCGTCGGGCCGCAGTGCGACCGCGGCGTTGGCGGGAAGCGTCCACGGCGTCGTCGTCCAGATGAGGAAAGAGACCGGCACGTCTTCGTGGGCGTGCATGACGTCGCGAATCTGCTTCGCCTGTTCGTCGTTCGCGGTGAATCGCACGTATATCGAAGGGGAGAGGCGTTGCTCGTATTCGATCTCCGCCTCGGCGAGCGCGGTCTCGTCGTGGACGCACCAGAGCGTCGAGCGCAGCCCTTTGTAGATCTGCTGCCGCTCGGCCAGTTCGGCGAGGGCGGTGACGATCGTCGCCTCGAACGAGGGATCGATCGTGCGATAGGGCGAGTCGAAGAACCCGAAGTTGCCCATGCGCACGCGCTGCTCGCGCTGGCGGTCGAGCCAGAAGAGCGCGCGCTGACGGCACTGGGCGCGGAGCTGCAGCGGGTCGATCGCGTGAAAGTCCTGGATCCCAAGGTGCTTGAGCGTCTCGAACTCGATCGGCAGCCCGTGCATGTCCCAGCCGGGCACGAACTTCGCGTACTTGCCGTCGAGCAACGCGATCTTCACGAACACGTCTTTGAGCACCATGTTGAGGAAGTGGCCCATGTGCAGGTCGCCGTTGGCATACGGCGGACCGTCGTGGAGGATCCACGGCCCATTGGGTGCGTTGCGCTCGAGGCGCCGCTCGTACGTGCCGCGCTCCCGCCACCACGCGACTCGCGCGGGCTCGCGCGTGGGCAGATCCGCCTTCATCGGAAAGTCGGTCGTGGGAAGGTTCAGCGTCGAGCGGTAGTCCACGGCGTCAGCCATCGCCCATGAGCTCTCCCAGCACGTCGAAGTTGCGGGCCGCGGCGGCCTGCACGAGCTCGCGCTGGCGCTCGAGCTGCGAGGACAGGGCGTCGCGCTGCTCGACGAGCCGATCCACCAGCTCGTCGACGGCGCCGTCGCCGAGCCGTCCCCCTCCGGTCGCCCACAGCGGCTCGAGCGGATACTGAAGATCCTCGCACAGCGCGGCCACCTTGGGGTCGTAGGCCATCGCGAGAAACGGCACGGCGTAGCGCGCGGCGAGCACGAGCGAGTGCAGCCGCATGCCGATGGCGACCCGCGCGGCGCGCACGATCGACGCCGCGTTGGCGAGCGGACACTCGGGCAAGAGCACGGGGTTGGATGCGCAGGAACGGATCACGTCGCTGGAGATCGCCGCGTCCGCCGCGCCGCCGAGCGGCAAGAACGCGCTGCGGATCGCGTGGCGTTGCGCCAGCCGATCGACCGCGCGCGCCAGCACGGCCGCGCCGTCGCGAAAACCGGCCGCCTTCCGAACGCTGATCACGGCGTACGCGCCGCTCTCGGGCCCCAGGCCCTCCGCCGCGAGATCGCCGCTACCGTCGGGCGCGTCGTACAAGAAGACCGGATCTGCGGTCCGCTCGACCGGCGTGCGCGGAGCGAGCTCCTGCAGCAGGCGGCGCGAGCGTTCGTCGCGCACCGTCGCGCGGTCGACACCCTTGCAGCTGCGCTTGACCACGAGCCGGCCCCAGAAGTCGAGCGGGCCGATGGACTGCGCGAAGATCATCGTCTTGCGGCGTGCACGCACCGCCTCGCGCAAGATCATCGCGTAATAGAGCAGACTGCGCAGGCTCGTGCCGTTCTGCAGCAGGCCGCCGCCGCCGGAGAGCACCACGTCGGCGCGCGCGATCGCCGTCCGAACCGCGCGCCAGTCCCAGCGCGGCGTCGCCTCTAGCCGATATGCTGCTGCCGTCATGTTCGGCGTGTTGGAGAGCACCTCGAGGCGGGACGCCGGGAAGCGGCGCCGCATCTGCGCGACGAAGACCTCGAGCAGCGCCTCGTCGCCGAGATTTCCGAAACCGTAGTAGCCCGACAGCAACACGCGTGCCATCACGGCGCGGTCGACGGGAAGCGCCGGTAGATCCAGATCGCAACGACGCCGACGATCGCGCCCAGCACGAGGCCGTTGACGACCCGCAGTATCGAGACTTCGAGCGGCGTGTGCAGATGCGAGAAGGTGTCGATCACATCGCCGACGCCGACACCGATCGCGAGGGCGAGGAGCCAGCCGATCGCGCGGCGATGCCGCGGAAGGAGCGCCGGCAGCAGCATGATCGCGGGGAATCCGATCAGGAACTCCTTGAAGCGCGGCCGCACGCTGAGAACCGCGGTGAGCGAGTGACGCAGCGCCAACTCGAGGGGCGACGGCGAAACGTCGCTCTCGTTGCCGCTGCGCACGAGCATCAGCGCGCCCGCGGCGACGATCGCGATGCCCGCGAGGAGCTGATAGGCCAGCACCGGCGACAGGAAGACGTCGCGCGGGCGTTCCACGCCCGAGCCGAAGCGCCGGTCGAAGAGGTAGAGCGCGAGCGCGATCAGCGGAGGGAGACCGAGCACGAGGCGAACGCCCCGAAAACGCTCGATCTCCTCCATGGCCAGCGGAAAGCTCATGACGCCGACGACGACCAGGGCGCCGAGCAGCGCGACGCCGGTAGCGACCAGCGTCCAGCCCAAGCTTCGCACGACCTGCGCGCCCAGTCGTTGCGCCGGCGCTTCGTTCCAGGCGGGGACGAGGCAGAGCAGCGCGGCAGTCGCGAACAGCAGCGCGCCGGCGAGCGCGATGACGGAGCGCGCAAACGCGTCGTGATGCGACAAGACGCCCGCGGCGTAGAGCAGGACCGTCAGGCCGTACGCGGCGACCGCGAGCCGGCGTCCGTACCAGCCGAAGAGCTCCAGCAATATCACGAAGATGGACGGGACGGCGAGCGTCGCGACGCCGACGAGGATGCGGTTGTTGCCGTGGTACGGTGGAATCGGGGTCGCGCGTCCGAGTCGAAATCCGGCGGCCTTGACCTGGTCGGCGATGGCCTTGACCATCTCGACGTTGGTGGCCTCGATCGAGAGGTTTCCGTCTTGATGCCCCCACGGACGAAGATAGACGACGCGGACGTTGCGCTCGTGCACGCCGAGGGCGTAGCGGGCGACGACCTCTTCCAGCCTGAGCTTGTCGAGCTCGGTCTTGGCGATCGCCTGCACACGGACGGTTCGTCCCGGAATCAGCTTCGCAAGCGTGTCGTTCCCCTTCTGAACCTGACTCGGATCGTACGTCTCGATGGAGCCGAAATTGAAGATGTGGCGCCTGAAGGCGTCGGCGGTGTCCTGCAGGTGGTCGGGATATCCCACCACTTGATTGGCCAGCCCGAAGAAAACGACGGTGGAAAGCTTGGAGTCGTAGCGCAGCACGTCACTGAACAAGCCGTCGATCTGCGGGAACGTGAATCGCTCGTCATTTTGAAACCGCGGAATCACGAGCAGTCCGAGCCGCCGCGCCAACTCGATCTGATCGGTCGGGATGCCGAGGGCGATCGCGTTGAAGTAATCGATCTGCGTGTGCACCTCGATCAGCCAGGGACGCGTCGAGCGCAAGACGCGCACGCTCTTGGGCATGAAGTGCAGCGCCAGTTGGGTGATATACCGGTGGTACGTGGACGAATCCGTGACGAGCAGGTAGACCGCGCCGCGATCGATGCGCCGCGCGCGGACGAGCTCGGCAAGGAGGGGATCGGCGATCGGGCTGATGCGCGCCTGATTGAGCAGGGCCGCGCCCGTGGTCGCGTATGCCTTGCCGTCGTAGCCCACGTTGCTCCCGAGCTCTTCGGTCAGCGCGAGCGACGTCAGCCCAGCGCGGCGCAACGCGACGAGGAAGGCCGCGGGGTTGTAATCGTAGGAACGCGCGAGCGCGTCGAAATCGGTGTAGTCCATCGCCAGCTCAACGCGGTTGGCGTGCGACTCGACGCGCGCGCGAAAGAACGCCACGGCGAGCGAGGCGATCAGGGCAACGAGCAAGACGATGGCGGCATAGCGCGTTCGCGGTGGAAGGAAGGTCACGAGTCGCCTGTAGTTCGCTTCAGCGCCGTCTTTCTTCTGCCGATCTCAGACGCCGATCACAGAAGGGCTCGCCATAGGCGAGCCCCCTGCCGTCGCGTATGCGCGGTTCCCTTTTTGTCGGGCCACGCATACCGGGTGTGGGCGACGCTTGTGCGCTGCTGCCTGTCGCTTGCGGCCCACGAGCGCGAGCGACGCGGATGGCGGGCATTCAACGCCACCGCGGCGGGCGCCTTTCGAGAAATGCGGTGATGCCTTCGTGCGCGTCCGCCTCCGACGCGTTGGAAACCATGACGTCCCTCGTGTATTCGTAAGCGCTCGCGAGATCGAGATCGATCTGCTTGTAAAACGCGGCCTTCCCGATTGCGACGATGTCGCGGCTCGACGACGCGATCTTGCGCGCGAGCGCCAGCGTTTCTGCGTGCAGCCGCTCCGGTGCGACGACGCGATTGACCAATCCCCATGCAAGAGCCGTCGGAGCGTCGATCGGATCGCCCGTGAGCAGCATCTCCATCGCGCGCTTGCGGCCGATCGCACGCGTAAGCGCCACCATCGGCGTGCTGCAGAACAGCCCGATGCGCACGCC
>JAFAJV010000144.1 GCA_019235995.1 Vulcanimicrobiota bacterium
GCAGATCGATCGTCGCACTCGCGAGCGTCGCGAAGTCCTCGTTGCTCAGGCTCCCCGGCGCGAACAAACTCGCGGGCCAGACGATCGAAGCATCCGCGGCCACGTGCGTCCGTGCCAGCAGCGGGCCATAGCGCGCGACGAGGTCGCCGAACTCGCGCGTCGGCGAATAGCGCGGCGCGGCGCGCAGGTCGCTCATCAGCGCCGCATCCCACGCGTAGGCCCAGTTCGCCCAGGGTGCCTCCCAACCGTGCGGATAGATCGTGTCTTGCACCGGGAAGTTCACGATGCCGTGCGCGCCGTCGCGTAGCAATTCGCCGAGCGCGAGCGCCGTGTTCGCCGGATCGCTCGATCGGGGCGCTCCCTCGTCGGCGCCTTGGAACCAGCCGGCTTGGAACTCCGACTGCATCACCGGGAGCCGCGGCTGCGTCTGCAGCAGCCCCGTCGCGAAGTCGAGATCGGCGAGATCGTGCGCGCCGATCCGGTACGACCCGCTCTGGTACCAGTTGCCCCACGCCCACACGGGCGACGCGGCCGTTACCTTCATCTCGTAGGTGTTGATGAAAAGCGGCACGCGCGATCCTACGATCGATTGCACCGTCGTCCGAAGCCAACCGATGTAGGCGCGCCACTGCGGTGCAGGCCACGTGTCGTTATCGAGATAGGCGCCCTGGTCGTCGTCGAGCGCGATCGCGAGCACGTCGCCCGAGTACGGCTCGGCCGCGCGCAGCACGTCGCGCAGCCACGCGGCAGCGTCGTGGAGATGCGTGCCGTTGGCGAGCCACTCGGCCGCGGCGGCGTCGGCGTGCGCGTTCTGCAGCGTCGCGGTCGCCGGATAGCGACCCTCGAGCACGTCGTGCAGCGGCATGTGGTACTCCGGCCGCTCGAGCAGCCACGCCGGATAGCCGCCGTTGCGCCACTCGTTGCGGACGACCGGACCCGGGCGAAGGATCAGCTTGAATCCCAACCGGTGGCTCAGCGCCAACAGGCCCACGAGGTCCCGCCGCCCATCGGTGGAGCCCGTGAAGTCCGCGACCCCCTCCGTCGGCTCGTGCCAGTTCCAGATCAGATAGAGGTCGAGCGTGTTGATACCCAGCCGCTTGTACGCCACGAGCGCGTCGCGCCAGCGTTCGCGCGGAATTCGCTCGTAAAAGAACGCCGCACCGTAGACGAAGAACGGCCGGCCGTCGACGGTAAAGACCGGATAGCCGTGATCCGACGCGACCCGCGCCGCGTTCCACGCCGGCCATCCCGCCGCGTCCGCATCCGCGCACGGTGCGGTAAACAGCGCGATCGCCGCGACCGTCACCAGCGCGAACGGCCACCATCGCTGCTTGCGCGCGACCACGAGGAACACGCCGGTTCCGGCCGCGAGCCATCCCAGGCCGAGCGCGATCGCGCCCGCGCCGGAGCTGACGAACGCGAGGCTCCAGCCGGCCAGCGCGACGACCGCAGGCAGCGGATAAAGCGGCATGCGAAACGGGGCCGGCGCGCGGCGCGCACGCAGCAGCCCCAGCGCGACGATCTGCGCGATTCCTTGGATCAACACGATCCCCGCGGTGAGGAACGCAATGACCTGGTCGAGCGTGAACAGGCACCCGACCAGCGACAGCCCGCCCACGACGAGCAACGCGACGTGCGGGATGTCTTTGCGCGGGTGCAGCCGGCCGAATGCGGGGAGGAACGCCCCGTCGCGCGCCGCCGCAAACGAGATCCGCGAGAACCCGAGCAGATTCCCGTACAGAGACGCAAACGCCGTGAGGAGCACCAAGAGTGTCACCGACAGCGCGGCCGCGCGCCCCCACGTTCGTTCGACGACGAACGCTCCGACGTACTGCGCCTGCGCGGTTGGCTGACCGTGCGCGTCGAGCAGCGAGCGCCACGGAACCACTCCGAGAACGCCGACCTGCAACAGCACGTAGAGAACCGCCACGATCAGGACGGAGATCACGATCGCCGCCGGGATCGTCCTGCGCGGACGAATCACCTCGTCACCCAGGAGCGCGGCATCGGCGTAGCCCACGTAGTCGTAGAGCGTGATGAGCAGCGCGCTGCCGAAGCCCGCGAGGAACGCGAGGTCGAAGCGCAGCGGCTGCGCCCCGGCAACGACGCGCGAGAAGTCGGCGTGCGACAGCCCGGCACAGGCGACGAGCGCGACGGTCAGCGCCGCAGCGATTGCGAGCGCATTCCCCACCGATGCCACCTGCGACGTCCGCCGATAGAGCAGCAGCATCGTGACCGCGCCGATTCCCACGGCCGCCACATCGTGCTCCAGCGTGCTGCTGCCGAGCGGCGGATAGAGATACGCCGCGTAATTCGCGAAGCCGATGTAACCGCTCGCAAGCAGGCACGGCGCGTACAGAAGAAACTGCCAGTTGAAGAGAAATGCGAGCGCCTTGCCGAGCCGCTGCGGTCCAAAGACCTCGCGTAAATACAGGTACGTGCCGCCCGACCCCGGATAGCGCGACGAAAGCTCGGCCCACACGAGGCCGTCGCAGAGCGCGACGATCGCGCCCGCGATCCAACCCACCAGCGCCAGCGGACCGCCGAGCGCGGCGACGACGAGTGGTATCGTCACGAGCGGACCGATCCCGATCATCGTGATGACGTTGATCGAAATCGCGCTACGTAAATCGATCGCGCGCTTCAACACTAGGCCTGGCTTCTTCGTGCGACGAAGGGAATCGCCATGCAGGAACGTTCCGATATCGCGCGGCTGCTCGGCCTCGCGGGTGACGTCGCGATCGGTTTCGTGCACAGCGAGGCGCTCGCGGGGAATCCGCTCGGCGACCCGGCCGAGCGTCCCGTCGTCGTGTACCGTCCCTCGGCATACGATGCGGAAGGCTCGCGGCGCTATCCCGCGCTCTACGTACTGCACGGTTACACGGGCGACGCCGCCGCGCTGCTGTCGGCGCGCCCGTGGGAGACGAACGTGCTGCAGTGGGCGGATCGGCTCATCGAGCGGCGCGAGATGGCGCCCGCGCTCGTCGTGCTCGTGGACGGCTTTACGCGCCTGGGCGGCTCCCAATACGTCGACTCGATTCACAACGGAAGCTATGCCAC
>JAFAJV010000099.1 GCA_019235995.1 Vulcanimicrobiota bacterium
ACCGGCTCGGTTCCGACGCGCAAGCGATCCGCCGCGATCTGGGCGCCGCGGCGACGGAGCTGCCCGAGCGCTTCGCGCGGCTCGCCGGCACCGACCGCGAATCGCGAGCGGATACCTCTGCGCAGATCATAGCGCTGCAGCGCGACCGCGCCGAACTGTATCGCGCGATGCTCGGAGAGATCGAGCGCGATGCGCGGCGACTAGGCCAGGAACGCGGGCTGCGCGTCATCCTGTCGGGAAACCGCCCGAAGGGCAGCGTCGACCTGACCGGCGCGGTCGCCCGCGAGGAGTCGAGCTTTTAGCTAGGGTTGCTGCGGCGGACGCAGCGGCGTCTGCGCGAGACCGGAGGCCTGGCGAATATCGTCGACGTCCTTCACGAGGGCGTCGCCTGCCGAGGTTTTCGGCGGACACTCGAGATCCGGCGATGTCCAGTCCTGCCATTTCACGTGCATCGAGCTCCCGAACGAGGCGCTCTTCATGCACGGCACCGTCGCGGCTTTCGCGTTCTTCGCCGTAGCGAGATCGGCAAAGAAGCGCGCGGCCGTGGCCGGCGCGACGCTGAAGGGCTTCGCCGGTCCGGCTGGGCTGCCGTCGCGATTCTGCGTCGTCAGCGACGCCTTCCCGTCCGACCAAACGGTGATCGCATACCCGATCGTGTTGGTCGAGCCCGAGTTGATGATGATGGCGCTATCGCGCGGCGCGGCGGCCACGAGGCCTGCAATCGCGGCGATGCAGAGCAGAGTTGCACGGCGCATTTTTCTACGTACCTCCAAACTTGGGTGCCTTGCGGCCGTGGCGCCAGAGCCACGCAGGCGCGTTCGTGCGCGCCGCGCTCGGCTCGAGGGCAAAGAGTGCCGCGACGATCGGCGCGGCGACGCCGGTACCGCCCGCCTCTTGCCATCCACCGCCGGCCGACTCGAAGAACGCGACGCCCGTGCTCGGATCCGCGAGGGCCGCCGTGTCGGCGACGCTCCGCATGGCGCAGCCGCGCGCGTGTTGCCACACAGGCTTTGCGACGAGCGCGCTGCAGGCGCTTCCGGAGGAGTGCCACGCGCGCTCGATCCAGCCCCCGGCGGGCGCGGCGGTCAACGTCGTCCCACCGACGCAGACGACGCCCGTAAAGCTGCACGGCTGCCTGGCGATCCCGTCGTCGCCCGCGCTCGCCGTGATCGCCCTTCCGACGTGCGAATACGCGGCATCCGACGCGGCGCCTTCACCGCCGTCGTACGAGTTGCTGATGGCCGCGGCACCGAGGGCCGCGGCGGCGTTGACGCCGGCGGCGAGATCGGAATTCTTGTCGCTGTTCGCCTGCACCAGCAACAACTTGCAGTTGGGGCACAGCGCCGATACCATTTGCAGGTCCACGGCCTGTTCGGCGCGCCAGTCATCGCTCGAGCCGTTGTTGGGCTTCGGCAAGGGACTCGCGTGGGCGTTCTGATTTACGATCTTCAGACATCCGCTCGCCGGCGTGCACGCCGGAAGGCCCATGCTCTTGCGGTAGACGGCGAGATCGCTCGCCGCACCGGCATAACCATACGCGTCGACGATCGCCACGAGCTCGCCGCGACCGCGGCTGCGCGCCGCCGTCGCGGCGCCGTACGCGCTCTGCAGTTCCGACGCGCAGTACGGCGCGCTTCTCGTACAGGAGCGGCGGGGCTGCACGCGGACGACCGAAGAGCACTGGCGCCGGCTCGGTGAGCCGTCCTGCGGACAGACCGCATGAAACGCCGCTTGCTGCGACGGACGCGCGGATTGCGCGGACGAATGGCCCGGCTTGGACGGCGCTTGAGAGGCCTTGGCTGAGCTCGCCGGTGCCTTCGCCGAGCTGACCGGCGGCTCGTCCGAGGAGTCGTCGGAGCTGTCGCTCGCCTCGGGCTGTGCGCCGGCGGCGGGCGGCTGCGCGGCCGGCTGCGACCCTATGCCCGGAAGAGGGGTCTGTTGCAGGCCTCCCGAGCACGCGCACCACGCCATCGCGGCGACCGCCGCGACGGCGCCCAAAAAGAAGGCTCGCATCGTCTCCCTAGAATGCGCCAATACCCTTAGGACTTCCCCAACCCGTCGGACCGTCGAAACCTACGCGAGCGAAGCAGATGTAGTGGATCGGCGAAGCACAGGTCACGCCGACCCCCGGGTCGATGTTGTTGCCGACCGTCACGTCGTTGGTATGTCCCACGTGGTGCTTCCAAATATTCTCCGCGCCGGCTTGCGTGCCGGCGTTGCCGGCGAGCGCGTAAACGCCGGAGATGATTTGCGCCGATGCGCTCGTACCTCCGAACGCAAACCAGCAGTTCGACGGGCACGGGCCGCCGCTCTCTTCCGAGTTGTAGACGGCGACGGGATTGCGCAGCGACGCCGTGGCCGAAACGTCGGCCTCGGAGCGCATATGGCATTGCGTGTCGGTCTGCCAGGGCGGCTTACCGATCTTCCTGCTGCAGCCGCTCCCGGTCGCCCCGCACGGCGAGCTGCCCAATCCGCAACGATCGTACGTCAAGTCGTTCCATACCGACTCGCTCCAGCGGCGTGCGTTATGGGCCGGCACCAGGCGCGTCCCTCCGGCGCAGACGACGTACGTGTAGGAGCACGGCTGCGCGGGACCGCCGCGCGCGCCGCTGAGCGTGCCGCCGCCGCCGTTATCGCCGGCCGAGGCGACGATTACGACACCGTGCTGATGGAAGATCGGATTGTCGCCGCCACTTTCCGGCCCGCCCCACGACACGCCGATGTACTTGGCGCCGAGCCGCCCCGCGGTCTTCACACCGGTATAGAGGCTGCTGGTATAGTTGTCGTCGGTTTGGACGAGCACGATCTTGCAGTTGGGACAGATGGCCGACACCATGTCTAAGTCGAGCGACTGCTCGCCCTTCCAGTCGTCCGATGGCGGGGACTCGGGCGGCAGCGGGGAGGGTTTGCCGTTCTGGTTGACGATGCGCAGACACTTCGTCGCGATCGTGCAGGCCTTCAGGCCCATCGTCTTGCGGTAGTACGCGAGATCGCTCGCCGCGTGATGGTAACCCCACGCGTCGACGATCGCGACGAGTCTGCCGTCGCCTTTGGTGCGCGAGGGGAGGGCGTAGGCAGACTGCAGGTCGACGGGGCAGTAGGCGTTGCTGAAGATGCAGTTTCTCGCCGCATCCTCGAGGTCGGCGCCGGGGCGCGGCGCCGGATCTACGTCGGTACGAACCATCGCGAGGCACTCCATCGTCGCCGAATCCTGCGACGTCGGGCAGAGCCGGCGCACCGGATCGGGGCCGACGAACGGCGCCTCTCGGCTCTCGGGCCCGGTCAAGGCGTCGGGCGGGGCCGCTCCACCTTGCTCGATCGCCGAGCCATTCTGTGACATCAGCGATGGATTGACCGAACCGCCGGAACACGCGGCGATGAGGAGAATGGCCAACAGCGGTAGGGCTCGAACGATTCCGCGCTTCACAAGGGACCTCCGGGAGTCTTAAGCGTGTGCAATCTCAGAACGTCGCAGTGGCCGCGGTCGTTCCGCCTTGGGGCCACCAGGACTTGCATGCCTACGCCCGGAGCACCTATGCAGCATCGCATCCCGACGCCGTTCGGACGCGATTTATTGATCGTAAGCAACGGTTTCGCAATCGTCGCGAGCGACTTCGTCGCGCCCGCTCGCGCGCCGGCCAAAGCGGGCGACGCGCTGCTCGTCGAGGCCGGCGCGCAAGTTCGGGCCTATTTTCGCCGGCGGCTGCGCCGGTTCGACCTGCCCCTCGCGCTCGAGGGGCCGCCGTTTCGCGTCGCCGTGTGGCGTGCGGTCGCGGCGCTCGCGTTCGGCGAGTTCGTCTCGTATGCCGACGTCGCGCGGGCAGTGGGACGCCCGCTCGCGCACCGAGGCGTCGCGACGGCGATGGGGCTCGCGCCGCTGGATCTCTTGATTCCGGCGCACCGCGTCATCGGCGCGGACGGCCGAATCAAGGGCGCGGGACCGCGCTCGCTCCGCGTGCGTCTCGCCGCGTTCGAGCGCTACCGAACGCCGGCATAGGGTTTGGCGAGCTCGGCGTTCGCGAGCGTCTCTTCCAGGAAGCGCGCCTGATACGCAATGATGTCCTCGACGAAAGGGAATTGCGGGTGCCGGCGCTCCGACGCGAGACGATAGCGGTCGGCGTCACGTTCCAGGATCTTCCACTCGAGCATGTGCGACAAAGCCCCGCGCACGAGAGCGCTGGGAGCGCGCCGTAGCTCGGGATCGACGAACAGCGCCGCCGGGAGCGCCGCCATTCGCGCAGCTACGGCCGCGCATGCCTCGTTTTCGGTGAACGTTGAAGCCGACTCGAGCCACGCGCCGAGCAACTGGCTCGTAACGACGGGGCGGATAGCCGCGAGGGTGCCTACGAGTAGCTTCAGGCCTCCATCGCGCAGGGCTCCGAAGCAGACGACGCGGTAGAGCATCGAGAATCGCCGCGATACGAACGGATCGTAGCTGACTCCGACGAGATAGATCGTCGCGAGGGGCGCTAGTCGCTCGATCGTGCCGCGCATCAGGCCGATGCGTCCGTCGGTCGAGTACTTGCCCTCCGGCGTCAGATAGAACGTGCCGCCTCGCCGGACGACGTCCTCCATCAGCGCGAGGTCGAGCTCGATGTTGGCGCGCGTCTCGTCGAGGATCTCGCGCCGGTACGGCTCGCGCAGGGTCGCGACCTTCACGACACTGCGCCCTCGTTCGAAGCAGCGCGAGCTTCGCAGGTCGGACGTCTTCGTTTGCGGCGGGAACAGCGCCGTGACGCGCTCGTCGAACACGTCGCTCAGCAGCAGCGGGCCGTGGCGCCGCTGCACCGACCATGCCAGCGCGCTGACCGCGCGCGCGCCGAGCTCGTTCTCGATCGGCAGCATGCCGAGCGCAGCGAAGAGCGGGCCGGCGTTCACGCGGCGCAGCAGCGCGCGCAGCCAGGGAAGACGCTCCGCCATGAATCCGGGCTCGTACATCCGGCGAGAGCTCGCGGTAAAGATCGGATGGCGCCATGGACCGCTCCGCACGGTGGTCGCGCTCACGAGCACCATCGACTCGAGATCGTGCTGATGATTGGCGACGATCAGCGTCGGACCGCGCCGGCGCGGCAGCCGCCCCCAACCGCGCACCCGATACGCGACGTGATCCCACGCGAAGTTCGTCAGCACCGCGACGAGGCGCAGCGGCCAGCCCCAGAGCGATGATATCGGCCGGCGTCCGACGCGGAGCACCGCGAGCGACGCGAGCGCGAAGCTGAAGCCGGACAGGCCGAACACGGCCTGATAACCGGCGCGCGTTCCGTGAAAGAGCCCGATCAGCCAGCCGCCGACGAGGGGCGCTACCACGTTAGGAAGCAGCGTCGCGATGCCCCACAGCCCGAGGTCGCGCGCGACGTCGCGCAGCTTCGGGATCGAATCCATCGCCAGCGCCCACCCGCTCGAAATCACGCCGCCGAAGCCCACTCCGAACAGCACGGCGGAGGGCAGTATCCAGCTCAGCGTAGGAGCGAGCGCGAAGCCGATCGTCGCGATCGCCATCGCCGCACCGGCGAGCGACGTGACGATCTTGCGCGGAACGCGATCGGAGAGCATTCCCAGGTACAGACTCGACGCCACCGCGCCCGCGATCGTCGCGAACGCATAGAGCGCGGTCCCCGCGGATGGATCGCCGATCTTCTGCACGTCGCGGAAAAAGTAGAGTACGAACGTTTGGAGCATGATCAGCCCGAAGAACACGAGCGTCCGCGCGGCGAACACGACCAGGAAGTCGTGCCAGTCGCGCACGTGCGCGTGCTCTTCGCCGTCGTAAACGCCTTCGCCGACCGCGAGCAGCGACAGGCCGCCGATCGCCATGATCGCGGCGGCCGCCAGGAACGTCAGCCGCGGATCGGGCATGGCGCCAGCGATCGCGAAGCCGAGCACGGTTCCCGCGAGCGTCACGGCCCCACGGACGCCCGACACCGCTCCCCAGTGCCGGCGCGGAATCGACTCCGGCAAGAGCGCCTGATAGGCGCACAGCGCGACGTTGGCTCCCGCCGTCGCCAGCACCAAGTAGAATGCGAACCAAACCAGGGAGTGCGCGTTTGCGAGTGCGATCAGCGCACCGACGTCGATCACGATTCCGGCCGCGACGAACGTCCGGCGAGAGCCGCCGCGCCTGCGCAACGCATCGGAAAGCCAGCCGCCCAAAGGCGGAACGACCATCGCCGCCAAGGCCGCGATGCTGGCCAGCACGGACAGCACGAAAACGTGATGAGCGGGCGCCAGGTGCGCGGTCGCCGCGGGCACCGCGATCGTCATGAGCGCCGTATCCTGGAAGGTCAGCGGCAGCCAGAGCGCGTTGAGCATGACCCAGGCGCCGATCTCGCGCGTGCGGCTCGAGGCGACGTCGTTCAAGACGGGAGAAGCTTTCGGATCAGTGTTTGACCGCGTCGATGAGCACGATGCCGCGGCCGCCGAAGTCGCGCAGCTGCCCGAGCGCTGCAACCGCCGCTCCGAGGGGAGTGTCCGGGTTCGTCGCCTCGCTTATCGAAAAGCCCATTTGCCGCTTTGCCTGCGCGTCGATTGGATCGCGCAGCGTGCGCGGCATCAGTTTGAATTTGCCGATCAGGCCGAGCATGGGGCCGGCCTTATCGTCGAGCGTCTGCGGATCCACCGCCATGACGACGATGCCGTGCCGGCGCCCGTTGTCGCTACCTTCGAAGGCGACGAAGTCCACGCCGAGATCGCGCGTGTGCGCGCGAACGGCGTCGACGCCGTTTCCGCGAATGGCAACGGCGTAGCCGGCAGGCGGGTTCGCGATGAGATCGCCGAGCCAGCCCTCGAGCGCGGGCATCATCGCCTGCGTGCCGGCCACGACGTCGTGGCCGTCATACGTGCCGGCGCCCTGCGCGAAAACCGCGCTGTCCGCCAGGCCGGGGCGCGCCGTGATCGTCGTGTGCCACGCGCGCTCCGAGAGCACGCTCGCCCCCGCAAAGAGCGGAAACGCGATCGGATTGGTCGGCGCTGGAGAGGGGCTCCCTGCGCCTCCGTGGCTCGCGTTCGAACAGCCCGCGAGCAAGCAAACCGCGGCGAGCGCAGCGATACACGACTGCTTCACCGGGCATCGCATTCGAGGAGAACCCACGTGCCCCCCGTAAGCGGAAGGGCGTGCCTCTTTCTTATGGGTCGTACCTGCAACTCGATGAGCTTCTGGGGCTTCAACGGCCACTGTCGCAGCCGCCGCATCACGACGAGATGCTCTTCATTGTCATCCACCAGGTGTACGAGCTGTGGTTCAAGCAGCTCTTGCACGAGCTGGACGCGGCGGCGGCGGCGCTCGACCGCGACGATCTCTTGCGCGCGGGAAAAAACTTTCGGCGCATCCACACGATTCAGCGGCTCATCGAGCAGCAAGTGGACATCTTGGAGACGATGGCCCCGCAGGAGTTCAACCAATTCCGCGACCATCTCAACCCCGCAAGCGGCTTTCAGTCCGTGCAGTTCCGCGAGCTCGAGTTCGCCTGCGGACTCCACCGCACCGACGTGTTGCAGTGGGTCGAGCTCGACGACGAGCAGCGGGCTCGGCTGGAACGGCGCCGCACCGCGCCGTCGCTTTACGATCGTCTCAAGGAAGTGCTGCGGCGCCGCGGCTTCGCCGTCGATTCGAGCGAGGCGCTGGTCCAGACGTACCGCCGAATCTATTCCGACGAGGCCGCCCACTACGACCTGTATCTGCTGCTCGAAGACCTTATCGAGTTCGACGAGCGCTTCTTGCTGTGGCGTGGGCGGCACGTCCGCATGGTCGAGCGCATGATCGGACAGAGGCGCGGCACGGGGGGATCCTCCGGCGCGCAGTACCTCGAGAGCACGCTGGCCCATCGCTTCTTCCCCGAGCTGTGGGCAGTTCGCACCTACCTCGGCGAAGGAACCTACGCATGAGCGATGCCGCGACGCAGCCCCGGACGGCGCACGAATACCGGGCGCAGTTTCCGATCCTCGCCGACTCGACGTACCTGGTCAGCCACTCGATGGGCGCGGCGCCGCTGCGCGCGCGCAGCGCGCTCGACGCCTACTGGAACGAGTGGGCCGCAGAAGGTCCGGAGGCGTGGGAACGCTGGCTGCCGAGGATCGCCGAGATCGCCGACGGCATCGGCGCGCTCGTCGGCGCGCCTCGCGGATCGGTCTTCTTGGGACCGAACGTCTCCGTGCTGCAGGCGGCCATCGCGACTTGCATCGACTTTCGGAGTGAACGCAACGAAGTCGTCTACGAGTCGCTGCAGTTTCCGTCGCTGACGTACGTGTGGCGCGAGTGGCAGCGATACGGAGCGGCCGTGCGAGTCGTCGAATCGCCGGACGGGCGAACGGTGCCGACGGAGCGCATCGTCGCCGCAATCACGGGGAAGACCGCCATCGCGGTGATCTCGCATGCGTACTACGTCTCGGGCGCGCTGGCAGACGTCGGCGCGATCGCCGCCCACTGTCGCGCCGTCGGCGCGCTGCTCTGCGTAGACGCGTATCAGACGACCGGCGTCTACCCCTACGACGTCACCGCGCTCGACGTCGATTTCGCTACGGGCGGTTCGCACAAGTGGCTCTGCGGCGGTCCGGGCTGCGGCTGGATCTACGTCCGGCCGTCGCTGCGCGAGACGCTTCGCCCTGCGGTCACCGGATGGATGGCGCACGAGCGGCCCTTCGCCTTCGAGCCGGCGCCGATCGTGCACGCGGCGTCGATGTACCGCTTCGGCCACGGCACGCCGACAATTCCCGGCTACGTCGTCGCCGCACCCGGGCACGCGATGATCGGCGAGATCGGCGTCGCGCGGATTCGCGAGCATAACATTCGCCTCACCGACAAGATCGTCGCGATGGCGCTCGAGCGCGGGCTGCGCGTCAGCTCGCCGCTCGAGGCCGAACGACGAACCGGCTGGATCGGAATCGACTTCGAGAATTCAGAGCGCGCCTGCACCCGGCTCGTCGAGGAGCGCGTCTTCGTCGACTACCGCCCCGGATGCGGCATTCGCGTCGGCCCGCACTTCTACACCGACGACGAGGAGATCGACGCCTTCTTCCGCGCGCTGGAGCGCGTGCGGTAACGCCGATGGACTCCTCGTCGATGATCGTCGACCATACCCGAATTGGCGCCGCGTTCCGGCGCCTTTCGATTCCGGTCGCGGTGCAGATGCTCGGCGATCAGCTGCTGGGGACGGCGGACACGATCGCCATCGGCAGCATCGGCACCGTGGCTCTCGCCGGTGCGACGGCGGCAAACACGCTCTTCCTCGCCATCGTGTTCGCGGTCTCGGGCTTTCTGAGCGGCACCTCGATCGTCGCGGCACAGCGCATCGGCGCGCGCGACGTGGACGGCTTCGCGCGCACCGTTCGAGCGGGCGTCGTCGTGCCGATGATCACCGGCATCGTCTGCTTCGCCCTGAGCGTCGTCGGCTCGGGCCGGGCGATTCACTGGATGGTCGGCGACCTCGCGAGCGCGCACGCAAGCGCGGTCTATCTCGTCCTGCGATGCGCCTCGATCGTCCCGATCGTCATCTCCGGCACGCTCATCATCGGGCTCGCTGCGGCCGGGAACCGGCAGCTCGGCGTGCTCGTGTTGGTGGTGGTCAACGCGATCCACATCCCCCTGCTGCTGATGCTCGGACTCGGGTGGTGGACGCACCACCCCTTCGGAATCGTCGGCGCCGGCGTGTCGTCGCTGCTCTCCGAAACCATCGCGGCGACCTACGCCATCGTCTACGTCGCGCGTCGCCCGCACTATCGCGTTTTCGCGGATCGCTCGCTGCCCTTGGCGCTCGCGCGCCGTTGCGCGGTGCTCGGCCTGCCGGAAGCCATCTTCCTGCTCGGCGTCCTCGCTCCGGACATCTTCATCGTGGCGATGCTCGCACCGCTCGGCGCGATCGCCATTGCGGCGTTTCGCGCGCTCAACGTCGTCTCCGATCTCACTTTCGTCGTCCCGGGCCCGCTGCAGTACGCGACGCAGATCGTGATCGGCCAGCGCCTCGGCGCGCGCGATCCCGCCGGCGCGATCTGGTTCTTCGAACGCGCGCGCCGGCTCTCGTTCGTCGCCACGACGCTCACCGGCGTCGCCACGGCGCTGCTGGCGTGGCCGCTGGCGTACGTGTTCACCCTCGACGCGAGCGTCGCGACCATCGCGGCGCTGCCGTTGGCGCTGCACATGGTGACGCTGCCGCTCAAGGGGTGGGCGATGATCTCGCTCGCGCCGATCCGCGCGTCCGGCGACACCCGCTTTTCCATGACCGTCGGGATACTATGCAGCGCGCTGGTCATTCCGCTGGCCTGGATCGGAATCGAGCGTCTGCATCTCGGACTCTATAGCGTCGCGGTGGGCTGGATCGCCGCCTGGACGGTCCGCGCTCTGCTGACGCAGTGGAAGCTGCGCGACGGGGCCTGGATGCGGCGCACGCCGCTCGCGGCCTAGGGAACCGCTTCCCCTGACGGATTTTTCGACGGGATTGCCTAACGGCGCGCTATGGCGTTTACTGAGGGGTTCATCTCGGAACTGGTCGGACGCCATGCGACGATCGACGACTCGCCGATCGGCAAGGTCGCGGATTTCGTCGTCCGCAAACCCGACGCGGTCTTCCCGCAGGTCGACGGCCTGGTCATCAAGACGGCCGGAGGCCTCCGCTTCGCCCCGATCGATACCGTATCCGACGTCGACCGCGGCGGCAACGTCGCGCTGACCGTCGCGCCGACGGAGCCCGCGCCACCGGAGCACGAGGAGCTCTATCTCGTCGCGGACCTGCTGGACAAGCAGATCGTGGACGTCGACGGCCGCAAAGTCGTGCGCATCAACGACATCGAGGTCGCCAACGCGGGCGGACGGCTCCGCGTCGTCGCGGCGGACGTCGGCTTCGCCGGACTGCTGCGCCGGCTCGGCCTGCGCTCGTTCGGTAAGCGCTGGATGTCGCGCATCGGCAACGTGCCTCGGTCGATGATCGCGTGGGACTCGGTCGCGCCGATTCGGGACGTCAATCCGTCGCAAGTGCGCCTTTCCGTGAAAGAGAGCCGGCTCGCGCGCCTGCACCCTTCGGACCTGGCGGAGATCATCGGCGACCTGTCGGCGCGTGAAGCGGCCGCGGTCGTAGGACAGCTCGACGACGAGACGGCGGCGGATGCATTCGAGCACCTCGACACGGAGACGCGGAAGAACCTCATCGAGGACATCGGCACCGAGCGCGCCGCCGACATCATCGAGGAGATGGACTCCGACGATGCCGCCGATCTGCTCGCCGAGCTTCCCGAGGAACAGCAGTCGCAGCTGCTGGCCGAAATGAACGCGTACACCGCCGGCGAGCTGCGCGAGCTCGTCAAGTATCCGGAGGATAGCGCGGGCGGGATGATGACGACCGACTACGTCTGGATCTACCCCCACCGGACGACGGAGGCCACGATCCGCAAGATTCGCGAGATCGCGCCCGAGTCCGAGTTCATCTATTACCTCTACGTCGTCGACAAGGACGACCATCTGCTCGGAGCGCTTTCGCTGCGCACGCTCCTGCTGGAGCTGCCGACCGCGTTCATCGACCGCATCATGGAGACCGACCTCGTGACCGTGGCGCCCGACACTCCGGCCGTCGACGTCGCATCGGCCATCGCGAAGTACGACCTGCTGGCCGTGCCGGTCGTCGACGACGGCGGCAAGATGCTCGGCATCGTCACGGTGGACGACGCCATCGACGCGATCATGCCCGCCGAGATCGCCAAGAAGATGCCGCATCTGCACGGAGTGCGCGCTCGCCACCACTCGCATCACGGCGTGACGTGACGCCTCAGGCGATCGTCGAGTACACCGAGGCGCTCGCGCGCATTGCGGCATCGGGCGGAGGCCCCAAAGCACTGACGACGCACCTGGCGCAAACCGTCGGCGGCGGCGTGCTTTTGGAAGACCCGCACTGGCGCCATCTCGCCACGGCGGGAGCGGGGCCCATTCCCGCGAGCGCACGCGCATGCGTCGAGGGAAGGGCGCCGGGCACGGCGCTGCGCGTCACGGCCGGCCCGAATCACCTCGGCTGGCTCTCCGCCTTCGGCGCGAACTCGTGCGCCGAGACGGAGCTTCTCCTTCGTCTCACCGCCGCCGTGATCGGCGTCGAGCTCGCTCGCGGTACGAGCCTGCGCGAACGCAGGGAAGACTTCTGGGACGCGCTGCTCTCACAGCAGTTTCACGACTCGGCCGCGGCGCGCGAGGATGCCGCCGCCGCCGCCATCTCGCCGGCAGCGGCGTACGTCACCGTCGCGCTCGAGACCGAGTCGGCCGATCCCGCCGACCTCCGCCCGATCGTCGCCGACTGCTTTCGCAGCTCCGACGGCGAGTTAGGCATCACGCAGCGCGGCGTCGCGCTCCTTGTATTCGTGCCCGCGGCACGCGCGGTGGACGCGAGCAACGCCAAGACGGCGGCGACCCTCCTGCCGAAGACCGCGTCGCGGCTCAAGCGCAACGTGGTCGTCTCCGGCGGCATCGGCACCGTGGAACCGCTGCTGGGTCTGCCGCGCAGCGCGGCCGCGGCGCAGGCCGCTCTCGCCATCGGCCGCCGCGTCTACGGCGCCGGCCACGTCGCGTCGTACGATGAGTTGGGAGCGTATCCGCTGCTCTACGAAGGCGCCGACGTCGAGCGCCTGCGCGCCTTCGCATCCGAAACGCTCGCCCCGCTCCGCCGCTACGACGAGAAGCATCAGACGGAGCTCGAGCGCACGCTGAAGCTGTACTTCAGGCTCGGACAGAACGTCAAGACGGCGGCATCCGCATTGAACGTCCATCGCCACACCGTTTTCTACCGGCTGCGGCAGATCGGAGAAATCACGGCGCGGTCGCTGGAAAGTTCCCACGATCAACTCACGCTTCGTTTGGCGGTAGCAATCGATGAACTCCACAACTCGGCCTGAGCCGCGGCGCACCGCCGCCAAGCGCGACGTCGTCAAGCTCGCACGCGACCGATCGGTCCGCTTCGTCCGGCTCGTCTTCGCCGACATCTTCGGCGTCAGCAAGAACGTCTCGATCCCCATCGACCAGCTCGAGGCCGCGCTCGACGGGCGGGTCACGTTCGACGGAGGATCGATCGACGGCTTCGTGCGCGGCGAAGAGCTCGACATGGTGCTGCAGCCCGATCCCTCGACGTTCGCGGTCTATCCGTGGCGCGCCGCGCCCGACGCCGCAGAGGCCCGCCTGATCTGCGACATCGCGATGCCCGACGGCTCACCGTTTGAAGGCTGCCCGCGCACGACGCTGCGGCGCGCGATCGAGAGCGCCGGGGCGCTCCGCGGTGAGCGAATCGGCCTGGAGATCGAATTCTATCTGTTCGAGCAGAGAGGCGGCGACGGCACGTCCACGGCGACGTCCGACGTCGGATCGTACTTCGACTTCTCCGCGAACGATCGCGGCGAAGAGGCGCGCAACGCGATCGTTGCTGCGCTTCGCGAGATGGGCGTGCCGATCTCCTCGGCGCATCACGAGCACGGCGCCGGGCAACACGAGATCGACGTAGCTCACGGCGACCCGCTGACCGCCGCGGACCACGCGCTCACGCTGCGTATGATCGCCAAGCACGTGGCGGCGGATTTCGGCCTCGACGCGACGTTCATGCCCAAGCCGCTCGAGAACCGCGCCGGAAGCGGACTCCACGTGGACTTCCGGCTGCCCGACGCGGCCGAGGAGGAGACGGCGCTCTACGTAGTTGGAGGGCTGCTCGTGCACGCGGCCGCGACGACGGCGATCTGCAATCCGACCGTCAATTCGTACAAGCGTCTCGTGGCGGCATGGGACGCGCCGATTTACGCCGTCTGGTCGGAACGGAGCGCGAACGCGCTCGTTCGCGTGCCGCCGGGCCACGCGCCGCCGCGCATCGAGATGCGCAGCCCGGACCCGGCGTGCAATCCCTACCTCGCGCTCGCCGTGCTGATCGGCGCCGCGGCCGACGGCGTCGCGCAACGAACGCTGCCCGGCCCCGCGCTCGTCGGTTCGACGTACGACCTGAGCGAGATCGAACGCCGGGAGCGCGGGATCGGAACGCTCCCGAAGTCGCTGCGCCAGGCAATCTCCGAGCTCGACGCCGACACCGTCGTGCGCGCGGCGCTCGGCGATCATCTCTATCATGCGTTCCGCGACGCAAAGCTCGAGGAGTACGAGCGCTACCGCCGCGCGGTGCACCCGTGGGAACGGGAAGCGTATCTGAGGTTGTATTAAAGCCTCTTACGGGCTTCGCTCTTGAGCAGGCGCCAGGCATGCTCGACGTCGGAGCGCATCGTGCGCAGATTGCC
>JAFAJV010000034.1 GCA_019235995.1 Vulcanimicrobiota bacterium
GGCGTGAGTCCGTTCCTGTCGGGGCCGAACCGCGTGCCGAGGATCTGGCTGCCCGCCGGGATCGTCGTCGCCGCCGCGTTCGCATTCGTCGCATACGCCGTCGCGCACGCGCCGCGTTCGATTCCGCCGGCGACGGGCACCGTTGGATCGGCTGGAGTCTTCGGCAGCGTCGCCGACTTCGGCAAGGCGCTATTCACCGTGCAGCTGCTTCCGTTCGAGGTCACCGCCCTGATCCTGATGGTCGCCGTCATCGGCGTCATCACGCTGGGCGGCGAGCAGATGCGCGAAGGCACGCCGAGGGACGAACACAAGGTCGAGCGCGCGATGCGTGAGGCGATCCTGCGCGAGGGCAAGGGATGATGACCGTCCCGATCGGCGACTACGTCGCGCTCGCCGCCGTCATGTTCTTCATCGGCGTCATCGGCGTGATCGTCCGGCGCAATCCGCTGATCATGCTGATGAGCATCGAGCTCATGTTCAACGCGGGCAACCTGCTGCTGATCGCCTTCGCGCGCGAGTGGCTGCAGAACGTCGGGCAGATCTTCGCGTTCCTCGTGATTACCGTGGCCGCCGCCGAGGCCGCGATCGGCCTCGCGATCATCGTGACCACCTTCCGCCCCGAGAAATACGTCGATGTTGACGATATACGGGCGCTCAAGGGATGATTGCGTCGCCCCGGCACACGTTGCGCTTGCGGCCGTTTGCTCGGCGCATCCGACGCCTCGCTGCACTCGGCCTCTGCGCCGCTCCCGCCATCCATGGCTCCGCGGCGCATTCACACGCCGCTCGGGCAACGCGTGCCGGATCGCCGCCATCATCCCCTTCGCTTAGGGCGGCGCGGTGATGCATCACATCCTCGGAGTGGGCGGTGCGTATCCACTGGTCGTCGCGCTGTGGCTGCTGCCGCTCGCCGGCGCGGTGATCAGCTGGGCCTTCGGGCCGCAGCTGCGCTCCCTCGCCGGATGGCTCGTGTCGGGTCTGGTCGGGGCGTCGTTCGTGTTAGCCGCGCTCTCCTGGGGCGCCGCGACGCAGGGCGCCGGCGACGCGCTCGGCGCGCATCAGCCGCTCGTCTCGTGGATGCCGGGGTTCGATTTCGGGCTGCTGCTGGATCCGTTGTCGTTGCTCTGGACGTTCATCATCACGGGCGTCGGGTTCTTGATCGTGTTCTACTCGATCGGCTACATGGACGGCGACGTCGCGTTCGCGCGCTTCTTCGCCTACATGAGCTTCTTCGTGTTCGCAATGCTCACGCTCGTGCTCTCGGACAACTTCGTAGGCCTGCTCATCGGTTGGGGGCTCGTTGGACTCGCGTCGTACTTCCTTATCGGCTTTTGGTTCGAGCGGCCGAGTGCCGTGGCGGCGGCGCGCAAGGCCTTCGTGATGAACGTCGTCGGCGACGTCGGCATGATGTTTGCGATTTTCCTGATCGTCGCCAACGTACATTCGATCGGCTTCGGCGACGCGTTCGCCGCGGCCGGGTCGTATGGACCCGGGCTGCTGTTTGCGATCTGCCTCGCGCTCTTCATCGGCGCGGCCGCCAAGTCGGCGCAGGTTCCGCTGCATACCTGGTTGCCCGACGCGATGGAGGGGCCGACGCCGGTCTCGGCGCTGATCCACGCCGCGACGATGGTCACGGCCGGCGTCTACCTCGTGGCGCGCTGCGCGCCGCTGTGGCAGCACAGCGCGAGCGCGCAGCTGCTCGTCGGGACGGTCGGAGGCCTGACGGCGCTGCTGGGCGCGATCCTGGGCACGGCGCAGTGGGACATCAAACGCATCCTGGCCTACTCGACGATGTCGCAGATCGGCTACATGATCATGGGCGTCGGCGTGGGCGCCTATGAGGGCGGCATCGCGCACTTCTTGACGCACGCGTTTTTCAAGGCGCAGCTGTTCCTGGGAGCGGGGCTCGTCATCCACGCGCTCGGTGCCGAGCAGGACGTTCGCTAGATGGGCGGCCTGTGGAAACGCATGCCGTTTGCGTTCTGGGTGATGCTGACGGGCGTGCTGAGCATCTGCGGCGTTCCCGGCTTCAGCGGCTTTTTCTCCAAAGATGCGATCATCTACGGCGCGTTGCAGCACGGCCATCCCTATATCTATGCGATTGACATCGTCACCGCCGGCATCACAGCGTACTACATGTTCCGGATGCTCTTCATCGCGTTCTTAGGCGAGTATCGCGGCGACGTCGACCCCGATGCGCATCACGCGCACGCGCCGGCTTGGATCATGAACGCGCCAGTCGCCGTGCTGGTCGCTCCGAGCGTCGCGATCGGCGGCGCGCTGATGACGGGCGGCGACAGCTCGCCCTGGGCGAAATTCCTCGCGCCGCTCTTTGGCGGGTCGACCGCTGTCGTGACCGCGGGCTCTCCAAACTGGGAGATAGTGACGTCGGGGATCGTCTTCGCGTTCGTCGTGATCGGCTTCGGCATCGCCTGGCTGCGCTACGCCACGCGCGGGGCGCAGGCCGACGCGACGGAGCGGCTGCACCGCGAGAGCATGCGGATGCCCGCCATCCTCACGAACCAGTTTTACTTTGACGCAGCGATCAACCTGATCTTCGTGCGCCCCGCACAGCTCGCCGGCGCGGTTGCCGGACGTGTGCTCGACCCGCGCGTGTTCGACGGCGCGGTGCGGGATCTCGTCTTCTGGGCGCGCTGGCTCGGCGCGCTCGTTCGATCGTTCCAGACCGGGCTCGTGCGAACGTACGCGCTCATCCTCGTCTTCGGGGCGGCCTGCTTCATCGTCTACTACGCGGTCGCGGGAGCCGCACGCTGATGCCGATCGTGCTCGCGACGATCCTGCTGCCGATCGCGGCCGGGGCGCTCCTGTTCCTGCTGCCGCGCGAGAACCGCATGCTCTCGCGCTCGATCGGGACGGCCGTCGCG
>JAFAJV010000079.1 GCA_019235995.1 Vulcanimicrobiota bacterium
CCCCGCACGTCCATCGCGCCGGTGGCGACGATTGCGCCGCCGTCGACCGCCTCGACGGCGACGACGCCTTCGGATCCGGCGATCGTTAAAGCGAGAAACTCATCGTCCGCCGTGACCGTGCCGCCGTCCAGAAAGGCGCCGGCCGACGCGCGGGCCCAGGCCTGCATATTCGGCGCGGCGCGAATTCGTTGGTCGCGAAGCGCATGCGGCTCGAACGCGTTGCTGGCCAAAACGTTTTCGTATTCTACCGGCGCGTAACCGGCAGCGGCCAATTCGATGCCGAGGGTCCGATCCGCAAGCGGCGAGACGAACACGCGCGGCGTGCTGGCGCGCGACTCGTAGAAGTCGGTGATCTCCGCGACGTCGCCGGCCGTCACCCGCGTGAGCGTTCCGATCCCGAACGCTTCCGAAAGGGGCGACTCACGGCCCATGAACGCGGCGAGTCCGCCCGCAACCTCAACGCTCTCGATGCCCGCGTCGGGCCGGAGGCGCCGAGCCGTCTCGAGGCCGCAGCGAATGCCGGCGATTTCCTCGCGTCGGATCGTGTCGGCGAGTTCGGGCGTAAGCAGCACCGGCGGGGCTTCGAACACCGCAGCGAAGGCCCTTTATCCTCGCGGTCGAAGCCGGCGCGTCTCGCGTCCGATTAAGTCGTATCGCTAGATACTGACGACGATCCAGTCGGCGACGACGTATTGCGCGCCGCTGCTCGTTATCGTCAACGTTCCGTTGCCCGCCGCGTTGGTTCTGAACGTCGCGAGGCGCGTTCTTCCCTGGCGAATGACTCCGTCAACCACCACGGAGTGACGGCTCGCCGAGGTCGTCACGTCGAGGCTCTCGCCGTTCGCGAACGTCCCGTTGGCGACAGTGAGATTCGAGAGCCACCCGTGGTGAAACGCGATCGACAATGGGATCGAGAAGGCATTGGTAGCGTCCGCGCCGTCCAGCAGGAACGCCGGTGCGCTGAGCGGGCAGCTGCCGCCGCCGCTTGCGCGTTTGACGGAGAGTGCGCCGATGGCTCCTTCGACGATCTCGCCGCCGGCGTTGGCGGACCACACAGCGGATCCGCGATCGTCGGTCGCGCGCGCTCCGCCCGAGAACGCACCGCTCTGCCACCCGAACGTCACGTCGAGTGACGGTATTCCCGCAGCGCTGAAGCCGGCGGAGCTTTCGCAGAAGTCGGTCACGCTACCAAACTCGTGCTGAAGGTGGAGATAGGAGCCCGAGACGATGCGTTTGTCGCTCGCCGTCCACGTCTGCGCCAACTGATGCGCACGCCGCGCGCCGACGCCGCTGAGAAGACGTTCCGAGCGGCTGACGTCGCGCACGAACGATCCGACGGCATCGGTCGCGCCGATCGCGTTCCGGGCGTTCTCCGAGGCCGAGCTGCGGTGGACGTCCAGAGCGTCGGCCGCATCGCTGACGGTCTGCACGCCGTCGCCGGCAGTCGGCAGCGAAACTCCGCTCGGTCCAAAGCCGCCGCCGGTGCAACCGGCGAGCAGAAGTCCTACAAGGGCGGCGACCGCAACGGTCGCTGGGCGACCCATACTGTCATTACTCCAAAGATGTAGGCGAGTTTGCTATGGCTTCCATGGTAAAGGGCCCGCTTGGGCGCCACATGAGAAGACAATGAGGAGAGGTTTGGCGAGTGACCGGCATCACCTTGCCGACAAGCTCTCATTCCTCATGCTACCCACATCGGACGCGGCGAGAACCCGCAGACGCCCGGCGATTCGCGCCGTCCGAAGCAAACGCACCGTCCGGCAGGCCGCGGGGCTTCGGCGGTCCAAGTTGCTGTCCGAGTTCCCGACTGCCGCCTGATTTGTCGGCTGGACGCCCAATTTCTGGACAAAGCGGCGTCCTCTGTCCTAGGGGAGCGACCCTACCTGGGCGAAACGTGGACCAACGGCTTCCAGGTGGTTCCCTGGCTGTCGGGATATCTTGGACCTTTCATGAAAGCAAGGAGAGCTATTTCTCATGAGAATCTCTAGGTCGGCCCTGTACGCCCTCGGCGTGGCAGCGGCCGTCTCCGGGATTGTTGGTTGCAGTAGCGGAGGACCTCAGTCTGGCTTCGCACCTGCGGCAACGCAGCAATCCTCCGCAGCTCGGCACTCGGGTTCGCAATTGGACCTGATCCGGAGCTTGAAGTTCAACGACCCGCGGTACGCATCGATGCTTCGGAAAGCGCACCCGCAGCAGTCGCACATCAATCCGCTGGCAAAGCAAGGCCAGCTGGCGTATGTGTCCGACACGTTTGCACCGGCCGCCGGCAATCCGGGCGTTTACATCTACGCGTGGTTCTTATCCCCATTCAACCGCGGAACGCTGATGGGCACGCTCGCCGGTCCGCTCACCGAGCCGTTCGGCGCCTGCACGGCCAAGAACGGCACGATCTGGATCACCAACTTCAATGGGCTCACCGGCAACGGCGAGATCTGGCCGTACGCGCACGGTTCGGTGATTCCGTCGGGTCCGCCGCTGATTGACGCGGGCAACATCCCGTTCAGCTGCGCGATCGACAAGAAGAGCGGCGATCTGGCGGTCGCCAACGTCGAAACGACGACCGGTGGATCCGGCAGCGTCTATGTCTATCCCGGCGGCGCGGCGCCGCCAGACCAGTTCTTCGGCATCCCGAGCGTTGCGGGACCGCTCAACGCGGTCAACTTCGTCGGCTACGATCCGAAGGGCCACCTCTACGCGGACGGCAGCGTGGCCTTCTGCACGAGCTTCACCACGTGCGGCGCGCCGTTTGACGCCCACGTCGCGGTGTTAGAGTCGTGCTGCTCTTCGGGCAGCGCGTTCGTGCCGGTAACGCTGATCGGCGTCGCTCTGACGACGATCCAGTGGCCCGGCGCAATCGTCTGGGACGGCAACGGAAAGCTCGACGTCGGCGATCGTGAAGCGATTCCGGCGACCTCGGGCGGCGGTTGCTTCAGCGCCGCAGTTGGATGCGGTGCAACATATGGGACGATCGAGGGCGGGTCCCCGACCGCGCCCACGCTCACCCAGAAGACGCTCACGCTCTTCAGCTCGACCGGAAGCCTACCCGGCCTCAACGACGGCAACGTTGCCTGGGGCGTTGCGACTTCCGGCGTGAAGAACATCGTTCCGAACACCACGGGCGGCGGCTGTGTGTCGCCGGTCTCCCCGTTCCTTACGTGCACGCAGGTGTACAACTATCCGCTCGGCGTTTCGCCGGTCGGTGCGGAGTGGGATTTCCCGGCCACCATGGAGACGCCGGCCTTCGCGGTAGTCAGCCAGTAACCTAAAAAACGGACAACCAGAATATGGACCCGCCTCCGGGCGGGTCCATATCTTTTGTTGCCGAGGAGCTTTCTTTGCGCTATCGTAGCCAGGTCAATCCGCAATCGAAAGCAGGACGCGGGTAGGTGGCCGAGTGGTTAATGGCACCAGACTGTAAATCTGGCGCGCGAAAGCGCTACGCTGGTTCGAATCCAGCCCTGCCCAGTTTACGCGGGCGTTGCATAGTGGTAATGCCCTTGCCTTCCAAGCAAGAGTCGCGGGTTCGATTCCCGCCGCCCGCTCCAAGGCCGCGCTAGCGGCCGATCACCACCGCGTTGTTGAAGGTCTTGCGCGGTCCCTTGAACGTGGTGTGAAACGTCCCCGTCACGGTCGCAGTGCTGCCGTTGGTGCGCGCGTGATTGGTTTGGTCGATCACGACCACGCATTTTGAGTCGCAGAGCTGGAAGCCGGCGACAGTCCCCATCATCGTGCTCGAGGTCTGGAAGTTTGAGACCTTGCCCGTCACGGTTACGGTCTTGCCGTCGTAGGACGACGCTCCGGCGACGATCGTCGAGGGGCTCAGGGTGGCGGCCGCCGCGGCGATCGGAGCGAGTGCGAGAGCGAAAGCCATGCTAAAGCGGCGCACTACATTCCTCCGGGCAGCATGTTGCAGCTGATCATCTTGTTGAGCAGCGGCGCGGCGACGATGTTGACGAATTGAGTCCGCGCCTCCGTGTTCGCCTTGAGCTTCTGCGACATCGAGCTCGAGCTGCTGCCGCCGCTCGACTGGTGCTTCATCTGCGCCATCATGTTGGCGAAATCGCTGCAGCTCTCGCCGTTGATCTTTTGGACGAGCGTGTTGCCGGCATTCTCGGCGACCTTGTCGGCCATCTGCTGCCGCATCTGCTGCGCCTGGCCCGGAATCCCGGCCAGCGTGAAAGCGAAAATCAGCGTTGCGCCGAGCCCAACGCGGCGCATCAAAAGAGAAGAAAGCATTTGGACGTCCTCCTAACGGCGTCGCCTTTCGGGAGCTGGCGTCAGAACCCTTGGCAGCTGAGGCAGCGCAACGCTGCCATACCGCTGGCACCCGTTCGCGCGATATTTCATACGATGAACGGCATATCGTTTCTGCGCGATACCAAGAGCATCACGGCCATCGCAGCGGTTTACCTTAGCTCGATCGCAGACGTTGTGCGGCTAAGCGGCTCGCTGCGCTTTCACGCGACGAAGAATGGTCAATCCCAAGGCGTCCGGTGGGGCGCAGTAGGGGCCGGTGCGCCGTCCGGCGTAAGGCGTCCCGACGTGCCGCTGCCGTCGTAGCTTAGTGGTAAAGCACCGCATTGGTAATGCGGAGAGCACGGGTTCAATCCCCGTCGACGGCTCCATTCTCGGCGGGGCGACCGGCTGGACGGCGAAGAGCCCCGATTTTTGCGCGATTTCTAACGCGGCCGTCCGCGGCTCGGAGTATAATGAGGTTGATATGCGCTTCTCAACGCTCTCTTCGGCTATGAAGCTTGCCGCTGCCTTTTGCGCGGCCGCTTCCCTCGCTCTGCCCTCGTTGGTTGGGGCTCAACCGTATCCGAGTTACTCGACGGCCGCACAGCAGTCAGTCAAGGGCTCGATCACCGGCTTCAACGGCACCTACACCGTCTATCTGCAAGACGACAAGGGTTACGGCGACAACATCCAGTTGCACGACGGCACAGTTATCAACCCGACCGGCATCAGGCTCCAAGAAGGCATGCGCGTGACCATCTACGGCTACGCGAACGGCTCGGTGTTCTCGGCTTACCGCATCGACGTGACCGGATCCAATTACAGCTACGGCGATAACGGCAACGGTGGATACGGCTACGGCGGCGGATACGGCTACGGCGGCTACGGCGGCTACGGGTATCCCGGCTACGGCTATGGATATGGCTACGGCTATCCGGCCTGGGGAATCGGAATCGGCTTCGGCTGGGGTTGGCCCTGGTGGGGCGGCGGCTGGTGGGGCGGTTGGCCCGGCTACTATGGCTACGGCGGCTATCCGTACTACGGCGGTTATCCATACTACGGCGGCCGTTATCCGTACCCCGGACGCTACTACGGCGGACCCGGATACATCCACGGCGGCGTGGGCGCGCCCGTCCGCGGCGGTGCCGGCGTCCCGGTCCGCGGCGGGATGGGTGCCCCGATGCACGGAGGCGGGGGTGCGCCGGTGAGCGCACCGCACGGAGGCGGGGGCGGCAGGCCCCACGGGTAACGCTCGAATCTGGAGAAGGCTCGCTACCACAGCGAGCCTTCTGCTACCAGCACGTAGAGAATCGGGCCGAGGCCCCAGACGATGCTCACGACGAACCAGACGACCTTTTTGAACGTCGCCATGTCGCCGCGCGCAATGAGGTTGACCCACATGAGGATCATCGCGATCGGGTGCAACAGGACTGAGAGCACGATTTCGAGGATGAGCTTCATGCCTAGTATGAAACACGACGTCACGCCCGAGATCCACAAGAGCGAACAGGAATGGAAAAACGAGCTGGGCTCGGAGCGCTATCGCATCTTGCGTGAGGCCGGCACGGAGGCGCCGTTCTCGGGACCGCTTCTGAACGTGAACGCTGAGGGGGCGTACGTGTGCGGCGCGTGCGGGCAGCGCCTGTTCGGATCGGACTCGAAGTTCGAATCGCATTGCGGCTGGCCGAGCTTCACGCGCCCCGAGCAACAGGAAAACGTGCGGCTGCTCGACGACTACAGCCACGGCATGCATCGAACGGAAGTCCGCTGTAAGCGCTGCGACTCGCACCTGGGCCACGTCTTTGACGACGGCCCCGGCCCCGAAGGGACCCGCTATTGCATAAACTCGCGCTCGCTGGACTTTACGCCCTCGTCGCAACGCTGACGCCGTCGCCGACCGATACGAGCGTTTCCGTTCTCTACGCCGGCTCGCTGGTTACCGCGATGGAGGGGCCGATCAAGAACGCCCTTCTCGAGTCGCACCTGACCTTCGACGGCGAGCCCGGCGGCAGCAAGGCGCTCGCGAATCTTATCCTTGCGGGCGTGCGTACTCCGGACGTTTTCATCAGCGTCGATCCGCGAATCGTCGCAAGCCTGGGCGCGCGCGTCGCCTCCGCGACGACCTTTGCGGGCACGAGCCTCGGCGTCGCATGGGCACCCACGTCTCAGTATGCCGCGCTCTTCGACGCCGTCGCGGACCGCTCGACGTCGTTACAGCGAGCTCTGGAAACGCCCGGACTACGAATCGGGCGCACGGATCCGCAGCTGGATCCCAAGGGTGCCTACACCTTGCAAGCCGTGAGGATGTGGCTGGGCGGCGCGGGCGAACGGCGGCTCCTGGGCGACGATCAGAATCCCGCGCAGATCTTTCCCGAGCAAGATCTCCTGGCTCGCGTCGACACGGGTCAAGCCGACGTCGGATTCTTTTACCACACGGAAGCGATCGCGCGAGGATACCGGTTCGTGCCGCTTCCCGGCATGGCGGCGCTCACCGACCGCATCACCTATACGCTCGCCGTCATGCGTGCCGCGCCGCACCCGAAGCAGGCGAAGGCCTTCGCTGAGTTCATACTCATCGGGCGCGG
>JAFAJV010000148.1 GCA_019235995.1 Vulcanimicrobiota bacterium
GGCGTGACGTTGTATTTTTGGGCCTCCTGCCAGAAGAGCGCTTTTAGCTCCGCGAGCTTCTCCGGATGCTTCTCGGCAAGATTGTTTGCCTCGGAAAAATCCTCGTCGAGGTTGTACAGCTCCCAGACGTCCTTCTCCGGATCGTACAGGCCGGGTGCGAACTTCGCGAGCGACGCCGGGTCGATTCCCCACGGCGCACGGTCGAGCCGGCAGCAGGCGATCCAGCCGTCCTTGTACATCGCGCGGTTTGCGAAGATCTCGAAGTATTGCTGCGTGTGGCGCTCCGGCGCTTTCGAGTCGTCGAACGTATACGCGAAGCTCGTGCCGTGCATCGGCATCTGTTCGATGCCGTCCACTATTTTCGGAGCCGGGATGCCGGCGCAGTCGAGGATCGTGGGCACCACGTCGATCACGTGGGTAAATTGCGATCGGAGACCCCCCTTGTCTTTGATCCGCTTCGGCCAAGAGACGACCATCGCGTCGCGCGTCCCGCCCAGATGCGACGCGATCTGCTTGCCCCACTGGAACGGCGTATTGCCTGCCCAGGCCCAGGCGCACGAATAGTGCGGGTCCGTGACCGGACCGCCCCACTTTTCGGCGCCACCGTAGAGCTCGGCCATTTGCAGCTGCTGCTCGCCCGTCAGCGGCACGCCGTTGAGCACCGTTAATTCGTTGACGCACCCCGTGGGCGTGCCTTCCATGCTCGCCCCGTTGTCGCCGAACACCCAGATGACGAGCGTGTCGTCGAGCATCCCCATCTGGTCGATCGCGTCGATGACGCGCCCGACGTTCCAATCGGCGTTCTCTTGATAACCGGCATACACTTCCATCTGGCGCGAATAGAGCGCCCGTTGGTCAGCCGGGAGTGAATCCCAAGCCGGGAACTCCTTGGCGCGCGGCGTCAGCTGCGCGTCGGGCGGAATGACGCCGAGTTTCTTCTGCCGCGCGAACGTCTCTTCGCGCAGCTTGTCCCAGCCTTGGTCGAATTTGCCTTTGTACTTGTCGGCCCACTTGCTGGCGACGTGATGCGGCGCGTGGCTGCTGCCGGTGGAGAAGTAAATGAAGAACGGCTTTTCGGGACTGGTCGACTTCTGCCCACGAATCCACTCGATCGCCTTGTCCGCCATGGCGTCCGGGAAGTAGAAGTCCTTCTGCATCTGTGAGCCGACGCCGGTATAGGTGTTGTTCTCGGTGATGACCGTTTCGTACTGGCTCGCTTCACCGCCGATAAAGCCCCAATAGTAATCGAAGCCGAGCCCGCTTGGCCAGCGATCGAATGGTCCCGCGACGCCTTGCTGGTCGACCGGGGACATGTGCCATTTCCCGAAAGCGGCCGTGCTGTAGCCGTTGTCGCGCAGGATGCGTGCCCCGGAAGCCGCGGCCTTCGGCCAGAGCGCGTTGTATCCGGGGAAGCCGCTCCCGAGCTCGGCGATCGAGCCGAAACCGACGGCATGATGGTTTCGCCCGGAGAGCAATGCTGCGCGACAGGGCGAGCACAGCGCCGTGACGTGATGACGGTTGTAGCGTAGCCCGCTCTGTGCGACCTTTCCGAAGGTCGGCGTGTCGACCGGGCCGCCGAACGTTGACGGATTCCCGAAGCCCGCGTCGTCGATCAGAACCAGCAACACGTTCGGTGCTCCCTCGGGGGCGGCGACCGGCGACGGAAAATCCGGTTTCGATCCGCCGAGCGTGTGATTCGCGACACCCTCGAACGGAGGGTCCGGAATCGGCAGGACCGTGCGATCGATTGCGGGTTTCCCGTTGGGGCTGGGCATGATTGTTCTCCTCGCCGGATACCGGCCAAACCAAAAATCGCCGAACCTGCGGGGTTGGCGTGATGGTAGTTTACTGCTCGCGGCTCGTCGTTTCTATCCGAAAAACGCAGCTTGCATCCGCCATTCCGACCCCTTAAGATACTCGCGTATGATTGGCGCAACGGTCGACGACATGGTTCGGATCGAGGGCGGAACGTTCCGTCTGGGCTCCGACCGGTTCTATCCTGAGGAGGCGCCGGTGCGGGAGGTCGCCGTCGACGGGTTCTGGATCGACGCGCGCGCCGTAACGAACGCGGACTTCTCGAAGTTCGTCCGCACGACCGGCTATGTCACGATCGCCGAGCGTCCCTTAAATCCCGCCGACTATCCCGGCGCTCCGCCCGAGAATCTCGTTCCCGGCGCCCTCGTGTTCCACATGACCGCAGGTCCGGTCGATCTGCGCGACTACACGCAGTGGTGGTCATGGACGCCGGGCGCATGCTGGAAACATCCGGAGGGTCCCGGTAGCTCGGTCGACTCGCGGCCGGACCATCCCGTCGTGCACGTCGCGTACGAAGACGTCGAGAGCTATGCGCGCTGGGCCGGAAAACGTCTGCCCACCGAGGCCGAATGGGAGTTTGCGGCGCGCGGCGGCCTCGACGGCAAAGATTTCGTGTGGGGCGACGAGATGGAGCCCGGAGGAAAACCGGCGGCCAACACGTGGCAGGGCGAGTTCCCCTACAAAAGCACGGCGCGGCATGGGCCGCGCACGATGCCGGTCGGAAGCTTCGCGCCGAACGGTTTCGGCCTCTACGACGTGGCCGGCAACGTGTGGGAATGGACCAGCGATTGGTTTGTCAGCGAAGCAAGCGTCGTCGCGTCGCCCTGTTGCGCGGGCGATGCGCGGGAGCGCAGCTACGATCCCTGTCAGCCGAACGTCCGCATCCCGCGCAAGGTGCTCAAGGGCGGCTCGTTTCTCTGTTCTCCGAGCTACTGTCTGCGCTTTCGCCCGGCCGCACGCTCGCCGCAGATGATCGACACCGGCATGTCGCACGTCGGCTTTCGCTGCGTGCGGGATTAGCGATCATAGATCTCAGGAGAGTCGACCGGTTCGTCGACGTGGCGTCGGTGGTGCTGATCTCCGTCGCGGCCGTGCTGACGGCGGTGTGCGGCTACCAGTCCGGACGCTGGAGCGGCCACCAGGCGATGTACTACAACGTTGCGAACGCCGACCGGATCCGGGCTTCGGAGGAAGACGATCGAGCCAACGTGCTGACGGCCGTCGACGTTGCGCTGTTTCTCCAGTACGTCGATGCGGTCGATGCGGGCAATGCGCCGAAGGCGCAATTTATCTACGCACGCCTGCGCCCCGAGATGAAGACGGCGATGGAGGCGTGGCTCGCCACCAAACCACGGCTTAATCCCAAAGCGCCCTCGTCCCCGTTCGTGATGCGCCAGTACTCGTTGGCGACCAAGGCCGAGGCCAAGCGCCTGGACGCCGTGGGCGGCGCGAATTTCAGCCAGGCGCAAGAGGCGAACCGGCACGCCGACGATTTTTTGCTTTTGACCGTGATCTTTGCGGGCGTCTCGTTCCTGGGAGGAATCAGCACGAAAATGGTCTACCCGCGGCACGCGATCCTGGTCAGCATCGGCGTCATCGGCCTCATCTACGGCGCAGTACGTCTCGTGGAGCTTCCGTTTCTGTGAGGCGTGCAATTCCCGGATAGACGGCAGCGAGATCGGGTGCTACGCTAGCGTTTCATGACGCCGCTGATCCTCTCGAAGTTCGGCTTTAGCACGCTTACTCTGGTCGACTACATCTCGCTCATCGCGGCCACCACGAACGCCTTCAACGGAGCCCTCCTCGCCCGGCGCCCCGACCACTACAAGCACTTCACGGTCGCGGGGATCATCATCCTGGCGTATGCGGGCGGCATCGGCGGCGGCATCGTGCGCGACGTGCTCGTCAACCGGATTCCGTCTCCACTGATCAACCCGTGGTACCTGATCCTGTGCACGATCGCCGCCGCCGCGGCGCTCGGGATCGACTATTACAGCGAGCAACGATTTAAGGACGGCCTCTTCCAGTTCATGACGGCGTTCTCGCTGCCGTGGTACGCAATCGTCGGCGCGCAGGCTGCGCTGTCGGTCCATCTCGGATATGCGGCGGCCGTGCTCATCGGCATAATCGCCACGACCGCGGGGCGCTGGATCATCGATGTTGCGTGCAACGTCATTCCGAAGCAGCTGGTGCGCGGCGAGTTCTTCGTGACGGCCGCCGCCCTGACGGGCATCGCGTACGTCGTATGCAACGCGGCGCTGGGCTGGTCGGTCGCGGTTTCGACGGTCATCGCGTTCGTCGTCGGCTTCGGCTTCCGCCTGGCTTCACAAGCGTTGGGCTGGGAAGAATGGGAGCCCTGGGAGCCCGCATCGCTCACCGAAGGGGAGAAGGAGCGCAAGAAGCTTGGCGAAGGGCTACGCGCGGAGCTCGGCACCCGCGAACTTAATCGGCCTTAAGCGGGAAGCTATGCTTTGATCCTACCAAATTTCAGATAAGGCGTGTTGACTCGCGTTCGGCGACGTTGGTCGGAAAGCCGCGTCTAAGGAAAGGGCAGCCACGCCCCAGGCGATTGCGTATTTGGAGACTTTTACTATAGGAGACGCTATGTCAACCAACGGTAACGCAGGGGCCCGAAGAACTACGAAATCGCTGGAATCACTGCCGCCGCGTCCTGCGCCTTCCGGCAGCATCGCCGGCCCGACGATTGCCGAGTCGGTGTACGCTCCGAAGCCCCCGCCGAAATTGCTACCCGACGGCGCACCAAACATCTTAATCATCTTAATCGACGACGCGGGACCGGCGGTGCCCTCGACGTTCGGAGGCGAAGTTACAACCAAGACGCTCGATAAGATTGCCGGCGAGGGGATTACGTACAACCGTTTCCATACGACGGCGATGTGTTCGCCGACACGCGCGTCGCTTTTGACCGGCCGGAACCATCATCGGGTTGGTAACGGTCAGATCGCCGAGCTCGCCAACGATTGGGACGGGTATTCAGGACGTATCCCCAGGAGCAGCGCGCTGGCTGCGGAGGTGCTGCGCGATTACGGCTACTGCACGGCGGCCTTTGGAAAGTGGCATAATACCCCGGCCGTCGAAACGACCGCCGCCGGTCCGTTCGAGAATTGGCCGAGCGAGCGTGGATTCGAGTACTTCTACGGGTTCCTCGCAGGCGAGGCGTCGCAGTGGGAGCCGAATCTCGTGCGAAACACGACCTCGGTCCTTCCGCCGAAGACGCCCGAAGAGGGCTATCACTTCAGCGTGGACATCGCCGATGACGCAATCGCGTGGCTGCGCCGACATCACGCGTTTCGTCCGGACAAGCCGTTCTTCATGTACTGGGCGAGCGGCGCCACTCACGCTCCCCATCACATCTTCAAAGAATGGGCTGACAAATATAAAGGAAAGTTCGACGACGGCTGGGACGCCTATCGCGAGCGCGTCTTCGCGCGCGCAAAAGAAAAAGGTTGGATACCGCAAAGCGCCCAGCTTACTCCGCGTCACCCGACGATGGCGTCGTGGGAAAGCATCCCCGAGGACGAAAAGCCGTTCCAGCGCCGGCTCATGGAGGTTGCCGCAGGATACGGCGAGCACGTCGACGTTCAAGCCGGCCGCGTCGTCGACGAGATCGAACGGCTGGGCTACGGCGACGACACGCTGGTCTTTTACATCTGGGGCGACAACGGTTCGTCGGCAGAGGGTCAGAACGGAACGGTCAGCGAGCTGCTGACGCAGAACCAAATTCCGACGACGATCGAACAGCACATCGATGCGCTCAAAGACCTCGGCGGGTTGGACGCACTCGGGACGCCTTTGACCGACAACCAGTACAATGCGGCGTGGGCCTGGGCAAGCAGCACGCCATACAAAGGCACCAAGCTGCTGGCTTCGCACTTCGGCGGGACCCGCAATCCGATGGCGATTCGGTGGCCGGCAAAGATCAAACACGATCCCATACCACGGACACAGTT
>JAFAJV010000027.1 GCA_019235995.1 Vulcanimicrobiota bacterium
CTTGCCGCCTGAGATCAGTCGGCCCTCGGCGCGTCCCTTCTCGATGTAGCGTTCGATCGATTTCAGCGCGGCCTCATTGACCACCGGCCCCATGTAGTTCGCGGGATCGGCCGGATCGCCGACCGCGATCTCGCGCACGCGATGGCCGAGCTTGTTGACGAACTCGTCGTAAATCTTCTCGTCCACGATCGCGCGGGAGCACGCCGAACACTTCTGCCCCTGAAAGCCGAAGGCCGAAACGGCGACGCCCTCGACGGCGGCGTCCACGTCCGCGTCCGCCGCTACTACGATCGAGTCCTTGCCGCCCATCTCCGCGATGACGCGCTTTATCCACTTCTGTCCCCGCTGCGGCTTGGCGGCCAGCTCGTTGATGCGCAGCCCGATTTCCTTCGACCCGGTGAACGCGACGAAGCGGATCTCGGGATGTGTCACGATCACGTCGCCGATCTCGCCACCGGAACCCGGGACGAAGTTCACGACGCCGTCCGGAACGCCGACCTCTTGCAACAGGTCGACGAACCATGCGGCGATGACCGCGGAATCGCTCGAGGGCTTCAGGATCACCGCGTTCCCCGTGACGATCGCCGCCGCGGTCATGCCGATCATGATCGCACCGGCGAAGTTCCACGGCGGAATCACCGCGCCCACGCCGAGCGGGATATAGATGAGCTCGTTGCGCTCGCCCTCCAGCGGGACGACCGGCTGCGGACGCGCAAAGCGCAGCGCCTCGCGCGCATAGAATTCGAGGAAGTCGATCGCCTCGGCGATGTCGCCGTCGGCCTCTACCCAGCTCTTGCCGACCTCGTACACCAGCAGCGCGTCGTAACGCAAGCGGCGCTCGCGGAGCAACTCGGCGGCCCGAAACAGGTAGCTCGCGCGCTCCGGCAGCGTCAATCGCTTCCAAGATTCGAACGCGTGCGCCGCCGAGTCGATCGCCTCGATCGCCTGCTCCTTTGAAGCGCTGCTGACCAAGCCGATGACTTGCCGCGGATTCGCAGGATTGAGCGACCGGATTTTCTTTGACGTCTCGACCCTGCTGCCGCCGATGACGAGCGGATAGGATCGCCCGAAATCACGGCGTACCGAGTCGAGCGCGGCTCGCATCGCGGCTGCGTCCGTCGGGTCGCGAAAGTCGTTGACCGGCTCGTTGGTAAAGGGAGTCACCGTATCGGGGCCGTGCGTCGTCATCGTCGTCATGCGGTTATACTACCAGAGAGCCCGCGCGGCGCCTGTGCGACCGCGGGGGCTCGGTTGCTGTGCAGCGAAATTTCCGTGTGTGACGCAAATGCGCGCCGTCGCCATCGCGGCGTTTTTTCTCGGCTTGGGAATGGCCGGCCAGCCGTTCGAGCCGAGGCAGGCCCTCCTGGCACTGGCGTTGCTGCTGCTCGTCGCCGTGATCCTCGAGCTGCTCCTGTCCGTGGCGCGCGAGTCTCGTCCTGCGCTGACCGTCTTCCTCTTCGCCTTCGCGGGCGTGCTGTTAACCTGCCAACTCCAGCACGGCGAGGTCTATCCCGGTACGGGCATCGTCGCGCTTGGGCTGGGCGGGCTCGCCGCGGCGTCGTCCGGCCGCCGGACCGCGCCCGTCGCGGTGGCGGTGCTCGGCACGCTCGTGGGGACCGGCATCTTCTTCCTCTTATAGGGCGACATTAGCGGACGGCGTGGGCCGCCGCGCCGCGCCGAAACGTCCCGATCAGCGACTTCGGGTCCTCCGATTGCATCAGCGCCTCGCCGATCAAGAAGCCGCGTGCTCCCGCCGCGCGCAGCCTGGCGACATCCGATGCGTCGCGCATGCCGCTCTCGCTGATCGCAAACACGCGGGCCGGGACCTTCGGCAACAGGTGCTCGCTCACGGCGAGGTCGGTCTCGAGGGTCCGCAGGTTGCGATTGTTGATTCCGACGAGGTTCGCGCCGGCCGCCACCGCCCGGCGCAACTCATCCTCATCGTGCACTTCGGCGAGCACGTCCAACGCGTAGTTCGCGGCCTCATCCATGCACTCGCGTAGGGTCGCGTCGTCCATTCCGCCGACGATCAGCAGCACGCAGTCCGCACCGTAGGCGGCCGACTGCGCCACCTGATAGCGCGTCCACATGAAATCCTTGCGCAGCAGCGGACACCGCGTGACCGTTCGAACGGCATCGAGGTACGACAGCTCGCCGAGGAAGTGATCGCGCTCGGTCAACACGCTGATCGCGTCGCTGCCGGCCGCGTCGTAGGCGCGACCGATCGCGACGACGTCGAAGCTGCGCGCGATCAGACCGGCCGAAGGGGAGGCACGCTTGATCTCCGCCACGATCGCGTTGCCGGAGGCGCCCTCCAGCGCAGCACGGAACGCGCGCCGTTCGCCCGCGCGCGCGAGCGCACGTTCGCGCACGGAGTCGTAGGGTTCACGCTCCCGCTCCTGCTCGAGCGTTGCCGCTCTAGCCGTATAGATCTTCTCGAGCGTATCAGGCATCTTCGGAATCCCGGGCGTAGGCGTTACGCCGGGGTCGGGCTCGGAGTGACCGACGGGGTGATCGACGGCGTCGGCGTCGGCGCCGGCGCCGGTCCGACGGTCACGGTCGAGCCGATGGCCGAGCGGACGATCGAAACGTTCCTTCCGGACGCGCCCGAACCAAACGGGATCGTGTGTGGATACCTCCCGTTTCGATTGGCTTGCTGTTCGCTCGGATTCCAGGCATCGTCGAGCGCGCTCACCGTCTCGTTGCGCCGCGTCACGAAGATCTCGGTGCGCTTCGCGCCGATGAAAGAGTTGCCGCCCGGAGAGCTTTGGACGCCGCCTCCGAAGTCGATCGCGCCGCGAGTCGTCGTCGGGACGATGGGCGCGAACGTATCGGCATACGCGAATCCCTGGCGCGTAAACGTCTCGCCCGACACGTTGAGGTTGGCACTGCCGTCGGTGAGGATGTCGGCGACCTTCGCGCCGACCGTGCTGTCGCCGTTGCCGTGCGTCAGCATGATCGAGGGGGCGCCCGACGACGGCGACGGGGATACCGTCGGCAACGGCACCGTCAACGCTCCGATGCCAAACCCGTTTCCGCGGATCTGACAGGAGTTGCATATGAACGTTCCGCTCGCAACGAGCACGCCGTTGAGGTTATTGGCTCTCGACACGATTCCCGCACCGAAGCTCGCCGTCGATCCGTTGAGCGTTCCGATGACGTCGACCGAAGCGTACAGGGCGCGCGAGCCTCCTAGCCTGACCTTCGACGCACCGACGTACGCGTCCCCAATGCTCACGCTCGCCGGTGGTATCACTTCGAGCGTCGTGTACACGCTGTGCGGCGCGGTGTGCGCGATGCGCTCGAAGATCGTGTCTTCGCCGTAGCCGTTGACGAAGGAGCCTCCGCTGGGTCCCGCGCCGTAATTCATTCCCGTGATGCTCACGCTCTTCGGAATGACGATCGGAAATGTCTCGCCGTTTGCGGCGTCGTAGTCTCCACTGCCCAAAAAGATCGTGACGCCGTTCGGCCCCACGGACTTCGCGGCGACGAGCACCGCGACGGCCTTGGTCAACGTCTTGTACGGGCTGCTCATGCTTCCGTTTCCGGTCGCGTCGCTTCCCGTCGTCGCGGAGACGTAAAGGGAGCTGATCGGCGCGAGCGTCGGCGTGATCGGGCCCGGCTGACCCCAGCGCGTGCACGCCGTGCCGCCGACGATTCCGACCGCGGCAGTCGCGGCAACGGCGGTGAGAAACAGACGCGACAGCCAGACGCGATACATCGCAGGGCCCCTTTGCCGCGCCGCTCTCGAGAACCTCGGGGAGTCGTCGTCCGCCCCCCTGAAGACATGAAGCGATGGTTAAGACACCCGTTCGCTCCATCGTCGCCGCGATCGCCGACGCGGCCGCCCGCTGGAGCGACGCGGGTTTCGGAGCGCGGCTACGCGCGCGCGACGCAGTCAGCGCGCGGACGGGCTACTCGCCCACGACGGTCGAGTATGCGTTCGATAGGCTCTTCGAATCGCTGCGCGCCGATGCGATCGAGGCGATCATCGCCGACGAGCTGGAATCGCCCGAAGCGCTCGATCGCTTCGTGTCGCGAGCAGGGCGTCCGCGGGCCCGCGCCGTCCCGATCGGACGCGTCTGCGTGATCTCGAGCCGAACGACAGTCGGCGTGGCGATCGTTCCCGCCGTCTTCGCACTGTGTGCAAAATGCGACGTGCTCGTCAAGGACCGCGAAGACCATCTCGTTTCCGCGTTTTTCGCCACGCTCGCGCGGGAGCTGCCGGAGCTGCGCTCCTCCGCCGTCGCGATGCCGTGGGAAAGCGCGGGCGAGGCGCTCGAGCTCGACGGCTTTGCCGCCGTCGTGGCATTCGGCGACGACGCGACGCTCGCTTTAATCGCTGCACGGCTGCCGTACTCCGCTCGGTTCATCCCGTATGGGTCGAGGGCGAGCGCGGGTTACGTGACGCGCGAGGCACTGAACGAGCCTTCCGCCGCGCACGAGATCGCGCGTCGGGCGGCAACGGACCTGCTGCTCTACGAGACCGAGGGCTGCCTTTCGCTGCATACGCTCTTCGTCGAGCGCGGAGGCGCCGTCTCGCCGCAGCGCTTCGCGGAGATGCTCGCCGATGCGATCCCCGTGTGCGCCAATGAGCTTGGCGCCGGACGGCCCGACGCGCGGCGCGGCGCTCGGCTCGCCATGGCCCGCGACATCGCGGCCTTCCGAGCCGCTCGCGGGGCGACGCTGACGGACCCCGGATCGACCTACCTGCTGCTCGTGGACCCGGAATGGGACGAACCGCCGGCCTTCATCTCGCGAGCGCTTCCGATACGGAGCGTCGACGAACCGGCTGCGGCCGCAGCCTACTTCCGGCGGCACGGCATCGGCATCGAGGCGCTCGCGGTCGCGGACGCGCGGCGTGACGTCGCGGACGCGGCGCTGAGCATGGGCGCCGCGCGCATCGCGCGGCTCGGCGGGCTGCAGGCGCCGGCCCTCGGCGACTTCCACGGCGGTCGTCCGCGCATCGCCGAATTCGTCCGCTGGGTCAGCGACGAGACGTGAGCGGCATACCGGGCGCGCGCAGCCGGTCGCTCGCGAAGCGCTTGCGCCGCTATGAGTCGCGGAACGTCACGTTTCTGGCCGACGATTTTCCCGTGTTCTGGGAGACGGCGGACGGCGCCACGGTCACCGACGCCGACGGAAATGAGTACATCGACTGCACGGCGGCGTTCGGCGTCGCCAACGCCGGTCATTGCAATGCGCGCGTCGTCGAGGCTGTCGTAGAACAGGCGCGCCGCCTGATCCACGGGATGGGCGACGTTCATCCGACGGCGCTGCGGCTTCGCCTCCTCGAACGCCTCGCCGGCCTGCTCCCGGCAGAACTGGAGAAGATGTACCTGGCGACCACCGGTTCCGAGGCGATCGAGGCGGCGCTCAAGACGGCAATGCTCGCGACCGGCAAGTCGCGCTTTGCGGCATATCACGACGCGTACCACGGGCTCTCGTTCGGCGCGCTCGCGGTCGGCGGGATCGAGCGCTTCCGGCGCCCCTTCGCGGCCGTGCTGCGCGGCGAACCGCTGCTGATCGATTATCCGCGCGATGGCGAGACGAGCGCGAGCGCCGCGGCCGCGCGCACGCGCGACGAGCTCGCGCGGCACGGCGATCTCGCCGCGCTCCTCATCGAGCCGATCCAGGGACGCGCCGGCTGCCTCGTTCCTCCGAGCGGCTATCTCGCAGAGCTGCGAGCCGTTTGCGACGAGCTGGGCGTGCTCATGATCGTCGACGAGATCTTCACCGGCTTCGGCCGTACGGGCGACTGGTTTGCCATCTTGCACGAGGACGTCGTACCGGATGTCATTTGTATCGGGAAGGCGATGGGGTCCGGCCTGCCGATCAGCGCAGCCGTCGGCCGCACCGCGATCATGGACGCGTGGCCGCTGTCGACCGGCGAGGCGTTGCACACCTCGACGTACCTCGGCAATCCGCTCGCCTGTGCGGCCGCACTGGCCACGATCGACGAGCTCGAGCAAGGCGCTCTCGTCGCGCGCGCGGCAACGCTCGGCGCGCTGCTCGCGCCGCGCCTGGCGTTACTGCGTTCTCGCGCGGCCGTCACAGCTGTGCGCGGGCGCGGACTGTTCTGGGGAATCCAACTCGCCGGCGCTGCGGAAGCCGCCGCCGTGGTGACGGACGCGCTCGCTCGCGGAGTCATATTGTTGCAGTCCGGGGCTCGAGGCGACACGATCTCGTTGTCGCCGCCGCTGGTCATCGGCGAAGATCAGCTGATGCGTTCGATCGACGTCCTCGAGGACGCTATCGCGGCGAATCATTGAGGCGGCGCCAGAGGATGCCGAGTGCCGCCGTGGTTGCGCGCCTCTGGATTGCCTCCCGATCGCCGCGGAGCTCCAGCCGCCACGCGCGCGGCTCCGCGTCGTCTACGGCGACCCACACTAGCCCCACCGGTTTCTGCGGCGTTCCGCCGTCGGGACCCGCAACGCCCGTCGTCGACAACCCCACGTTCGCCCCAAGGCGATCGCGCGCGCCGCGCGCCATCGCGCGAGCGACCTCCTCGCTCACCGCGCCCGCCGCGGCGATCGTCTCGGCGTCGACATCGAGCTCCGACACCTTGACGGCGTTGTCGTACGCCACGACGCCGCCCAGGAAGCTTCGCGACGCACCCGGCACACCCGTCAACGCCGCAGACAGCAGGCCGCCCGTGCACGATTCGGCGACCGCGAGCGTTTGGCCGCGTTGGCGCAACAGCGCGAGCACCGCGCTCGCCGGCGTCGCCTCGTCGCGACCGAAAACGTAACCGAGCAGGCGCCGCTCGATCTCCTCCTGCAGGGGCCCGATCATCCGCTCCGCATGCGCCTCGTCGGACGCCTTCGCCATGAGCTTCACATCGGCGCGAAAATCGTGCGCGAGTACCGCGACCTTCGGGTTTTCGGAGCCGCGAAAGAGGTCGTCGATGCGATGATCGATCTCGGACTCTCCGATGCCGATCGTGTGCAGAACGCGCGTATAGATCCGCTCGCGCGCGCCGAATCGCTCGCGCAGGAACGGCACAACCTGTCGCACGAGCATCGGCTTCATTTCGCGGGGGACCCCCGGCATCGACGCGACGAACCTGCCGTTTTTCGCGAACGCGATGAACCCCGGCGCCGTGCCGTTGGGATTGTCGAGCGGCTTGCTTCCGCGCGGCAGCTCCGCCTGTTTGCGATTGTTCGCGCTCATCGGCCGCCCCAACGCGGCGAACTGCGCTTCCATGTGCGCGAGCGCCGGCTCGTACAGCTCCACGTCCAGATCCAATGCGTCGCAGACCGCTTCTTTGGTGAGGTCATCGATGGTCGGTCCGAGCCCGCCCGTCGTCACCACGCCTTCCGCGCGCTCCAACGCCGCGCGGATCGCCGCGGCGATCCGCCGGCGGTTGTCTCCGACGACGTGCGCCGCGTGGACGTCGATGCCGGCCTCCGCTAAGCGCGCGGCTATGAACGCGGTGTTCGTGTCGACGAGCTGCCCCAACAAGATCTCCGTGCCGACGGCCACGAGCTCAACGCTCGGCATCGGCCTCATCGAACCACGCCGGATACTCGAGACGCACGTCCGCAGCGAATCCCCGCGCGGCCTCGATCATCGCACGCCGCCGCAGGCTCGAGTCTTCCGGCCGCGGATGCGTCGCGCGGGTCGCCTCGCGCAGCTCGGCGAGTCGCAGCACAAAGCGCGTGAAGCGCGCATCCATCGCGCGTTGCAGCGCGTTCTTGAGCACTTTGCCGACGCGCGGCGCAAGCCCGGTCGTCGAGATCGCGACCCGCACCGGGCCGGCCTTCGCGATCGCCGCCATCGCGACGAAACCGTAGCGCGGCTGGTCGATGCAACAGAGCAAGAAGCGCTCGCGGTCGGCGAGCGCGCGCAGGCGCGCCGAGAGCCCGGCATCCTGCGGCGTCGAGATCACGAAGAACGCACCGGCGAGCTCTTCGTCGCGCAGCCTGTGCGGATCGTAGATGCGCACCACGTCGGCGCCGGCCTCGCGCAACGCGGCCTCTTTCTCGGCGGCTTCGCCGTCATCGCCGATCACCACGCAGCGGCGTCCATCCAGATTGAGGCTCACGGGGAAGAACACTTTTCGCACGCTAGGAACCTAAAAGTCGACCGGGCGAAGGTAGAACTCGTTGATCGCCGTGCCGGTCAGCATCGCCGTCGTGGGCAGGTGGCGCTTCCAGTGGGTCCCGTCCACGCGGCGGCGCACGAGCGCCACCTGTTGGGGCGAAAACCCTCGCTCGACGAGCTGTGCGTCTGAGTAGCCCAAGAGAATCAGGTTCAGGATGGCGTCGGCATCACGGTAGCTGATGCCGAGATCTGCCTCGTCGGTCTGGTCGGCCTCGAGATCCGCCGTGGGAGCCTTGTCGATCAGCCGGCCAGGCACGCCGAGGTAGCGTGCCAGCTCCCAGACCTGGCACTTCAGCAGGTCGCCGATCGGATTGAGGGGCGGCGTATCGTCGGCGTGCCACGTGAAGTATCCGAGAAGCCGTTCCGTCTTATTTCCCGTTCCGATCGGCAGCGCGTCCAGCTTGGCGGATTGGTCGAAAAGCACGACCATGCGCGTGCGCGCCATGACGTTGCCGCGCCGGCGTGCGTCCGCGTTCGGCTCGTATTGGAGGTAGCCGTCGACCGCGGCGCTGATGTCGATCGTCGCGCAGTGGATTCCGAGCGCTTCGACGACGAGTGCGGCATCGGCGAGACTCGACGCTTGGGACGTCTTGTACGGCATCCGGATGGCATAGACGTTGTCCGGTCCGAGCGCCCGCGCGCAGAGAAACGCCGTGACGGCCGAGTCGACGCCCCCCGAAAGTCCGAGGACGGCGCGCGTCTGCCGGCGCACGACGAGCTCGTCGCGCAGGAATGCGACGAGCCACTCCGTGGCCACCGCCGGATCGATGCCGGGCGGCCCGGGAATCTGCCGCGCCGGCTCAACGATCGGCAGCACGTCCGCCTCGCGGCAGCGGCAGCTCTTCGTCCAGGAGCAGGTCCGGCAGCGCCGAGCCCAGGTCGCCAAGCAGCGGCAGCGTTGCGCGAGCGAGATCGATCTCGCGCAAGTCGAGGTCGCAGCGCAGGATACAGGCGTCGAAGGGGGGCGCCTCAGCGAGCACAGTGCCGCGCGGATCGATCATGCAGGAAGAACCGCTCATGCCCTTTCCGCCCTCGAATCCCGTCAGGCCGGCATAGAGCACGAAGACGCCATGCTCGATCGCCGCGAACCGCAGCCTATCCCGCCATTGCGCGATGCTGCCGAGCTCGCCGTCGTTCTCGATGCCGCGGCCGGGCGAGGCGCTCGGAACGATGAGCACGCGCGCTCCCTTGACCGCGGCGATCGTCGGCACGATGGCGTGACACGCGTCCTCGCAAACGAGCAGCGCCATCCGGCCAAAGCGCGTCTCGAATACGCCGAGGTTGCGTCCGCGCGAGAGGAAGCGTTCCTCGTCGAACACACCGTACGTCGGCAAGAACATCTTGCGATGCAGGTGCACGATCTGCTCGCCGTCGGGCGCTACGTGGAGATACATCGCGCTGTTGTAATACGTTCCCGCGTCGTTTTCGTAGAACCCGGCGGCGAGATCGACAACGGCGCCGGCGCACGCACCGCGCCAGAGCTGCGCGAGATCGCGCGCGAAGCGCTCCGCGGGCAGCGCTAAATCGTAGACTGCGCCTTCGAGAAAATATCCGGTCAGCGCCGCCTCGGGCATCACGACCAGGTCCGGAGGATCTTTCGATAGCTGCTTCAGCGCCGTGCCGGCGCTCTGCAGGTTTCGAGCGTACTGACCCTTCAGCGGCTTCGTCTGTAGAATCGCGGCGCGCAGGCGGACGGACGTCTCGCTCACTAGACGCGTTCCGGCATGACGCTCGTCGCCATCTCCATCTGCTCGTCTCCCGGAACCTTCATGCCCAGCTGCGCGGCGCAGGCCTCGGCCGGATAGGTCCAGATCTCGGCAAGCGTCGGGTGCAGGTGCGGGATGCGCATGAACTGATCGACGGTGGACCCGAAACTCATCGCCACGATCACCTCGTGGATCAGCTCCGACGCCTCGGGACCGATCGCGGCGGCGCCGAGGATGCGGCCCCCGACGCGGTCGGCCATCATCTTCACGAATCCCTTGGTCTTGGCGAGGCACTGCGCCTTGCCGTGTTCCGCGAAATCGTAGCGGCCGCTTACGTACTCGATGCCTTCGCGGAGCAGCTCCTTCTCGCTCATGCCGACGGCCGCCACCTGAGGATCGGTGAAGATCGTGTGAGCGCCGACCAAGCGGTAGTCGGCCGCCTCGCCGGCGTTCGTGCACGCGTTGCGCGCGGCAACCTCGCCTTGATAGATCGCGACATGCACCAGCATGTACTCTCCCGTCACGTCGCCCACCGCGTAGACGTTCGGATTCGTCGTACGCAGCGTGGAATCGATCGCGATGCCGCTGCGCGATCCATAGGCGATGCCGGCTTCCTCCAACCCCAATCCCTCGACGTTGGGCACGCGGCCCAAGGCGTAGAAGATCGCCTCGCCTACCGCCTCCCGCGCCTCGCCGTCCACGGTGTAGCGCACGGCTCTCTCCGCGCCCCGCGGGTGCGCGCGCTCGAGTGAGGCATGGGTCACGACGTCGATTCCCTCTTCTCGAAAGTAGTGCGTCAGCGCGCCGCCGACGTCGTCGTCACTCTGCGTAAGGAGATGACCGCTGCGGATGAGCATCGTCGTTCGCGCGCCCATTCGCGACAGGAACTGGCCAAGCTCGCACGCGGTATAGCCGCCGCCGAGAACGACCGCGGACTTTGGGATTTCCTCGAGCTCCAAGACGGCGTCGCTGTCGACGTAGCCGGTCTCCGCCAGTCCGGGGAGCGCGGCGGGCGCGACCACGCTGCCGGTGGCGACGATGAACTTCGGCGCCTCGAGTGTCGTGGCATCGCCGACGGCGAGCTGCGCCGGCGACAGAAACCTGGCCGCGCCGCGGTAGAGCGGAAATGCGTCGATACCCTCGATGCGATAGTCGGCGAACTCTCGCACGAGCGTGCGTTTTCGCTCGGCGATGAAGGGCATCCGCACGCCGACGGACCCGACGTCGATCCCGAGCGCGCGGGCGTCGCGCGCGTCCTGCAACGCGTCGCTCGAGGCCAGGAGCGCCTTACTCGGCATACAGCCCCGGAGAATGCACAGGCCTCCGAGCGGCCCGGTGTCGACGAGCGCCACGTCGCATCCGACGTCGCGCGCCGTTCGGGCGGCGGCGTATCCCGCCGAGCCCGCACCAATCACGATTAGATCATGCCGGCGCGAACGACTGCGCATCAACGCCCGGTCGGACGCGCGCCGAGCCGGTGAGTCGATTCGATGAAGCGGACGGTGCCGCTCGAGTGGACGAGGATCGAATGCGTCCTCGCCTGATTGCCGAAGAAACGCACGCCGCGAACGAGGTCGCCGTCCGTGATCCCGGTCGCGCAGAATATCACATCGTTGCTGCGCACGAGGTCATCGAGCTCGAGTACACGTTCCAGGTCGCCGAAGCCCATGTCGATCGCGCGCTGCGCCTCTTCCGGATTGCGCGGCTGCAGGCGCCCCATGAAGTTCCCGCCGAGACACTTGATCGCGGCCGCGGCGAGCACGCCTTCGGGAGCGCCGCCGGTTCCCATTGCGACGTGAATGCCCGTCGATTCGATCGCCGTCGCGATGCAGGCGTCGACGTCGCCATCGGAGATCAGTCGGATGCGCGCTCCGGCGTCACGCACGTCGCGGATCAGCTCGGCGTGGCGCGGCCGATCGAGAATGATGACGCAGACGTCGTTGATGGGCTTGTCCAATGCGTTCGCGACGGCCTCGAGATTCTCGCGCACCGGCGCGTCGATGTGGACGTACGGCGCGGCTTTGTGCCCGACGGCCAGCTTCCTCATATACGTGTCCGGCGCGTGCAGCAGGCCCCCGCGCTCGGCGATCGCCATCACGGCGATCGCGTTGGGCAGACCGTTCGCCACGAGGTTGGTTCCCTCGACGGGATCGACGGCGATGTCGACCTCCTTGCCGCCGCTTCCGACCTCCTCGCCGATGTAGAGCATGGGAGCCTCGTCGCGCTCCCCCTCGCCGATGACGATGCGACCGGAGATCTCCATCTCGCCGAGCGCCTCGCGCATGCGCTCTACTGCGGCACCGTCGGCGGCATCGCGCTCGCCGCGCCCCATCCAGCGGGAAGCCGCGAGTGCCGCGCTTTCGGTCACCTTTACGAAATCGAGCGAGTGAACCGGATGGTCCAGCACCGTCCGCATCATCGACCGTGCCATCGCCGTCACCTACAAAGGGATGCGGCTCTTTTCCTGTTAAACACAGTCAGCGCGTGTCGGCTGGAACCCAACTCTCGCCATCGTTGTCTTCGCGCCTCTTCCGTCCGAGCGATCTGCTGATCGCGGGTTGGTCGGCGCTCCTTGCCGTGGCGCTCGCTGGGCTCACGCTCGGCTTCTTCGCATGGTACGCGCTCGTCGTTCCGCGCCATCACGGCGCCATCGGCGAGCTGGGACTCCTGGCCGGCACGATCGGCGGTGTCGCGCTGGCGCTCGCGATCTGGACGGCGTACGCGCGCTACTTTTCGCGGCGCGCCGGCATCACCCTCGAGCGCTCCTTGCGCTACGACGCGCTGACGTGGCCCCCGTTCCTGATTTTGTGGTTCACGTTCGTCGTCGCGCCGCAGCTCACGCACGGCGCCCGCCTCTTCCTGTTGGCGATCGCGCTCTGGTCCGTCGGCAAGGTGCTGATCGCGGCGCGCTTCAACCAGACGGTGCGCGAGGTCCTCATCGACTTCGCTGCGACGCGCCTTGCCATCATCGTGATCGCGGAGCTCGCCGCGGTGATCATCGGCCAACGCGCGGGAACGCACGTTCAGGAGTCGTCGCACATCCTTCTTGCCGTCTGGGGCCGATGGGACGCCGTCCATTATTTGAACATCGCCACGCTCGGTTATCAGGGGACCGACATGGCCTTCTTCCCCCTCTATCCACTCCTGATACGCATCGTCGGCTCGCTCGCCGGCAATCACCTGATCGCCGGGCTCCTGATATCGAACGCATCCTTCTTTTTCGGCCTCCTCTTTCTGTACAAGCTGCTCGAACACGAATACGACCGGGCCGTCGCGCGGCGCGCGATCTTCTACGTCTCGATCTTCCCCACGTCGGTCTATTTCACCGCGGTGTACACCGAATCGCTCTTCTTCATGCTGACGGTCGCAGCGTTCTACTACATGCGCTCCCGCGAATGGTGGGTCGCCGGAATCGTCGGTTTCTTCGCGGCGCTGACGCGCGTCGAAGGCGTGCTCCTGATCGTGCCGTTCGTCATCGAGTGGGCGACGCAAGAGCGGCCGCCGCGCCCTCGGTTGTACGATCTGATCGCGGGAGCGCTGATCCCGCTCGGGCTGGCGATCTACATGGCCTATCTCTGGGTGCTGCGCGCGGATCCGCTCTATTTCTCGCACGTCCAGATCCACTGGAACCGGCACCTCGCGCCCCCCTGGGTAAGCCTCGCCAACGCTTTCGGAAAGCTCGCCCACCACGCAGGCGCGCTGCTCGTGGCGAATCAGTCGCTCGAGATCGCATTCACGCTGCTGATGATCGGCGTGCTGCTCGCCGGCTGGCACAGCCTGCGCCCGTCGTACATCGCGTACATGGCGCTCTCCATCCTGGTGCCGATGTCGACCTCGAACCTCATGTCCATGCCGCGCTTCGCGCTCGTGCTCTTCCCGATGTTCGCCATCCTGGCGCGCTGGGGCGACCGGCCATGGGTCAATAACGTCATCTTGGCGTTTTCCCTCCCGCTGCTCGGCCTCTTCACGGTGCTCTTCGCCGACTGGTATTGGGTTGCATAGGATGGTCGCCTCGCTCGCCCGACGCCGCGGCGTGCGCCAGTTCGTCAAATTCGGAATCGTCGGCGCTTCCGGATTCATCGTCAATCTCGCCGTCTTCACCCTGCTCCAACGGCTCACTCCGAACCACGCGCAGCCCCTGCAGTACAACATCATCTATACCGTCGCGTTCCTGGCCGGAGGCGTCTCGAACTACTATCTCAACCGCGTCTGGACGTTCCGTTCTACCGGCCACGCCGTGCGCGAAGGCGCGCAGTTCCTGAGCGTGTCCGCCATCGCGCTCGTCGTCGGACTGATCGTCTCGGCCTTCGTGAGCCGCTGGCTAGGACACGGCCATCGCACGTGGTTCGTCGCCACCGTCGCGGGTATTTTTGTGAACTTCTTCCTCAACAAATATTGGACGTTCCGCCACATCGAGTGAACCGAGCGAACGCGGCATACCGGCTACGTACCGCTGCAGCGGCGTGTGAATGCGCCGCGTAGCCACGGATGGCGGGAGCGGCGCAGAGGCCGAGCGCAGCGACGCGCCGGATGCGCGGAGCAAGCGGCCGCAGCAGCGGTATGTAGTCGGTATGCCGCGTTACTACTGGATCTTCGGCGTCGTGGCAATCGCCCTACTGGGACTCGCACTGAGGTTGCATGGGATTCACAATCCTCTGCTGGATCATCCCGGGTGGCGGCAGGGCGATACCGGCGCGATCGCCCGCAACTTCGCGCGGCTGCAGTTCGACATCATGCGCCCGCAGACCATGTACGACGGTCCGCCGCCCAACTACGTCGAGCTCGAGCTGCAGATCGTACCATTCATTGCCGCGATTCTGTACAAAATCTTCGGAATCCACGAGGTCTTCGGACGGTTAGTCAGCATCGCGTTCAGTCTTGGCACGGTGGTCGCGCTTGCGTATTTTGGGCGGTGGCTCTTCACGAGCGCGATTGCGGGGCTGCTCGCGGGGTTCTTCTATGCTGTGTTTCCGGGAAGCGTCTATTACGGGCGCACGTTCATGCCGGATGCCGCGATGGTCTTCTTCCTCACGGCCGCGCTTTACGCGTGCGCCCGATACCTCATCGAATCGACGCGGATCCTTACCCGCGGGCTCGCGTTGTCCACCGTTCTGCTGACGCTGGCCTATCTCGCCAAGCCCGTGGCGGTATTGGCGCTCGCGCCGCTCGGCGGCATGCTGTGGCAGCGCCTTCGCCGCCGGCGCGCGCTGCCGCTCGTCTCGGGCGGCATTTTGATCGTCGTACCGCTGCTGGTTTTGTGGCTCTACGACCGGCGGGTCGCGGCGTACGCCGAGTGGCACTGGGCAAGCGGGATCACGCGCCTGCACGTGATGCCCGCCTTGATGACGGCCTTCGAGCACGCCGGAGCCTTTGCCGCCAAGGCCTCGCAGTTCGCCGCGGCATTGGGCATGCTGCCCGACACGATGCTCGGGAGGATCGCCTTTGCGATCACGATCGCGAGCCTCGTCGCGCTGCCGTGGATCGACGCGCGCAGCAAGGCGCTGCTGTGGGGCTGGCTGGTGGGCGGCCTCGTCTATGCCTACGTCGTCGTGACCGTCGAGCGGGTGGACTATTACCTCTATCCTCTGCTGCCGCTGTGCGCGCTCGTCATGGGCGGCGCGCTGGCGCGCTACCTGGGCGGGGTGAGCCGAGCGGACGCCGCACCGCCGGCACGCTACGCGCTCATGATCCTCGTGCCGGCGATCGCGATCGCCGTGCTCGCGCAGAGCCGCTCCGCGGTCGCCGCCTACTATCGCTACGACAAGCAGGTATATCGCAACGCCGTCGCGTTGAACGCCGACCTGTCCAAGGACGCGATCGTCGTCATCGGTCACTACGGGCCCAACGTGCAGTACTACATTGACCGATTCGGATGGGAGGAAGACCCGGCAGTTTGGACTCCATACGACGAAGAGAGCGCGATCCGCAAAGGCGCGCGCTACTTCATCTCGATCGAGGACCGGCGCATGCGCGCCAACCGCGACTTGTGCGTGTGGCTGCAACGCTTTCCGCTCCAAGCCGGAGTCGAGCCGTGGCCCATCTATCGAACGGATCCGGCGCTAGCCTCTTCCGGCGGCGACGCGCTCTGGCGGGCCTTTCGCCGCGCCGAGCGCGCCGGCGCGGGTGCGGCGTTTCTGCAGCGCCGTGGGCTGTGCGGTCTTACGACCCGATCGCCCTGAACGTCTCGAGCAGCGACCGGAACGCCTCGGGCTCCACCGCTATGCTGCCTCGGTACGGAAAGTCCAGGGCGAGCACGAGAAACAGCACGAGGCCGATCATCAGGCTGAGGGTCCCGATCATCAGCTGCTGCATAATCCTGCGCTCAAAGCCGAAGAAGTACGTGAACGCGACGGTAAGGTAAGCTCCGACGATGAGCACCGCCCACAGGATGCCGTTGACCCCGTTGAAGTCGATGGTGAGGCGCGTCTGCCGGTCCAGCAGCGCGGTGTCCATCGCGACGAGCATTTGCGCCTGAACGTCTTGCAGCCGCGGCGTGTTCGCGGGGAGGGCGCGGACATTTTGGTCGACGTCCTCCAACAATGCATCCGAGATCGGCGAGCGCGCGCCGCGCCGCATCTGCGGCCATTCGTGCTCGATGACGGAATGAACGTACGCGCGCAGGCCGGCGCGCAACTCCTCGCGAGCGCCGGGGAACGATCCCGCGTCGCGATAAACCGTCGCGAGCGCGCCGGCCTCGTCGTACGTGCGCGCCTCGGCTTCTTGAAAGCGCTCCCAGACGCCGATCGCGATGAACGCCAGCAACACGGCATAGATGACGCCGATCACGGCTAAGATGAATCCGGCACGGTCGTTGTGCGCGGCCCGGACTTCTTGCGACGTAAACGCGGCCGTGAGATACCCTACGAATAACGTGGAGATGAGGAATCCGCCGACCACCACGACGCCCGCCCAGAAGGTCGACAGAGACTCGAGCCAGGCGATCACGGCAGCGGCAGGAGCGAGGACGCGCCGAAGGTCGTCGATTCCGCGGGCGTCTCTGGGACGCCGGAGCTGACCAGCTGCCGGTAGACGATGAGCCGGTTGGTGTCTTTGGCGAGCTCCAGCTGCATCTCGTAGCTCCGCTTGATGGCCGCGGTCAGCTCGTCGGTATCGAACGTGTAACCGAACCGCTTAAGGTTGCGCAGCAGCAGGGCGTTCATCGCGTTGAGCTGCGCGTATGCGCGCTGAATCTCCAGCGCGGCCGCATGATACGTGGGATAGTTCGTAAGCACGATCTCGCGCTTCAGCTTGGCCTGCTCCACCTCGGCCTTGAGCGCCGCGAGCGGCGCGCTCTGGGGACTCACGCTAAGTCCGGCGTCCACGGTTTCCAAGGCGTCGTCGAAGCTGCCCTTGCCGTATTGCAGCCTCGCCAGCTCCGCCGCGGCATCCACGTAACCGGCGCGCGCCTTGGCATCATTGGGATCGACGCGCAGCGCGAGACGATACGCGAGCGCGGCGTCGCGCACGTCGCCGTGGAGCATCGCGACGTCACCCTGATGGACGCGCGTATTGACGATCCAGCGCTCGATGGGCCCGGCGCAGCCGGCCAGCGTCGCCGCGCAGCATGCGGCCGCGACAAGCCTACAGATGAACATTTCCGGCAAACCGAGCGACCACTTCGATAATTACTGCGGCCGGATAGAGAATCACCTGCGACAGCAGCGACCCGGCAATCGCCGTCAGCGACAGAAAGAAGACCATCGAGCGCACCTCACCGATGGTCCGTTTGCCGTGGATCGCCTGATCCGTGATGATGGCCGACGTCGGGTCGACGAACAGCGTGAACGCGATCGTTCCGATCCCATTGATGACCCCCGATAACCCGATCGCGGTCCGCGCCACGTCGACGTTGAGGACGGACGCGAGATACGACGCCGGCACGCCGATTGCATACACGCACATGACGACGGTATTGAAAATCAACAGCCGCTTGGGTAAGATGCGCCAGTCGAAGGCGCGCAGCTCCGAAGGCGACGGCAGCCGTTCCGACGCAATGACGTCCGCCATCACCTTCGGCGAGAGAAGCCGCATTAGGGAATGCGGCACCGACCCGCGCGCCTCGAACGAATGCACGCCGCGCCGAAACAGGTACGTAAACATGGGAAGGAACAGCGCGAACGCGATCATCCCGAGCGTCCCGGCAAACACGATGAGCCGCAGCTGACCCTCGAATGCGTGCTGCCAAGCCGCGACCGCCGTCGGATCGGCTCTTACGTCCCTCACGGCGTTTCCGGCCTGATCGGAAAGCGGCCCCATGAAGAAGATAACGAACAAATTCGCGAGACGCCCCGTCGTCACGAAAAGGTTGAAGAGCGAGATCGACGTGGCGATTCGCTTCGTCTGAACCCCGGCGAGCCGGGCCGCGTACGCGCCGATGGTCACGCCCTGGACGATGAAGGTGACGAGCATGGCGCCGACGAGCTTCCCCGACCACACATGCGGCG
>JAFAJV010000089.1 GCA_019235995.1 Vulcanimicrobiota bacterium
GCGCGCGCCATCTGCCAGCCGCCCGCGACCGTGCCCCAGAGGCGCAGATACGGCACCGAACACCCGAAGGCTTTGTGCAGGTCGCCCATCGCGTTCATGCCGATCCACTGCGACGACTCCGCAAGCACGAGGAGCGCCTTCCCGAGCGCCTCACCGATGCGTTTGGTGGTCGGGTCCGAATGCGCGGCGCACTCTTTCGCGACGGCCTCCATCTTCGCGCCGACGGCGCGCGCCGTCGCGCCCATGTCGCGCAGGAGCTTGCGACCGATCAAGTCGAGGGCCTGGATCCCGGTGGTTCCCTCGTAGATCGTGAGGATGCGCACGTCGCGATATTGCTGGGCGATGCCGGTCTCCTCCACGTAGCCCATGCCGCCGAAGACCTGCAGGGCGGTGGAGCAGAGCTCGAGGGCGTTCTCGGTGCACCATCCCTTCACCACGGGAATCATCAGCTCGACGAATGCCTTGTGCTCCTTGCGGACGCGCTCGTCCGGATGGCGCGCCGCGTAGTCGAGCGACGCGGCGGTCACGTAGGCGAGGCCGCGCATCGCCTCGATCGTGGCCTTCTGCCACATGAGCATGCGCCGTACGTCGGGGTGCTTGAAGATCGGCTCCGGCGCGCGCGAGCCGGGTTTGAGATCGCGGCCTTGTACACGCTCCTTGGCGTACTCGAGCGCGCTCTGGTACGCGCGGTCCGCGAGCGCGATGCCCTGGACGCCGACGGAGAATCGCGCGGCGTTCATCATGATGAACATGTACTCGAGCCCACGGTTCGGGTCGCCTACGAGATATCCGACGGCTCCGTCGTAGTTCAGCGTGCACGTCGGGTTGCCGTTGATGCCGAGCTTGTGCTCGATGCCGGAGCAGACGACGTCGTTGCGCTCGCCGAGGCTGCCGTCGGCGTTGACCAGGAACTTCGGCACGATAAAGAGCGAGATGCCCTTCGTCCCCTCCGGCGCGTCCGGCAGCCGCGCGAGCACGAGGTGAATGATGTTCTCGGCCATGTCGTGCTCGCCGAACGTGATGAAGATCTTCGTGCCGGAGAGCTTGTAGTGGTCTTCCGCCGGAACGGCGCGCGTCCGAACCTGCGCGAGGTCGGAGCCGGCCTGCGGCTCGGTGAGACACATCGTGCCGGTCCACTTGCCGGAGACGAGGTGGGGAATGAAGCGCCGCTTTTGCTCCTCCGAGCCGACGAGCTCGATCGCCTCGATCGCGCCCTGATTGAGCAGCGGGCCGTTGGCGAAGCCGATGTTGGCCGCGTTCCACATTTCCAGGGTCGGGCCGAGCAGCAGTTGCGGCAGGCCCTGGCCGCCGTACTCGGCCGGGACCGGCAAGCCGATCCAGCCGGCCTCGGCGAATTTGCGGTAGGCCTCCTTGAAGCCGGCCGGTGTCGTGACGCCGCCGGCGCTCCACCTGCAGCCTTCCGTGTCGCCCACTCGATTGAGTGGGTCGAGCACACCCGCCGCGAAGGCCGCGGCCTCTTCCAACACCGAATCGAGCACGTCGAGCGTGTCCCCGCAGCCCGGCAGCGCGGCAACCCCCCCGATCTCAGCCAGTTCGCGTAGGGCGAACTGCATGTCGCGCAACGGCGCCCGGTAGGTGCTCATGGGGTCTCCTCTTTCCTCATTTTTGTCCCGATTTTGGTTCCCCGGCAGGGTGACAAATCATACATTATTAAAAATAATAATTCAAACGACTAGCCTAATTATGCTAGTAGCTGGGCATTAAAAGTTGTACAAAACGCTTCGCCTGCTTGCGGGCAAGCGCACCGTTTCCGCTTATGCTACTCGTATACATCGTATACCGTCGCAAGGAGATAACACGATAACGATGATCCTGATGTCACTCCTCTTGGCCGCGATCACATTCAATCCGGCCATGGCGCCTCGCATGGGACCTGGAACCAGCGAGGGAATCGTTCAAGCCCAGGTCATTTCGCCGGACAAGGTGTGCAAGTCCGGCCAAATCTGCGCCAAGGCGCGGCTTCCCGTCAATCGCAACGGGTGCTTCGTCAACAACTTCTGGAACGGCTCCGTAGGCGGAACGCCGCTGACCATCGACATAACGCAGACCGGCGGCGGCGGCAGCCCCGTCTACGTCTACTGGGTGAACGCGACCAACCTCAATATCACGATTACCGGGACCGCGCAAGCGAAATACTACTGCCCGTAGCAACTACTGCAGGAGCTTAACCGCTCCGCTCTTCAAGTGATAGACTCCGCCGGCGACGCGTATGCGACCGGCGGAGGCTTCTTTTGCGATGACGGGCGGGCTGTTGTGCAGCGCGGCCATCGCCGCGCGCACGTTGGCCTCGATCGCCGCGTCCAAGCTCCCGCGAGCCGCGACGACGCCCGCGATCCCCGGCGCGATGAGCCGCTGAATCGCCGAAAGATGCTCTGGTAGGTCTTTTTTTTCTTTGAGCGCGCCGTACACTGCCTTGACGGCGCCGCAGCGTTCGTGGCCGAGCACGAGGACGATCGTCGTTCCAAGGTGTTCGACGGCGTACTCGATCGAGCCCGTGACGAGGTCGTCCGGATAGTTTCCCGCCACGCGCGTCACGAAGAGCTGGCCGATCCCCTGAACGAACACGAGCTCCGGAATCACGCGTGAGTCGGCGCAGCTGAGGACCGATGCGAACGGCGCCTGTCCTTCGACGACGAGAGCTCGCTTTGTGACTTCCCGGCTCGCCGCCGGAAAGTCGCCGTCGACGAACCGCTTGTTGCCCGCCATCAGCTGGCCGAGCAGCATCTCCGGCGTTGCGCTCGTCGGCGGCGCCGTCGCGGCGTCGGCGGGGCGAGCCAGGGCCCCGCCGACGAGCGCGACCGAACCGGTCAAGAAGGCGGCGCGATTACAGTCCAACTTACTGTCCTCCTATCGTCAGCGTCGTCGCAGCGCTGCGTCCGAACTGTTCCGGCGCGTCCTGGAGATACGCGCGCGCACCGGGCCACGCAAACGTCCCGGGAGTCACCGAGCGCACGAGGTAATGCAGCTCGTAGACGCCGGCGTCGAGATGCGACGCGTAGGCGACGACGCGATCGCTAAAGATCTGACTCGTGTCGATCTGCCAGCTGTTGCTCTGCGGGACGACCGCCTGCAGCGCCGTTCTGAAGCTCGTGTCGACGGCCTCGAAGCCGGCCGGCAGTGCATCCTCGATCAGCAAACGGTCGACGGGATGGTCTGCGATGACGCGTACGCCGACGTCGAAGACGCGTCCCGGGCCGACGTCCACCGGCTTTGCGGGAGCGAGGTCCATCGTCGCGAGCGCCGCGCCGGCGCCCGTCGACGCGGAGCTGGACGGATCGCTGAGCGTGCGCACGACGCGAAACGCCGCGAGCTCTCCGGGCGCATCGGACGGCACGGGATACGTGTAGAGCACGGTGTAGTGCACCGTTGCCCCCGTGATGACGACCTTCTTGCCCTGCAGCGTGGCGACGCCAAGCGTCACCGTCTGCGACGACGCCGTCGATCCAAAGGACGCCGTCGCGACCGTCTGGCCGCCGATCGTCGCGGTTGCCGTGCCGGGAACGAGCCGTTCCGTCGCAGCGTACGCGCGCAGCGCGACGAGCGCGGCGGCCGCGTCGTCCGCCATCGTCCAGCCGCAGCGGCACTGCTGCGCCATCAGCGCGCGCACCGCACCGTCGATCTGCCCGGCCGGAGCGCGCCGCTCCAGCATCAGCTGCAGCATCTGCGCCTGCGCGTCGACGAGCGAGCCGCGCCACGCCCAGCGCATCGATAGGTTCGCCGTCGCATAGCGGCCGGTCACGTACAGCGTCTGCTGCAAACGGGCCGCCATCGCCGCGCCTCGGCTCTGCCATCCGGGCGAGCGCAGCAAGTGGCGCGCGAGCCGGATCTGCGTCGCGCTGTCGAAGTTGTCGGCCTGCACGACGATCTCGTCGAGGAAGTCAGTGCGCGGGCGTCCCGCGGCGGCCAACGACCACAGCGCCTCGAATCGCAGGCGGGCCTTGCACAACGCGTCCGCCGCACACCATTTGAATCGCCCCGGATTCGCGAGCGCCTGTGCCATGAAGCTCGATGCCTTGGCGACGGACCCCGCGTCGACCGCAACGCCTTGCGCGCGAGCGAAGACCAGCGCCTCGAGCGCCGCCGCCGTGGCGAACGGATCGCTGTCGGACGCGTTGACGTACTCGCCGAAGCCGCCGTCTCCGCGCTGCAGCGAGAGTAGCTGCTGCAGATTCTTCGCGACCGCCGCGGCCGGGTCGAACGAGAGCTTCAGCCTATAGGGTGCGCGAAGCCGCTGCAGGGCGCTTGCGATGGTCAGCCGGGACGCGGCATCGTCGGCGAGGAGGAACGCATCGTTGGTCATGACCCGATCGGCCGATGCGCTGAACTGCGGAACGACCGAGTTCGCCAACGTGATCTGCAACGATCCGCCGGAGCTCAGGTCGGTTGGGACCTGCGCCTCGCCCTGCGCCACGCCCGTATCGATCACCGAATCCGTGATCGAACGGTCGCTCGCGGTAAACGGGACGCTGAACGCGTCCTGCCGTCCGCCGAGTGCGGCGCTCGCCGCGAGCGTCGTCGGGCCGGGCGTTCCGACGACGACCGGAAAGCGAAACGCCTGGATTCCCGTCGCGGCCTGCTCCGATGCGTGATTCGTGCGCGGGTCTCCCTGCGCGAAGCTCAGGGCGCCGGTGAGCTTCAGCACGAGATCGAGCGCGCCGGCCGCGCCGGTCTGATTGGCGATCGACACCCCAAGGCCGAAGCGGTCGCCCGGACGCGCGAACTGCGGCAGCAGCGGATTGGCCATCAACGGCTGGTTGGAGACGAAGGTCGCGTCGCCCGTCGCGAAGTGCGCAGTATCCTGCGACAGCGCGACGGCCATCACGCGCCAGGTCGTAAGGTCGTCGGGCATACTGAACGCCGCGCTCGCATGCCCCTGGGCGTCGGTCGGCATTACGCCATAGTAGGCCATCGGCAAGAAGTTCGCGCGCACGCGCGTGCTCGCGGCACCGCCTAGGAAGCCGCCGCCGTATCCGAATCCCTTCTCGAGCGGCACCGTCTGCGTCTTGAGGGTGACGTTCTCACGATTGTCCGCGAAGATCGTCGCGATCGGCTGCTGCGCGAAGACCGTCTGCACGACGTCGGGTAGGCGGTACCCGGAAAGCTGCAGGATCGCGTCGTTGACGACCATCGCGACGACCTCGCCACGCGTCGGCGCGCCGCTCTTGGCAGTCACGCGAAAGTCCACGCGTTGCGGACCGCCGGGATGCACCGTCGCGTTCTGCGGAGCGATCGCGAGGTTCAGGTAGCGGCCGGCCAGGTCGACGTTGAAGCCCGCCATGCCGGTGAGCCCGAGCGTGTCAGGGCCGCCGCGCTCCGAGGGTGACCTCCGGCGCACGACGACCGCCTGGACGGCGGCGTTGGGCAGCATCTGCGACGTAACTTTGAACGTGGCGTGGACGGCGCCGCTGACGTCGCGCAGCGTCGTGCGATAGATCGCGTCGTTGCGCACGACCGCGAGGTAGACGTCGGCGTGGGCGTACGGGGAGGCGACGAGCGCCGAGGCGGTGTCGCCGATCGCGTACTGCTTCTTGTCGAGCTTGACGGCGACGGCGTTGGTGTCCGACAGGCCCCAGTCCGCCTCGCCGGCGCCGAACGCGAAAACCTGAATCTCGCTCGCGCTCGCTTCGCCCTTCGTTCCCGGAAAGGAGGCGCGAACACGATACGGCCCCGCGTCGGGCGGCGTGAGGGGCGCGGTGACCGGCTTATCGGCAGAGCTCACGTCTGTGGTTGCGACCGTGTCGTACCGGATAGACTGCTGCGCGCTCTCGCCACCCTCGACTTCCTGCGTCGCCGACGTGTAGGTCATCTTCTGCAGCTCCAGATGCACGGAGCGCCCCGCGATGGGCTTTCCGTCGGCGTTGGTGACGACCGTTCGGATCGGCATCGGCGCCCCCGCCTTACCGACGGTGTCCGACGCGAGACCGATCACGGCGTCCGAGGCCAGCGCGAGGAAGCTCTGCGAGTCGGACACGGAGAGATTCGAGACGTCGCTCGTCTCCATGTCGACGCGATAGGTCATGGGGAACGGCAGGTTCGCCGGCACGGCAACGTCGAGCGACGCGTTGCCCTGTGCATCGAGCGGAAGGTCTCGCTGCAGCACGTCGGTATCGAACGAGGGCGTCTGCTCGGGATAGAACCACTGCGGCCCGAACGAGAAGTCGTCCCAGCCCTTGGGCTGCACGGTCGCGACGTCGCGCGTCACGTACGCGTGCGCCGTTCCGCCCTGCAGCGGCGCGCCGAAGAGGTAGGCCGCGGTGGCGTTTGCGGTAATGCTCGATCCCGCCGTAGCGGACGTTCCGCTCAAGCTCAAGTCCATCTTGAAGTTCGGCGGCTTGAACTCGGCGACGCGGAAGTTGCCGCTAACG
>JAFAJV010000138.1 GCA_019235995.1 Vulcanimicrobiota bacterium
TCGATCGCTGCAGAAAGGCGCGATTCGATCTCGCCCACCCTGGCTCGCATGAGCTGCGGATCGCGCAGCGCCAGCCGCACGACGGCGCGCTCGTCGACCACGCGCACGTCGCGCACGGTCCGCGTGCGTCCGAACCTTCCTCGCTCCGTGGCGGTGCGCGCGTAGCAGCTTAGGGCGTCCGTCAGCATGAGCGGTTCAAGCTCGGCCGAGTCACAATCCAACGACTGCGCCGCGGCGGAACGGCGTTCGGCATCGCTCGCAGCCGCGCCCGCCGCGGACTCCGTCAGCGCGGTGGCGCCGGAAGCCGCCGCACTCACGCGGTTGCGCTGCGCGTCGATCTCGACCTCGACCTCGACCGACTCCGGCGCCGCGCCCGCCGCGATCACACGGTCCGCGGCCTCGCGCCGAATGGCCGCGATCTCGCGCGGCGTGGGCGAGAAGATCGTGCGTTCGACGACGTCCCGCACGAGCGCCAGCGCGACGCCGATAGGGGCGATCACTTCCGCGTCGCGCGCGATCCGATACGGTAGCCGCATCGCTGCGGCCAGCGCCGGGACGAGCGCTCCAGCGCCGCCGCCCCCGCCGACGATCGTGATCCGGTGCGGTTCGAACTCGTAGTCGGCGATCAGCTGGTCGATCGCGCGGCGCAGCTTGTCGACGGCGATCGCGAGGGCGTCGCGCGCGAGCGCCGCGCCGTCGCCGCCCACCTGTCGCGCGAGCAGACCGAACGCGAGCCGCGCGCTCTCCGCATTCCCCGTCGCGAACGACCCCTCCGGAACGCAGCCTAGGAGGTTTGCAGCGCAGGTCGCCGTCGGCGCGACGCGCACACCGCCGCGCGTCACGAGCACGGCGTAGTCGGCGCGGTCCCGCGGCGAGGGTGCGATGCACTCGACGCGCGCGCCGTCGAGCTCCTCGGGCCCGGTAAAGGATGCGTACGCGCAGCCGGCGATGTGCGCGCTGCGCGGACCGACGTCGACGACGCGGTTGCCGTCGATGCGGAGCATGCTGCCGCCGCCGATTCCCAGCGTGCGGACGTCGAGCGTGCGCAGCATCGTGCGATGGCCGCCGATACGGGCCGGGCGCATCTGCGGCCTGCCCGCGCGAATCGCCGAGCAGTCGGAGCTCGTGCCTCCTACCTCGACGAACACGCCCTCGCTCAATCGTTCGTAGAGCAGCGCACCGGCGATGCCGGCGGCGGGGCCGGAGAGCAGCGTCAGGATGGGGCGCCGCTCGATCTCGCGCACGTCCATCACGCCGCCGTCGCTGCGCATCACCATCAGCGGCGCGGGAATCGCCGCGCGCGAAACGGCGTCTGCCGTCATCCGCGCCGTGCGGACCATCTTCGGCAGTATCGCCGCGTTGAGCGCCGCAGTGCGCGTGCGCGCGCGCAGCCCGTATGCCGCGCTCACGTCGTGGCCGCTCGTCGCGTCGACGCCGCGCGCTCGCGCCATGGACACGACGCGCGTCTCGTCCTCCGGCCGGTCGACGCCGAAGCTTTCGCTGGCGGCGATCGCCTGCGCGCCCCCGGAGATCAGCCGCTCGACGCCGTCGCGCATCGTCGGCTCGTCGCCGGCCCGCGCGAACGCGAACGCCGGCGCGAAGCGCGCGCCCGACCCGAGCGCCAGCGCGGGGAAACGCATCAGCCTTCGCGATAGCCACGCCGCGCCGTCGAGGAGTCCGAGCACGCCGACGGACGCGAGGTCGCCCTCGAGCAGCGCGTTCGTCGCCTGGGTGGTCGAATGGGCGATGAAGGCGACGCGGGCCGCGTCGACGCCGGAGTCTCGCAGCAGCCGCCGGATGCCCGCGACGATCCCCGCTGCGACCCCTTCGGGCGCAGCGTGGCTCGTGGGCACCTTGACGGTTGCGACGAGCTCGCGGGTCATCGCGTCGATGGCGACGACGTCAGTGAACGTTCCGCCCACGTCGATTCCGACGCGAAGGCTCGGCGCATTCACGGCGACCACTCCGCGACGAGCACGTGCGTGACCATTGCGAGCTCTACGTGACCGCCGCGCTGGAAGCGCTCGAAGAGCACGAGCAGATCGGCGCGCAACGCGTCGCCCTTCTCTCCCGAGCTGGGGAGATACGACGACGACGATGCACGCCCGAGCAGCGCGGTGCGATCGAGCCGCTGCCGTGAATGGACGTGGCGCGGCGTTACGATAGCGCCGGGGAACGCCGCGAACGTCGCCAGCGCTCGCTCGCGCAGCGCCTCGGTGTCGTCGGTCGCGTAGGCGCGGACGACGTCGCCATACGCGGCCGTAAACCGATCGCGCTCGTGGCGTTCGTACTGCAGCAAGGCGGCGCGCCGGCGCGCCACGCGCTGGAACTCACGCATGGCCGCGGCCGTCGCGAACCAGTGGAAGGCCTGGCACGCGACGACGGCGTCGACGCTCGCGTCGGCCAAGTGGGTGCTCTCCGCCGTGCCGTCGCGCCATGCCACGCCGGGATGCGGATCGGCTTTCGCGCGCATATCCGGGTTCGGCTCGATCGCGATGACCGCCGCGCCGCGCTCCGCGAAGAGCCTCGCGGAGATGCCGGTGCCGGCGCCCACGTCGGCAATGGTCAGCCTTTGCGGATCTCCCAAGCCCGCGAGCGCGGCGTCGATCGCCTCGGGCGGATACGACGGTCGAAACGCGGCGTACGCGCTCGCGCGCGAGCCAAAGCGCGCCGTGGAGTCCATCAGCCCTGTGCCGGCAGCACGAACGGCGAAGCGAGACGAATCTCGAGGTATCGTCCGCCGCGCTCGATTTCGAACGAGTGCGGCTTGCCGTCATACGCGCGCTGTTGTGCTTGATACGTGCCGTAGCGCCACCAGTCCAGGCCGTCGATCTTCTCGACGACGTCGCCGGAGCGCAGCCCGGCTGCATAGGCGGGGCCGCCGGCGCGCACGTACGCGCGCATGTTCCCGTCGCTGCTCGTGAAGAGCGCGTAGAAATACGTCGGGGACGCGCCGGGTTGCGCCGCGACGCCCGTCTCGAACAGATTCTTGCTTCGTACCGGCTCGGCAAGCGCCCACGCCCGCAAGCGCGACGCGCCTTGCAGCGCAAGGTCGCGCGCAGTGCTGACCGAGGACGGCGGCGCGACGACCTCGTGGTCGTGCCACTCGTTCACGATCCATCCGCCGCAGTCTTCGAGCCGCAAGCCGACGTCCACGTCGTCGCCCTCGATGAGCGTAAAGGTCGCCGCCGCGACGCGTACGTATGCCGCGTAGCGCTTGTGCGCACAGTCGCTCGCGTCCGGATCCTCGCGGAGCCGGAGCGTGCGCCACGGGCCGGACGCGAGTGCTTCGGCTGCGGCATCGGCGGCTGCGCGCCCGAGCTGCGATCCGTCGTCGTCGACCGCGACCACGCCGCGCGCCGGCGCCGGCGCGTAGAGGCCCGCCGTCAGCTCCTGCGCGCTCGCCGCTTGCAGCGCCGGCGCGAACGCGCGCACGCTAAAGAGCATCGGCGCACCGAGCACGACGGCTAGCGTCCCCCCGATCGCCACCGCCGTCTGATACGGCAGCGTGCGCTTCGTGATCGTGTCAATCGGCACGCCCGTGAAGTTTGCGATCCAGACGTTCGCGGTGTTGGTCGGGTCGCACACGTTTTGTACCTGCACTACGGCCATGATCGCGGCGACGAGCACGACCGGCGGCAGCACGTGCGCCGTCAGCAGCACGGTGAAGATCGCGATGCCGACGCCGAACGGGTTGAGCGGCCCGCGATAGAGCACGAGCGGACTCGCGACGCCGAACAGCGCGACGTACGCGACGGGGTTGCGAAGCCATCCTCCCGCGACGAGGGGGCGCAACGCCTCGACGAACTGTGGGCGCTGCGTCGCGGCCAGCAGCATGCCGATCCCCATGAACAGGAGCACGGCGGGCGCGACGTCTTCGAGGCCGCGAATCGCCGCGGCGACCAGTCGCCGCACGGCGCGGCCCGGCCCCGTCACGACGGCGCCGAAGACGGCGGCGACGATGAACGCCGGCGTGGCCTCGAAGTACAAGGCATAGTACAGCAGCAGCGGCAGCACCGGCGTGACGAGCGCGATCGCCGGCACGCGCGGCGTCTCGGCCGGCTCCCCGGCGAGCGACCAGGTCGCATAGCCGCGCTCGTGCCGGAATGAGACCGCGGCATAGACGACGAGCGCCGCGGCATCCAACACAGCCAGCACGATCGCGTAGCGGACGAGCTGCTCCTGTGCGACGCCGAAGTATTTCGTGTAGAACGTCCAGTTGGCGATATTGAAGATGAAGCCGAGCGCGAAGCCCATGAGGAACGTCGTCGCGGCGATCGCGCGGGGCACGCCCGCCGTCATCATGATCGGCAACACAATCGACCCGACCATGATGATGCCGCCGAGACCCGAGAGCGACGTGAAGAGTAGCGCGACGATTGCGCAAAGCCCGAGCGTCAGCGCGAACGGCTGCTCCCCGCCGTATTCCGCGGCGAGGTTCACGATCGCCCGCGCGATGCCGGTGTCGATCGTCACTCGGCCGAGCAGCGCGCCGAAGACGACGGCGACATAGACGGGCGCCAGCGCCACGGCCCCGCCGGTCACGATGCCGCCGAGCTCGCCCGGCGGCACGCGAGCCGCCAGCGCCATCGCAAGCGCCATGCACGGCACCGCCACGATTGCCGGCATCCAGCGCAGATACATCGCGAGCGCAAAGAACGCGAAGACGAGCAAAATAAGGATGCTCATCTTAGGGTGACACAGGGAAGGGTGGCAGAGTCTTGGTGCGCTGGTACTGCAGGCTCGCGCGATAGAACGCGTCTGCGAGATCGATCGCCTTCTGCGCGGCGAGATGATACCGCTCGAGGTTACTCGGCAGGTGCCCGTCGCGGCTCTCGTATTGCCAGGCCCGTGCGTAGAGCGGAGCCAGGCCTTCGTATGCGTCGCGCAGCTCCCACATCCAGTACTTACACCAGAGCAGGTCGCGCTCGGTCGCGTCGGGATCGGTCGCCGCGCGCGCGACCGCATCGGCGTACATCGCGCGCACCTCGCGGCCGATCTGGGCCTTGCGCCCGAGCGCGTCGTAGCGGCGCGCCGCGAGGAACATCACGAACGCGGCATCGGCATGCAGCGGCGGCGCCGTGAAGTACAGCGACTGCTCGACGGTCTCGGCGCTCAGCCGCGCCGCGCGCGCGTTGGCGGGCGAGACCTGCGCCGCGAGTCCCGGATCGAACGGACCGCTCCAGAACAGCGCGTCGGTCTGCGCGGATGGCGGCGTTGCGGCCGGCTCGAGCAGCGCGAGCGCGCCGGCCAGCTCGGCGATACCTCGAGAATAGCGCGAGTCGTCCACGCCGAAGAACGCGCCCGGAAAGTCCGCCGCGAACCGTTCCGGCGTGACGTCGCCGGCTTGCCAGCCCGCGGCGGCGGCGTACAGCACGGGATACCAGGTCGCCTCATAGAGCGTTTCCCCATCGTCGTGCCACACCGTCTGGAACAGGCCGAGCACGCGCGCCGCTTTCCCCTCCTCGATGAAGATCCGCTCGTTGGCGATCGCACGGTCGACGTTGGGAAAGAGCTCGTTCCAGTTGCTCGTGCCCGGAGCGACCATCTGCTCGAAGCCGCCTGCGGCGATCGTTTGTATGTAGCGCGCGAAGCTGGCCTCGGCGCCGTAGTGCCAGTTCACGACGACCGCTGTCGACGGGATCAGCTTCAAGATCCCGGGATCGGACTCGATGCCGTCATCCCACAGCATCAGCCGTGCGCCGGACGGCGCGATCAGGCGGTTCATCGCGACGATATGCTCGGCATAGACCTGCGAGCGTCCGCGCGCCGCTACGTACGCCTGAGTCCGGCCCAGGCCCAGCGTCGCCGTCTCGTCGGAGCCGATGTGGAAGAACGGCGGCCTGCCGACCGCCGCGAGCTCCTGCGGCACGATCCTCGTCAGATACTGGATCGACAGCGCTGCATTGGGCGACAGCAGGAACGCGTGCGGCAATTCCGCCGCTTCCGCGTATTGCTCGACGCGCAGCGTATTGTGCATGTGCGCGAAGGTCTGCTGCTCCGGAATCAGCGCCACGTGAAAATGTCGCGCGTAGCCCGCGAGCGTCCGCAGCTGCGCCGGGCTGATCCCGTCGAGCGGAGCGGGCAGTGGATCCGTCGGGCTGACGAAGACGTGCTCCATATACGGCGAGTAGCCGTTCATCTTGAAGGCGGCGATCGTCCGTATTCGTTCTTTGAAGTAACGCATCGTCGGCAGCGGCCCACGCGAGACGTCGTCGGAGAGAACCCGCCACTGCAGAGCCGGGCGGTCCTCGATCCGCACGCAAGGCATGCCCCACGCGTTCTGCGTTCGCACCGGCAGCTGCGCCAGCGTCATCGCGGCGTAGAAGGCACCCGCCGCGTCCGCGCTTTGGATCGTCGCGCGCCCCGATTGCACCGTGAGGCGATAGGCTTGCGGCGCGAGCGTCGCGTCGCGCAGCACGGAAATGGCCGCGCCGTGCGCGCCGACCGTACGAAGTCGCCCGATTCCGAGCGCGCCCCAGCGTTCGTCGATTTCGCTACGAGCGGCGTCGTCGAAACTCGACGAGACGGCGAGCGGAACGGCGGAGCCGTTCGGCGGGCACGACCGGATTTCGATGTGAGCTGGTCGAGGCAGGAGGTGCAGCAGCGCCGCTGCGACCGCGAGCTCTACCGCCAAGGGCTACTACGCGTTGGACGCGGCGGCGCGCATCGCCACATCGCGACGATCCAGCGTCTCGGCGACCTCGTCGAGGTAACGCCCGACGGCATCCGCCGCGACGGTCCGAGCGCGATCGGCGACCTCGATGACGGCGATGTCCTCGACGGCGACCGAGCTGTCCGCGCCCGCCAAGACGTGCGTTGCCGCGGTACCGTGATGGACCGAGAACGACTGCTGATCCGCGAATCCGACGCGCAGCAGCAATGCGTCGATACGCTGCTTGGTGTCCGGTGAGAGCGAGTCGCAGCGCACGTCGAGGTCGGCCAACGCCTCGCCGAGGTACGATCGAACGAACTCGTCGGAACGCCTCCGTTCGAGATCGCCGTCGTAGCCGGGGAATCCCGCTATCCGCGCCCGCAGCTGCTCCAACGGATCCATTGCGGCAGAGGTACGACGTGTGCGTTCGAAGGGCCTCGAAGCGCCCATGGGAACATATCGCCGGTGAAGCAGACTCCAGCGTGGCCCGCGTATCTCGTCGCGGCCGCCTGTTTCGCGATCGCGCTGATCTCGTCGATCGTGAACATCTCGCTCATGGGTCAGATCAAGGCGCAGCAGCAGGAGCTCGCGCACCTCTCCGCGCGCTCGTACGCGCTGGCACGCAGCCTCACGGTCGAGCGCACCGCGCTCTTCGATTCGTTCGACGTCCACGCTCGGCGTTACGACACGGCGAACGGAGAGGTGATCGCCCATGGAAGCCGCCTCTACCTCGCCGTCCACGCGCTGCCACAGCCGCCGCGCGGGAAGGTTTACGAGGCGTGGACGCTCGCACGCGGTGCGGATCGTTTCGCCGCGTCGCCGACGTTCTTGCCTGACGCGCGCGGTGTCGCGTTCGTCGTGCTGCCTGCGGACGGCCGCACGACCGGACAGGTGGCCGTAACGCTCGAACCGGAAGGCGGCAGCCGCGAGCTCACCGGAAAGCCGCTGATGAATGTATCGCTCGGTTCGCCCTGAGGGGCGCTGATGCGCACCGAACCGCTGTCCTCCGCAAACGAACGCGCGGCGCTGCAATATCTCACCCGCTCGCCCTACTTGAACGTCTTCATCACGCACGTAGTGCTGCACGATCCGCCGTCGCGCGCGCGCAAGGACCTCGTGATCGCCGTGGACGAAAACGCGGTCCGCGGCGTCGCGTATTGCGGCCGTCAGCTCGCAATCGCCGCAGATCCGCCCGCGCTGCCGTCGTTCGCCGAGTACGCGCGGCGCCGTCGCGGAGAACGCATGATCGTCGGGCCGCGCGAGACCGTCCGCGCATTTTGGGCGCTCGTGGCGGGGTGGCATCCGCGCCCGCGCCTCGTGCGCGATCGGCAGCTGGTGATGATGCTCGATCGAGCGCACTTCCGTGCCTGCGAGCCAAGCGTAACGGTCCGCCACGCGCGCGCGGAGGAGGCAGCCGCCGTGGCCGATGGTTCGGCCCAGATGGTGCGCCAGGAACTCGATTACGACCCGCGCCGCGCTTCGCCGGAATTCCCAGCGGCGGTCCGCCGCATGGTCGATCGTCAGTTGTGGTGGGTCGGCCTCGACGGCGACGCGATCTGCTTTTTTTGCAACATCGGCCCGTGGTGCGAAAAGACGGTCCAGCTGCAAGGAATCTGGACGCCACCCTCGCTGCGCGGCCGCGGCCTCGCGACCGCGTCGCTGGCCGCAATCTGCGATCGGCTGCTCGAAGTCTCGCCGACGGTCTCCCTCTATGTCAACGACTTCAACGAGCGCGCCGTCGCCCTCTATCGCCGCGTCGGTTTCGAACACGTCGGGGACTTTCAAACGATCTTGTTCTAGATCATTCGGGTCAACACGAAGAGCACCTGAGCGCCTTGCAGTACATAGGCATTCGGCAGGATGACCGGCTGGCCCGGAAGCGCTCCGTACGGCACGCCTCCACCCACGATCGTAAAGGGATTGCTGTAGACGTTCGTCAGGTTCGTCCCATATAAGCCGTATTCGAAGCCCCCGTGCCGATACGCGACGTGCGCGTCGAGGGTGGCGAAGCGCGAGCGATTGAGCTCGTTATACGCGCCCTCATAGTTGAGCCGCGCGCCGTACGAGATTCCCGCCGGCGCCGCTCGATCGACGGCCAGATACGCCTTGTGCAGCGGCTGTCCAAGGGCCTGTTGCCCCGCCACGAAGGTACCGTCTTGAATCGAGGGCGGGATGACGGTAAGGAAGGAACTGTCGACGTCCCAGCCGGCAAGGACGTGCAGGTTGTTGCCGAGTTCCTGGTCGGCGGTGAGCTCGACGCCGCGATAGACACCGTTACCGGCGTTCACCGGATAGCTCAGAGGACACGGAACGGGATTGCGTTTCGTCTGGCAGTTGGGAATCGGCGTGACGTTGAGCTGACTCGAAGGTGAGCGAAGGTTCGTCTGATACCAGTCCATCGCGACGTGCAGCGGGCGGCGACCCCGCGCAAGGATCTGTTCCATTCCGAGATCGTAATCGGTCGCATGATCGGGCCGCAGATTCGGGTTTCCGACGTAGACGATGCCGCCGACCGGCACGCGATCGACCGGCGGCGGAACGACGAGCTCGGTAAGCTGCGGGGTCTGAAAGGTGGTGCCGACGGATGCGCGCACGGCCGTGTTGCCGGTCGGCGTCCAAACGAAACCGGCGCGCGGATCGAAGCTCGAGCCGAAGGTGCTGAAATCGCTGTCGTAGAGCGCGAGCGAATAGTGGACGTGGCTGGTCGGATCGGCCTGATAGCGCAGCACTCCGGAACGCTGCGTTTGCGACAGCGCGAACGCTTGCACGGGCGGCGTCTTATCGGCGCCGACCGGCTTGGCCTGCGCGACGACCTGGCCCTGGACGTAGTTCGTGTCGAGCGTCTCCGTGCCGAGGTCGTATTTGAACGACAGCAGCCCGGTTCGGAAGTGATGGTCGATTTCGAACCAATCGTCGCCCAGCAGGTCGCGCTGATTGTAGAGGTAGGGCAGCGTCGCCTCTCCCGGGCCGGAAACCGACTGCGACGAGAGGGTGGTCTGGTGGCTGAAGAGCGCGATGGTCGCCGGTGCGCCGTCGATGCTTTCCTTTCCGAGCGGCAGCTGTGCGTCGAGGCCGTACTCGGCCTGATGCGCGCCGAGCGTCGTGCCGGCGAAGCTCTGATAGCCGCCGGAGCCCATAAAGCCCGGCGGCGTGTATGTCGTCAGGAGTGCCGAGTCGTCCTTGACGACGGTCTGATCGCGGAAGTTCAATTGGACGTAGCCGTAACCGTTCGCTCCGCCGAGCTGGTAGCGCAGCTTCGTGAGAATCGAGTTCCCGTTCGAAGAGCTGCCGACGCTCTGCGGCGACTCGTTCGGCGCGGGCGGTGCTACCGGCGGAGGCGGAGCGAGGACCGTCTGATTGACGGATCCCGACGAGGTCGCGTTGTGGAGCGAGACGGCATATCCGAGGCGGTCGTCGGTGCCCGTCGTCTGGAGCGTCTCGCCGAACGTGCCGTAGGATCCGCCGAAGATGCGCAGCAGCGAGTGCGGCGTGGCCGTCGGCTGCAGCGTCACGATGTTCAGGCCGCCGCCGATCGTGTTCGGCCCGATCAGCGAGGACGGCGAGATGCCGTAGATGACCTGGACGTCTTGCAGGGCGGCCGGATCGAGCAGCGAGAGATCGACGGCGCCCGTGTTGCCGTTGTTGACGGGATGTCCGTCGATGTCGACGAGCGTCTCCGTTGGGTCGGGACCCCGGACGGCGTACACGACCGTCGCGTTGCTGCCTCCGCCGAGCGGCAAGACCGGGGTCGTCGAAAGTTGCTTCCAGACCATCGACGAGACCGCGGTCACGCCCTCGGCCGCCGCCGCCTGCGCGTTGAGCGCGATCGTCGGCGCGGACGAAGTCGAGACCGTCTCGCCCGCCGACGCCCGCACCTGTCCGATGACGGTGAGCGAGTTGGTGGTTGCAGGCCAGAGCACGAGCGCGAGTGTTTTGTTCGCAGCATCGAGCGTCACGGTTCGCTGCGAGAGAGCCTGATAGCCCGGAGCCGCGGCCTGGACAGAATACGTCCCCGGACGGATGTCGCGGAACTTGAACTCCCCGCGCGCGTCGCTGTGCTCGCGCTTGAGGTACGTCTGCGACGAGAGCACGATGGATGCGCCGGCGATCGGGCTTCCGTCGTTTGCGGTGACGGTGCCCTTCACGTCAACCTTGTTCTGGTGGCCGTGATCGCGATCGTGGTCGTCGTGCGCGCGCGCGAAAGCGGCCGGCGCGAGGACGGCGACGATGACGAACAGCGCGGACGCTGCGCGCGCGCATGCTATGAGGCTTCTCATGAGGCTCCTGGGGCGGTGTCGAGTTAGGGGGAAACTACGCGAACAGGAGCCGGGGCGGGCCGCGCTTGCACAGGCGCAGCGCGTTTGGGGCACGACGGCGGCGCGGCGTGAAGCCGCGCGACGTGACGCTGTAGCTCGAACCGCGAACCGGTTCGACCACACGTCGCAGCAGCGTGACGATGATCGTAGCGATCGAGTCGCGGTGCGAGATGAGCCAACAAACGACTGCGTAGATCATCAGCGCGACGGCGACGGCACATACGACCGTCGTGGCGAGGCCGAGGAGGAGCGAGCCCCCGAACGCGTCGTCGAGCGCCCGGACCGGCGCGCCGGCGAGCCGGCCGTCGAGCCACTCCATCGCCGGCACAAGCGCGACGCTGCCGGCAACCGCGGCCGCCACGAAAGCGAGTGCCTTCGGCAGGCGCAGCGCCGAAACGAGGAGGCGCCACCGATTCGCGGACGCGATTTCGCAGCAGGCTCGCAGGCCGCGCCCTGCTAGAATGACGGCGAGGATCAATGCCGCGCTGCTGAGGAGCTCGCGCGAGCCGTGAGCGACATGATCGTAACTATCGCGGGCGAGCGCGTAGTCGCCGACGACGTCGATGGCGACGTGCGCCAGCGCCGCGCCGGCGGCAGCGGCACATAAGACTAACGAGAGGAGGGTCCGAAACCCAACGGGCACGGCTCGCGCTTCGACGCGCTTCGTGCCCGTCCTACGAACGTTGTTGAGCTAGATTGCTTTTATCAGTGCGACGGAGCAATCCAAACGGTGCCGCCCGCCCACTTCACTTGGACCGGGACGCAGCTCGACGTTTGAGCGCCGGCGTAGGTCACGTCGTTGTACAGGCTGAGCACGTGGTCGATCGTCGCCCCGGGCGAGAATGAACCGACGTCCTGCACGCGGCGCAGATAGTGCTGCGACGCGTTGCGGTATCCCACGACGAACGTGATCTCGGAGGCCGTCTTCTTGCCGAGGTTGACATAGACGATGTGCGTGCCGGCCGCCATATGGCTGAGCGGCTTCGGCTTTTCGATCGTGCAGCTCTTGATCAGGATCGGAGCCGCGGCCGCAGCCGGGAGGGTCGCGGCAATCGCCGCGGCGATGCCCACCGCCGTCACTGCGACGATGCTACGTAGAGAAGTCATGCGATTTATTACTCTCCTAAAGGCTAAAGAATTAAGCGGGGGGTGGCTTCCCGCGTCTCCAAGCCTTCTCCTGGCAAAGAGCGAGCCTTCCTCCCGTAGAAGGTGCTCAAACGCCCCCGGCAGCAGAATCGCTACGGTGACCGGCGGGAATCTGTCGCGGGACGAATTCGAACGCGTCGTCGACGAGGCCATCGAGTCGCTGCCGCGACGATTCGCCGATCTCGTCGAGAATGTCGCCATCGCCGTCGAGGAGGAGCCATCCGCGGAGGATCTCGGGAGCGTCGACGACGATCCCGACGTCGAGCTGCTCGGCATCTACCGCGGCGTGGCCCTCACCGAGCGGTCACACGACGCGCCGCTGATGCCCGACGAGATCGCCGTCTTCCGCGGCCCGATCAATCGCGTCACTCACTCCTGGCACGAGGCTGTCGAGGAGGTGCGCGAGACCGTCATGCACGAGCTCGGACACTATTTCGGCCTCGGCGACGACGAGATGCCCTAACCGCACAGCCTGCGCCGAGTTTCGTCGGCAGGTAGGGCTTTGCCGGGGTGGTAATACGGGCGTATCTCGCTAGGCGTCTGCCTAGCTTTATTATGAGGAGTGTGCGATCTATGCGTACCTGTTCCCGTTTCGCAGCGATCCTCGCATGCGTGACGGCGCTCGCCGTGGCGGGTTGCTCCGGTTACGGCGTCGCGCCAACCATCGGTTCGGCGACTCAGACGTCCGGGAGCGGCGGGCCGTCGTTTTCGGCCGGATGGATTCATAAGGACGGTATCGTCTACCACGTGCCGCATTACATGGGAATTCGCGGGTCGACGCCGCAGGTCAGGCCCGACATCGTTCTCACGTATTACGGCGGCCCCGTGCAGGTCACGCCGCTGGTCTTCATCACGTTTTGGGGCTACACGAAGTACGGCGACGCGCACGGCGTGAAGCCGCTGCTCGAAAGCTACATCTCAAGCATGGGCGGCAGCAAGCACAACAACATCTACACGCAGTATTCCGAGGTCGTCGGCGGCAAGACGACCTTCATCACCAACCCGTCGCAGCAGTACGGCGGCGCCTGGGAAGATGACGTCGACGCGGTGCCGAGGCGACCGACCGACGCGCAAGTCGCTGCCGAGGCCCTCAAAGCGGTTGCGCACTTCGGCTACAACGCGAACGCGTCGTACGTCGTCGCGACGCCGCACGGGCACAGCACCTCCGGGTTCGCGACGCAGTGGTGCGCCTATCATAGCGCCACATCGAGCCAGGGCAGCCTCGTGTCGTACACGAATTTGCCGTACATGCCCGACGGCGGGGCGAGCTGCGGGTCCAACATCATTTCCCCGCCCTCCGACGAGAGCGGCGCCGACGAGGGCGTGACGATCGTGGAGGGTCACGAGCAGGGCGAGTCCGTGACGGATCCCAATCCGCCCTACGGCTGGTACAACTACCAGGACGGCGAGATCGGCGATATCTGCGCGTGGCAGAACATCCAAAACGACCCGTTCGGCTCCAACTCGTACACGATGCAACCGATGTTCAGCAACGCAACTCAGTCCTGCGTGCACTCCTACTAGCGCGCCGAACCCAGCACACATCGGAAGGGCCGCTCTAAACCAGCGGGCCTTCACACAGGGATCGAGCAAGATTCGGATGGTTTTCTGAGCGGTCGCCGTGCGAAAATCGTCCTCGATGACGCATTTTCGTATCAGCGGGCTTGCGCCCGCACAATTCACGCACCTCTACGGCCTCGGTGACGGCGCGCTGGGGGCTCTCGGCGTCGTTCCTTACGTCGTCGACGCCAAGCCGGGCTTTCCGGATCGCATCGAGATGCGCGACCTCGAGGTTGGCGAGAGGGCGCTGTTGTTGAATTATACGCACCTCGACGCACGCTCTCCCTATCGGTCGAGTCACGCGATCTTCGTCCGCGAGGCTGCGACGGAGCCCTACGATCGCGTCAACGAGGTGCCCGAGGTCATGCGCACGCGAGCGTTGAGCCTTCGCGCATTCGATGCGGATCACATGATGGTGGATTCGGACCTCACCGACGGCGGCGCGATCGAGGCGCTCATCGAGCGCTTCTTTTCGGACCCCAGGGTGGCGTATATTCACGTGCACAATGCGAAGCCCGGATGCTATTCCGGCCGCATCACGAGGGAGTGACGGCCAGCGGCCCTAAGAGCAGCCTTGCGGGTGCTCCCATGAGGCGTGCTAACAATGAAAACACCGTCATTTCTAAGACCGATTGACTGTATATGTTTGCTGGTGCTTTGCGGCGTTTCCGGCTGTGCCGGTGCCGGGCTCGAACCGGTTCCGGGCGTCCCCGGCGGAACGACGCCGGGAGCGACGGTATTCGACCAAAGTTCGACGACGTGCAGCGTTTCGTACGAGGGGATTATCTGGTACCGGCTACCCGCCGGGCAGTTCTCGCCGATCGACGTGAAACACGCGCAGTGTTCGAATAGTCTTTCTACGAACAACGCGCCTCCTCGCCCCCGTTGGGCTATTCCGCGCGGACCGACGCAGACGCGCTTCGTTGCCACCTCCTTGCAGCAAGCGCATTTTGTTTCCGGCGGAATGCAAAGCATCGAGGCGGATGCTCGACAAAACGGCCTGCCCGTCTCGTGGATGGCCGCGGCGATAGACTTCGTCAGTGAGGCCGGCGAGCTCTACGACCTCTACCATCAAAAAAATGGCGACGACATCGAGGGAGCGAGTTATCCGCTGCTCATTCATTACCTCAAGAGCAAGTTCGCCTGGTACGTACCGACGGTGAGCGTCGAAGGCGCCGGCCACGAGCGCAACATCGGCGGGCTGCTGGCCTTGCACGAGCACGCTTTTTGGGGGATCACCTGGAACAGCCACGGCACCGATGGGACCTATGATTACGGGGCGCCGTGGGGCAGTTACTGCGCCGATCCAACCTCGTATAAGCGCCCGCAGCCGAATGGGCAGTGCTCGCTGCTCGCGCTGGAGTGGACGGCGAGAGACCTCACTCGCGCGTATTTGAGCGGATACGAGGACTATTTTTCGACGGACCCGGACGATCTGCAGCAACGCGCCGGCTTTTCGACGAGCGGCGCAGAGCAGTATATTCGTGAGTTAGCCGACGCGTACGCAGCCGCCGGCGAGACGCAACCGATCGTCATGATGTCCCAACAAGAGAGCAACTACAACAACACTACCCCGGGTGATCCGGAGGTTCTGGCGGCGTTATACAATCAAGCGAAGAATGACGGCATGAAGGTCGAGACCTTACGAGACGTTGCCGCCGACGCGGCGACGTTTTCGGCGGCGCCACGCGCGGCTGCGTTCCCGTTCATCCCTGGAGGCGATGCGATCCCGTCGCCGATCGTTAACGGACAAACGGTCTACCCCGCGACGATCGACTATCACGACACGAAAATCGGCATGAGCTTCTTGGCCGGGCACACTTTGCCGACTCGCGCGTTTCGCTATTCGGATGATCCGGTATCGAGGTACGACGTTCCGCTCGTGTCTCTCCCCCGCGCGGACTACCCGACGCTCGAGAAGGCCGTCGTGAGCAAGAAGCGGCTGGTGCTCGAGCTCGTGTCCCCTGTTGCGTTGCATTTTGGAATAGCCTTATGGGCCTCACCGGAGATATTGCGGATACGCCAGCCCAACGCGATTCCGGCCGGTCGCGCGGGCGAGGTCGTTACGTTCGATCTGCAGCAAGGCGAGAATGACATCGTCATCGACTGCCCGGGCTGCACCGCGACCACGCTGCCCTATTCGACCTAAGGCGCCCGCGCGTCACAAATCTCGCGCTCGGCTGTTAGAGGCGTATGAGCTCGTCACGCACGGCCGTCCTTTTCGCGCTTTCGCTCGGATTGGGCGTGGCGCCGTACGCGGAGATGGCTCCGCTGAGCCGCTACCTCATCGCGGACCGTCGGGCCGAGATCGCGCTCGCGCGCAGCGCCGCGCCCGCGGTACTTTCGGCGCACGCCACCGTGCTCGTGCTCACGCAGCGCGGCTACGACACGGCGGTGCAGGGCACGAACGGCTTCAAGTGTCTGGTCGAGCGCTCGTGGGAGAGCCCGTTCGATAACGCCGACTTCTGGAACTGGAAGCTCCGCGGACCCGTGTGCTACAACCCGCCGGCTTCGCGGACCGTCTTGCGGTACACGATCTTTCGGACCAAGATGGCGCTGGCAGGCGTCGGTAAGGCGCAGATGCTCGATCGTTTTCAGGCCGCCATTACGAATAGGCAGTTGCCGCCGGCGGCGCAGGGCTCCATGGCGTACATGATGTCCAAGCAGCAGTATCTCGGCGATTCCCCAAAGGCGTGGCACCCGCACCTGATGTTTTACGCCCCGCAGGCCGACGGTGACGGCTCCGGCGCCAGCTGGGGCGCCGACCGGCGCGGATCGCCGGTCCTCTTCGATTCCTCGGATCACATCATGCCCGAGCCGTGGGCGCTCTTCTTCGTGCCCGTGGCCCACTGGTCTGACGGATCGCCGGCGCCCAGCATGTAACGTCGGTAACGTTTCCGTACGCGTGGGCCGCTACACTGGCCCACATGACAAGAGAAATGAAGGATCTGTGGGTGTTGGCCGGCTGTGCCATGTTCGCGATGGGCACCACGTTCCTCGCGGCCACCTGGCACATCCAAACCTACGTAGTGGCGCACTAGCCAGGGAATCCTCGCGCGCAGCGGAGCATTCGCCCATTGATGAAGCCGTCGGCAGCGCTTGGCGCCCTCGCGATCCTGTTGGGAGCGGCCCGACCTGCGTCCTCCGTGCTGATCGTTCCATACTTCACGGTCGTTGGCGACGTCCGAGGAGCGACCGGCGTCTCGGCCTACAAGGTCGATCCGGCCACCGGGGACCTGACGTTAGTCGCAGGTTCGCCCTTTGCAGCAGGCTCGGACCCAACGTCGGCTGCGCTCGCGCCGGACGGCCGCTTCGCATACGTGATCAACAAGACCTCCGGAAACGTTTCCGCCTACGGGATTGATGCCACGACCGGGGCATTGCGGCGCGTGGCGGGTTCGCCCTTCGCATTGGACTACAGCTCTTACGGCCCGAGAGGCGTCGTGGTCGAACCGACCGGTAGATTTGCATACGTCGTTTCCGACGCCGGCGTTTCCGCTTTCTCGATCAGTTCGGCGACCGGCGCGCTAAAACGGATTCCGGGATCGCCTTTCGCAACAGAACACTCGGGCGCATTTGGAACCGACGGTTTCGGGACCGCTTCGATTGCAGTCGACCCATCCGGCAAGCACGCGTACGTTCTTAATTACTACCGCAACACGATCTCCCCATACGCTATCAACGGGACCGGCGCGCTCGAGCCCGCCGGCTCCCCTCTCGAGGCGGGCCAGAACAGCAACGCGGACGGTGCCGGCGCGGCCGTAACGATCAGCCCAAACGGTAAATTCGCCTATGTGACGGCGAGCTGCTGCGCCTACGTCTACGCAATCGACGCGACGACCGGCAGGTTGACGCCTTCCGCTCACTTGAGCTTCGGGGAACCCGGTGTCTTCGCGCTCGGAGGGTTCGCAATCGATCCGAACGGCCGGTTCGCCTATATCGTAGACGACAGTCGCGTTTACGCGTACAAAATCGACGGCGGCACGGGAAGGTTGAAACTGGAGGGCCGCCCCGCCAATGCCGGCGCCAGTCCTCACAGCATTGTGCTGGACGGGACCGGCACGTTTGCGTATGTGCTCAGCCTCAACCCCGCGGCGCCAGCCGTCTACGCGTACCGGATCGACGCCGCAAGCGGCGAGCTAACGCCGCTGAAGCGTTCGCGCTTTGCGGTCGCCGCAAATACGATCGATCCTGTCGCGCATTGGTTCAATGCCGGAAGGTGCGCGGCGTTCACGGATGTGCTGTGGAGCGACGCACATCCCCCGCCCGTCGCCAAGCACGATGCGGACCTGACATACAATCACGCTCCGACGCCCGGTTACTTCTACGACCCGGCGCGACACGTTGCGCTTCACTATCCGCGCGGCGACAGCGGCGGGACGATCACGGTGCGGGTGAGCGGCGAGCCGCCGGCAGGCGTACCGCGGCGCGACCTGGGCGGGCTGCAGACGACGTCGGGAATCAAGCTCGGCTCGAGCGCCGAGACAGTCATAGCCGCACTCGGTAAGCCTCAGATCATCACGGGATGCAATCAACAGCGCTACGTCTATCTGATGAGTAGTGTGGGCGGCGAGCCGCTTGGACTAGCGTTCACGATAACTCGCGGCCGCGTCACCGAGATCTCGGAGGAGCGTGGGGGCTAAAGATTCAGGTCGCCCCTTTTCGCGGGTCATCGTCGGCGAGAATCTTTAGGGCGGCGTGCTTCAGAGCGCCCACGAATTCGGCTACGCTGTATCGTCGCTCCGCGACTAGGTCGGATCGAACCGGGGGGACGGGGACCAGGATGTCCGGCGACACCGCCGTCGGATCGTGCAGCCAAACGGCCCGCACGCCCAAGGCGGGAATCTGCAGCAACGACGCTTCATACGAGGCGTCGGCGATCTTGCGGTCCTGCTCGAGCGCCTCGATGGTACTCGGCACGGCTGCCGCCGCCGGGTTGAGGTTGAGCGCGGCGAACCTGTGATGCGCGCCCGTCCGATCGATCGACGTGTCGGCCGTGATCGCTTCTCCGTCGGAGACCAGCACGTGCCTCCAGAGTGACGGTTTTGCCGCCGCCTTCAGATCGTTACCGTTGGCCGCAGCGAGATCCGACAGCCCCAAGGTGTAAACCTGGTACGAGAGGGCCGGGGCCATCGAGGCGGCTTTCCCGGCGGTCAATGAGGCTGCGAGCCGCGGCGCGACACGCGCTAGCGCGGCCCGAGTCGCCACCGAGGGAAGCGCCGCGCGCAGCGCGGCGATCGATCGCGCCGGCGCCGCCGGAATCCTAATAGCCATGCGTGTTTCCCCCTAGCCCTGTGCTCAAGACTTCGTGTAATACGTGTCCGTCCACGTTCCGCTGCCCTCGTAGGTGCCGCCCGTCAGAGTGCTCACGGCGACGATCGAGTCGCCGTAAATGGGGTCGGTCACCATGACCAGATCGTTGCCCTGGCAACCGTATACGCCGATGAAGTGCCCTCCGCCGCCGGACCAGGCGATGCGGATGCAGGGCGGCGTCCCTGCGGCGACCTGGCCGAACAAGTTTCCGTAATCACCTTGACCTGTTTCGAAAGCGAGGTTCCCGAGATACTGAAGGGCTTTGTCAAGATAGCCGGACTGATTGCAGTTGCTCGAGCTGGGATTCGTGCAGCAGTCCGTTCGCCCAAGCTGCTCGTTCACGACTTCACACTGGGTAACGGTACTGGCCGGAGCATAGTAATGCGCGACGCTCGTTGACACGGCCGCCCAGCACCACTCCGATTCCTTTTGGGACGCAACCTCGAAAGAAAGGACGCATCCCCCCGGCCACCAGAGCTCGTGTATCTGAAAGTCGCTTCCCAGATAGTTGATGTGCTGCGTCCCCTGGGCGGCGAACATGTAACCTACCGGAGCCCCTTGAGCGGTCTCCGCCGGTATCTCCGCGGTCAGATCGTTGTGCTGCCACCCGTTCGTATCCCACCAAAGCTCATGAACGTGGCCATCCGCATCGCAGTAGTTGACGTGTTGAGTATTTTGGGCAACGAAGACGTAGCCGCGCGGATTGCTCGCCGACGCCGGCGCACCGGTGGCGGCCGTCAAGTCGTTATGATGCCAACCGTTGATATCCCACCATAACTCGTGGACGTGGCCATCCGTTCCCAGGTAGTCGACGTGCTGGGTTCCCTGCGAATCGAACATGTAGCCGAACGGGTCGCCGGCGGCGTCGGGAGATCCCGCCGCAGCGGTCAGGTCGTTGTGGTGCCATCCGGCCGCGTCCCAATGGAGCTCGTGTACGTGACCGTCGGTCCCGAGGTAGTTCACGTGCTGCGTTCCTCGGGCGTCGAACATATAGCCGAAGGGATCGCCGGCGGCGTTGGGAGCGCCCGCCGCAACGGTCAGGTCGTTGTGATGCCAGCCGCGCGCGTCCCACCACAGCTCGTGCACGTGGCCGTCGCCGCCAAGGTAATTGACGTGCTGCGTCCCTTGGGAGTCAAACACGTAGCCACCGGGATTCCCGACGCCAGTGGGAGCTCCGGCCGTGGCGGTCAAGTCATTGTGATGCCACCCGTTTACATCCCACCAGAGCTCGTGCACGTGCCCGTCGGGTCCCAAATAGTTCACGTGCCGCGTTCCCTGCGCCGCGAACACATAGCCGCGGGGGTTGCTGGCGGTGGAGGGTGCGCCGGCGGCGTCAGCCGTCAAATCGGCGAAATGCCACCCGTTCGTATCCCACCAAAGCTCGCACACGTGATTATTCGGGCCACAATAGTTCACGTGCTGTGTGCCCTGAGCGTCAAACGTGTAGCCCCACGGATCTCCCGCGCCGGCCGGCGCGCTCGACGCGGTGCTGAGGTCACCCTGAGCCCATGTGAAAGACACGGCCTCCTCCTTTGACGCGGCGCCACTTACGTAGCCGTTGGGGTTAAAAGGCTACCACTCTAGGCCGCGGTCGACAAGCCCGCCGGTCGGCAGCGTGCCAGGTACGAATACCGACGGACGCCAACCCCGTCAGTCCCAGGAGGACACATGAAACTACGCGCGATTGCCGCCGGCATGGCCCTTGCGCTCGCGCCGGGCTTCGCCGCCGCTACCTCGAACGCACCGCCGGCGCCGGTTCTAAAGCTCGCGAACGCCGCCATGCACGCTGCGAACACCAACGATGCTTCGGCATTTGCCGGGCTTTATACGGAAGACGCGGTCGTCGTCGATGAAGTCCCGCCGTTCATTTGGCGAGGAGCCGGAGCCGGGACCGCGTGGTGGCACGCCGTGGCCTCGTTCGCGCAAAAGATGAAGATGACGCACCTGCGGGCGACCGACATTCGCGTCGGCGAGTTCAAGGAGTCGGTTACCGATGCATATTTGGTCGAGCCGATGACGGTTACGGGGATCGCGAACGGCAAACCGTTCGCCGAAGCGGGAACTACGACGTATACGTTCCACAATTCCGGCGGCACTTGGCTGATCTCTAGTCAGGTGTGGACGACCAAACCCTAAATGGTTCCGAAAACTTAGCGCGCACGCCGGCGTTTAGTTCGTGTGCGTCGCTGGCGACGGTCACTCATTGTCCATGCCGACAATGCTCCGCCAGCCGTCCCGCCCGCGCCGCCACACTTCCAGAAAGCGCTGCCGGATGTAAGATGCTTCTCCTCCGCCGCGCGGGCTTATTGTAACAATGAGCTCGCCGCGCTGGTACGCTAGGTCGCCGGAGACTTCGATCTTATGGACGTTGATCTCGAGTCTTGGAGCCGCTTCTGCATGAGCCTGTGCCGCGCGCATTAACATCAATCCAATCGCCGCTTCTCCCTGGCGAGTCGGCTCGCCGGCCGACATATCGACGAAATCCGGCGCAAATAGAGATCGCATGCTTGGCTCGTCGTTGTTTTCGTAGGCTACGATAAACTTCTCAAGTGCAGTCCTAATCTCAAGCTCGTCTTTGCTCACGTCGCTGGAACTCTCCATCGAACGTGGCTTCAGCGATACCGTGGGGAAACCCGTTATAAAATAAAATCAATGCGGCAAAGCTATCGCCTGCGCCATCAAGCATCGGCGGCGGTGCCTGCGGTGCATACTCTCATAATGCCGACAATCGTGCTGCAGCTATGGCGTCACGTGGGTCGATTCTTAACGCGGTGCGGTACGCGCGCTTAGCGCGCTCGGAGTCTTTGAGCGCTTCTTCTAGGCTGCCCTGCGTGTCGTAGGAGGCCGCCGTCGCGTAGTGGCGCAGGTTCAGGTCGCAGAGAACTGCGCCAGAACTGTAACGCTTCTTATCGATCAGGTCGTAGATCAGGTCCTCGGTTGCGGATTCGATCTGAGCGAATCGATGGACGGGGTCGCGCACATATTGCAGGTAGGCGTTGCGAACCCCGTCCGGCCCCCGACCTAGCGCGCTTTTCACGACCTCTGTGAATGCCGGGGCGAGTGGGCGCGCGATTGCGTTCATCGCCGGATCCGTCCCCGCTTCGAAATCACGTTCCGTGAGCTCCGCGGCCAGTTCGGGGCCAGTCGTATCGCGATTGTCTCGCGGCCCCATGTCTTGCCAGTAGAGAGAGGCGATGTTAACGGTTATCTTGCTTTGGGGCAAGACGAAAGGCTGGGGATCACCGTACATATTCGGACGTTCGCCGGTTGGCTCGCCGACAAAGATCGCTTCCGTATCTCGCTGCAGGCGGTCGACCAGATTCTCAGCGGCCGATTGCGTAGACCGGCCGATTATCACGAACAGGTGGCCGCGGCGATTCAATTTCGGCCGCTGAAGGATGCGCTGAGTGACGGCCGGCGTCAGAGTGTTATCCCCGCCGCCATTCATTCGCAGGTCGAGAATGACTTTGCTAACAGCGTTCTGATCGATATAGGCAAATGCTCGTTCGAAAAACGCATCGAATGTCTCGTCGTGCGAGTCTTCTACGATGCTGCAGCGAATATATAACGCTCCGTTCCCTGCGGGCGCAAACCACAAGCGATGTTCCACGTGCTGAAGATACAGCGGCGTGGCTGGCGAGCGCGCGTCCACCCAATCAGAATCCGGCGGCGCTCCGAGATTGTCGCCGACAGAAAATGGTTTTCGAAGAACCCGAAGATTGACGACTTGGGTGCGCCCCGATCTTTCGAGGACGAAACGCGCGCGATCGGCATAGCTCGAAAGACCAAGCGCCTTAAAGACCTCTCCGCGAAAGGTAAACGGAAGCCACCACCGCTTGGTCCAGGCGTTTGAGGCGTCAGCCACCGTATCGAGCCGGCGCTCGGCCTCGCTCATCCCGACGCCGCCAATGGATATAATCCGCGCACCAATCAGATTGCGAAAGGCCGGTGCAGCAGCCTGAACGTAGACGCCATCAGGATACCGATATGCCTTGATAGGAAACAAGAAAAAATTCATCGGCGGCTCGGACGAAAACCCAAACCCGGTGTGCGCGTCGCCAATCGCGGACACCAGTTGCTTAAACGCTACGAGGGTTGCCGCGTCGCTCATCTGCGGTATCCGGTCGGCGACAGCTCGAACGCGTCGTTGGAAATCCGCCCGGGAGATCGCGTGAAAGGGATTGGGGTGGTAGCGTGCCAACGCGCGGGACAGGAAAGCGAGATCGAGTAGCCATCGCGAGTCCCTTGCTTCCGAGCGAAAAGGACAGCCGATGCATAGAAGTGCTAGGATAGTGGCGCCCGTGCGCTGCAGTCTCATACGCTGAACTTCGCAGCGGTTAGATACCCAGCCCCCCCTTCCGCTGTCAAGGAGCAGGGCCCGTGCCGTTTCAGCGTAGTTCGTGAGGATTCTTGATATTGCTTGACATTTCGAATGAACCGACTGCTCGAGCTTCCTATCCTATTTGCACACTGCGGGCAAGATTTGGTCTCTATCGCAAAGATGTACAGCAAGCTGCGACCTGAGCGCAAAAAGTCGCTTCTCTAAATGCCCGTCGCTTCTCGGAAGCCGTCTCTCGCCGTTCGCCCGTTCGAGGAAAGCGACTACGGGCCGATGGTCGACTACTTCCTCGACTCCGAGCCCTTGGTTCTGACGGGGATGGGCATCGACACGCGTAAAATGCTTGGCCGGGAAGAATGGCTGCGTCACTTGTTGATGGATCACCAAAAACCCGATGCGCAGCGCGATCGCTTCTATCTCGCCTGGATCCGCGACGACGATCTTGTGGGCCACTCGAGCATCAACCAGATCGAATTGGGGAAAGAGGCGCACTTTCACCTCCACCTGTGGAAAGCGGACATGCGTGGCGCCGGTGTCGGGGCAGAGCTCGTCCGCCTCTCCGCAGCCTTTTATATCGAGCGTTTTGGGTTCAAACGACTCGTCTGCGAACCGTACGCGAACAACCCGGCGCCCAACCGCGTGCTGCCGAAGGCCGGTTTCCGCTTCGTGAAGCGCTACCGCACGGTGCCGACGACCCTGAGCTTCGAACAGGACGTCAATCGCTTCGAACTGGACGCCGATGACTGCACCGGATCGACTCTAAGTGTGGACCATTCCATTATGCCGACCTCCTCCTGAATGCGCGCATTGGCGTTCCGATCTGACGGCTGACGCTTCCTAAGAGAAAAACATCCGCACCCATTCTCGCGCCGATGTCTGATGGACGTTTCAACGTGAGCATGCACATGAAGTACGCGCCACGCGTTGGCCGATGACAAGAAACCTCGGCTCTAGCGCAGAAGGTCGCGCATTGATTCTTTTAATGAGCGAGACTCTGGAGGCACTGTTATGAGTAAAAACCCGCCGATGGAAATCCAGACCCTAATCGAGAATCACGTCAACGCGTTTAACACGCAAGACGTCGATCTCTTCCTGACGGTTTTTGGAGATACCGCGATCATCATCGACGGTATCGCGCCCTACCGGTGGTTGAGCCCGAACGCCCCGGCCAATTGGCTCGCCGACGTAGAGAAGTGGCGCAAAGATCTCGGCGTCACGCACGAACAGCTGACATTCGAGATGGGATTCTGGAATGTGGAGGGCTCGCACGCGTACGCCGTCATATTGGGAAGTCTTGCGGTAACGATCAAGGGCCAGTCCGTCGTTCGTAAAGGCACTCTCGCATACACCTTTTCAAAGCATGACGACCTGTGGAAAATAGACGCCCAAGCGTGGGGGCGCACGTCATAGCGCGCTTTCTGTTCGGCGCGCCGCGCGGACCGCACGCAGCGCGGCGCGACCGAGGACATTAGCGTAGGTCGGGAAAGAGAGCGAGATTGCGGCGAGGGTATCTACGGTCATCCCGGCGGTCATAGCGATGGCCGCCATCTGTGTGATTTCGACTGCCTGCTCACCGATAACGTGACAGCCTAAAATTGTCCCGGTCGGTGGATCGACGATCAGCTTGCAGAATCCGCGGGTTCGCCCGTCAATGATTGGCCGCGTCGTTTCATCGTACCGCCCAACCGAAACCAGAACGTCATGATGCATCTTCCGCGCTGTTACTTCGGTGAGGCCGACTTGGGCATACTCGGGGTCGGTGAAGCTCCCGATCGGATTGATCGAGCCGGACCGTGGAATCCGCGTATCGCTTACCGCATTTGTGCTCGCGACGAATCCATCTTGCACCGCTTGCGGCACGAGCATGAGGCGTCCCGTGACGTCTCCAGCGGCGAATACGTGCGGCGCAGACGTTTGAAGAAAGTCGTCAACCCGTACCGAACCACGCTCGTTCGTCACGACGCCGGCACGCGAAAGTTGCAGACCGGCAACGTCAGCGACCCACCCGACAGCAGCCACGGCCAGCTCCGCCTCAACGGAGTTTTCAACGCCGCTCTTGTTAAAAACCATCCTGACGCCCGAAGGTGACCGTTCGAAGCGTTCGATCCAGCCGAAATCCTCGCGCACGGTGATACCGTGCTCGCGAAACGCCGTCGCAACCTCGCGTGAAACGTCCTCGTCCTCCGTCGGTATAATGCGCGGACCCGCTTGAAAGAGCTCGACATGAGTCCCGAAAGCGTTGAAGATCGAAGCGACTTGCACGCCGGTCGCGCCGGCGCCGACGACAATCATCGATTTGGGAGCTGCCGTCAGCCCGAACGCATCGGCGGGCGTCGCGGTCAGCTCAAAACCCGGCACGTCCAGAGTGCGGCTCATGCCCCCCGCGCAAATGACGATCTTCTTCGCACGCAGGGTGGGACAGCGCTCGCCGCCGATCGTGCGCGCATCGATGAAGCGCGCCGCTCCCGCGTGCTCGTACACCTCGACGCCCGCGGCGTCGATCTGGGGGCGCAGCGTCGAATGCGCGGCCGCCTCGGCGACGACTTCGCGCGCGCGTGACAGCAAGACCTGGTAGTCGACCTTAATTGTCCCGGTCGCGATTCCGTAGCGAGGAAGCTGCCGCGCCTCGCGCAAAAGCCTCGCCGCGTGCGCGAGGGTGCGAACCGGTATCGGGCCATCGTTCGCAGCCATGCCGCCGAATGCTCCTCGCGTTACGAGGGCCGTCTTCGCTCCCAGATCGGCCGCACGAAGCGCAGCGGCCGTTCCTGCCGGGCCGGCTCCGATTACGACAACGCCCACGTCGCGCGGCGTCATTCGCTCGTCTCTCCAAGGAGGACGCTGCCGCCGACCGTCAGAGTGCGCGAATAGGTTGTGCCCTGGGCGCGAACGACGCCTTCGAGCGGATTCGCGAGATCGACGGAACCGTCGACGCCGCCATACGTCGCCTGAATTTGAAATCGCCGCGAGATCAACTGGGCAGTATTCAACAGCAGCGGCGTCGCGTTCGTGGTGAAGTTGTGCGAGACGACCAGTGCCAGCAGCGTCCCGCCTGGCGATCGCCAAAAGGGAACGGCTTGTGGGACGAAAACCCACGCCCGCTCGACGCCTGAGGCCGTGCTCGTAGCGAGGTTCGAAATCGGAAAGGCCAGGCTGACGCCCATCGTTCGAGACTTGTTCGTGGCGATGTTCAAAAGCGGATTAACGGTATAAGCCGGACCCGGCGCCGCAAGCCCCGGAGATCCGCTCGGCGCCTCATAGGTTAGCAGCAGACCTCCGAGGATGCCGCGAGCGCCGTCGACGTAAACCAGCTGTTTGTACCAGAACTGCATATCGGTCGCCCCGGCCACGAGTATACCTCGGGGCGCACTTTGGATCTGTGAGAACGACGGCGGCAGGATTGTTATCTGCGCGTTATGGGATACGCCGATATTGAGCATCGCACCGGGGTAGCCGAACGCCGACCGGTTCGTGCTGACGTTAGCGCTCGAATGGCCCAAGTCGAGCCTCACGTTCGCCGGGATGTACGTGCTCGCATATGTCGCCTGAACGCTCGCCTGACCGGCGACGAAGACGCACGGCGAAGCCGCCAAATATTTCTTCAGCAGTTCGTGCGAGCCGCCACACGGGTCTCGCGAGGGGCTCGTCGCGGCCGGCGGGGCCGCGCTCGCCGTAGGCGTCGGAGAAGCTTCCGCCAGACTCATGAAAAACGACAAGGCGAGGGCTACCACGGTACCGTAAGTATCCACGATCACGTCGAATTTTGCCTGCGCGGTTTACTTCATAACAGAGGAGTTGCGAACATGAGTTCAGCTGGAGGCGACTGGACTAAACCGGCCGCCATGGCCATCCCAAAAGAAGGATATGTTGAGTATCAAAAGGGCGATTACGGTCCGGTTTTTCCGCGGACGCCCGCCTGTTACGGCTTTACGATAATCGCGAAGGCGAAGCCGGGTCGCGAAGCGGTCTTCTATGAGTATGGTAAGCGCATTGAAGCGGCCCTACGCGACAATCCAAACTATTTGGCTCCGCTCAAACTACACTACCTGAAATGGGTGCTCTTTGATATCGGCAACGACAAGTACTTTATGTATCAGGGCATCTTCGATACCGACTTCGACAAATATACCGACGATGCCGTAGCGCTTTTCAAGAAAATCGGCGTCGACACGGTTTTCGAGAATTTGGAAGGGTTTCCAGAGGACTGGAAGACGAACGTGCCGGCGTTCGTCAAATTCGTTCGCGAGCATCATCGGCCCAGCTTCATGGAATACGGCGAATACCCGTATGTCAGCGCCGACGAGATCAAGAAGGCGCTGCACGTCAAGCAGGCCCTGGGCGATATGCTCGATCAAATGCAGTAGGGAGGTCATATGGCCACGCTCGGACGCACTTACAACCAGAGTCACCTGCCCCGCAAATACGAGCGTGGAAAGCGCCGGTTCAGCGTGTACTGGACGTGGAGCTATCCGTGGGAATCGAATGCCGACGTTACCGAGCTCGACAACCGCTTCTCGACGATGACCGAGGTGCGGCGTGTCGGGTGGCCCACGTACGAAACCGAAGACTATTCACGCCGGATGTTCCTGCAGGGGATCGAGGGAACTCTCGAGCTTTTCCACCTCTCCCTCTTGAACTTCCAGCGCGTCGTCGGCGAGGTAACGGGCCAGCCCGTAGCGGTCTACCAACGCGTCGACCAGGCCGGCCAGAAATTGCCGATCGACCAGCGGATACTCGACGACACCGATACGATGATGATCTTCGGGCTCGACCATATCGTGACCGAGCAAGAGGCCGCACCCGAAGAGATCGCCGCGCTCAAGGCTTTCGTCGCGCGCGAAGGCACGTGTCTGCTGCTGGCTCCCCATCATGACGTCGGCGTCTCCGACGATCCGAACGTGCGGAACATGGAGTACTTTCACCACGGCGATCCCCTCGTGCCACGCCAGCAGCGGTTTGCCAAGTACGTTCGTTCGCTGATGCGCGGGCTAGGCGTGCCCGTGGAAAATCGTTGGGGTCTTCGGCCCGCCACGCTGCCAGGCACGACGAAGACCGTGCCGCTGGCGATTAACGGCGACTTGGATAAGCGCGGCTGGCTCACGAACGTCAAGACGTTCGTCTTTCACATGCATCTGCCACATTATGCCGTCACGAAGGAGGACGCAAAGGACATCCACGTTTTGGCGCGCCAGCCGATCGATCTGTGGAAACCGCATCCGTTCACCGAGGCGGGAAACCGGGAGTTCAACATGTTTTTGTGGATGCCGCCGTCCGGAGATCGCGCCGGCGATATCCTGCTCGCGGACTCCACGATCTTTACGACGCTCTTCGGCGGTGACGAAAGCCTCGAGAATTTCTGGAAGAATCTCGCGACCAAATGACCGTGGCGCGGTTGCAACTCGACGACATCCAAAGCGGCGTGCTGCGCCCGCGTCCCACCCCGTTTGTGGCAACCTACATCATTCTGCGCATCGACGACCGCGAAGCAGGGCGCAAGCTGATGGGCCGGCTGAGCGAAGTCGTCGCCTCGGCCGCGAATCCCGAAAGCGCGGCGCGCGACACCTGGGTGAGCGCTTCCCTGAGCTACGCAGGGCTCGAGGCGCTTGGCCTTCCGCAGGCATCGCTCGAGAGCTTTTCGGAGCCGTTCAAGCAGGGGATGGCAGTCCGTGCAAACCGATTGGGTGACGTCGGCGAGAGCAGCCCCGAGCACTGGGAGAAGCCGCTCGGCTCAGCCGAGATCCACGTAGTACTCACAGCGATCTCACCGGATGCGCCGAATCTCGAACGGGCCCTCGATCGCGCTCGCAAAGCTTACGCGGAGTTTACCGGCATCAGCGCGATTTGGCGGCAAGACTGCCACGTGCTTCCGGGGGAGCGCGAGCCGTTCGGCTTCAAGGATGGCATCAGCCATCCGGCCATCGAGGGCAGCGGCATTCCCGGCACCAATCCCCATGAAACGCCGTCCAAGCCCGGTGAATTCGTACTAGGTTACCCGGACGAGATGAGTGACGCTCCCGCGATGCCGCACCCGAGCGTCCTTGGGAGAAACGGCAGCTACATCGTGTTCCGTAAACTCTATCAGCGCGTGGCGTCGTTTCGCCAATACTTGCGCGCAAACGCAACGGATTCCGTGCCCGAAGAGCTCCTGGCGGCAAAGATGATGGGCCGATGGCGAAGCGGCACACCTCTCGCGCTCAGTCCGAGCACAGACGATACAAACATCGGCGACGACCCGCGACGCAACAACGCCTTTCTTTTCAAGGACGATGATGCGCTGGGCTACAAAACGCCGCTCGGATCGCACATCCGCCGCGTGAACGCTCGCGATGCCGACATCGCAGGAGTCACCCGGATCCACCGCATGATCCGTCGAGGGACCGCGTACGGGCCGCCCTTGCCCGACGGCATGATGGAAGACGACGGGGTAGATCGCGGGCTGATGTTCGCCTTTGTCGGCGCGAACCTGGCCAGGCAGTTTGAGTTCGTGCAATCCGAATGGATCAATAACAGTGCCTTCTTCGCCGGACCCGCCACCGAGCGGGATCCGATCGCCGGCGCGGGCGATGGAAGCGGAACGTTCGGCATCCCGCGCCGACCGATTCGGATGAAGTTGGAGGCTTTGCCGCGCTTCGTCGTCACGCGCGGCGGCGAATATTGTTTCCTTCCGAGCTTAAGCGCACTGCGCTGGCTCGCAGACGGCAAAAATTACGCGACTTGAATGCGCTGGCTTTAACCGAGAATGTTTACGGCGCGAGCGGCGGCGATCGCGATGGTCGTCAGTGAGATTGCGGATTCGAGCATCATCAACATTCGCGCCCTCGTGGTCACGGGCGGCGTGTCCGTTGGACTGAATGCGGTCGCGGTCGTAAACGAGAGAAAGAGGTAATCCAAGAAAACGAGCGGGCGCGCAGCGATTCCCGCCTTCTCGGGAAAGATGAAGTCCTCCTGACCGATCCACCGGTAGAAGACGCCAAAAAGGACGACATTCGAGATCCAGATCACAAACGCCGACCCCAGCAGCTTGACGCCGTCGATCTTGCTGGCGTGAAAGATGACCCGGTAGACGATATTCGAAAGACTTCCAAAAAGGATTAGCGTTAACACGGCCGCCACCGAGATCATCGCGATTCGCGCGCCTCTTCTCGTGCCGCTAATGGTCAGCACGATGGACAGAACACAGGCCATGGCCAGCAGAATGCCTAGCACCAGCGTCACGCCGGGACCACCTACCGTATACCGGTTTGGTATGCCGACGTAGAGAGCGAGCACGAACACAAATGCGCAACTTTCGCCCCAGTCGCGGTGAAAAGAGCGCCGCCTGTGTTCCATCCTACTCGGTGTGCGCCTCGATCGTGCCGGCCCCTACGGCCTCTCTCAACGCATGGTGATCTCGTTCGGTTTGATCGGCGTACGCGAATGCAAACCTCGTTACCGCTTCTTCGAATGCATCGCTCTTTCCAAGGTAGCCGCTCATCATCTGCGGATTCCCGGACTTGGCGTGAGCGCGAGCGAGGTTCCACCCGCACGCACGCGCATACGCGTCGAAAAGAGGCTCGTCAAAGCTCTCGACATTTGCGCTGATCTTTGCGTCACGGAGCTGCCGGACGTAGAACTCTCCGTTCGGTCCGGAAGTCCACCCCAAGAAGATGTCGGAAGCCGCCTGCATCAGGCGCTGGCCCGCTACCACTCGCTGGCCGTGATGCGGGTACGTGCTCTTGCCCGCAAAAGGCTCCAAAACCGAAGGATGGGCCTGTTTGAACTGCAGAAAAAGCGGCTCGTTCGCCGATGACATGAACAGAGCGATCCAGCAGCGCGTACCGACGCTTCCGATGCCGACGACCTTGATGGCAGCGTCGACGAACCGAAAATGGTCGAAAAGAGAGCGCCGATCGTCGGGAAGTGTTTCTCGGTACTCGATTAGGATTTTCTCTACCCGCCGTGAAAATTTCGCGGCACCTGGAATCTCGGGATGAAATATGAGGGGAGGGCTGTCGTGAATACGGAGCACTCCGTTAACCGCTTCGGCGAGCTTTGGGTAATCGACGTCGGAACCGCGGCGCGCGCCCGCCTTCGCGATTCGTCGCGCGATCCTGTCTCGAGCTGCCGTGGGAACGTAGGCCAAAAAATCCTCTGAAGACACTTTTGCGTACCAGACTCCAAGTGGATCCATCTTGGAGAAAGCGCGAATCCCTTTGCGGTACGAGCGAACGCACGTGATCGCGACGGCGCGCGCAACAGCTTTTGGCAGACCGTTCTCGCGAACGGCTAGGACGAAAGAGACTGCGAGGCGCTTGACATCCCACTCCCATGGAGCGGGGAGTGTCTCATCAAAATCGTTGATGTCGAAGATGATGGCCCTCTCCGGCGATGCGAAACCGCCGAAGTTCTTCAAATGACAATCGCCGCACGCCTGAACCGTGAGACCAGTCGAGGGCGTGCGGGCGAGATCGGCGGCCATGACCGCAGCCGATCCCCGAAAGAAGGCGAACGGAGACTGCAGCATACGACCGTATCGGATCGGAACCAGCTCGGGAAGGCGGTCGGCATCGGCATTGCGCAGGACACCGAGTGGATCGCGTCGCGACGCGAACCTCGGATCGGCTTGGCTTGAGGGTGGAACGGCGTCTCGCAAGGCCTTCCCCGCGGCAACAAGGTCCTGCGGCGACATTCGGCGCGCTTCAGCCGCGTCGATCCTCCTCATGAGCGTCAACTTCTCAAAAAATTAAGGAATATCCCGTAGATTTGACCATCGGGACACGCCCTAGTAACGTCCGGCTACGTTAAGTCCGTTCGCAACACCTTGACCACCATCTTGAACAGGGCCAAGCGGCTACGGCTTATTACTACGAACCCCACCGAATTCGTCGACCACTTGCGCGTGCGGCGAGCCGAAATGCGATCGCTCGATCCAGCGGCGGCGAGCCAATACCTCGCGGTTTTCGATGGGAGCGAACTTGGCTGTGCCGTCGCGGTTGCGATCGGCAGCGGCTGCCGGCGAGGCGAACTCCTCGCGCTGCGGTGATGCGACGTAAACCTGGACGACAGAACGTTACGCGTGGCCCAGTCGCTGGAGCGGGTGACGGTCAGGACTACTAAGCGCGTGCGCTATTATGTAGGCGTCAGCGCCGCGCTGGTTCTAGGCTTTAGCGACCAGCGCCGCCGTATGGCGCGCGATCATCGCATCTTCATCCGTGGCCACGACCTCGACCACGGCGCCAAGGTAGCCCAAGCCCCCGCAAATCGCCGCCCGAACGTCGGCGGCGTTTTCCCCGATTCCACCGGTGAAGACGAGCCGATCCAGACCGCCGAGCGCCGCCGCGAGCGCGCCGACCGCCTTCCTTGCAATGTAGGCGAACAACTCGAGCGCTTCGGCGGCAGCAGCATCGGTGCTCCTTCGGGCCAGCAGCTCCCGAACATCTTCCGTTTCTCCTGAAACCCCGAAGAGGCCGCAACGATTCGTGAGCAGATCGGTCACCTCTCCGAGCGTTCGACCGTCCTGAAACAAGCGCAGGACGACTCCCGGATCGAGATCGCCGCTCCGCGTTCCCATCATGATCCCGCCGAGCACCGTTAGTCCCATCGTGGTGTCGACCGGCTTTCCGTCGCGTAACGCCGCCATGCTCGCGCCGCTACCGAGATGAGCGATTACGACGCGACCATTGGCCCGCTCGCCGAGCTGCGAACGGACGTACTCGTAGGATAAACCGTGAAAGCCGTAGCGCTGAATTTCGGGATAGAGCTCCCGTGCGATCGGCAACCTTCGGGTCACAAGCGGAAGCGATGCATGAAAGGCCGTGTCGTAACAGGCGATCTGGGGTATTCCGGGGTAGGCGCGAGAGGCCGCTTCAACGGCGTCAAGTGCTATGGGCAGATGCAACGGGTCGTAGATCGCCTCCGCGCGCAGGTCGGCGATAACGCTCGGGGTGATGATTTCGTGCGCGAGGTGCCGCGGGCCACCAAAGACGATCCGATGCCCAATACCCTGTGGCTCGAAAGCGGATTCGTGCAGGCGCCGTAGGACTTCGGAGACGGCCAAAGCTTGAGCTTGCGAATCCGACGAATCGACTGTTATCGCGTCGCTTAAGAGCTCTCGCTCGTCCTCGCTGGTCGCTTCGAAAAAGCCGTACTTCAGCGTCGACGAGCCGGCGTTCAGTGCGAGAACGCGAATCATGCGGCGCTAAAGGGTCGCTCGCGCCGCTGTCCGGCCTGCGGCCACTTCACCGCGCTCCCGGCCTCGTCGGCGACCGCCGTCAAGCCTTTCTGATTCATCGTTGAGCCGACGCCGTCGCTTTCGCCGAAAACTGCTCAGTAGGGCTTTTGTAAAACAACAGCTTGGCCAGCTCGATCAAGCCGAGATAAGCCACGATCATTAGCCCGAGCACGATGAAAAAGAACGGCGGCAGCGGGACGAAACCGAGCGTATGGGCGAGCGGCGTGAACGGTAGCGCAATCCCGATTGCGACGACGGCGAGCGTCGTTGCCGTGAGCTGCCAGCTGGCGTGGCTGGTGAAAAACGGAACCCGGCGCGTGCGGATCAAGAAAATCACTAGCGATTGCGTCGAGAGCGACTCGACGAACCAACCGGTATGGAAGAGCTCCTGGCCGGCGTGGAATATGTTCAGCATAACCCAGAAAGTGAGAAAATCGAAGATCGAGGAGATCGGCCCGAACACGAGCATGAAGCGCTGAATGAACTGCATGTCCCAGTGTGCGGGGCGCTCTAGCTGGCCCTCATCGACGTTGTCGGTGGGGATCGTCATCTCGCTCGTATCGTAAAGCAGGTTGTTAAGCAAGATTTGCGACGGCAACATCGGCAAAAAGGGAAGGATCAGCGACGCGCCCGCGGCACTGAACATGTTGCCGAAGTTCGACGAAACGCCCATCAGCACGTACTTCGTCGTATTAGCAAAGATACGACGGCCTTCGACGACACCGTCGGCGAGTATGTTGAGGTCCTTCTCGAGCAAGACGATGTCGGCGGCGTCCTTTGCGACGTCGGTTGCCGAATCGACGGAGATGCCGACGTCGGCATCGTGGATCGCCTCCGCGTCATTGACACCGTCCCCCAAAAAGCCGACGTCCTTCTTGGCGGCGCGCTGTAACTTGATGATACGCGACTTTTGGTCGGGCGTGACGCGCGCGAAGATCGTCGTCCGATCGAGAGCGCCGCTGAGGGCGGTGTCGCTCATCGCGGCGACCTCCTTGCCGGTGAGCACGCCGGCAACAGATAAACCGAGTTCGCGGCAGACGACCTGCGCGGTGAGATCGCTGTCCCCGGTGACGACCTTGAGCTGCACGCCGAGCGCCGACAGCTTCCGCAGGCTATCGGCGGCGCCGGGCTTCGGCTCGTCGGCGAACATCAGGAGACCGACCGGTGTTAGGTCGCGTTCGTCCTGGGGGGAGATCTTCGTCAGCGAACTCGCTTCCCGCTGCGCGACAGCGATCGTGCGGCTTCCGCTCTCGAGCTCGCGATCGCTCAGCGCCTTGAACTGGGAGTTCACCTCCCGGCAGCGCGCTTCGATTGCCTCGGGCGCGCCTTTGGTTACGAGCAGCCGGCGTCCATCGGGCGCCTGGACGAGGACCGACATCATCTGGCGCTCATAGTCGAACGGCGCACGATCGAGCTCGTGATACTCTCCGGCGCCCTGTCGTTGCGCCGGTGTCGCAGCCTCCCAGAGCGCTACGTCTAGGGCACTTCCACTGACGATGCTCCCGTCTTGGAAGACGACGTCGCTGCAAGATAAGCCAAGAACGATGCAATCCTGCGAGGTCGTTCCGCTCGCGTCGATTCCGTTGCGGAACGAAATCTTCCCTTGAGTTAGCGTTCCGGTCTTGTCGGTGAAGAGGATTTCGACGTTGCCGAGATCCTCGATGCTCACCAGCCGCTTGACGATGACCGACTTCTTGGCGAGCTGGCGCGCTCCGGCCGACAGGCTGATCGTGACGATTGCCGGCAATAACTGCGGCGTTATGCCGATGGCGATAGCGAGTGCGAACATCAGCGATTCGATCAACGGATGGTGGAGCAGCGCGTTGCCGGCGAAAATGACGATTACCAGAATCACCGTGATTCGGACGAGGAGCATCGAAAAGTCTTGCAACCCGCGCTCGAACGCCGTTTGTGGAGGGCGTTCGGAAAGTTTGTGCGCGATCGAGCCAATCGCCGCGGAGCGTCCAGTCGCCACCACGACCCCGGTCGCTACGCCGTTCGTTACGACCGTACCGGAGTACGCGCAGCATTCGAAGTCCGAGTCGCCGCGGCTTTGGGCCGCGATCGATTTTTCCGCCGGCATCGCCTCTCCGGTCAATGCGGCTTCGTTGCACGCCAACTCGCGAACGTCGACCAGCCGCAGATCGGCCGGAACGATGTCGCCGACAGCAAGTTCGACGATGTCGCCGGGAACGAGCTCGGCAACGTTCACGCTCTCGCGCTTGCCGCCGCGCACGACCAGCGCCTTGCGCTGCACGCGTGCGCGCAGATCGGCAACCGCTTTCTCGGAGTTGAACTCGTTGGCGAAGCTCAATCCGACGCTGAGCACGACGATCGCCAGGATGATTAGCGCATCGGAACGGTCGTGGAGCCAGAGCGAGAGCAGCGCGGTCGCGATCAAGAGCAGAAGGAATGGATTATTGAACTGCCGCGCTAGAGTCGCTAGCGGATTGGGCCGGCTCTCTTCGATCTCGTTTCGTCCGACGTTTCGAAGACGCACTTGCGCCTCCGCAAGCGAAAGGCCGGCGGAGGAGGTACCCAGCCTGCTCAGCACCTCTTCGGGGGTGAGCGTCGACGCGGTTTTTAGATCGAGAGGCTCCGTTGCCACCTTGGAATTAGGCGTCGCTGAATAGCCCTGCACGAGGTTGGCCCTTTGCCGGCGGCGGAGGAACATCCGACTCGCTAAAATCGGCCGTCCATCGCCAGTTCGTGATCTCCGGCATATCGTCCAGATGCTGGCGAATGTAATCGTGGTGTTCGTAGAGCTTTCGTTCGAACATTTCGACTACATCCGAACTCACTGAACGCAACCTCGGGACGTATTTCAGGGCGGCGATGGCAAGGTGAAACCGGCTCATCTCGTTCACGACCACCATGTCGAAAGGCGTCGTGGTCGTTCCGCGATCGATGTAGCCGCGCACGTGAAAACGCTCCTCGCTGGAACGCCCGTGAACCAACGAGTGAATGAGCCAGCGGTTGTTGTGGAAGGCGAAGATAACGGGCGCGTCTTTCATAAAAAGCGCGTCAAAGGACATGTTGTCCAATCCATGCGGATGATCGTCGGGCATCATCAGGGCGCTCAGATCCACCACGTTGACGACGCGCACCTTGATGCCCGGGACGTGCTTCTGCAGAAGCCACGAGGCCGCACACGTTTCGATGGTCGGCACGTCGCCCGCGCACGCCAGTACGACATCGGGCGCTCCGCCCCCATCGTTGGTCGCAAAGTCCCAAATCGACGCACCCCGCGAGCAATGCTCGAGGGCCTCGGTCATGTTCAGCCATTGAAGCTGCGGCGCCTTGCCACAGGTTACGATGTTGACGTAATTACGGCTTCGCAGGCAATGGTTGAAAACGCTCAGCAGACAATTGCTGTCCGGAGGATAGTACACGCGTATGACGTCTTTTCTGCGGCCAAATGCATTGTCGACGAATCCCGTCGCCTGATGGCTGAAGCCATTATGATCCTGTCGAAATGCATGGCTTGTGAGCAGAACGTTCAGCGACCCCAACGGTCGGCGCCACGGATACTCGCGGCACTGCTCGAGCCACTTGGCGTGCTGCGTCAGCATCGAATCGACGACTTGCGCGAAAGCTTCGTATGAAGACCACAGTCCGTGCCGCCCGGTCAGTAAATATCCCTCGAGCCAGCCCTGGCAGCAGTGCTCGCTCAATACCTCCATGACGCGCCCATCGGCGGCGAGATCGTCGTCGATCGAAACGATCTCCGCAGCGAAACGGCGCTTAGTGACCTCGAAGACTGAGCCTAAGCGGTTGGAGTTCGTTTCGTCGGGGCAAAAAAATCGGAAGTTCGCCGGGTTTAGTTTGAAAATATCTCTGAAGAAGTCGCCCAGCTTTCGCGGGGCTTCGGCAATCACCTGACCCGGTCCGGGAATCTCGAGCGCATAGTTTGTAAAGTCGGGGAGGTCGAGCTCGATCAATAAGCGGCCGCCGTTGACGTGCGGATTGCCACCCATGCGGCGGTTGCCCGAAGGCGCGAGCTCCGCCAATTCGTCGATGAACCTGCCGCGCTCGTCGAAGAGCCGCTCAGGTTCGTAACTTCGCATCCAGGCTTCGAGAATCGCCAGATGCTCGGGGTTTTCGCGAACCATGGTGAGCGGAACTTGGTGGGCGCGGAACGTTCCTTCGATCGGGATTCCGTCGACTTCTTTCGGACCGGTCCATCCTTTAGGCGTGCGCAGGACAATCATCGGCCAGACGGGCTGCCTCCGAAACCCGGTCCGGCGGGCTTCGTCCTGAATCGCGCGAATCTCCGCGTAGCAATCGTCGAGCGCTCCGGCAAGGAGTTGGTGAACGATCTCGGGATCGTCACCCTCGACAAAATACGGCTTGTAGCCACGACCGATATAGAGCGCCTTCAAGTCTTCGTCGCTCGTCCGGGCCTCCACGGTGGGCGCGGAAATCTTATAGCCGTTCAGGTGCAGAATCGGCAGAACCGCGCCATCGCACACCGGGTTGAGAAAGTTCACCGACTTCCAGCTTCCTTCGAGCGGGCACGTTTCGGATTCTCCGTCACCGATCACGCAAACGACGATCAGATCGGGATTGTCGAACGCCGCGCCGAACGCATGCACGAGCGAGTAGCCGAGTTCTCCGCCTTCGTGCATGGAGTTCGGGACGTGCGGTCCGCAATGGCTCGCGAAGCCGCCCGGCGTCGAGAATTTCCTAAAAAGCAGCCTCAGGCCATTCTCGTCCGGCGTCATTTCCGGGTGGACTTCGGTAAACGTCCCTTCCAGGTAGGAGTTTGCGTTGAGCGACGGGCCGCCGTGTCCGGGACCAGCTATGTAAATGATATTTGCGTCATGTTCCTTGATCAGGCGGTTCAGGTGAACGTAAATGAGGTTCTGTCCCGGTGAAGTTCCCCAGTGCCCGAGCAGCCGCGGTTTGATCTGCTCGGCTCTGAGCGGCTTGCGCAATAAGGGATTCTCGAAAAGATAGATCTGACCGACGCACAGATAGTTAGCGGCGCGCCAGTACCGGTCCATCTTGTCCAGCATCTCCGGCGCGAGCGGTCCTTTGGGGACCGGGACCGAGACTTGCGGTTGCCCATTCGCCTCAACAGCAGTAGACAACGCCGCATCGAAGACAAATCGGCGGGTGCCCGCATCGTTCTTAAGCGTCATATTTGAAGTAGGTTGCAGCGGGTGTCAGCCCGGTTGCAATTCGTGGACGCACTCGTAGACGTCGTGATGTCCTACTTTAGGTTCGCAGCGTACCTCGGTGTGGCGTGAAACGTGATGGTCGTGGACACACGCCGCCTCCTGGCAGATCTTACCTTCGTCGGAAGGCTTGCACTGAGGGCTCTTATGTTCGTGGCGTTCCGTGTGGGAAGTCATTTTGAATTATCCTCGTTTTTGAGCTC
>JAFAJV010000048.1 GCA_019235995.1 Vulcanimicrobiota bacterium
CGGCAACGCCGGCAAACCCTTCTCGATGCGCTCGACCCGGCTGCGCTCGATTTCCAGCGGCACGAGGTCCGGATCGGGGAAGTAGCGGTAGTCGTGCGCCTCTTCCTTGCTGCGCATCGAATGCGTGACGCCGTTGATCTCGTCCCAGCCGCGCGTTTCTTGCACGACGCGCTCGCCCCCGCGGAGCAGCGCGACTTGCCGGTCGATCTCGCCTGCGATGGCGCGCTCTACCGAGCGGAACGAGTTCATGTTCTTGATCTCCGTTTTCGTCCCGAGCGCGCTCGAGCCGGCGGGGCGGACGGAAACGTTGGCGTCGCAGCGCAGCGAGCCTTCCTCCATCTTAACATCGCTGACGCCTAGCGCCAGCAGCGTCCGGCGCAGCGCCTCGAGGTACGCGATCGCCTCGGCGGCGCTGTGCAGCTCCGGCTCCGACACGCACTCCATCAGCGGAACGCCGGCGCGATTGAAGTCGACCAGCGAGTACTCGCTGCCCGCGATGCGCCCGTCCCCCGACCCGGCGTGCGTCGATTTGCCGGTGTCCTCTTCGAGGTGAATACGCGTGAGGCGGCACTCCCGCATGGTGCCGTCCTCGGTCCAATACGTGACGGCGCCCCCTACCGTGAACGGCATGTCGTACTGCGAGATCTGGTAATCCTTGGGCATGTCGGGATAGAAGTAATTCTTGCGATCGAACTTCGAAAACGCCGGGACCTTCGCCCCAAACGCGATGCCGGTCCGCAGGATGAGGTCGATCGCTTTCGCGTTGGGTACCGGGAGAGCGCCCGGCATGCCCAGGCACACGGGACAGACCTTCGTGTTGGGCTCGCCGCCGAACTCGTTGCGGCAGCCGCAAAACATCTTCGTCTCAGTCTTCAGCTCGACGTGGCATTCGATGCCGATGACGGCCTCGTATTCGCCGCTCATGCATTCACGCGCGACGGCGGCTTGCGCGCCTGCGCATGCTTCGTCGCCTGCTCGTAAGCATGGGCCGCGCCGAGCAGCAGCCTCTCGGAGAAGAGCGGCGAGGAGAGCTGCAAGCCGATGGGCATCGGCACGCTCCCGCCCGCGGGCGTCATCCAGCCGCACGGCACCGACAGCGCAGGAAGGCCGGCGAGCGCCATCGGGATCGTGTAGTAATCCATCAGATACATGCTGTACGGATCGTTCTTGGCGTTGAACTCGAATGCGGGGCAGCTCGTGGCCGGGCACGCGATCAGATCGCATGCCTCAAACGCCCGCTGGAAGTCCTGCGCGATCAGGGTGCGGACCTTCTGCGCGCGCAAATAGTATGCGTCGTAGTAACCGCTCGAGAGCGCGTACGTTCCTATTAATATCCGGCGCTTGACCTCGGGGCCGAAGCCGGCCGCGCGCGTTCTGTCGTACATTTGGCGAACGTCCTCGCCCCCCACGCGCAGCCCGTAGCGCACGCCGTCGAACCGCGCCAGGTTCGAGGAGCACTCCGCCGGAGCGATCAGGTAGTACGTGGCCACGCCGTACTCCGCCGTCGGCAGCGACACCTCGACGAGCTCCGCTCCCAGGCGCTCGAGGTCGCTGTAGGCGTCGTGGTAGACCGCGTCCATGGCGTCGCCGAGCGCCGCAGTGCCGAACTCTTTGACGATCCCGATGCGCAAGCCGCGGAGATCCTCGCGCAGCGAGCCGGCCGTCGCTTCGACCGGCCGGTCGATCGACGTCGCGTCCATGACATCGTAACCCGCCATCGCGTCGTAGGCGAGCGCGGCGTCTTCGACGCTGCGCGCGAGCGGGCCGATCTGATCGAGGCTCGATGCGAAGGCGATCAATCCGTAGCGCGAGACCCGACCGTAGGTCGGCTTGAATCCGATGAGGTTGCAAAAGGCGCCCGGTTCGCGAATCGACCCGCCGGTGTCGCTGCCCAGTCCGATCGCCGCCTCGTACGCCGCGACGGCGGCGGCGGAGCCGCCGCTCGATCCGCCGGGAACGCGCGTCGGATCGTACGGATTCCGCGTCACTCCCAGCGCGGAGTTCTCGCAGGAGCTGCCCATCGCGAATTCGTCGCAGTTCGCCTTGCCGATCGGGACCGCGCCGGCTGCGAGCATCCGTGCCACTGCCGTCGCCGTGTACGGCGCGATCCATTGCTCGAGAATCTTACTGCCGCACGTCGTGCGGGTGCCGTCGAGGCACATATTGTCTTTCACGGCAATCGGAACGCCTGCGAGCGGCAGCTGCTCGCCGCTGCGGACGCGCTCGTCGACGCCGGCTGCTCGCGCCAGCGCCGTTTCGTTCAGCACCGTCAGATAACTGCCGAAGAGCCCGTCGACGGCGCGCACGCGCGCGAGCGTCGCCGCCGCGACTTCGACCGCGCTGACGCTCCCGGAGCGCACGCTTGCGGCGATCTGCGCGCCGCTGCGCTCGATCAGCTCGTCTGCCAAAGTCGCCTACTCCGCGATGATCCGCGGAACGCGGAAGAACGGTCCCTGGCGCTGCGGCGCCTCCGCCAGCACGCGCTCGCGATCCAGACACGGCCGCGGCACGTCGTCGCGCATCACGTTACGCGACTCCACGACCTGCGCGGTCGCCGCAACGCCCGATACGTCCAGATCGGCGAGCGCGTTGACGTGGCTCAGCAGCTCGCCGAGTTGCTGCCCAAAGCGCGCGACTTCCTCGTCGGTGAGAGCGAGGCGCGCAAGCGTGGCGACGTACCGGACGTCTATGCTATCGGTTGACAGGGTCGGAATACTCCATAAGGACCAGCGTCTCGACGTGGCCGGTCTGTGGAAACATGTCGAATGGCTGCACGGTTTCGAGGCGGTAGCCCTTGGCCGCCAGGAACTTCAAATCCCGCGCCAGCGTCGCCGCATCGCAGGAGAGATACCAGACGCGGGGGACTCGGGCGTCGGCGATCGCTGCCAGCACCGGCTCGTCGCATCCCTTGCGCGGCGGATCTAGGAACGCGGTGGGCGCCCCTCGCAGCGCCGAACGCAAGGGTTCCGTTCGCAGCGCCTGTTCGACCCGGCCTGCGACGAAGGTCGCGCGCGATGCGAGCCCGTTGAGACGAGCGTTCGCTACGGCCTCGTCCACGGCCCGAGCGTTCTCCTCGACTCCGATCACGTCCCATCCGAGCTTCGCGAAGTACAGCGCAAACGTCCCGATCCCGCAGAACAGATCCAGCATCGTGCCCCGCGGCGCTCGCCGCGCCCCGAGAAAATCGAATATCCGCCCGACCATCTCGGTGTTGATCTGAAAGAACGAGCCCGGCGAGACGCGGTAGACAACGCCCCGGATCTCCGCCTCGATCTCCGCCACGCCGCCCACGACGCGATGCTGCCGCCCGAGGATCGCGTTCGCGCTGCTCCGGTCGTACGAGTTCGTCACGCCGACGAGACCCGGCAGCGTCTCCATCAGCGACATCGCCGCCCCATGTACGGCTTCCGAGGCGCGCTCGCTCGTGACGCTCAAGACTACCTGGCCGTGCGCTCCCCGGGCGACGAGATGGCGCGCGTCGGCCAGCATGCGTTCCGTAGTCTGCGTTCCGCGCATCGCGTCGAGCGCACCCAGCGCGGCGTCGAGCTGCGGCACGACGACGGGGCACTCGTCGATCGGCACGACATCGTGCGAGCGCTGGCGATAGAATCCGAACCGTGGGGGTTGCGCGGAGTGGTCGACGACCAGCGCCATCTTGTTGCGATAGGCGCGCGGATCGTCCATGCCGATCGTCGCTCCGAGCTCGACCGAACCGAGACCGCCGATGCGCGCGAGCGCGTTTCGAACGACCTCCCGCTTCCACGCCAGCTGCGCCGAATACGCGAGGTGTTGCACCTGACAGCCTCCGCACGCGCCGAAGACGCGGCAAAACGGCTGCACGCGCTCCGGTGAGTGCGAGACCAGTTCGATCAGCTCGGCGACCGCGTAGCGTCGCTTTACCTCCGTAATGCGAACGCGCGCGCGTTCGTGCGGCAGCGGGCCGAAGCAAAAGACGGCCAAGTCGCCGGCGCGACCGACGCCCTGACCGTTAGCCAGCAGATCTGTGAACAGGAGCTCGATCTCGGCGCCGGCGCGCGGCGCCGCGAGGCGCTTAGGCGCTGTGTCGCTGCTCGTCGAGGGCCTTGAGCAGGGAGTTTGCTTCGTCGATTAATTCCTGGATGCGCTGAGTCGTCGGATCCTCGCGCCGGCCCGCAGAGGCGATGCGAATCGCCGTGTAGGCGAGGGCCGCGCCGAGCGCCGCCACGCCCACGCCGAAGCCGATCCAAAAGAGCGTGCGCGCGACGCGCCGCTGCTCGCGATGATCGACGCTTTCCGGCTCGGGCGTCTGATGCGGGAATTCCATGCCGCTATCGTTCGCCGGACGGCACGGCGCTGCCTGTCAACACGACGTCGTCCACGAACTGTTGCGTAGCGAGTTTCGCGTAACCGTCGCCGTGCACGCCGAAATACAGCCAGTACGTTTTCCCGGCGTACGCGGCGAGGTTCCAGCTGCCGAGGACCCATCGCGGCTTGTTGTTGACGCTCTTGTAGAGGTTGACGACCACGTTGCCGCGGCGGTCGAGCAGGTCGGCCTCTTGATACGCGAAGGTCGTGTTCGCTTCGTTTGAGAGTTGATACAGTTGCGCCCTCAGCGCGCCCCCCGAGGGGATCGTGATCGCCTGGCAGATTCCGGAGTTGCCGAGCGGCTCGCTCGCGCCGTCGCGCGTCCCCGAGTACTCGTCGTACAGGCCGGAGTGCGGATGTTCGCGCGTGATGTAGCTGGGCTCGTCGCCGCACTGAAACCAGCCGTCGTCGATGTTTCCGGTCTCGAAGCCCCCGTTGCTGATGGCGTTGAGAGCGCCGCTCGCAATCGGCGCGGCCTTTGCCTGCGGCACGTTATAATGGCCGGCGACTTCGGTGCGCGCCGGCGCGCGACAGCCTGCGCCGGCGAGAGCGACGATCAGGGACAGCACGACCGCGGCGCGGTCAACTCGCGGAATCGAGGTGGGCCACATCGTTGAGGCTGCGCAGTCGGGCTCGGCCGGCGTAGATCGCAATGCGCGTGATTCCACCCGGCGAGAAGCGCGTCGTCTCCAGCTCCAGCTCGGCGCAGAACGCGTGCAGCGCGCCCGCGTGCGTCACGATCGCGATCGGAGATTCGCCTCGCGCGATCACGTCGTCCAAGAACGCCCGCACGCGCCGCCGTACGCCGTCGAACGACTCGCCGCCGGGTGGGCTGTAGTAACCTGCCGCGCTGCGCGCGCGGCCCGCAAGGCTCGGCTCTCGCGCGAGGATGTCTTCCCACGTGAGCCCCTCCCAGGATCCGAAATCAAACTCGCGCAAGCGTTCGTCCTCGACGAGCGGCGCCGCGTGCGCACCGGCGACGGCGCTCGCCGTCTCTCTCGCGCGCTGCAGGTCGCTCGAATAGATCCTGCGCAAGTCCTGCTCGCGCAGAGCCCCCGCCAGCGCGCGCGCGTACGCTCGGCCGAGGGCCGAGAGCGGCAGGTCGGTGCGCCCCTGGAAGCGGCCCGTCTCGTTCGACTCCGTCGGGCCGTGGCGGACCAGCACGAGCTCCAGCACAGGCGTGGCGGAGAGGGAGGGATTCGAACCCTCGAGAGGCTCATCACCTCTGCTCGCTTTCCAAGCGAGTGCATTCGACCACTCTGCCACCTCTCCG
>JAFAJV010000145.1 GCA_019235995.1 Vulcanimicrobiota bacterium
TCTCGATGTCGTACTTCAGAATCGGAGTCGTGCCGTGACCTAGGAACTGTCTGATCCTCACGGTCGCGACGTGTCCCGCGCCGTACGTTGCCGAGAGTTGTGACACGATTTTCGGCGCGCCGCCGAGTAATGCAAACGTCCCGTCCGAGGCGCGCGCGCTCGCGACGGCGCCGGCTATCGCGATCGCCGCAGCGACCGCGCCGATCAGACGGGTGCGCGAATCACGTTCCACGTCTCCTCCTCCGCACTTTCTAGATAGCCGGCCGCCTCGAGCGCATCGAGCGCCTCGCGTAACGCGGCGCGCTCGTTCTTGTTCGGCATCCCCGCCCAGCGCATGGCCAGCGCGTTGAGCTCCAGCCGCGCCCCCGGCACGAGCGCCTCCCGCAGAAAGCTCGGGGGCAGCTTCACGCGCTCCATTCGGCGCGCCACCGGCTCGAGTGCTTTTTCGAATGATTCGTTATTTCTCGCCGGTGCTTCGTCCTTAGTCCTTCGACTGCGCTCGCTACGCTCGCTTCGCTCAGCATGACAACGTGGAGAACTGAGCTTCGGTGTGAATGTTTTGACGATGATTGGGTCAGCGAGCGTGCCGAGCGATTCGCCGAGCACCGTGCCGGCGGATTGCCAGGGCACGGCGTGGACGACGGCCGCGCGGCGAGCGATGCCGCGCAGGATCGCGCGGGCGACCCGCTCCGGCGCGGCGGGCGGAATTGCGTTCGCGCGCTCGATGCCGATCGTGGAGTGGAATTCCGTCGCGACGAGCCCCGGATCGACGTATGTGACCGCGATGCCGCGCGGACGCAGTTCGCGTCGCAGCTGAATCGCGGCGGCGCGCAGGGCGGCCTTGGCCGGCGCATACGCGCCGTAGTTCGGCAGCGGAATCCGCGCGCTGCCCGATCCGACGAACACCAGCTGGCCGCGCGTCGCTTCGAGCAACGGCAGCGCCACGCGCGCGAACCGCAGCGGCGCGGCGAAATTGAGCTGCCACTGCGCCTCGATCTCCGCATCGCTTTCGTCGATGAGCGCGCCGTACGTGCCTCGCCCGGCGTTGTTCACAACCACGTCGATGCGTCCGAACGCACGCAGCGCCGCCTCGACGACGCGTGCGGGCGTCTCCCGCGCCGTGACGTCCGCCGCGACCGTCGCGCAGCTCCCTCCGCTCTCGCGGATCGAGTGCGCGAGCGCGTCGAGCCGCGCGGCGCGCCGCGCGACTCCGACGACGCGATGCCCCTCGCGCGCGGCCGCAAGCGCGAGGGCGTGGCCGATTCCCGAGCTCGCGCCCGTGACGATCAGCGTGCGGCCGTCGCTAGCCATGCGCTTCGCAGTAGGCCCGGTATTCGCTCTCGATGCTCTGCGGGAGGCCCGCGTAGTGCTCGCTCTCATGGGCGATCGGCGGCGGAGCCGGCTCGACGACGTCGCGGCGGTCGTGCGCGAACGCGGCGAGCGTATCTGCGACGGGTTTCGGAGTGCCGTCGCTGCGCACGACCCCGAAGCGAAGCTCGTGCGGCGCGCGATCGAACGGCGGGAGCTTTGCGAGCGCGGGATCGTAGTCGGCCCAGCACCACCAGAACGCGCCAAGCGCGCCGGACGCGTGCAGCCGCTCGAAAACGGCAAGCGCGTAACGCGCCATCTCGTCTTCGTCGAGACACGCGAACCCGTTGACGCTGGAACTGCCGGGCGGGCACTCCGGGTTGCCGAATTCGCTGAACAGCACGCTCTTGTGGCTGAACGACTGCTGCAGCCGGCATAGGAATGGCACGACGCTGGTGTCGAGACGATCCCGCGCAAATTTGCTGTAGACGGAGTAGCCGTGCATCGTCGCAAACGGCCACGGCGACGCAATGCTCGAGGGGCGCAAGTTGCGATCTTGCTCCAGATCCTCGCCGTGCATCCCGCCCGTCGTGCCCGCGCCGGACGCCTCGAGCAGCGCGTCGCTCAGCCGCGCGCTCCACTGCGCCGCGTCTTGCGCCGTCGCCGGCGCGCGCAGGTTGGAGAATTCGTTGCCGAGGTCCCACGCGAACAGCGCCGCATGATCGCGCGCGTGCTCGCCGACGCGCCGCGCGAAGAGCGTCTGCGCGCGCAGCAGCTCGGGGTCTGCATAGAAGTCCCCGATCGAACGGTCCACGACCGCACCGTTCGCGATCGTGCGGAAGCGACCGTGCGTCGTTCCCCGCTCGAGCGTCCACGCCGGCAGCCAGTTCACGCCGCTCATGTGCCCGCAGAAGAGCGTTGGCATCGCCTTCAGCCCCGCGCCGGCGATCCGGTCCATAACGGCATCGAAGCGCTTCAGCGCGCCGGCGTCCATCGCGTTGGGCTCGGGCTGGAAAGCCTCCCACATGAGGAAGAAGCGCACGACGTCCAAGCCAAGCGCCTTGATGCGCGCCATGTCTTCCCCGATCTCATTGATGTCGAAGCGCTGCCACATGTACATCGCGCTGCGGCGTGGCCAGTAATTGACGCCGAGTAGAAAGCGGGGCATGGGCGGTCTTTCGTCCTTCGACTGCGCGCCTCCGGCGCGCTTGAGGATGACAAGAACAAAGATAGCGCGAAGCCGCTGGCTATGCCTCGGGGACCGGTGGTTGGGATCATCATGGGCAGCCGTTCGGATTGGGAGACGATGTCGAGCGCGCGCGACACGCTCGACGAGCTGGGAATCCCGTGCGAGGTTCGCGTCGTCTCCGCACATCGTATGCCGGACGAGATGTTCGAATATGCCGAATCGGCGGCGCGGCGCGGTCTGCGCGCGATCATCGCGGGCGCGGGGGGTGCGGCGCACCTGCCGGGCATGACCGCGGCGAAGACGCTGATCCCCGTGATCGGCGTTCCCGTGCAGTCGGCGCGGCTGGGCGGACTCGACTCACTGCTCTCGATCGCGCAGATGCCGCCTGGCGTGCCCGTCGCCACAATGGCGATCGGCGGGGCGACGAACGCGGCGCTGTTGGCGGCGCGTATCGTCGCGCTCGACGACGTGGCCGTCGCGAAGCGCCTCGGCAAGTACGTGGCGCGCATGCGCGACGCCGCGGCCTCCAGCAAGCTCGATTGAAGCCGATCGAGACCATCGGCGTGATCGGCGGCGGCCAGCTGGGCCGCATGTTCACGCTCGACGCGAAGCGGATGGGTTATCACGTCATCACGCTCGATCCGCAGGAGCACTCTCCGTGCGGACAAGTCGCGGACGAACAGATCGTGGCCGCGTACGGCGATCTCGCGGCGATCGACGAGCTCGGCCGGCGCAGCGACGTGATCACCTACGAGTTCGAAAACATCGACATCGCGTCGGTGCGCCATCTCGAGGCATCGGGGCACCGCGTCACGCCTTCGAGCGGCGTGCTGCACGTGACGCAGAATCGCCTGCGTGAGAAGCAGTTCGCCCGCGACGCGGACCTCGCCACCACGCCGTTTGCGCGAGTGCAGTCCGCTGCCGACCTGCGAGCGGCCGCCGAGCGCGTTGGATTCCCCGCCGTTCTCAAGACGGCGGAGGGCGGCTACGACGGGAAGGGTCAATGGCCGGCAGCGTCGCCGGAAGAGGCCGAGGCCGCCTTGGAGGCCGCGGCGGGAGCGGAGCTGATCTTCGAGCGCGCGGTGCCCCTCGCGTGCGAGCTGAGCGTCGTGGCGACGCGCAACGCCGACGACGAGATCGTTAGCTATCCGGTCGCGGAGAACACGCACGACCGAGGGATCCTGACGATGACCGTCGCGCCGGCTCGAGTCGAGACGGGGTTTGCTAAGCGCGCCGAACAGGCTGCCGCGGCCGTCGGACGAGGCCTCGGCATCGTCGGCACGTACTGCGTCGAGTTCTTCCTCTCGACGAGCGGCGAGCTGCTGGTCAACGAGATCGCGCCCCGGCCGCACAACAGCGGGCATTACACGATCGACGTCACGCCCTGCTCCCAGTACGAGCAGCACGTGCGCGCGATCTGCGGCCTGCCGCCGTCCCAGCCGCGCCTCCTCGCCAGCGCCGTCATGATGAACGTGCTCGGCGACGGCGGCGGCGATCACCTGGCCGGCATACCCGAGCTCCTACGCGATCCGTCCATCGTGCTGCACATCTACGGCAAGCGGCACGCCGTGGCGCGGCGGAAGATGGGTCACTTCACGATGCTCGTCGACGGACCGGTCGACGACGCGGCGATTGCGCGCGCGAAATCGGCGCTCGCCAAGCTGTACTGGACCTCATGCTGACCGCTAGAGCGTTCGCTAGGAGCGCATGGGCTGCGTTCGAATACCCGCCCCGATGATCGTCCGAGCCGGTGTTCTCTACGACGGCACGCTGGAACCGCCCAAGCGCAACGCGGACCTGGTCCTCGAAGACGGGTGCGTCAGGGAAATTCGCGTCGCACAGGGACCGTGTGAGCTCGAGGCGGCGTGCGTCGTGCCCGGTCTCGTCAACGCGCACGCCCATCTCGAGGGAAGCGGCGAGCCGGACATGATGGGCATGATCGCGACGACGACGCCGAACCAGCGGCTGCTGCGTGCCGTCGAGAACGCGTGCAAGTCCATCAAGGCCGGCGTCACGACGATTCGCGACGTCGGCAGCTCCAATCGCATCGCGCCCGACGTTCACGAGGCGATCGAGGAGGGGCGCATTTCCGGCCCGCGCATGCGCACCGCCGGCGCGGTCCTGTGCATGACCGGCGGCCACGGGTGGCCGATCGGCCGTGCGGTCGACTCGCCCTACGACGCGCGCAAGGCGGTGCGCGAGCAGATGTGGGCCGGCGCGGATTGCATCAAGCTGATCGCGACCGGAGGCGTGCTGACGAAGGGCGCGGTGCCGGGAAACGCGCAGCTCGCTCCCGACGAGCTCGCGGCGGCCATCGACGAGGCGCATCGCCACGGCCTGCGCGTCGCCGCGCACGCCATCGGCACGCAGGGCATCAAGAACGCGCTCCAGGCCGGCATCGACTCGATCGAGCACGGGACGATGCTCGACGACGAGTGCATCGCGCTGTTCAAGGAGCGCAACGTCTATCTCGTTCCGACGCTGAGCGCGCCGACGTGCATCCTGGCCCATCTCGAGGACGGTCATCAGCCGCGCTACATCGTCGAGAAGGCGCGCGGGCTGAACGAGGTGATGCTCAAGAACCTCCGCCACGCTTATGAGAGCGGCGTGCGCATCGCCGGCGGATCCGATGCGGGCACGCCGTACAACTACCACGAGAACTACGCGCAAGAGGTCGAGCTGATGTGGGCGCTGCTCGGCATGACGCCGCAGCAGGCGCTGCATGCCGCGACCAACGTCGCGGCGGAGCTGGTGGGCCTGCACAACGGCATCCTCGCCGTCGGCGAGCCGGCGGACGCGCTGCTGCTCCGCGCCGACGTCGGCGAGGACGTGCGCGCCCTGCGCGATCCACAGCTCGTCCTCAAAGCCGGCTTGATTCAGTAGCGATGCTTCCCGCTACGCCGATCGCGCACGTCATCGTGCTGGTCCAGGAGAATCGCACCTTCGACGACCTCTTCGCATCGTCGATACTCGCAAACGGCGGCCCGTATCCCGGCGCGAACACCTCGCGGGTGGCGACGGTCGACGGCAAGCGCATTGCGCTGCGGCCCGTGCCGTTCGAATACCCCGCGGATCCGCGGCACAACCACGTGTCGCTAACCGACGAGTGGGATCGCGGCAAAATGGACGGCTTCGCGCAGGACCTGATCACGACGGTGATGGGCTTCCCGCAGCCTGCGCCCGGCTTCCCGTACGCCTACGTGCCCGATTACGAGACGACGCTCTACCACGTGCTCGCGGCGCGCTACGCGCTCGCCGACGAAAACTTCGCGACGCGCCTGATCCCGACGTTTCCGAGCCACTTTGCGCTCGCCACGGCGCAGCCGCGCATCGCCGGCAATCCCAACGACTCGATCTGGGGCTGCGACGCGAAACCCGGCACGACCGTTCCGCTCTTCGGCCTCGGCGAGACGATGATACGGCCCGGAGTCTTTCCATGCTTCGATCAGCCCACCATCGGTGATCTGCTCGACGGCGCGCACGTCAGCTGGAAGTACTACACGGGCGCGTACAACGACTCGAGCGATCCCGCCGTCAACATCTACGACGCGTTCAGAAAAATCCGCTACGGTCCGGATTGGACGAGCAATGTCGTCACGCCATCGGGCACGATCCTGCGCGACATTCAGAGCTGCCGTCTGCCCCAAGTCTCCTTCGTGATGCCGAACTGGCTCGACTCCGACCACGCGGGCAACTTGAGCGCGGGAGGGCCGGGCTGGGTCGGCTCGATCTACCTGGCGATCGTTCAGAGCCAGCACACGGCGTGCAATTATTATAAGGACAGCGCCATGGTTCTGACGTGGGACGACTCGGGCGGATGGTACGACCACGTCCCGCCTCCGGCCGGCCCGGACGGCACGAGCTGGGGCTTTCGGATACCGATCGTCGTGATGTCGGCGTGGGCGCGCTCCGGCTACGATCCGAACCGGGCGCGCGCGCTGCCGTACGTTTCACACACGCGCCGCGAGTCGACCTCGATCGTGAAGTTCATCGAGACGAACTTCAACCTCGGGACGCTGGGCCAACGCGACGTCACCGACGACGATCTCCACGACATGTTCGATTTCACGCGGACCACCCTGGTGCCGTCGTTCTCCGAGCTGTCGATGCAGCGGTTGATTCGCCGCACGCGCTTCGACCTCGCGGCAGCCGAGAGCGACGACCACCCCGTGGACGACGACCAATAGCGTGGAATTGAAGGGTCTCCGGCTCGCCGTCCTGGCGGCGATTTCGTGGCCCGCGCCCCCGCCCGGATATGGACCGTGGGAGCAGATCGCGTTCAACGTCGCCGACGGCATGCGCAAGCGCGGCCTGGACGTCACGCTCTTCGCGACCGGAAACTCGCACTTCGACGGGCGGCTCGTTTCGGTCGTGCCCGTCGGCCTCAACGAGGATCCGGCGCTCAACGCGGAAGTCTTTACCGCGCTGCACGTCGCGGAGCTCTTTCGCCGCGCCGGCGAATTCGATCTCATCAACAATCACCTCGATTGGAAGCCGCTGACCTACGCGCTGAGCACGCAGGCCCCGCCGCTGCTCACGACGATTCACGGATTCTCCTCTCCGCAGATTTTGGCGGCGTACTATGCGGCGGCCCAGCGCAGCTTCTACTGCTCGATCTCCGATGCCGACCGCGATCCCGGGCTCGACTATCTCGCCACGACCTACAACGGCATCGATCCGGCGCAGTTCACGTTTAACGATAGGCCGGGCCAGTATCTGGCCTTCCTGGGCCGGTTCCATCCGGAGAAGGGCACGCATCTCGCGATCGAGATCGCCCGCCGCGCCGGGGTGCGGCTCAAGATCGCCGCGATACCGCACGACGAAGCCTATTTTCGCGAGCAGGTCGCGCCGCATATCGACGGCAATCGCGTGCAGTTCCTGGGCGCCGTCGAGCGTGAGGCCCGCAACGAGCTGTTGAGCAATGCGCTCGCGCTCGTGCACATGACGACCCGGCCCGAGCGGTTCGGCCTGACGACGGTCGAGGCGATGGCCTGCGGCACGCCCGTGCTCGCGGCGCGGATGGGATCGATGCCGGAGATCGTCGTGGACGGCGTCACGGGATTCTTGTGCGACGGCGTCGCGGACGCCGTGGAGAAGGTCCCGCGTCTCGCCGCGCTCGACCGTCGCGCCTGCCGCGCTCACGTGGAGCGGAAGTTCAGCCTCGAGCGTATGATCGACCGCTACCTGGGCGCGTATGCCACCGCGCTCGCGTTGCGACTGCCGGCGCTGCCCAGCGAGGCGACGCTCGCGGCGCGGCGGCACGACTGGTGGGACCGCCCGATGGCCTACACGGAGATTCCGCCTAAATCTGAGAATCTCGGCTTTTCATGAACGATCGCGCGGAGCGGGAGTATTCCGGACGCACGCTCTTCGAGAAGCTGGGCGTCGTCGCCGGCGCGCACGTGGCCTTGGTCGGCCGCCACGAGGCGGCGTTCACGAGCAGCCTCAACGCATGCCTGGCCAAGGCCGCGTCGCAGTCGCTGCGGACGCGCTACGACCTGATCTTTCTGCGCATCGACGCGCCGTGCGACCTGGCGCGAATTCCGCGCGCCGTCGTGCACCTGAAGTCCAGCGGCGCGCTCTGGGTCTTCCATCCCAAGGGGCGCGGAGCGTCCCCGACCGACGCCGAGGTGCGCTCGACCGGCATAGCGGCCGGACTCGTCGACAACAAGATCAGCGCGTACAGCGAGTCGCACACGGCGACGCGGTTCGTCATTCCGCTCGCGCTGCGTTAGCGGCGAGACTTAGCGCTTCAGGAGAATCTGACCGGCCGTCCGGTCCAGCGTGACGGACCCGGTGTAGCGCCGTCCGTTTTCGTCGACGTACCGGCCGCGCAACGGTATCGTGACGCGGCGATAGGACGGATTGACCAGCGCGAGGCCTCCGCTGTAGTCGCGCTCCCAAGCTTCGCCGACCGGTTGCGCGCCATCGGTCGGGCGGCCGACGGCGAGCGCGTACTCCGGGTAGATAAAGATGCGGCCGTAGTCTTGGCCGCCCGAGGGCGTGAATCCGCTGATCCACATGTAGCTGCAATCGTCGCGAATCAGCAGGTAGTTGGCAACGACCCACAGGCGTTCGGCCTGTGAGATGTCCTTCGATAGCGACGGCTCCTCGCCGTTCTCCATGAAGCATCCCTTGTGGGCCTGGATCGCGCGGATCAACCCCACGATCCGGCGCCACTCGCGCGGCGTGGTGACGTTGTGGCCGCGCGCGCCGTAGTTCGTGAAGCCGGCCTCCGCCAACACCTCGTCCGCGTTCAACGACAGCGCCTCGTTCTGATCCGCGCCGAAGTTCGAGTCGTACGAGAAGTTAATCGACATCGTGGCGGTTTTCGAGTGGGCGTGAACGTAGGCGAACGTGTCTTTTGCCCACGTGAGGACGTCGCGAGTGTAGCGCGGGTCGCCGTTTCTCCCGCTGTATTGCTGGACCCACTTGCGCCCGGCGTAATGTCCGCAGCGATGGAAGTAGTTTCCGAGCTCCAGGTTATCGAAGTCGATGCCGCGGTAGCCGGCGGCGAGCGCCGGATCGACGGCGCTCGAGCGCTGGTACGCGAGCACCTCTGGGTTCGCGATGTCGAACGGCACGTCGCGGCGCTCACCGAACTCGAACGCCACCTCTTTTCGGTTGCAGCGGTACTCGATCCAGTCCGGGTGATTGCGCTTCCACCAGCGCAACCCGTGCGACGGCCCGTCGGGGCCGTCGCGTTCGAACGGCGTGTAGAACTCGTTGACGACGCGGAGAGGATACGGCGAGCGGGCTCCCCACACGAGGTCGACGACGCCGATCTCGCGCCGCAGGTTGGCGACGCGGTAGTTGAAGACGAGGTTGAGGTGCACGCCCGCGGGCGTCGGTGGAAACTGTTCGCGGCGAGGAACGAGATCGGGAGACGCCGCGTTCGACGCGCCCGCGCCGCCGAGCGCCGGCGGTCCCGGCGCGATCGCTTTGCCGCACGATGCGAGCGCCGCGGCGATTGTGACGGCGCAGAGCGCCTTCACGACTGGGTTCATGCAGACTTCATTCGCAGGGCGTACCATTGCCGATAGCTCGCTCCTTGAAAGGCAGGTTCCATGTACGCCATGCGATTCATTGTGCTCGTCCTCGCGCTCGTTCTGTCGAGTGCCGCCGCTCCGGCGCAGCCGGCCGCTCCGCGGAGCTCGACTGACCTACGGATGGTCGTCGTCGTCAGCCGTCACGGCGTGCGTTCTCCGACGCAT
>JAFAJV010000149.1 GCA_019235995.1 Vulcanimicrobiota bacterium
GGCGTCTTGACGACGCTCGGGCCGCGGACCTCGCCGCGTTCCGCCCGCCTGCTCTTGCGCAGCATGAAAAGCGAAGTGTAGAGCCCAACACCGCATAGCAACGTGATCAATCCGCGCACGACCATCGCTTGAATCCTACCCTCCGCAAGGGTGTCGCGCTCGCGCTTTTGGCGGCGTCCTTCCTGCTCGCGTTCTGGGTGATCCGCCATCAGCCGCGGGTGGCCCACGAGATCCGATCGATCGGCCCGCTCGCTTATCCGCTGGCGGTCGCCGTCTTTGCGCTCGTCGCGTCCGCGCCGTTCTCGGTGACCGACGCGCTCGCGATCATGAACGGCGCGATCTTCGGGCCGGTCAAGGGCACGATCGTGGACGCTATCGGCCTCGTGCTGGCGGCGCTGCTCGGCTACTGGATCAACCGGCATGCCTCGCGGGTCTTCAACCTGCACGAGTATCTGCACCGGCTGCCGGGTTGGGTGAAGCGCTTCCCGGTGGGCTCGCCGGCCTTCTTGCTGGCGGTGCGCGTCATCCCGGGCTTCGGCGGCACGGTCGCCACGGCGACCGCCGCCACGTTTCGCGTGCCGGTCTGGGTGCATGTCTGGACGATGTGCGCCATCGCGATCCCGGTCTGCGCGCTGCTCACGATCTTCGGCGACCGGCTGACGGTCGCCGTCCACGGCTACGAGGTGAGGGCGCGTCACTACGCGCGCCACTACTGCGAGACGCACCGCTGCCCGCACTTCCACTTCCGCCGGCGCGAGCCGCCCTCGCCGTCGCCCTCGTGACCGCGCCGTCGATCGTCGCCGACGCGACAGCGCTCGACGCGCTCTGCGAGCGGGTCGCCGACGCCGGGCGCGTCGCGCTCGACACGGAGTTCCACGCCGAACGCACGTACTCGCCGCGCCTGATGGTCATCCAGATCGCGTTCGACGACGGCGCGGCGATCGTCGATGCGCTCGCGCTGCCGAACCTGCGCAGCCTCGCGCTCGCGTTGACGCGCACGACGGTGGTCGGCCACGCGCTCTCCGCCGACCTGAAGATCTTCGCCGATCGCTTCGATCTCGTTCCGCCGCGCGTCTTCGATACCCAAGTCGCCGCGGCGTTTCTCGGTTACGGCATGCAGGTCTCGCTGGCCGACCTCGTGCGCAGCGTGTGCGGCGTGCGGCTCGCGAAGTCGCAGACCGTCAGCGACTGGTCGGCTCGCCCGTTCTCGGCGCGACAGATCGAGTATCTCGTCGGCGACGTCGCATATCTGCTGCCGGCTTACGACGTGCTGCGCCCCCGGCTCGAGGAGAAGGGCCGCTACGAGTGGGTGTACGAGGAGTGCGCCGAGCTCGGCGACATCGAGCGCTATCGAATGGACGAGCGGCGCGCGTATCTGCGCATTCCGGGCGCGACGCGAATGAATCGCCGCGAGCTTGCGATTCTCAACGAGCTGGTGAAGCTGCGCGATGCGACGGCTCGAGCGCGCGATCTGCCGGTGCGCTACGTGCTGCCCGACGACGTCGTGGCCGGGCTCGCGGTGCTCAAGCCCACGAGGCTGGAGGATCTCTCGCAGCTGCGGCGCCTCGATGGCTCGATGAAGCGGCAGCTCGGCGCCGCGATCCTCGATGCCGTCGCGCGCGGGCTCGCGCTCGACGACGCCGAGCTCCCGCAGCGGCCGGCGCGGCCGAACGCGCCGGCACGAGACGCTCTCGTCGGTTTCCTGGGTGCCGCGGTCGCGGAGATCGCGCGCGGCGCCGAACTGCCGCCGAGCCTGCTGGTTCCGCGCGCGGCGCTCGAGCGGCTCGCGCGCGAGATCCCGCGCGATCGGGCGGAGTTCGAGCACGCGCTCGCGTTGCAGCCGTGGCGCCTCGCGCTCGTGACCGAACCGCTCTGGCGGCTCTGCTCGGGTGCGGCGGCGCTCAAGATCGAAGGCTACGAACGAGGCGATCCGAAAGTACGATTATCCGATGAATCGTCATCCGAATAGCTTCGGAGCGCTCGACACGCTGCGCGCCGGAGATCGCGCCTACGCGTATTTTCGTCTCGAAGAGCTCGAGCGCGCCGGGTTTCCAGGCCTCGCGCGCCTTCCGTTCTCGCTGAAGATCTTGCTCGAGAATCTCCTGCGCTTCGAAGACGGCCGGGTGGTGCGCGGAGAGGACGTCGAGGCCCTGGCGCGCTGGACGAAACACGGCGCGGCGGAGCGCGAGATCGCATTCACGCCCGCGCGCGTGCTGCTACAAGATTTCACCGGCGTTCCGTGCATCGTGGACTTAGCGGCGATGCGCGACGCCATGGCCGCGATGGGCGGTGACGCGAAGGCGATCAATCCACTGCAGCCGGTCGAGCTCGTGATCGATCACTCGGTACAGGCCGACTATTTCGGCTCGAGCGAAGCGCTCGCAAGGAATACTAACCTCGAGTTCGAGCGCAACCGCGAGCGCTACGCGTTCCTGAAGTGGGGGCAAGCGGCGCTCTCGAACCTTCGCGTCGTGCCGCCCGGAACGGGGATCGTGCATCAGGTCAACATAGAGTATCTCGCGCGCGTCGTCTTCCCCGGTGTCACCTTGAGCGGAGTCGAAGGGGTCGCATATCCCGATACCGCGGTCGGCACCGATTCGCACACGACGATGGTCAACGGGCTGGGCGTGCTGGCGTGGGGCGTCGGCGGCATCGAGGCGGAGGCCGCGATGCTGGGCCAGCCGGTGACGATGTTGATTCCCGACGTCGTCGGATTCCGTTTGGATGGCGCGCTGCGCGAAGGCGTGACTGCTACCGATCTCGTGCTGACCGTCGCGCAGATGCTGCGGCACAAGGGCGTCGTCGGCAAGTTCGTCGAATTTTACGGCGCGGGGCTGTCGGCGCTGCCCGTCGTGGACCGCACGACGATCAGTAACATGTCGCCGGAGTTCGGCTCGACCGTCGCGATCTTCCCGATCGACGAGCGGACGCTCGAGTATTTGCGGCTGACCGGCCGCTCGCGCGAACACGTCGCGCTCGTGGAGGGGTACGCGAAGGCGCAGGGCCTCTTCCGGACGGACGATTCCGCAGATCCGCAGTTCGCGGACACGTTGGCCCTGAATCTCGCGACCGTCGAGCCGAGCCTCGCGGGGCCGCGGCGGCCGCAGGACCGCGTGCCGTTGCACGACGTCAAGCGCACCTTCCTCGGCGCACTGGGCGAGTGGTCTGCCGCGCGGGAGCGTGCGAACGGCGCGGTCGCGCGGTTTGAGGACGAGGGCGGCGGCGCAACGATGACGATCTCAAAGAGCGCGGAGGACGTCGACGATGGATCCGTCGTGATCGCGGCGATCACGAGCTGCACCAACACGTCGAACCCCTCGGTGCTCATCGGCGCGGGGCTGCTCGCGCGCAACGCCGTCGAGCGCGGACTGCGGACGCGGCCATGGGTGAAGACGTCGCTCGCGCCGGGCTCGAAAGTCGTGACGGATTATTTAGCCAAGGCCGGGCTGCAAGAGTACCTCGATCGGCTCGGCTTCAACCTCGTCGGTTACGGCTGCACGACGTGCATCGGGAATTCAGGACCGCTCCCTAGCGACGTCGCGGAGGCCGTAGCGGACCGCGACCTGATCGTCGCGGCCGTTCTGTCGGGCAACCGTAACTTCGAGGGGCGCATCCATCCGCAGGTGCGAGCCAACTATCTGGCGTCGCCGCCGCTCGTCGTCGCATACGCGCTGGCCGGACGCATGGACGTCGACATGACGACAGAGCCGCTCGGCACCGGAAGCGACGGACGGCCGGTGTGGCTGAAGGAGATCTGGCCGAGTAACGACCGCATCGCCGAAACGATGGCGAGCTGCATCAGCGACGAGATGTTTGCGCGCGAGTACGCAGATGTCTTCAAGGGGGACGACAACTGGAGCGCGCTGCGCGTCGTTCCGAGCGAGCGCTACGCGTGGGATCCGAAGTCGGAGTACGTCAAGGAGCCGCCGTATTTCGAAGGTATGCCGGCGCAGCCGGCGCCGCCCGAGGACGTGCGCGGCGCGCGCGCTCTCGCCGTGCTCGGCGACTCCGTCACGACGGATCACATCTCGCCCGCGGGCAGTATCGCGAAGAACAGCCCGGCCGGACGCTATCTGATGGAGCACCGCATCGAGCCGGGCGATTTCAACTCGTACGGCGCGCGCCGCGGCAACCACGAGGTGATGGTGCGTGGAACGTTTGCCAACGTGCGTTTGCGCAACGAACTCGTTCCTGGCGTCGAGGGCGGCGTGACGCGCTAGCTTCCGACCAACGAGCAGCTATCGATCTTCGACGCCGCGATGAAGTACCGCGCCGACGGCACGCCGCTGATCGTGCTCGCGGGAAAG
>JAFAJV010000005.1 GCA_019235995.1 Vulcanimicrobiota bacterium
GCGAGACGCAGCTGCTCGCGCCATGCTTCGGTTCGCCGACCGGCTTCACGCCGGCGGACCACGAGCAGCGCTACAGCATCGCTTCGGGCGTGCTCTTGACGGATCGGCGCGGCTGGTTCTCGATGGACGGCGAATACGGCAGCGGTCTCTCGTCGGCCGTGTGTCCCGCAGGCACGCCGGGTTATTGCAAACAGACGCCGCACACGATCTTGAACGCCGAGCGCGGCATCGCCGTCGGGACGAAGACCGCGCTCACGCTCGAGGTTCAGAATTTACTCAACGATCGCTACTACGTCACGCTGCTCAACGCCCAAGGGAATCATTTCGGCCCGGGCCGCGCGCTCAGCATAGGCGTACGGTTTAGGCAGTAGACCGGGTTCAGGAAGGACTCCACCTTTGACCCGCGGGATAATCGGGCGTTGGAGCAATGCACGACTTAGAACGCGGGAGAATCGTCGTTACGGGTGGCGCCGGCCTAGTGGGCAGCGCCGTCATTTGGGCGCTCAATAGGCGAGGAATCGACGACATCCTCGTCGTCGACCGTTTGGACCGGTCCGAGAAGTGGAAACACCTCGTTCCCTTGCGCTTTGCCGACTACATCGATGCGGACGACTTCGAGGACCGGCGGGCGCAGGGCGGTACGTTCGGCGACGTTCAAACCGTTTTCCATCTCGGCGCCTGTTCCTCGACCACGGAAAACGACGCCGACTATCTACTTCGAAACAACTACGAGTACACGAAGAACCTCGCCCACTGGACGGTCAACCAGGAGGCGCGGCTCGTCTACGCGTCATCCGCGGCGACGTACGGAGCCCTGGAGTCCGACCTCTCCGACGAGATGGACCTGCACGAGCTACGCCCGCTCAACGCGTATGCGTACTCGAAGCAGCTCTTCGACCTTTATTCGGTGCGTACGGGGCTGGACCAACGCATCTGCGGCCTAAAATATTTCAATGTCTTCGGCCCAAACGAAGACCACAAGGGTGAGATGCGCAGCATCGTGCAGAAGGCGTACGAGCAGATTCGCGAATCCGGCTGCGTGCGGCTCTTCAGGAGCCACCGGCGCGAGTACCGCGACGGCGAACAGCAGCGCGACTTCATCTACGTGAAAGACGCAGTTGAGATGACCCTTTACCTCGCCCAATCCGGCGCCCCAGGCGTGTTCAACGTCGGCTCGGGAACGCCGCATACGTGGTTGGATCTCGTTCGCCCGATCTTCCACGCGCTGGAGATGCCGGAACGCATAGAGTTTATCGAGATGCCGCTGCACCTGCGCGGAAAATATCAGTACTATACGTGCGCGCGCATCGATCGGCTCCGCGCTCTCGGGTACGACCTCCCGGTCACGCCGCTCGGCGACGCTGTCGCCGACTACGTCACGAACTACCTGGTGCCCGGGCGGCCGCTCGATCTCGCCGACCCGCCGGTCGCCGCGCCGCTGCGGGCGATACCGCACTAGAATGAGCCGTTCCGAACGCCGACGCCAAGCCCGCGGAGGCGCGGCCCCGCCGCCGCGCCGCGATCCTATGCGCGCCGTCTATATCGGCATCGGCGTCGCGGTCGTCGTGCTGATCGCCGTCTTTGCCGGCCTCAACTGGTGGCAGAATCGAAAGGTGCAGTTGGCCATGGCGACGCCGACGCCCGGACCCAATGCGTCGACCAAGCCGATTGCGCTCACCGACGGTCAAGCACTCGGCGAGAAGTTTTTCAAGGGCAAATACCCCGACACGGCGCAGGGGGGTCGCGGACAAACGGTCGACGGCATCGGCTGCGGGTCGCAAGAGTACGCGACGCTGCACGTACACAGCCACCTCGCCATCTTCAATAACGGCAAGCAAATTCAGGTCCCGCAGTACATCGGCTTTGCGCCGAGCCTCGCCGGCGGTTGCCTGTACTGGATCCACACGCACGACACCAGCGGGATCATCCATCTCGAGGCGCCGGAGCTCTCGCCGCCGCAGGGCGGCGTGTACACCCTCGGCATGCTCTTCGACATCTGGGGACAGCCGCTGCAGCGCGAGGACGTCGCCGGCATCGTCGGCCCCGTCACGGCATACGTCAACGGCACCAAGTACGACGGCGACCTCAGCGCGATCCCGCTCGGCGCGCACCAACAGATCGTTTTGGTGATCGGGAAGCCCGTGCCGCCGCCGAACTACGCATTCCCTCCGAACGACTAGCGTCGCGACGTCAGCGTAAGAGCTTCGCCACGGCTGCGTCGAGCTCGCCGAACGAGACCTCGCCGCTATTGAGATAGGCGACTTTCTTGTCGTTGCCGATCAGCGCGAAGGTTGGAAACCCGCCCTGGAGATACAGATTGGCGACGTTCAACAGCTCGTCGTACGCGACCGGATACCGCACGTTAAAGCGCCGCGCCCATTGCAGGACGTCGAGCTGGGACGAAGCCGACGTGCCGTCCATCCCCGTGGCGCTGCCGGAGACGGCGACGAAGGCTACGCGGGAGCGATACTTCTCGTAGAGCTTGTCGACGACGACCGTCTCGCGCTGACAGTGCGGGCACCACGTCGCGAAGACCTCGAGAAAAACCGGTTTTTTTGCCGTCGCTAGATCGAACAGGCCGTCCGTCGTCGAGACCTCGAACTCCGGTGCCGGTTGGCCGACCTGGGCCTTGCCGACGATCGGGGACTGGGAAGCGGTCTGCACGCTTCTGTGGCCCGGTCCGACGTAATAGAAAACGACCGCGGCAGCCACGATGATGACAATCGCGACGGCCGTCGCGATGGCCCACGTACGACTCGTCATGTGCTGCGCAGCCTGCGATCGAACGCCAGCGCGCCGGGAGCGCGCCAGGCGACGAAGGCGCTCGCGAGCGCCAGAACGAGGTCCGCGGCGACGTGCGGCCAGTCGGCAACGGTCGCGTCGTTCGGCCCGAAGCATCCGCAGTTGGCTGCGATGTGGCGAAGCACCGCCGATGCTATCGCGCCGCTGTAGATGACGAACTGCGCGGCCGCGATCGTGGCCACGACCCGCGTGAACAGACCCGCGATCAGGTACAGACCGAGGAGCAGCTCGACATAAGGCAACGCGAGCGCGAGCGGGCCGGTGATCGCCGCCGGGAGCAGCCGAAAGCCGGCGATGCTCGCGGCGAGTTCGGGGGCGTGCCCAACCTTGAGCGCCCCCGCGGCCAAGAGCAGCGCGCCCAACAGCACGCGAACGATGAAGACCGCTGCGTTCATGGGTGCGTTCGTTGCCCTAGAAGCCGCCGAACCCCTGGGCGTACAATAGTCACGTGCACAAACGGCTGCTCGGCTTGGCCGGGCTCGCTTGCGTCGCGTCGATCCTGGGCTGCGCCCACGCACCCAGCGCGCCGAATTTCACTTTGCAGGACGACGGCGCCGGCCCGTGGACACTGGCCGACCAGCGCGGAAAAGTCGTGCTTCTGACGTTTGGGTTCACGCACTGCGCCGACACCTGTCCCGCTGCCGTCGGAAAATTAGCGCTGCTGACGCGCGCGCTGGGCGCCAGGGGCCGCGACGCCGAAATCGCGTTCGTCACCGTAGATCCCGCCCGGGATACCCCATCCGCGCTGCACCGTTTCGTCACTCACTTCGAACCGGGCTCGAGCCGGGTCGTCGGATTGACGGGCGCGCCGTCGGCGATCGCGTCGGTCGAAAACGCCTATCACGTGTGGTCGCAACGAATCGCGCACGGGGAGTTCGCGCACAGCTCCGTGATCTTCCTCATCGATGCGCGGGGCCGGATTCGAGGTTTGCGCGACGAGAGCGACTCCGAGGCGTCCCTCGCTCGCGCGGTTGCGGAGCTCCTCGGGTGATCGTCGCGCTGGCGCTCGCGGCAGCCTCGCTCGTGCCCGTTCACGGCGTCGTGCTCGACACGCTCAGAGACGGCTCCGCGATCGTGCGCACCGATCCCGTCACCGCGACGTATCCCGCGCGCATACGGCGCTACGCGCTGCAGCCCCGGGCGTCGTTCGCGGCCGGGACGAACATCGACGCGCTCTTAGATCCGCACTCGTTTCCGCCGGCGCTCCTCGATCCGGTAGCGGCCGCACCGTTCGCGCCCGGTCTTCCCGACGCCGGTAAGGCGGTGCCGATCGTACTCGGGAGCACGCTGCCGGCGGCCACGCTCGTCGATCAGGACGGACGTGCGGTGCGGCTCGACCGCGCATTTGGAGCTAAGACACTGCTGCTCTCCTTCATCTTCACGCGCTGTCCGGACCGTACACTTTGCCCCGCGATCAGCGCAAAGTTCGCCTACCTACAGGCGCACCTCAACCCGGCCCGGTTCGCGCTGGCGGAGATCACGCTCGATCCTCAGTACGATTCGCCGGCGGTACTGCGGCGCTATGGCGATGCGTACGGCGCCAAACGCGACGGCTGGGCGCTGCTCACCGCGACGGGATCCACGATCCAACGCCTGCTCAACGCCTTCGAGATAAGCTCCATGCGGGTCAGTACGAGCAACTTTCTCCACGACGACAAGTTGTTCGTCGTCGCGCCGACGGGCAGAGTCGCGTACGTCGTCGAGAATGCGGATTGGGATCCGCGGGCCGTGGCCGCCGAGGCGGCGTCCATTTCCGGAGTCGCCTCCAACCCCTTCGAGCGCGTCAAGCTCGCGCTCGTGGCCGACGTGATCGCGATCTGCGGCGGCAACCAGTTTGCCGGCATCGCGTTGCTCGAGCTGTCGCTGTTCGCGGTTCTTACCGGGATCGCGCTCGCCGGCCTATGGGTCGTGGCCCGCGTGCTCTGGCCGCCGCTCTCGCCCTAGGAGCCCTGCCGTCCTCGTACCTGCGCAGGCGCTGCGAGGGAGGCAAGGAAGCGTAGTGCCTGGCTATGGAGCAGAGGGCGTTCTTGGAGCATGCCATGGAACGATATGGCAAAGCGACGTACAACTTCGCCTATCGCCTGACTCGTAACGAGTCCGATGCAAGCGACCTCACCCAGGAAGCCTTTGTCCGCGTCTTTCGCGCCTGGCGCAGCTTCAAACCAGGAACCTCCTTTTTGTCCTGGATCTACCGTATCGTAACGAATCTCCACCGCGACGAACTTCGGCGACGCAAAGGACGTTATCAGGAAGAGATCCCGGAAGCGAATGAGCCTCAACATTACGGCAGCGGCCGCCCGCTCGCGGTTCAACCCATCGAGGAATATATTGACGGCTATCTCAGCGAACCGGTCTCGAAAGCGCTCTCCGAACTCACGCCGGAGCAGCGTGAAATCGTATTGCTCGCGGACGTCGACGATTTTAGCTACCAGGAAATCGGCGAGGTCATCGGATGTTCCGTGGGAACAGTTCGCTCGCGGCTACACCGCGCCCGGGAGCAACTTCGCAAGCTTGTCAACCGTCATATGAAATCTTCGTCATGAATGAAACGCATCCGACGCCGGAGCAACTCGTCGACTATGTCCACGGTGAGTTGCCCGCACAGCAGGACGCCGCCGTGCACGCACACCTGGCAGGGTGTCTGCCGTGCGCGCAGGCGCACGAGGCAGAGCGCTCGCTCACGGAGCTTCTCCGCGCCCACGCACGCTCGGCGGAGCGCGAGCTTCCCTACCGTGTGATCGCGGGCATACGCGAGGCCGCCGCCGGCGCGCCCGGCCTTACCGGCTGGGAGCGAATTCGCTCGGCGTTTCGGCCGCTCGTGCTCGTTCCGGTTGCGGCGGCGCTCGTCGTCGCCCTGTACCTCGGGTTTGGTGCGCGTCACCCGGCGACCGTGACGCCGATCAACGCGGCATACTACGTCGACAATCACGCCGCGCTCACCGCGACGACGCCCTTCTCCGAGGACGCACCCGTCCCCGCGATGCTGACTTCGGATGATCAGACCCGGTAGCGTAGCCGCAGCGTTCGCCTTGGTGGCGGCCGGGGTCTCGCTCTGCGCGGCTGGATCCGGGCCTTCCGAGCCGAACGCGCTGCTCTTCGCGGCGATCGCCGCTCCTTCGACCGTCTCGTATACGGGCTTGGTCGAGGTCGTACGCTTCGGCAGCCGGGCCGCTGAGGCGTCCGTCTACCGCATCGAGCACCGCGCGCCGGATCTCACGTGCCGCGTCTATAGCGCGCCATCGGCGCTTTCGGGCGACTCCGTGATCTCGAAGGGCGACCTGAGCTTCTCGATCGACGCCCGCAGGCATCGCATCGTGGAGACTCGCAACACCGCGCTCGACGACCGCATCGCCATCAACGACAACTACGCGCTCCTTCGCGCGAACTATCAGATCGTTCGCAAGGACGCCGAAAGCTTCGACGGCCGCAGCGTGGTCGCCGTCGCGTTGATCAACAAGTACAACCATAGGCCCGCGATGCTCGTCCGCATCGATCGAGCAACGAAGATCGTCCTCGACAAGCAGGAGTTTTCGCGGACCGGCTCGCTCGTCGGCGAGGTTCGCTTTCAGAGCGTGCGCTACACCGCCGCGATTCCGACGGCCGACTTCGCCCTGCCGAAGCAAGACCAGCTCGTGCAGGGCCCCACCTTCGGAGAGCCACCGCAGAATCCGGGCAGCGTGGTCCGCAGCGCCGGCTTCCCCGCGCGCGCGCCGAGCGCGCTGCCGGAGGGCTTCGCGGCGCTCGAAGGCACGCTCGTCGAACTCAAGGGCGTTCGCACCGTTCACCTGCTTTACTCCGACGGCATCCGCACGGTCTCGCTCTTCGAGAACGCGTCGGCCTCCACGCTCGACATGACCGGGCTGCAGATCGAACGGACCCAGGTCGGCGGCCGCACCGCTCAGTACGCGGAGGACGGCGCCATGGCGCTGCTCGCCTGGAGCGACGCGACGCTCCATTACGCGCTCGTCGGCGAACTCGGAATGAGCGAGCTTCGCGCGATGGCCGAATCATTGCAAAAGCCCTGACCGAAACCGATCAGGGCTTTTCGCTATCGTAGCGGAGCCGCTAGATTTTGACGTTTGCCGTGAAGTAGAACTGGATCGGCGTCTTATACGAGCCGTTCAGGGCCGTGATGATGGCCGGCCCGAGCTGCGGCTCGTACGGGAACTTGCGGAACGGCTGGATCTGCGATCCGGAATAACCCGGCGGGTTGACGATCGCGCCCGGCGTTCCGTACGGCGCGACGGGGTAGACCGTTCCTTCCAGGTTATTGTACGAACAGATGTTGCCATCGGCGAAGGTCCACGGCATCTGCGAGCCGCCCCAGCAGTAGTTCACGATGTTGGTCAGCTGCCCGACGAGTTGAATCCGCGGGCTCACTTCATATGAGAGCTGCAGGTTGGCGATCAGCTCGTTGGGTTCCGTGAAGGCGCCGATCGGATCGAACACCCCGGTGAACGGATTCGGAATGTCGACGACGCCGGGGCACGTGGATGCGTTGTAGCGATCGCCGAAGAGCGGCTTGCCGCAGCCGCTGGCCGGGTCGATGCCGGCCGAGGTAATCGGGATGCCGTACTTGCCGCCGCCTTGGAACTGCAGCGACGGCGTAATCGCGAACTTCTGGTGTTTGTAGTTGACCAACAGCGTGCCGACGTACGGCGACCCGAAGCCTTGCGCGGCTAAGCCGAGCGACCCCGGGAACGTGTCGTAGGTCGGGAAGTTCTGACCGGTGTTCACCAGCGCTTGCGGTGCCGCGAGCCAGTACGGATTGGCGATGTCGCCTTTCGGACATCCGCCCCCCGGCAGCGCCGCTATCGGAGTTCCGGTCGCCGTGTAACAGGCGTTCGCGGTCACACCGTTCGACGTGCTTCCGCCGCACATCGTGTTCAGGCCGGTCGGGTGTTGCGCGCAGAACCTAGTGTACGCGTTGTATTGCGCGATGCTGTTGTTGATCGGAGCGAGCACGGTCGATCCGGCGTTGCCCGCAGCGATCGGCCCGTAGTGGACGTACGAGTTCGTGTAGGCAAACGACAGCAAGCCCGAGATGCCGTCGCGTGAAAAGTCGCCCTTTTGCAGCTGGAACTCCAGTCCTTCGCTGCGCTGGCTACCGACGTTCAGGCCGGACACGAAGCCGTTCTGCGGGATGAGGAAGAACTGTTGGATTTGATCCTGCGTCTGCCGCAGGAAAGGCGTCAACTTGAACGACCAGTCGGTGTTCTTGAGCCGGTGCTCCCATGAGATGTCGTAGTTGATCGAGGTGGGCGGCACGATCGGGTAACCCGGGCTGTTGCGGCCGAACTGCAGGAAGTGCGACCCGATGTAATCTGCCAGATCTTCCTGGCGCGTGTTGTACTGCTCGAAAGCGGTGTTCGGCGCCTCGGTGTAGCGGCCGTACGAGAAGCGGAATACGTCGTCCGGACTGGCCGTATACGTTCCCGCGATACGCGGTTGCCATATATTGTACGTGAAGTTCGCCGGGACGTTCTGCACGTTGGCGACGTGGGAACCCGCCGGGCACGCCTTACCGGGCGTCGGATTCGCGAACGGCGCGCCCGTGACGTTGTTGACGCAATTGTCCAGGTTATATGCGTTGAACCAGAACGCCCGCGCAGCGGCCGAGCCGCCGAGCGGCGGTACGACCGTATTTTGTCCGACGAAGCCGAAGCTGTCGAGCCGTACGCCGACGTTCAATAGCCACCTCTCGGTCGGGCGGTACTGATCCGTGATGGAGGCCCCGTAGAAGTTCGGGATCGTGCCGCTGTAGGTTCCGTTGAGGCCGTTCTCCGAGATCATGTACGTGCAGGTGTCGCCGTATTGGGGTTTACCCGGGACCGGGCACGAAGCGCCGACCGGGGCCACCGAGTAACCCGGGCCCAGCGCGATCTTGTTTGCGTTACAGTTCACGACCGTCGTCCCGCTCGCGCTCGGGTTGTAGCAGTAACCGGCGTACGGATTGGCCGAGTTGACGATATTGGCGTAGCTGCCCTCGGTGGCTAAGTTGTAGAACCCGTTGTTGTCGCGGACGATTCGGGCCGTCGTGTACGAACCGGCGATCGTGAGCAGGTTCTGCTCGTTGAGCTGGTCCTGGAACTCGAGGCTGAGGCCGCGCGTGTGCGTGCTCAGCTCGTAATCGGGCGCGAGGTTGCAGTAGAAATAGCAGAAGCTGATGTTGTACGGGGCGTTGAGGAACCAGTCGCTGTAGAACGTGAAGCCGTAGAGACGCAAGAACGCCGTCGACCCGAAGTTCTTCGTGTACTGAACCTTCACGATCGCCGTGTCGTTGTAGGAAGTGTCAGGCGCATTGGGCGGTACCACCGACGGATTCGACGGCGAGCCGACGTCGACGCCGTTGGGGAATCCGTAGGGGCGCACGCAGCTCGCGAGACCGTTGAGAGAGTTGGAGCTGAACGTCTTGCCGACGGCCGATCCGCAGCCCCACGTGTAGGTGTTCGTAAACGTCACCGGTACCGACGTGCCGAACTGAACGCCGCCGCCGGTGATCGCCGAGAGCGTCTCGCCGTTGACGGCATACATGCACGCCGCCCCGGAGGCCGCGTTCGCCCCGGTGCAAAACGGCGAGGCGAAGGTGCCGGCGTTGTAGTACTCCTGATTTCTCAGAGATTCGTCGTCGTAGAGCAGCTGAACGTCGTCGCGGCCCGCGTCGTTATGGTGCGGGATGCCGATGTGGAAGTTAAGGACCGTATCGCGGCCGAAGATCGTCGCCAGTCCGACCTGTGCATCGTTGTTAGGGTAGTTGATCGGTCCGAGCGGATAGTACACGTCGCCGCCTGTGTTGCCCCAGAATAGCGACCAGCCCGGAGCAAACGGCTTCCCGTATGGACCGCCGACGAAACCCATGACCGGGCCGAGCCAGTTGTCGTACTCCGAGCCGTTATTGTTGTTGATGTAGCTGAACGATTGGTTCAACCCGGCGAGACCGACATAATACGAAAACATTCGGTCGGGCGTCGAGCCGCCGATCTCGACGGCCGCGCGATGGTAAAAGGCGGGCGTCCCGATTCCAAGCGAACCGGTCGCATAACCCGGGTACGTTCCGGTCTTGATGACCTGGTTGACGAAACCCGAGAGGCCCTGGCCTTCGGAGTTGGCCGGGTTCGCGCCGGTATAGACCTGCACTTCGGCGTTGCCCAGCGACGAGGCCGAGCTCGACGCGTAGTTGTCGAACGAACGGTTGACGGGCACGCCGTCGAATTCGTAACCTACCTGATCGTAGTCGCCGCCTCGGATGTTGATGGTGGCGTAGTATCCGGTCTGGTTCGGAATGACGTACGCGCCGGGGACCGTCGAGATCGCGGAATAGGCCTGATTGATGAGGCCGCCTCCGCCGAGCGTGGCGCTCGCGGCCTGCGACGAGGCGTTGATCGAGTAGACGTCGGACGTCGTACCGGACTTGATGAGCGCGCCGCCAGCCGCCGAGGTTACCCGCGCGATCGTCTTGAGCGCCTTGGGCATCCGCACCGAAACGGTCTGGACCGTATCGGCGAACACGGTCTGACCCGGCACGCTGGTCGGTTGATAGCCGGTCTTCGAGACGGACACCGTGTACGTATCAGGCGCAAGGGTCAGAAATGAAAAGTGCCCCGCAGCATCGGCCGTGGTTGTGGCCGACTGCGAGGGGCTCGCTGCGGTTACTTGTGCTCCAGCGATGGGAGCGGCGGTTTCGGCATCCACGACGGTACCGGTGAGGCCGCCCGTCACGCTCGCCAGTGTCCATGTTGCCTGGCCAAAGAACGCGACGATCAGCAGCAACGCGATACCGAGATGCCGGAGCGTTCTCCGGATCATGTCGGGACCTCCTGAAAAGTACAAGTTCTAACCAGGCTAGTTCGTAGTTCCTTAAGCGCCTCCTTGAACGATGCTTGACAATAGTTGAAGCCGTTCGCGCAGCCCGGGCGACAGCGAGTTCGGATCGGCGGCGGCGTCGGGTGCGTGCGGCGCATCGTTCGTCGCCGCAATCGCAGCGATCGACGCGGTCAGGGCGTCGAGGTCGTATCCGCCTTCCAGCACGTACGCGACCGCTCCGTCGCAGTATTCCTGTGCTGCGCGGCGGATCGCCGCGGCGATCGGGGCCGCCGCCTCGACGCCGACGCCGAGGTCGCCGACCACGTCGCCCGCCACGTAATCGAAGCCGGCACTCACGATGATCACCGCCGGACGCACGGCTCGCGCTGCGAGCGGCAGCAACTGCTCCCAGAGCGCGACGAAGGCCTCGGTGGCGATGCCGCTTGCAGGCAGCGGCAGGTTGAGAACGACGTCGTCGCCGCGCCGGTAGCTCCTCGCCCCCGTGCCGGGGTAGGCCGGGTATGCGTGGGTCGAGACGTACGAGAGGCCATCGCCGGCGACCGCTTCCGTTCCGTTCCCGTGATGATAATCGAAGTCAACGACCAGCACGCGGCGCGCATTCCCCGCGGCGGCCTGATACGCGCGCGCCGCGATCGCGACGTTGTTGAACAAACAGAACCCCATGCCGCGGTCGGGCTCCGCGTGGTGCCCGGGCGGACGAACGAGCGCGAAGACGCCCCGGCGTTGCGCCACGCACGCGTCGACCGCGACGATGGCGCCGCCGGCGGCGCGTCGAGCGGCGCGATACGACGCGGCGTCGACGACCGTATCCCCGGTCGAGAGGTATCGCGCGCCCTCCGTCGCTGCGACTTCACGCTCGACGAGCTCGACGTAACCGCGCGCGTGGACGCGCTCGATCTCCGTCTCGCAGGCGTCGCGGGCCGCCACGCGATCCGACAGGACGCCGCTGTCTGCGAGCCGAGCGCCGACGGCTTCGACCCGATCGGGCCGCTCCGGGTGCGCCACGCCGCGCAGATGCTGCGCGTAGAGTGCGTCGGTTACAAACTTCAGCCTGAGTGCTTCGTGTGGCAGGCGTTGGATGCGCCGTCGCGCACCGTGTCGTAGTCCTTCGTGCCCTTCTTCATCATCGGCAGCAGCCGTTTGTACGCCGCGGTGGCCTTCGCGCACTGATTCGAGCCGGCGTATGACTTGGCGGCGATGTAGAGCAGCGCCGGGTTGGCATCGAGGAAGCCCTTTGCGGCCTTGTCCAGCGCATCGAAGATCTGCGCCGCTTCCTTGTAGTTGCGCAGCTCGAAGTCTGCGCCCGCGACGCATCCCAGCGTCTCGGGATTGCGCTGAATCTCGAAGCTCTTGCCGCAAGCGTCGCGCGCGCCCGAGTAATCATGCACGCGCGAATATGCCTGACCGAGCAGCGCGAAGCCCTGTGCGTCCGGCGAGACCTGCGTGTAGTGTTTCAGATAGTTCACGCTGTCGCTGAGGCGCCCGGCCTGCATCGCCATCTCACCCATGCCGAGCAGTGCTCCGGAGTTGTTGGGATCGAGCGCCAACGCGGCCTGCCACTGCGTCACTGCCTGCGCGTACTGGCGCTGCTGCGCAAGGTAGTCGCCGTAAGCGACGAAGCCCGCCGGCACCTTCGGGAACTGCGTGACCATCTGCTGCATGATCGCGACGCCCTGTGCGTCCTTCTTCTCCTGCACGAAGTAGGCGGCCTTACGCGCCATGATGGCCACCTTCTCGTCGTCGGTCGGCGCCGCGACCAGGGCGTCGTCGTATGCCTCCGTCGCCCTCGCGTCGTCATGCTGCTTCGCATATAGGTCGGCTTTGAACACGAGCGCCTGAATGTTGCGCGGGTCGATCTCGAGCGCCCGCGCGATGGTTTGCAGCGCCAACGGGATGTTGTTCTGCTGCGCGTAGGTCGTCGCGATCTGAAAGAGAGCCGTCGTGTCCTTCTTGTTCAGGTCGTAAGCGATCTCGAACTGCGCTCGCGCGTCGTCATAGTGCTGCTCCGCGGCATAGACGCTGCCGAGCGTCATGTACGCCTCGGGCATGGTCTTGTTGAAGGTGACCGCGCGCTTCGCCACCCGTTCCGCGTCGTTCGGGCGATTCAGGCGGATGTACGCGTCCGCCAGCTGCGCGAGCACGCCGAAATTGGTGGGGTCGAGGTTCGACGCCTGTTCGAGGTCATAGGCCGCGCCGGCTACGTTGCCGAGCTGTTCCTCCGCGAACCCGTCGTAGTAGTAGACCTGCGCCGTCTTGTCACCCATCTGCAGCAGATGCTGCGTGTACTGCAAGGTGATGTCGGGGCGATTCACCTGCAGATACTCCGCGGCGAGCTGCGCCATCGCGAGCTGATCGGTAGGGTTGGCCTTGAGCTTTGCAATCAGCCGAGGAATCGCGATGCTCGGCGGCTCGGGGCTCGCGGTCGGCAGCGCGGAGGGCGAGGGCGAGGGCGTCGGCGTCGCCTTCTTTCCTCCGCCGAAGAGCCCGGCTTGCGCACTCGGCGTCGTCGCGGCGATTCCGACCGCGCAGCTCACTGCAATCAGTGCGATGAGTCCAAATTGTTTCAAGAGACCTGTCCTTTAGCAGTTTCAATCATTTTCGTCAGCTCCGGAACGATGCGAAACGCATCGCCCACGACGAGCAGGTCGGAGAACTCGGCGATCGGCGCGGCTCCATCTTTGTTGATCGCGACGATCGTCCCGGACGCGCGCATGCCGACCTTGTGCTGAATCGCACCGGAGATGCCGACTGCGACGTAGAGATTCGGGGTCACCGTCTTCCCGGTCTGCCCGATTTGCAGATTGTACGGCACCCAACCAGCGTCGGCCGCCGCTCGCGAAGCGCCGACCGCTCCGCCCAGCGCCCGGGCTAATGGCTTCAACAGCGTATCGAACGGTTCCGGGCCGCCGAGCCCACGCCCGCCGGCCACGACGACCGGCGCTTCCTCGAGCGCCAGCTCGCCGGCGCCCTCCTCGACGTCGCTCTCGATCGCCGCGGCGTAACTGCCGGCCGGCTGCTCGAGCCGCTCGATCGTCGCGCCCGCTCCACCGGGCGCGGCGGCGAAGGCGTTCGGGCGTACCGTCACGACCCCATAGTCGGCCGGCCGAAGCGCGCAGCGCGTCACGATAGCGCCGCCCAGCTTCGGCGACACGCAAACCACGTCGGCGCCCTCGACTTCGACATCCACCACGTCGGCGACGATCCCCGCCCCCAGGCGCACGAGCAACTTGCCGGCAATGTCGCGGCCCGACAGGGTGTTCGGAACGAGCACGAGCGACGGGCCGAGCCGCTTTGCGACGGCCGCGAGACTGTCGACCACCGGATCCAGCAAGAACTCGTCAACGTCCTTGCTCTCGTCCACGTAGACGACGTCGAGGGGGTATGCCTTCAACTGTTCGGCCAACTGCGCCGCGCCCGCGCCGAGCACGACGCCGCTCGCCGTGCCTCCGAGCGCATCGGCGATGCGGCGCGCCTCACTCGCCAGCTCGAACGTGACCTTCCGGGTCTGCCCCTGCCGGTGCTCCGCGTATGCGATCACGTGTTTCATCGCTATACGAACTTCTTCTCGCGCAGGAATTCGAAGATTGAGGTCGCGCCGGCGACGCCGTCGGCGGCCTCGACCGTCCGCCCTTTTCCGCGGGCGGGAGGCGGCGCGAAACTCCGGAGCTCCGTCTTCGATCCGCTCGTCCCAACGGGCAGGTCCAGCGAGAGATCGGAGACACCGATCGTCCCGATCGTCTTTTTCTTCGCACCCATGATGCCTTTGAGCGACGCATAGCGCGGCTCGCCGAACGTCAGTGCCGTCGTAATCAGCACGGGCAGGGATCCGCGCACGATCTGATAGCCGACGTCGGTCTCGCGCTCGACCTCGAGCTTCCCATCACCGACGTCGATCTTTCGGGCGTTGGTGATGCAGGGCAGGCCAAGATGCTCCGCCAGCGCGCCTGGCACCGCGCCCGTGCTGCTGTCGTCGGTGAGACCCCCGACGATGAGCAGGTCGAACTCGAGCGTGCTCAGGGCCTTTGCCATCGCATAGGCGCTCGCCCATACGTCGCTTCCTTCGAGCGCCGTGTCGCTCAGCACGAGCGCATCGTCGGCGCCCATCGCGAGCGCGCGCCGCAAAGTCTCCTTGAGAGCCGCGGATCCCATCGAGAAGACCGTGACGCGCGAGTCGCCGCCGGCGCGCTCCTTCAGTTGTAAGCCGGCCTCGAGGGCATACTCGTCGTATGGGTTGAGGACGGTCTCGACGCCGGTGCGGACGAGCCGCTTCGTCGTAGGGTCGATCCTCTTCTCGGCGTTGGGATCCGGAACGAGCTTAACCGTCACCACGATCTTCACGTGGTCTCGTGACCTCCGTCGGAAACGGGGGGTGAAAAAGTCCCCCTGCTTTTGGTGGTCTGCCGCCGCTGCACCTGCCGTGCGCGGCCGGGCAGGGCGCGCCGCCGCATGCTCCAGAAGGCGTCGCGCATGCGACGGCTGAGCGTGATCCTAATGTGCTGCGGCTTGCTCGCGCCCTGCGCCGCCGCGGGCAGCGGTTCCATCGCAAAGGCTTCGCTGGCACCGCAGCAGCGGCCCGCAACGCTCGTCGTCGACGCGACGCGCGCCGCCGATGGATTCCTGCGCGTTCACGAAGAGATCCCGGTCGCGTCCGGCGCGTTCACGATAGTGTATCCGAAATGGATTCCCGGCGAACACGAGCCCAGCGGACCGCTCAGCGACCTCGCCGCCCTGCGCGTATCGGCCAACGGCTCCCCGCTGGACTGGCGCCGCGATTCCGTCGACCTCTACGCATTTCACGTCAACGTTCCGCCCGGCACGCAAGACCTCGACGTGGATTTCGACGTCCTCATGAACGCGCCGGGGGACGTCACCGCGACACACTCGCTCGCGATCTTGCAATGGAATCGGGTCCTGCTCTATCAGGAGGGCATCGATTCGCATCGCTACTTCGTCAAGCCGTCGATCCTGTTGCCGGCGGGCTGGGATTTCGCAACGGCCCTGCACGAGGCGGGACGCAGTGCGAATCGAGTCGACTTCGCCGTCGCGCCGCTGAACATGCTCGTGGACTCGCCCCTCGACATGGGCCGTTACGCCAAGAAGTGGAACCTCTGGCAGGAAGGCGCTGCCTTCGTGCAGCTCGACGCGTTCGCGGACCATCCGCAAGATCTCGACATCGGTTCAAGCCTGCTGCGGGGCTACCAGCGCATGCCGGCCGAGGCGTTTGCCATGTACGGCTCGCGCCATTTCGCCGACTATCACGCGTTGCTGACGCTGAGCGACTCCGTCGGTTCGCAGGGTATCGAGCATCACCAGTCGAGCGACAACCGCGCGAGCGACGGCTTCTTGACCGATCCCGATGAGTCGCTTTCGGGAGGCGACTTGATCCCGCACGAGTTCTCGCACTCCTGGAATGGGAAATATCGCCGGCCGGAGGATCTGACGACGCCGAACTTCCAGGTACCGCAGCTGACCGATCTTCTTTGGGTGTACGAGGGGATGAATCAGTATCTGGGCGACGTGCTCTCGTTCCGCACCGGAATTCGCGAGCCCAAGCTCTACCCGGAGTATCTCGCGACGGTTTATGCCTCGATGGATTACGAGACCGGTCGCACGACGACGCCGCTCATCGACCTCACGACCGGCGCTCCTCACTTCTTCGAGGCGCGCGGCTCGTATCCGGCGATCCGACGCAATGCGAACGACTTCTACACCGAGGGCGAGCTGGTGTGGCTCGACGCGGACACGATCATTCGCGAGCGTTCGCACGGCGCGCGCTCGCTCGACACGTTTCTTCACCGCTTCACCGAGCCTGCGCTGACGGGACCGATCGTCGTCACGTACACGCGGGCGCGGGTCGAGAGCCTTTTGAACGCGGTCGAGCCGTACGACTGGCACGCTCTCTTCGAGAAGTACGTCTATCGCGTGAGCGCGCATCCGCCGAGCGACGAGCTCGCCCGCGCGGGCTGGCGCCTGGTGTACACGAAAAAGCCGAACGAGTTCATCACAGCGGAACAGTCCGGCGAGCAAGGGATCACCGGCTGGTATGCCTACGGCGCCGACCTCACGGAGGACGGCGTCGTGCGCGACGTGCGCGAGAGCTCGGCGGCCTGGCGCGCCGGTCTCGCGCCGGACATGCACGTTCTCGCCGTCGACGGGCAGCAGTTCTCCGCCGAGTCGCTCGCGTATGCGCTGCGACGCGCACAGCGCTCGAACGCGCCGATCTCCCTCATCACGACGCAGAACGGCTGGTACCAGACGCTCTCGCTCGATTATCACGAAGGGATCCGCTACCCGCACCTCGAGCGCGTCGCGGGCGCGCCCGACATGCTCGCCGAGATCGTTGCGCCCCACGCAAAGTAGCCGGGCCGCCGGCCGTCGAATTGTAATCGTATGGAGGTCTTCCAGATGCGTCTGATGCGATCAATTCTCACGGGGCTCGGGTTCGCGGCGGCGCTGACCGCCATCGGAGTGGCTTCGGCGCCGACCATCGTCACGCCGGATACCGCGAAGTGGCAGCCGGTTCCGCAGTTCAAGGGATGGGAGATGGCGCCGATCGTCGGCAACCCCGAAAAGGCGGGCGCGTACTACGCGTATCTGCTCAAGGCGCCCTCGGGCGGCGCCGCGCCGCCCCACTTTCACGGCATGACGGAGAACGTTACCGTCCTCAGCGGTCAGCTCATGGTCGGTATCGGCGACAAGATGGACACGAGCGCGATGAAGCCGCTCGGGCCCGGCAGCGTCGTTTCCATCCCCGCCGGCGTGCATCACTACGCGATGGCGAAGGGCGAAACGGTCATCGAAGTCAGCGGGATCGGGCCCGACACGACGACGCTGCTGCATAAGTAAACCGCCGTGGGCACATGGTTGTCGCGTCTCACCGCATGCCTTGCGCTGAGCGGCTGCGTCGGCGCCTCTTTGGGAATTCCCGCGCCGCAGCGTGCGCCATCGAATTCGGTCGCTCCCGCGCGGCTGCACGATCATGCGATCATCGGCTTTAGCGTCGATACGCCCGAACGCGCCGCTACCGCCGCGCGGGAAGGCGTTACGACGACGATCCTGTATAGCGGAGCGCCTGCGCCGCGCAGCCCGCTGGCGGAGGCGCTGAAGGCACACGGGATCGCGGTCGTGGACGGCAGCGTTTCCGGCCTTCTGTTCTACTGGGAGTGCCACCGAACGCACACCGTCAAACCGCCGCCGAAGAGCTACGGCTATAACTCGTATTGCCGCACCGATGAAGACCCGCGCATGAAGTCGGAGGCCGCCGTGCTGCGGCGCCTCGCGGAGATTCTCGAGCGCGACGGGCCGCGGCCGTATGTCGTCGGTTACTGGGTTCTCGACGACTGGGCGTGGTGGGATCCCGGCAGCGGCCGGCGGCTCCTGCAGAAGGTTCACGCGCTGATCGCGGCGCGCACGCCGGGACGGCCGGCCATTTGCGGATTCGGCGCCGGAGTGGGGAAGCCGGGGCAGGTCGACTGGGATCCCGGCACGGCCGCAAACTACTCCAACTCCGGCTGCGACGTGGTCGGCTGGTACAACTACTCGCCGTTCGGCCGGCGGCACCCGTCCCTCGGGAAGGGCCTCGATTGGAGCATGACGGCGCTGCTGCCGGCGATGCGCCACAGCCTGGCGAAGCGCGGCTGGCGCATCGAGCAGACGCCGTTATACGGCATCGGCCAAGGCTGGGGAGGCTCGTACGAGCACCGCTTCTACCAACCCGGTCTCACTCGTTCGGAGATCGTGGATCAAGCCTCGGCGTTCTGCCGTTTCGGCGCCCGCTACGTCGGCTGGTACGCGTGGGATGACAGCGGTTTCGATTCACGCACGCACACACCGAACGACTCGGGTGCGATCGGCGACGGCATGTCCGCCGCCATCTCCGCTTGCGCAGCGGTTTGGGGCGCGCTCTAGAACGCCGGTAGCGCCGGCTTGAGGATCATCAGGACGAACGCGACGATGGGAAGCGCGAGCGCGATGAAACCCCATAGATCCCAGGACTTCGACAGCCGCTCGTACTCGGTGAGATCGCCGGCGTGCGCGGCGACCGAGAGTTTACGCTGGGTGCGCGAGAGCGGCCCAAACGCCACGCCCGAAAGGATGAAGGCGATGATGCCCCACAGCAGCCACCCGGTCCCGAGGATCGGGATGCCGCCGACGAAGGCTGCGCCCAAGCCGCCGATGAGCAAGAGCACGATCCCCGGGATCGTGAAGAGGCGGTCTGCGGCGATGATGGCGTCGATCGTGAACGCCATAATGGACGCATTGCCGCTGCGATCGGAAGCGCGTTTCCAAAACACGCCGACGGTGATGTTGCCGAGGAACAACACGACCCCGGCGACGTGAATCAGCTTGAGGATCAGGTACATCATAACGGCCCTTTCAGCCGGGAAACGGCTTGCTGGTAAGGTGGGCAAAGCGCGCCGCGGTCCCGTTTTGCGCGCGCTCCCGCGCCATCCGGCTTTTCTGGCTCACGAGCTGTGACGCGAGCTGTCCCAGCCCCGCATTGAGCCCGGCGTTGATGCGCTGCCACTGCGGCCGCGGAACGAAGTTGACGCCCGGGTACGCGGTCTGCAGGTCCGGCACGGACTCGTTCTCGTTTTGCACCCTGCGAATGATCGCGACGAGCGAGCCGATGTCACCAAAGGCGTAGCCGTTGATGTTCGGCCCCACCACGGCAAAAAAGGCCTCCTGCGCGTGGTAGAGCTCGAACCCCGGGTCGCCCATCCCTCCGAGCCTTTTCTGATCGGCCAGCAGCGCAAATTGGCGCCCCTTATACTGGGCCGTGTAGAACCAGTACGTCGCCTCTCTGCGATAACCCAAGTCGTAGAGGCGAATGGCGGCAACGTAGGTCTCCGCAAAATCGAGGCTCCGCATTCGCTGCTTCATTCGAAGAATCGTCGCAACGAACTCGCTCGAATCCTTCGAGGCCAGGCCCGCGCTGTATTGTCCGACCTTGATGACCGGCCCGGCCGAGTTGTAGTAGGGAGTGACGTATCCGTCGATGCGACCCGGATCAGCGGCGAGCGCGGGCGCCGCGAGCAAGAAACAGCAGCCGGCAAAAGGTGCGAAGAAACGACGCCCGCGCGCCCACGTGCCGTCGGTCGGTAGAGGCCCGGCCCAATGGCTCGGGCCCCTAATAGGAGCCGGCATCGAGGGCGTCTATCTCGTGGCGAGCATGCCGTTATTGATGATCGGCTTCCCGTCTATGGTCACCGTCGTGCCCGGCTGAGTCCCCAAGAAGGAGAATGCCGATGCGTTCGTGCCGCCGAAGCCGAGGTCGCCTCCGAAGCCGAGGCTAACCGAACCGGCTGCGAAGGTGGCCAGCATCAAACTATTCGGAATGTCCTTGACCGCGCCGTTCACGCCGATATCGACGATCGAGAACATATCGCGGCCGCCTCCGCCCGCCGCGTATGCAGCGTTCACCTTGGTCATGTCGGACGAGGACGTCATCGAGACGAGCTTGCCGGCGTTGAACGTCGCCGTGAACCCCCTGAGATTGTCCTTGCCCCAGAACGTGTTATCGAACACGACCTTGCCGGTTGCCGTGCCTGGAAGTGGAATCACGTACAGGTCTCCCGCCGGTAGTGCGGTGTAGCAGTTTATTCCCGCGCAATTGGCGCTGATCGACCCGGCGCTGACGATGAAGCGCGTGCCCTTGACGCCGAACGAGATATCGGTTCCGTTCGGGCTCGTGACGCGCATCGTGCTGCCCGCGCTGATCGCCGACTTGAGCGCATCGGCGTTCGCCTGGACCTTGGCGTAATCCGTATTCATCGCGGTCCAGAAGGCGTCTGAGAGCGACGATTGACTGACCCCGAAGAGCGCGGCGTTGGGCGGGTTCGGAAAGATACCGTTGCCCACCTCGACGTAGTGCCGATGACCGCTCAAGAACATCTGCAGAGCCGGAGCGTTCGCCTTGGCTTGCGCGGCCAGCCGGTTTTGGTCTGCGGCGGCGAAGAAATTATAGTCTTGATCGCCACCGTAGTCGACGTTGATCTGCGTATCGATCATCTTGTAGAGGCCGAGCAGCATCAAAGGCGACTGAGAGTCGTACTTGGCCGGCACGTCGGAATACATGCGCTGGTTATAGTTGTCGCTCGTGACCCAGATCAGCGGAAATGCGCCGGCCGCCCTCACCGCCACGGCCAGATCCTCGAGAAACGGGAAATTCGTTGGATCGCTCGTCAACAGGACGATCTGATTCTCCTGAACCTGCGCGATCTGCACGACGTTCTTCGCGACGGTATTGAGATCGACGGTCGAGGAGTCGGCACGCGCGCTCGGGGCCATCACGACCGTGCCGAGAAGCCAAGAAACGAGCGCAACGGCGCTCGAAAGACGGCGAGTCATGTTGAACCTCCCTCGCGTAGCGAAATCGCTGCGCCGGTAGGCCCTTTCGACAGCGAGCGGGCGCCTCCCGGGCAGGATCGAGGGCGAAGATGATCTTCTTGCTGTTGAATCTTGCGCTCGGTTTCTACAACGTCGGCACGATTTGGGCTCACGAGGTCGATATTTTTCGCTCGTGGCAATACGTCGGCGCCGACTTCCACCGTGTTCAGCAAGTGCACTGGGCGAAGCTCCCCTACTGGGTGCTCGCGCCGGTTGCCCTCGCCTTTGCCGGATCGCTCGCGCTCATTTGGTATCATCCTGCCGGTTCGCCGATCTGGGCGCTGGCCGGAGTGTTCGGCTGCCAGTTCGCCTCGGTAATCCTGACGGCGCTGACGTGGGGGCCCTGGCAGGCGGCTTTGAGCCGCGATCCGCTCGGGAGCCGCAGCCCATATTTGCGGAGGATACTCCGTACTCATTGGCTGCGCACCGCGCTGATCACGGCGTCCGGTTTTTTGCTGCTGGCGTGGGTGATCGTGCTGGTTTCCACAAATACTCCGCTCTAATGACGCAGTGGAAGCCCGAAGGTCGGCATAACGTTACGCCACGCCTCGTTGCGCGGGATCCGGAAGCGCTCGTGCGATTCCTGAAGGACGCGTTTGGTGCCGACGGCGAGTTCACGAGCGATATGCCGTCAGATATGCTGATCGGCGATTCGATCGTCATGGTCAGTGGCGCAGGGCCGCGCGAAGCGACGTCCAGCTTCCTCTATCTCTACGTGGAGGATGCCGATGCAACGTACGAGCGGGCGCTGAAGGCGGGAGCGAAATCGATCGAATCGCCGTCCGATATGCCGTACGGCGACCGCCGTGCCATGATCGAGGACGTCGGTGGTAACGTGTGGCAGATCGCGACCCACCGCGGCCTAGCTTAGGGGATCCACATCACCGCGCCAAAGCGCTCACCGTGCGATGCGGTGGCTATTCTCATCTTCCTTTAGCCTCACACCGGCGAGATCGTAGCGGCGTCATCCGGAGTATAGCGTAATGAACCCTATGAGTTTACCATCTTC
>JAFAJV010000025.1 GCA_019235995.1 Vulcanimicrobiota bacterium
AGCGGTGGTCGCGCGGGACGCGACGCGCGCGCTCTCGGTCGTCGAAACGGCGAGCGACGCCGGCGCGGATCTCCAGGTGTTGATCCGCTCGCTGATCACGGCGTTCCGAAACCTGTTGGTGGCGCGCATCGACCCGGAGCTCTTGGCGCGCGATCTTGCGGCCGACGACGCCGAGCGTACCGCCCTTCAGGCGGCCGCCGTCCCGCAGGCCATGCTGGTTCGCGCGCTGCGCAGCTTCAGCGAGGCACTCACGCTCGCCCGCACGGGCGGCAATGCCCGGTTGGAGCTCGAGACCGCGTTGTTGCGCTTCATCTTCACGCCGGAGGACCCGACGCTCGACGCTCTCGCGGCCCGGGTCGCCGCGCTGGAGGAACGCGGCAAAGGCGTCACCGACCAAGGTGTCATCCTGGACGCGCCGCGTAGCGGCGCAGTCGAAGGGCGAAAGGGCAAGGCTCCCTCAACGCTCTCTGTACAGAAGGTGCGCGCGGCGTGGCAAAGCATCCGCGCCAAGGTCGAAGGCGAGCGGCAATCGCTACGCGCGCCGCTATCGCGCGCGGTCATCGACTCTTTGGAGAGCGATGCGCTCGTGCTCAAGCTTCCCGACAAATGGAGCGCGGACGCTTTGAACGATCATGCGAAGACCATCGAAGCGGCGATCGCCGACGTGCTCGGAGTCTCGCTGCACGTGCGTCTGCGCGTGGAAGGGAATGGGGCACGCTCGAAGCCCGCGGCCCCGGACGACGCCGACGCCCTTTTCGACTATGCGAACGAGAGAATTCGGTAAATGAATCAGGCACACTTAATGGCCCAAGTCAAGAAGATGCAGGCCGAGATGACCAAGGCTCAGGAAGAGCTCGCGAACACGGTTGTGACCGGCAGCGCCGCCGGCGGCGCGGTCACGGTCGAGGCGTCCTGCGATCAGCGCCTCAAGCGCGTGCGCATCGGCAAGGAGGCCGTCGACCTCGAGGACCTGGAGACGCTGGAAGACCTCGTGACGGTGGCGGTCAACGACGCACTGAGCAAGGCGAGCGACACCGCGCAGAAGCGCATGGCCTCGGTGACCGGCGGGATGCGCATTCCCGGGCTGATGTGACCACGGTCGCGAGCCCGGTCGCCGCGCTGATCAACGAGCTGAGCAAGTTGCCGACGATCGGCCCTAAGACGGCGGCGCGCCTGGTGTTTTATCTCTTGAACCGGCCGCGCAACGAGGCGCAGAGCCTCGCCGAGGCCATCCTGGCCGTCAAAGACAACGTGAGGTTCTGCTCGATCTGCTATTCGCTAGCGGAGAGCGATCCGTGCGAATTCTGCACGGACGAGCGCCGCGACGCTACGACGATCTGCGTCGTGGCGGAGGCCAAAGACGTGTATGCCATCGAGCGCGCGGGCGCGTTCAAGGGCCGCTATCACGTGCTGGGCGGCCTGATCTCGCCGATGGACGGCATCGGCCCCGCGCAGCTGCATCTCAGGGAGCTGATCGAACGCATCGGGCGCGAAGCGCCGCGCGAGATCATCCTCGCGACGAATCCGAACGCCGAAGGCGAGGCGACGGCGCTCTATCTCTCGCGCCTATTGCAGCCGCTCGGCGTCGTCGTGACGCGTCTCGCCTACGGCCTGCCGATCGGCGGCGACCTCGACTACGCCGACGAGATGACCATCGCGAAGGCCCTCGAAGGCCGCCGCACCTTGTCATACTAGAGCGACGTCGAAGGACATGCGGCAGTGCCGTACGGTCTAATGCATCCTGTTTAGTGAAAGATCCGCCGCGACGGGTTAGGCTCGAAGCTCACCGGGTGTGGGCCGAGGCGCCGTTCGTACGGCGCCTCGTTATCTCGTCGCCGAGCCGCGTCTTTCCCGTCCGCACGACGTCGCAATAGATCCCGAGAGACGCATCGCGCTGCTGCGCGAGAAAGCGCAGGATTCGTGGATCGCTCGCGGCACCGCGCGGGTGATACGTCACCGCGACGCAGCGCTCGATCGGGCAGCGCACGCGCAGCGTCACGCTCCCGAAGTCGAGCTCGTCTCCGACCAGTGCCCCTTCCTCTTCGTCGAAACCGTCAGCGGCACGCACGAACAGATTGGGACGAAAGCGCTCCCACTCCACGCCGTAGCCGACATGAGCGTTCAACGACTCGAGCCAGCGGTCGACGATAAGTGAGACCGGCGCGTCGTCGAAGAAGCTTCCTCCGGATCGGAGCTCGACGTCGACGCCACGATCGGCCGCGGCGGCACGCGCGGCGCCGGCCGACGCTACCAGATGGAGCCGGTCGTGCTCCTTGCCGCGGTAGGTCTTGCCGACGCGGGCTGATCCGGAGCGCACGAAGAGCGCGTCCGCGCGGTCGCCCGGGATGCCGCCTTCGCCGATCTCGGCGCTATCCAGCGTTTCGCCCGAAAGGCTCTTGATGGGGTAGCGCCGCAGCGCGTCGATCGTGCCGAATAGCATTGCTATCGCGCTCGTTCCCCGGGGGTTTTGCAATCGCCTTGCCAGAAAGCGCGGAGCGATGGAAGTTCGTCCGCTCGATCTCGGCGACATATTCGACCGTGCGATCAACCTTTACGTGCGGCACTTCCGGGTCTTCGCGGGGATTGCGCTGGCCGCGATCGCGCCGCTGGCACTCGTGCAGTACGCCGCGCTGCGGCTGGAAGGGCCGCAGTTGAACGCGCTGGTCGCGCTTTGGGAGCACCCCGAGCGTTTCGGAGCCGAGCGCTTTCCGACGATCCTCGATTCGCCCACGACGATCGCGTCGACCGTCGTGTCGGTCATCGTCGGATACCTCGCGATATCGTTCGCGGTTTGTGCGGTCGCCGTCGCGACGTCGAACGCTTATCGCAACGAGCCTGTCGACGTCGGCGCCGCGTACCGCCCCGCGCTCGCGCGTTGGCCGGAAATCATCGGCGTGCTTGCGATCGCGCTGGGCGTGCTCATAATCTGCTACGTCGTGACGGTCCTCGTCGTGTCCGTTCCCTTGATCGTGGGCGTGATGATCTCGCCGGTACTGCTCTTGATCGTTCCGATCATCGGTCTCGCGGCCATCGTTGCGATATTCTTGGCGCTTGCGTTGATCCTCGTCACCGGCTCGTTCGCCTTCTTCGGCGTCGTCCTCGAAGGGTGTGGGGTCCGCGACTCCGTGCGTCTGGCGGTGTCGCGGATCTTCACGCGGCCCCAGCTCGGTCGCGCACTGCTCTGCTCCATCTCTGCCGGCGCCGTGATGGTCGTGCCCACGGGACTCGTGGATACGCTGGCGTTTCTGGGGCTAGGGCGCTGGCCGGCCGCCTACGTGGCGCTCGACTCGATCGTTCGCTGCGCGATCTTGCCGTTCTCGGCGCTGATCCTCGCGGTCTATTATTTCGACGTGCGCGTGCGTCGCGAGGGACTCGATCTCGAGGACGCGATCTTCGGCGACGGCGTGGACGACGCGGGCTACGCGCCGACGGCCTATCTCTCCGGCCGCGAGCGCGCGCTGATCAAACGCTTCCTCGAACGCCGCGATACGCTCACGCCGCAGCGCCGCGCCTCGATCGCGGCGCAGCTGGCTGGGCCGGTGCGCGGGCGCGTGCCGGAGGAGCTGCGTAGCCTGGACGACGAGTCTCTTCTTGAACGCCTCTAAGCAGAAAGGATTAATCGCAATGCTGAACCGTGCCGCGATCACGTTCTCGCTCGGCCTGGTGTTAGCCGCTTGCGGCGCCTCCGGCGTCACACCAAGCACAACCCGTGTCACCCTGATCCGAGCGCGGCCTGAGCGGGCTTCATATACCACGAAGTACGTTCAGCTCGTCATCTTCGAGAACGAATCGTACAGCGATATCATCGGCAACCCGAAGGCGCCGTACATCAACGGCCTGGCGAACACGTGGGCGAACATGACGAATAGTCACGCGGTCAGTCATCCGAGCGAGCCGAACTATCTCGCGCTGTTCAGCGGATCGACGCACGGCGTGAGCGGCGATCCGTGCCCGCTGATATTTAAGACGGAGAGCCTCGGGAGCGAGCTCGTCGAGGCGGGCCTCTCGTTCACCGGCTATGCCGAGAGCATGCCGCGCGACGGCTTCCAGGGTTGCCAGGCGCATCCCGACCATCTTGCGAGCGGCTACCTCTACATGCGTAAACACGTGCCGTGGACGGACTTCACGAAGGTGCCGAAGACGGACAGCCTGGTATATCGGGGGCCCCTCACCGTGCCACCGTCACGATTGGTCTGGATTACGCCGAACATGTGCAACGACATGCACGATTGTTCGATCGCCACGGGCGATACGTGGGCCTCGAAGAACCTTCCGGCGCTGATATCCTGGGATGCGGCCAACGACGGGGTGCTGATCCTTACGTTTGACGAAAACGATGGCAGCGCGGGGAACCAGATCACGACGATCCTCGCCGGGAACGTCAACCCCGGCCAATACAATCAGAACATCGACCACTACAATGTGCTGCGAACGGTCGAAAACATCTTCGACGTCAGGGCTCTCGGGAATTCGCGGTCGGTCGCGCCGATCGCGGGGGTCATCAAGTAACGGCGCGCCTCGCTACTACGGTTGCTCGGGTTGCTTGGTGCTCTTGTCGTTGGCGAACGTAACGTTGTAGAAGTACAGAGATGCGAGCACGATCATGAGTCCTATCACCGCGACGACCAAACCGGGCCCCGCATTACTGAGCTGTGCCGAGATTCCGGGTAGCTTGAATCCGAAGGTCATGCTTCCGGTGAGCCCTTTGACCGTGAGGAAGACGCCAAGGCCGAGGAAGATCAAACCGCCGACGAGGCCGATCGCGCACAAAATAAATTGAAACAGCAGAGCCTCTCGCGGCAGCTTCGGGTCGCCTCCGCCCGGCAGCATCTTCACCGCCTGCACTGGTATGTGCCCGCCGAACAAGCCAAACATGATCGAATCCCTCTCACGACAGCACCCGGCCGCTGGGCCCATGTTACGTCGTGGCCCGAGCGACGGCAAGCCCGCGGAGCCCGGGCCGGCGGCCTGACGGCAGCGGACGGCCGTACGGCGGCGGCGTATTCTTTTCGCTGACTCGCTAGACTCTGCGGAGGTGCCCTGATGCAACCCTGGACGCGCGTCTATTGCAGACGCTTCCTCATCGCCGGCGCGGCGATACTGTTGGGCATGAGCGTCACCGCGCGGTGGTGCTATGCAGACGATGCGGCGACGCTCGACTCGTGGCAAGCCAACTTTAATGCCATTTGGCAGGCC
>JAFAJV010000152.1 GCA_019235995.1 Vulcanimicrobiota bacterium
CGCTTCCCATGCTGGGGTAGGGATTCTGCGACAAAGGCGCGACAAATCGGCGGCTAATGCGGCAGAAACGCCAGTAAAATCGCCCTTCGAAGCGCGCTTCGCGCGGCTCAGGATGACATGGTTTTGGGATGGCCGGGGTCGAACCCACGCCCGGCGATTCCAGTCGATCCCGTCCGTTACCGAAAAGCGTTATCCTATCAAGCTTTTCCGTCGCACTGTTCCCGAACCGTCCCCGTCGATTCCGTCCGTTCCCGACCCGTCCGTGACAAAATGTGACACGCGTCGCGGTATCCCGTACTGTTTTGGAAAGATTCCACTTCTCTTGGAGCACAACCGGAAACTCAAACGCATGCTCGCGCCTTTCGACGGTCTCGTTCCGGACGGCCACGCCCCACGAGCACCGCGTCCAAACCGCCATCCTCCCGCGTTTGATATAGGCATAGAAATGCTGCTCTTGCGCCGTTCGTTCAGCAACTCACGCAACACACTTTCCGCTAACGCACTTCTGTCCTGTTCTGCAGCAAATCGGGCTGACAGCCCGGCCGCAGCAGGCTTGCCCAGTGTTGCAGCAAATCGCGTGAAGTATCCCGCAACAGGTTTGCCCGGCATTGCAGCAAGCCTCGCCGCGGCAACAGCTTTGCCCGCTGTTGCAACAAACCGAGCCACAACAGGTTAGCCCGGGGTTGCAGCAAGCCCGGCCGCCGCCGCAACAGGTTTGCCCGGCGTTGCAGCAAACCCCGTCGCCGCAGCAGGTTTGCCCGCTGTTGCAACAAGCGGCGCCAAATCCGTTGCCGCAACAGGTTTGTCCGCTGTTGCAGCAACTATCGAAGCAACAGATTTGCCCGGTGTTGCAGCAAAGTCCGTTCGACCCAGCGTTGCAACAAATTTGCCCCTTGCCGCAGCAGTTGCCGCCGCATCTTCGGCGCTTTGGGCATCTCAGGCTCACCGCCGAGGAGCGCGCTAGCTCCGGCGTCGTCCCCGGCCCCGGGGCCGAACATCCCACGCCCAGCAACGTCAAGACCGCACCACCCAGCGCTCCGCCGATCAGCTTGAGGGCTCGAGTTCGAGAGCTCGAGCCGGCGACGATCCGCGATACGTCGTCAAAAAGAAATGCTGCTTTCACGCTTCCGTTCGTTCAGCGATCACGCAACACACCTTCCGTTAACGCACTTCGGGGCAGACCGCGGGCAGCAAAGCGCGTGAAGAACATCACCGCAGCAGTCGGTCCCCGAGCAACAGGAATGTAGACCGCAGCATGTCTGCCCCGTGTTGCAACAATGCGCGGTGCAGCAGATTTGCCCGCTGTTGCAACAAATAAACTCCCCGCTGCAACAGGTTTGTCCGCTGTTGCAACAAGTGCGGTTCGCGCAACAGGTCTGGCCGCTGTTGCAACAAGTGCTGCCGCAACAGGTCTGCCCGGTGCTGCAGCAGCTGCTGCCGCAGCAAGGCCCGTCGCAGCAAGTGAGTATGCCGCTAACGTGGCAGCAGGTCTGATTCCTTTTGCAGCAGTGGCTGCCGCATCTTCTGCTGTTTCGGCATCTAAGGCTTACGACCGAAGAGTGCTCTAGCGCTGGCGCGTCCCCGGAAGCCGAACATCCGACGCCCAGGAACGTCAATGCCGCACCACCCAGCGCTCCGCCGATCAGCTTCAAGGCGTGAGTCCGCGAGCTCGAGCCGGCGATGATTCGCGATACGTCGTCAAACAGAACGCTCATCGCGCACTCGCTTTCATCGCAAGGCCCCGATCGGCTAAGGCTACTATCGGGTCTCTGCCGACCGCCACGTCCTCGGCAATGACGCCGTTTTCATCGATCAGGAAGGCTACCGGCGTCGTGAAAACCCCGTATTGCTTCGAAAGATTCCACTTCTCTTGAAGCACGACCGGAAACTGAATCGCGTGCCTATCCGCCTTTTGACGATTTTCTTCGGTACCAAATCGGGGGCAAGCTCGTCGCACGGCGACCCTCACATTTCGAGAAGTCAGGGAGGTTCGACGACGGCCAAGCGGTTCCCATCTCTAGGGGCGGGCGAGCAACGCCGGGAGGTGAAGGGTCCGTGCGCTCGTAAGGCTTTGCCCTGGTAGGAGGTCAGAGACATGCGGAGATACGGCACGTTCTTCGCGGCGGTCGTCGTCGTGGTCGTCGCGTTTTTTATCGGGCGCCTATCGGTGAAGCCGCTCGACGGCAACCCCGTCGGATACCATCTCCACGGATTGGCGAAGTTGGATCAAAAGGCGGTCAATCTGACTTCGTGCTCCGACGCGAAGCCGTGCAACATGAACTTCGACGTCTACTTCAACCCGTCGGGGGCCCCGGCGAACAGCGGCTCGTGCGGTAGCTCATCCAGCTGCTTCTCGTTCCACAACTTGCCGAAGGACGGTATGGGCGCCCAGATGACGGTCACGATCGATGAGGCGACGTCTTCGGGTTATACGAACAGCGTGTATGCCTCCGGCGCGGTCACCGGCTCTTGAAGAAATCTCGCTAGAAAGGAACAACAGTGCAGAAAGTCACCATGGCTGCCGGTGGATTCTTCATCATCATCATCGGGATCCTGATCGGGCATTTCGCCATCCCGCCGCCGGACGGCAACCCCGTCGGCTTCCACCTGCACGGTCTGGCGAAGATGGACCAGCAATCGCTCAATCTCAGCTCGTGTTCGAACTCGACGCCATGCTACGTGCAGATTGACTTGGCGTTCGATCCGTCGGCTGCGCCGTCGCCGACTCCGACGCCCTGCGCGACCTCAACGAGCTGTATCTCGTTCAGTAACACCCCCACAACTCCGATCGGAGCGAGCAACATCTGGCTCGATTATACAGGGTACTCTACCGGTCACTTCGCCGACTACGTCATTGGCGTGATCCAGGGCGCGCCTCCTTCGCCCGCGCCGGGTTCTCCGTCGCCGCGTCCCACGACTCCGCGTTGACGGGATAGCCGAGCATGTTGCGCGCGAAGCCTTGCACGCGAGGCCCGACGGCGTCGAAGAATCGCGTGTAGTCGAGCGGGATGACCGGCAGCCGGTCGTAGACGATCTCCTGCATCGTGATGAAGTCGCGCTTGCGCCGGCCTTCGTCCGGCGTCACGGCTTGGTCGCGGAACGCCACCTCGAATCGAGGGTCGCAGAAGCGCTGCACGTTGTTGCCGTCGGGCCCAATCTGGCCGCACGCGAAGACGACGCTCTGCTCGGGGTCCGCACCGCCGATCCAGCCCTGAACTGCCATGTTGAAACGTCCCGCACGAATCGGCCCTTGCAGTGCGTTGAAGGTACTCGGCGGAAACGACTTGATCGTCAGGCGAATTCCGTCGACTGCCAGCTGCCGCTGTATGATCGCCGCGAGTCCGCTGCCGTTGCCCAGCTCCTCGCGCACGAGCAGCACGTCGAGCGGTACACCGTTCTTTATGCGAACGCCTTGGCGTAGACGCCACCCGGCTCGATCCAACGCGGCCGCGGCGGCCCTGTCGTCGTGTGCGATCGGGCGCAGCGCAGCGTCGCTCCATCGGAAGACTGGCGGCAGAAAGGCCGCCGCGCTTCTGTAGAGCCCGTGAAACGCCCGCTCGATTACGGGAACGTCAAGAGCGAGCGCAATCGCGCGCCGCACGGCCGCATCGTCGGTCGGTGCGGCAGCGATCTGAAGCGCAAGATAGTCCAAGCCGTTGATCGCCGTGGACACGATGCGCACGTTTGGAGGCGCGTAGTACGCTTGGGCCGGCTCGACGCGCCCCACGTCGAGCTCGCCCGTGCGCAGACCGATGAGCATAGCATCGAACGTTGGCGTCATGCGCAACTCGAGGCGCGATAAGCGCGGCCGCGGCAAGAAGTACGGGTTGGGCTCGAGGACGATGCGCTCGCCGCGTCGCCACTCCGTCACGCGGAACGGCCCGGTGCCGAACGCGTGCGCCTCCCACGGCGCGCCCACCATCGCGGTGCTCGCGAACGCGTGGGCAGGCAGGATGCCGAACGCGAAGTCCGACTGAGCGAAGAGCTCGCGCACCGCCGCGTTCCAGGGCGAGCGCAGGCGCACGATCACCGTGTGCGCGTCGGGCGTCGTCAGCGCGGCGACGCGACGGTAGGCGTCCTCGCTGAGCACGGGGTTGCGCGGATCCTCGATCGCACGAAACGTGAACGCGACGTCGGCGGACGTCAGCGGGCGCCCGTCGGCGAAGCGCACGTTGCGCCGCAGGCGGTAGACGATCGTGCGGCCGTCGGCGGAAATGTCGCCGTTTGCGCGCGAGGGCACGCGCGTGACGAGGATTGGCACGAGGCTATTTCGCGCGTCGAGCCCCACCAGCGTCTGCGCGAAGAGCAGGTCGAAGCCGATCGTGTCCTGATCGTGCGCGAGCAGCGGGTTGAGCGACGACGGGTCCGACGTGTCGGCGATGCGCAGCACGTGCGGAGGCGGCGTCGCGACGTGGGAGCACGCCGCGCACGTCGCGAGCGTCAGCGCGAACGCAACGCGCTGCGCTTTCACGCCGGCTTGCTCTCGCGCTCCGCCTTCAGCGCGGCGAGCGCGTCGTCGACCTGCATGCGCGCGCCCTCCTCGCGCAGGGCCGCGCGCAGCGCCTCCGGCAGCGTCGCGTCGAGCGACTGCGCGGCCATGTCGTAGGCGATGCTATCACGCAGCTCGCGCCCACTCTCCTCGAACAGCCGGTCGGCGAGGCCCAGGAACCGCGCCGCCAGCTCGTTGGCGCCTTCCAGCGTCTGAAGTGCCGCGAGGCCGTGAAAGGCTCGGGCGACATAATCCTTCAGCTGCAGGTCGTTTGCCGCGTCGAGCGTCGCGAGGAATTCCGACAGCGCCTCGTCGCGGCGGCCCTCTTTGAGCGCGACGGTCGCGAGCCCCTGGCGCGCCGCGCAGATGCCGTAACGATCGTTGGCGTCGCTCTTCTCGACGAACGCGCGCTCGAAGAGCCGGCGCGACTGCGTCAAGTCGTCGAGGCCGAGCTGCACCCAGCCCATCGCGATCGTGAACTCGCCGCCGATGCGCTGCTCGCCCAGTTCCGCGGCCCGGCGCCGCGCGTCCTCGAGCAGTTCCGAGGCCTGCCGCAGATCACCGCGCTGTCGCGCCAGCATGCCGAGATTGCCCAAGCACAGCATCTCGCCGCGCGCATCGCGCAAGCGCGTGAAAGCCTCGAGCGCCTCCCGATACAGCTTTTCGGCGCGGTCGAGGCGCCCTTGGCGGTGCACGGCCTCGGCGATGCGAAACGTCGCGAGCGCGGCGCCCTTGTCGTCCCGCAGAGCGCGCGCGATCGCGAGCGCCTCGTCGCCGAGCCGCAGAGCCTCGCCGAGCTCGTCCTGCAGCGACGCGAAGCCCGCCGCGAGGCAGAGCAAGGCGATGCGAGCCTCGCTCTGCGAGGCGACGATCTTCAGCACGCGCGCCGTCCACGAGCGCGCCTCGGTGAGCAGGCCGCGCGCCCGCCAGTACGGCGCCATCGTGCCGACGAGGTCCGCCGCGGCCGCAGCGTCGTGCTCGATCGTCCATTCCAGCGCGGCGCGGATGTTGGGGAGCTCGTCGTCGAGCGCGTCATACGAGGTCGCCGCCAGCCTGGCGTAATACGCCGCGTGCTTGCGCGCCGTCTCCGCCGCGGCCGCCGCGCCGAACTGCTCGTGCGCGTACTGCCGCACGATGTCGAGCAGCCGGTAGCGCCCATCACCGCCCGTGTCGTCGATCGTGAGCAGCGACTTGTCGACGAGCGAACCGACGGCGCCGTCGACGTCGCCGATCGTGTCGGCGACCTCGGCGATCGCGTCGCCCGTGCAGCCGCCGCGAAACGCGGAGAGCACTTGGAGCGCGGCCTTCTCGTCGGGCGCGAGCAGATCGTAGCTCCACGCGATCGTGTCGCGCAGCGTGCGGTGCCGCTGGCTCTCCGTCGCGTCCTTGCTGCTCAGCGCCAGCCCCGACGTGAGGCGATGCGAGAGCTGCCGCAGCGGCATCGACGACAGCCGCGCGCACGCGAGCTCGATGGCGAGCGGAATCCCTTCGAGCTTCTTGCAGAGGCCGCCGATCTCGTCCAGCTGCGCCTCGCCGAACGTCTGCGACGGCGCGGACTGGCGCGCGCGCTCCAGGAACAGCTTCGTGCCGTCGTCCGAGAGCGGCCCGACGCGGTAGACGCCCTCGCCCGCGAGGTGCAGCGGTTCGCGACTCGTCACCGCGATCGTCAGCCCCGGACACTGCCCGAGCATCAGCCGCGCGAGCCGCGCGACGCCCGCCAGCACCTGCTCCGCGTTGTCGATCAGCAGCATCAATTTCTTGTTGCGCAGGTACGCGATGAGCGTCGCCTCGATCGGCTCGCTGGGAAGCTCCTGCACGGTCAGCGCCAGCGCGATCGTCTGCGCGACGAACTGTGCGTCGCGCGTCGCCGTGAGGTCGACGAACCACACGCCGTCTTCGTAACGCTCGACGACCTCCGCGGCCAGTTGCACGGCGAGCCGCGTCTTGCCGATGCCGCCCGGTCCGGTGATCGTGAGCAGGCGGGATTCGGCCAGCATGGCATTGAGCTCGCCGAGCTCCTTCGTGCGTCCGACGAAGCTCGAGATCTGCGAGGGCAGATTGTTCGGGCGCGTGTCGAGCGACGCCAGCACCGGAAACTCCGCGCGCAGGCCTTCCGCGAGCACTTGATAGGCCGGCTCGGGTTGGCTGAGGTCCTTGAGCCGCGTCGCGCCGAGATCGCGCAACGCGATGCCGAGGTCCGGCAGCACGTCGCGCACGAGCGCCGCGGTGGCCGCGGAGACGAGGATCTGCTCGCCGTAAGCGACGGCCGCGAGCCGCGCCACGCGGTTCACCGCGGGTCCGAAGTAGTCGCCGTCGCGCAGCGTGCACTGACCGCTGTGGATTCCCATGCGCACGCGCATCTCGCCGATCTCGCGCGGCCAAGAGGCTGAGTGCAGGGCGCGCTGCGCCTCGACCGCGGCCGCGAGCGCGCCGGCGGGATCGTCGAAGGCGCAGCAGCACGCGTCGCCGACCGTCTTGAACACGTGGCCGCCATGCCGCTCCACGATGCGGCGCAGCAGCGCGTCGTGCGCGGCGAGCGCCTCGCGCATCGCGTCCGTCGCGCGCTCCCATAGCTTCGTGCTGCCCTCGATGTCGGAGAACAGAAACGTCACGACCCCCGACGGCATCGGTGCGGACACGGCGCTACACGACGGGCCGCGTCGGAAGCACGGCGATCGGCGGCGTCTCCAGATCGTAAAAGGCCTGATCGATCGGCAGCGCGACGAGCGCGTCCGTCGCGACGGCGACGCCCGGCAGCTGCGCCGCGGCTCTTTCGTGGATGAGGCTCTCGTAGGTGGCCTGCGCGGGCAGCTCGCGCAGCGGCGCGTAGCCGCACTGATAGCCCACCGCCCAGCGCGTGAGCGCGCCCATGCTCGCCGTGTAGCGCAGCCAGCGATGACCCTTCCAACCCGGCGCGTCGTCTTCCGCGGCGAAGACGTTCACGAGCGTGCCGCCGGCATCGAGGCCGAGACCGGTCATCGCCTCGATGACCTGCGACGGCATGTTCAGATTCAGGCCGCCCTGATCGGCCGAGAGCCGGATGCCGACGATGCGGCTCGCGTTGCCCGGGAGCGTTCCCAGCGTGACGTCCTGCCAGTTGCGCGCCGCGTCCAAGATCGACGACGCGAACGCCAGTACGTTGCCGCGCGCGCCGCCACAGTCGAGCCTGTTCCACGGATTGACGGTGCCGCGCGGCACCTCGGATTCCATGAAGACCGCGCCGGACGCGTACTCGCTGGGGATGTGAGCTTGCAGCTTCTGCGTCTCCGGCGGCCCGGGCAACAGGTCGATGGCGAACGTGGGCCAGCGCGGCAGCGGGCTGTCGAAGAAGTGGATCGGAAAGTTGCTCGAGAGTCCGCCGTCGGAAAACCACAGCTTCTGCATGCGGCCGTTGGCGTCGAGCGCGTAGAGCGGAAACGCGCAGAACAGCACGGGGAACGACATGCTCATGCGCGTCGCCACGACGATCGGAACGCTCTCCGCCGCGGGAAAGCGATGGTAGACGTGCTCGTCGCCGGCGTGCCTGCCGAGCGCGGTAACGGCGCCGTTGTCGGTCATGTGGCGCACGACGTCGGCCGAGAAATACCGCTCGAGATCTTCCTGGCGGAAGTAGATCGACGGACGGCGCCGATTCGCGCCGTCGACGTCGGTGACCGGATCGGGGATTTGGCTGAACTGCTCGTTCGGATCGAAGGGCAGCTCGAAAGGCCGTCCGAGCGTGAGGCACGTGGTGACCATGCGAAAGTCGATGCAGCGCTCGTCTTCATCGTGCTCGTGCCACGCCGGCTGCGGCGCGCTCCACAGCTGGCCGAAGGTGAGCGGCTGTGCGCGCGGCGTGCCGGCCGTCTGCGCGATGAACGCCTCGAGCCAGTTGAACAGCGGCGGTACGTGCGCGGCATCGAGCCGCGTGACGTCGCCCTCCGTGACGGCGGCCTTGCGATCGTAGCCGTGGCACCAGCCGAAGGCGTTGCCGTCGAGCACCTGAACGAGCTGGTAGACGAACCGGATCGCGATGCCGACGAGCGCCGCAATGAGCCCGAACACGATCGCCGCGCCGAGACAGCGCCAGAGGACGCCGGGCGGCAGCGGCCACGCGACGCCGACGAACGTGCCGAAGATCACCGCGATCGTGAGCAGCGGGATCCAGACGTATTGCAAGAGCAGCGTCCCGAGCAGGCGCAGCAGCTTCGCGGCCGGCGACGCGTGCCCGATCGGAATCATCGCGACGTTGAAGAGCGCGCGCGCGATAGGATCGGGCTTGAACAGCGATAGCAGCGCACCGGGCGCGCCGAGGAAGCCCGGAAGCTTCGCGAGCTCGGCGTAGCCTTGGCCGGAGTTGCTCTTCCGCCGCCGAAACTCCGCGGCCGCAGTGATCGCC
>JAFAJV010000103.1 GCA_019235995.1 Vulcanimicrobiota bacterium
TGCGTCTCGACCAGCTGGAACAAGCCCTGGAAGCAGCCGGGAACAGTCCGGCGCACCTCGTTGAGGAAGCTGGACCGGTTGGACTTCCTCTTGAATCGCCTTTCCCCGCGTTTACCTTCCCGGATCTGGCTGGAAACATGGTCGCCCTTGCGGACTTTCGCGGCAAGTCCGTCGTGCTGGTGCATTGGAACTTCGAGTGCGGATTTTGCGACCTGATTGCGCCTGAGTTATCCCGCCTCCACGCTGACTTGCAGCAGCGCAACGTTCAGATGGTGCTGCTGTCCTACGGCGACGCCGAGTCGAATAGAACGCAGGCGCTGGAACATGGCTTGAAATGTCCGATTCTCTTGATGAGCGACAAGGCGACGATCGAGCCCTTCGAGCAGCTGGGCACGCCGGCCGCATATTTGTTGGACGGCGATGGGCGGGTGGCGGCGCGATTAGCCGTGGGCGCGGATGCAGTTCCCGAGTTAGTACGGGCGGCAGCCGGAATGGAGACGGATTCTCCAGCCGCTACCAACGGTAAGCCTGAGCGAAAAAAGCTTTCCAGTGAGCGGTCGCTGACGGAGAGCCGGATCGAGCGCAACGGCTTGCCGGCCGGCACTCCCGCGCCGTCCTTTAACTTGCCCGACTTACAGGGGCGCTTGATCTCGTTGGAGGCGTATCGCGGTCGCCGCGTGCTCCTTGTTTTTAGTGATCCTCACTGCGGACCGTGCGACGAGCTCGCCCCCGACCTCGTGCGTCTTCATCGAGAGTGGGAGGACCAGGGCTTGGATCTGGTTCTGGTCGGGCGTGGCCGCGCCGATGAAAACCGCGAAAAGGCAGAACAGCACTCATTTCTCTTTCCGGTGGTGCTCCAAGAGAAGTGGAACCTGTCGAAGCAGTATGGGATTTTTGCCACGCCGGTCGCCTTCCTGATCGACGAGAACGGCATCATCGCCAAAGATGTCGCGGTTGGGAGAGACGCAATACTGGCCTTAGCCGATAGCGGCCTAGCGGCGAAAGCGGGTCCACGATGAGCGATCTTTTCGACGACGTTTCGCGAATCGTTGCACGTTCGAGCTCCCGCACCAAAACGCTGAAGCTGATCGGCGGAGCGCTGGGTGGCGCGGCGTTGGCGCTGTTGGGTGTGGGCTGCTCGGCGCCGGGCTTGGGCACGACGCCGGAGCAGCACTCCTCGGCGCGGAGCCTTGGATGCCCAAAAGGCACGAAGCAGTGCGGCAAATTATGTTGCGCTCAGGGGTCACTCTGCTGCAGTAACATATATTGCTGTCCTAGCGGGCACGCCTGCTGCGCCAACAGGTTCAACCGGCACGGCTGTTGCGCTCCGGGACAGATTTGCTGTTTTGGTCTTACGGGCAGTTTCTGCTGCTCGACCACGTGCTGCGGTCTAGGTGCGAATATCTCGTGCTGTCCGCCGTCCAGGCCGAGGTGCGTGGCCAATACGTGCGTTTCCTGACGGTGGATAATTTCTTTGACGATGTAGCGCGAATCGCCGCCGGTTCGAGCTCCAGAACGCAAGCGCTGCGATTGATCGGCGGTGCGCTGGGCGGTGCGGCGCTCGCGTTGCTCGGCGGCGGCTGTTCTCCCCAAGGCCTTGGGGCGCCGCCGGAACAGCACTCCCCGGCCGTGGTCCTGAGATGCCGAAAGCGCCGGATATGCCGCGGCCAATGTTGCACGAAGACCCAGTCTTGCTGCAGGAGTGGCTGTTGCTCGGGCGTCTGCTGCGGTCTATTGGGCCAAGAATTTTGCTGTCCGTCCCCAAAGCACTGCGTGGGCGCGCGGTGTTACTGAAAGTGGGTGCAAGATGAGCGCACTCTTTGATGATGTTTCGCGGATCGTTGCCGGCTCGAGCTCGCGGATGCAAGCCGTGAAGCTCGTCGGAGGAGCGCTGGGCGGCGCGGCATTGGCGTTGCTGGGCGTCGGATGTTCGCCCCAAGGTCTTGAGACGGTCCTACCGTCGCAGCACCCAATGGCGCGGGACCCTCGATGCCCAAAGGTTCGGAAATGCGGCACCAATTGCTGTACACCGACCCAGTTCTGTTGCAGCGTTAACGGCAAGCGCACGTGCTGCGCCGGCCCTTGCTGCGGGAGCAGCTGCTGCGGCAGCGGCCAGACCTGCTGTGGAAGCCAGTGCTGCCCTCAGGGGCAAGTTTGCTGCGGGGGCGGCACCTGTTGCCCCGCGGGCACCTGCTGCGGCAGCAAATGCTGCCCTACTGGACAACACTGTTGCACCGGTTCAGGATATTGCTGTAACAGCGGGCAGACCTGTTGTCCGGGCGCAAACAGGACCGGGTGCTGCCCTGCGGGACAGGCCTGTTGTCCGGGCGCAAACAGGAGCGGGTGCTGCTCTGCGGGACAGACCTGCTGCGTTAGGAACGGATTCTTTTTCTGTTGCTCGACCATGTGTTGTGGCATATTCCCGGACATTTATTGCTGCCCACCCTCTAAACCGAGGTGCGTTAGTTCGCAGTGCGTTGCGTGACGGCGCCTTTCTGCATTAGATAATCTTTTCCATAACCACGACGTCGGCGAAGCCGCCGTCGATGACGCCGTGCTGCTCGAAGACGCCGACCTCGCGGAATCCGCACTTGCGATAGAGGCGCTTGCCCTGCTCGTTGGAATTGAGGGCGTGCAGGACGATCTTGCGGAATCCGCTCGTTCGCGCGTTCTCCTCGAGCCGGCGCAACAGCTCTGCGCCGACGCCGCGCCCGCGGTGCGAGCGCGTGACGTACACGGACAAGTCTGCGATCGCCGAGTGCGCACAGCGCTGCGAGAAGCGATTCAGCGACGCCCAGCCGATGACGACGCCGGCATCCGTCGCGACGAGCACCGCGTAGGCGCCGTCGTGCTCATGCCACCAGGCCTCGATCTCGGCGGCTGACTTCGGCTCCGTGTCCAGCGTCGCGACGCGGTCCTCAATGCCCTCGTTGTAGATCACGCGGATTGCGTCGAGATCGTCTGGCGAGGCGCGCCGAACGGCGAGCGACTCGATCATCGCGGCAGCAACGCGGCGGCGGCGAGCCCGAGCAGCGCGATGCCGCCGAGGATCGCCGCCGGTATCCAACTCTCGCGCCGGCGTGAGAACGCGATGGTATAGATGGCCTTGAGCACGTTGTTGGACGACGTCGCAATCACGATCGCCGTCGCCGCGGTCACGAGGCCGAGGCCGCTCGCCCCGCCCTGCGCGAGGCTCAAGACGAACGGATCGATGTCGGTCACGCCGACGACGGCGGCGAGGCCGTAGACGCCCGAATTCCCGAGGTGGCTGCGTACGAACGTCGTGAGCATCGAGATCGCGATGAAGAGCACGGCGAAGGCGAACGCCGTCCAGATCTGCAGCGGATTGGTCGGATCGGCCTGCGTCGTCGAACGCCCGCCGAGACGCGCGCGCAGCACGGCGGCCACGGCGCTGACGGTGGCGAGGCCGAGGAGCGGAGCGGCCAACAGTCGCCCCAGGCCGACGTTGAAGAGAAAACAGACGAGTAGGATGCGCAGGTACATCATCGCGGTCGCGACGACGATGCCGCCCTGCAGCTCCGGCGTCATTCCTTCGTCGCGCGCGCGGCGCGAGAGGACGACCGTGGTCGCAGTCGAGGAGTAGAGACCGCCGAGGATCGACATGAGGAACGTCCCGTGGCCCGCGAAGACGTAGCGCTGCAGCAGGTAGCTCGCGTACGAGATCGACGAGACCGCGACGACCGCGAGCCACACGCCGAACGGCGTGATCGTGGTGTACGGGATCGCCGGCTTGCCGGCGAGCAGCGGCAACACGACGCCGACGAGGATCAAGAACTGCGCGGCGGTCATCACCTCTTGAGCCGGGACGCGTCGCGCCCAATCGTGCAGCGGGCGCCGGCCGCCCAACAGCAGCACCGCGGCGACGGCGACCGTTACGCCGACCCACGGCGGCTGCGTGAGCGCGATCGGCCCGAGCGCGTAGGCCAGCAGGTTGCAAACGGGCACCATGAACATGCCCTCGGGCTGTTCCGCCTTGAGCTCGCGTCGCACGTATGCGTAGATCCACGAGCCGACGACGAGCAGTCCGGCGATGAACGCGGCCGCGAAGTGCGGCTCGAGCAAGAAGAGTCCGCCGCCGGCGAGCGCGAGCAACGGGAACGTGCGCACGCCGCCGGGGCGGCGCGGCAACTCCTCGGCGTAAAACCCCTCGAAGGCGAAGCCGAAGAAGAGCGATAGCCCGAGTAGTAGGGCTAGCCGCTCCGCTCCGGCATCGATCAAACCGTTTATGAGTGAGCGGGAATCCGTTCCCGCTCTCGCTCGCGCACCACGATGACGGGAACTTTCGCCTCGCGCAACACGGTTTCAGCTACGCTGCCCATGAGGAAGTGCCGCAGGCCGCCCAGGCCGCGCGTCCCCATGACGATCGCGTCCGCGCCTGCGCGTTCCGCATAGGCGACGATCTCGAACGCGGGGGCGCCGCAGCGCGTCTCGCCGCTCGCGGCGATGCCGCTGCGCCCAGCTCTTTCGACCGCCTCCGTGACCAGCTTCTGGGCGAAGCGTTCCATGTCGGCGATCGCGATCGCCATGGCCGGGCTCGGCAGCGCCGTGCCGGCGAGCGTGATCGGGTCCACGACCGAACAGACCGCCAGCCCGGCGCCTTCCGTTCGCGCGAGCTCGAGCGCGACCGCCCATGCCTCTTCGGACGAGCGCGAGCCGTCCAGTGCGACGGCCAGCTTCTTGAACATCTCGCTCGTCCTCTACCAGGGATGGACGCTGATCGCGTTGTCGACGTGCGTCACACCCGGCACGCTCCAGGCGGCCTGCGTTGCGTTGTCGTGCTCGGCCCAAGAACGCGCCGTTCCGGAAAGCTTGACGCAACTGTCGCTGACGGTGACGTAGACGTTTTTGGCATCCATATCGGCGAGGCGCTGCAAAGCCGCGTGAATCTGCCGCGTGACCTCAGCCGGATCGGGGCGTACCGCACCCTTGATGACGATCGCGTTGGCGACTCCCTTGACGCCGGTCACGCGGCGCGCCTCGGATGCCGCCTCTTGCGCCTGGTAGTGCCATTCCGCCTCGCCCTGCAGCGTCACGTAGCAATCCCTGACAATCAGCGTGATGCCGCGCGGAACGATGGAATTCGTTTCGAAGCGCCGCTCGATCGAGAGCGCGATGTCGGTGTCGTTGCGGACGTGCGTCGCGGGCAGGTCCACCACGAGCTCGTCCACGAGGGCGCGCACGCCCTTCACGCGCTTGACGACGGCCTCCACCAGCCATTTCTGGGGGAGACTCGTCACCCTGCCGTGCAGGGTGACCACGCCCTCCTTCACGGCGACGGCGATGTCGTCGGAGCCCACGCGAGGATCGAAGGCGAGCTGCTCGATGACGTCCTCTTGAAGCCCCAAAGTCGTTTGCATGTACGTGCTCCTGTTCTGAACGTGCACCTCCAATCTAGCCCCGCGCGATGAAGGCCGTGAGAAAAGAGATTCACGAGTTCTTCTCGCCCGGGGAGTACCTTCGAAACATGTTCGGCGAGCTGGATCCGGCCGCGATCGAGTCGCTGCTGCACGCGGGGATCGTCGCTCGGATCGCCTACGTCGACCGCCGCGGGCTGCCGTGCATCGTGCCGATCACCTACGCGTACGACGGCCGAGCCTTTTACGGGTACAGCCTGCTCGGCGGGAAAATCGAGCATATGGCGGCGCAGCCCAACGTCTGCGTCGAGGTGGACCGCGTGGAGAACGCCGCCGACTGGCGTTCCGTCGTCGTTCGCGGCACGTTCCGGCGCCTCCACGCCGACGCCGCGGTCGACGCCGTCGCTCGCATCTCGGACCGAATGAGGACCGTGGCGGCGTTGAGCGGAGCTCCCGTTGCGGCCTGGCGAACGTTCGTGGCGCGCAGCGGCGGAGCGGGGATCGCCTACCGCATCGATGTCTCCGAGAAACGCGGGCGGTACTCCCTCCCCGATACCGACTGAGTCGAGCGTTACATCTGCGCGGTGCCGCGCGCCAGTCCGTCGAGCACCCGGCCGAGACTTTCGTTCACTTCGTCGGCGATCACCGCTAGATTCGGATTCTCCACCAACGAGAGCAGCGCGAGCGCGTTCACGGCCGATACGATCGTCTCTCCGGACTGCTTCTGGTTGACGAGGTTGCACGGCAGCAGCAGCCCGACGTGCGGCTCCGCTTCTAGCGCTTCGCGTGCAAAGTGTGGATTGCAGGCGCCGAGGATCCGATAGCCGCGAAACGGCACGCCGGTCTTCTCCGCCAGCGTCTTCCCGACGTCGATGTCGCACAGCACGCCGAAGCCTTCTTCTTCCAGGAGCGTCTTGGCCGCGCCGACGGCCTCGTCGAACGAGAACGCCGCGATGACCGATCTGCCGTACTTCACGGCCGGTTACTGCGGAGCGAGATTCGGCGGCCAGAGCGGGCCGGTCGGCAGGGCGAACCAGATCAGTCCGTTCCAGGTCGGCTTCTGACCGACGCTCAGCGCCTCTTCGGCGTAGAGCATGATGAAGCGCGTCACGTGGTAGGAGACGTCGATGTTGCCGATCTGCGTGTGATTCCCGAGGCCGTCGTTCGTCAGTTGTTCGCCGACCGAGACCAGGCCGCGCTCGCCGATGTTGTCGTAGAGCTCGTACGAGACGCCGTTACTGCCGGCCGGCGGCGCCCCCATGCCGGGGTTGCTGTCGTGATTCATTTGATAGTTTGCGAAAAAGCCCGGCACGCCCTTGACCGGATCGCGCTGCGCATAGAAGCCGTTGGTGTAATACTGGTCGAATCCGCCTTCCGTCAGCGGCCACGACCCGCGCGCGCCGTAGTAGCCGAACTCGAGCGGGTTGCCCTGGTTCGCGAACGCGAGCTTATACTGCAGGGTCTTGTCTTGAGTCCAGTCGTAATCGTTGAAGCCGTTTAAGTCAGCGCTCGAGGTTACATAGGCTACCTCCGCATCGAGCGAACCTCGGATGTACGCGAATTTGTAGCCCCAGCGATTCGCGTCCAGCTCGTAGGCATGTTCGCCGACAGTGATCTCCGCCTGGGAATTGACCGACAGGCCGCTGACGTCCAACCACTGACTGAACTCCGACGGGGCCGGATTCTCGAGCTTCCCTGCGAAGATGTGTCCGGCGCCATCGAAGAAATTGTTGTAGGCGAACCACGCCGTGTCGAGGCCTCCCGCTTGACTGGCCTGCCAGATCCATTGCTGGACGTGGTACGTCCACTCGCTGTTTGGCGTACCGAATGCGCCGTCGGCGTGCACGCCCAGGCTGCCGATGTCCCACGACGCCGGCCCGGGCGCCTGCTGCGAGTAACCCACGGGATAGTCAATCCAGATGGGAGACTCGCGTTCCAGTACGTGGGGATTCAGGCCCGCATATCCAGTCCGCTGGACGTATCGGCCGTAGGCGTTGAGCGCCGGGATCTGAATGTGGCATTCCGAGCACTTGATGCCGTACGCTTGTGCGAAGTTGGGCATCGCCTGCGCGGGCCGGCTTCCCACCACTATGATCGCAGCGAAGCCGGACAAAACGAGGCACACCGAAACGCAGGTCTTTTTCATCCGTCCTCACGATATCGGGGGCGCGTGAAGAATGTGAGAAGAAAGTTTGTTAGCGCCGTCGAATTCCCCCTAATCACGCGCGCCGCTGGACGGAGGCCGCAATTGAAGAACGCTCACAGACTAGTCCTTTTCGCCGCAGTCGTCGTTATTATGATTATGCTGGCGAATTTTTACGGGCGCGTCATGGGTGCGCAGTCACCCGACGGAAGAGCGATCTTTGTTGTGAATTGCGCCGTCTGTCACCAGCCCAACGGGCAGGGCGGTGGACCGTATCCTCCGCTGGCCGGAAACCCAGACGTCAATGCGGTCGACAGCGCCAACGTGATCGCGACCGTCTTGAACGGGCGCACCGGTCCCATCACCGTTAACGGAACGCAGTACGGCGGCAACATGCCGTCGTGGCGCGGGCAGCTTTCGAACGCCCAGATCGCGGCGGTGCTCACCTACGTTCGGACCGCGTGGGGTAACAGCGGGCCTGCGGTTTCCGAGGATCAAGTCGCGGCCGCGCGGTCGCCGGAGGCGCTCAGCGGCGCCGCGCTCTTCGCGGCCAAGTGCGCCGTGTGCCATCAGGCCTTGGGTCAAGGCTCGGACGCCTTCCCGCCCCTCGCCGGAAATCCGGTCGTTACCGCGAGCGATCCGAGCGCCATGATCGCCGTGATCGTCAACGGCCGCAGCGGACCGCTGACGGTCAACGGTAAGGCGTTCAATGCGCAGATGCCGACGTGGAAGGGAACGCTCACGAACGCCGACATCGCATCGGTGGCGACGTACGTTCGCTCCGCGTGGGGAAACAACGCGTCGCCCGTTACCGAGCAGCAAGTCGCCGCTGCCGGCGCGCCGGTCTCGGTTTCGGTCGGCGCCTCGATATTCGCGAAGAACTGCGCCGCCTGTCACGGGGCTAACGGCCAGGGCGGTATCGGTCCCGCCCTCGCCGGGAATCCTCACGTGAACATCAACAACCCGGGCAATATGCTGGCCACGATCATCCGCGGCCGCAATTTGATGCCGTCCTGGCGGGGACAGCTCGCCGCCAGCGACATTGCATCCGTCGCAACGTTCATACGCTCGTCGTGGGGCAATAACGTTCCCGCGGTCAGCGTAGAAGACGTCACGGCCATCAAGCAGTAGCCGGGATCAGGGAACGACGTTGACGGTCAGCGTCATATTGGCGTGACCGGCTCCGCACATGATCGCGCAGTGCAGCACGTATTTGCCGGCTTTCTTCGCCGTTACTTGTATGGTTTTTACCGAACCCGGCTGGATCGCCGTCATCGGAATCCCGAGGTCGTCGGACTGCAGCCCGTGCACGCCTTCACTCGATGTGAGACGCAACGTCGTGGTCTGACCGACGTGCAAGGTGATCGTCCCTGGCGTGAACTTGAAGTTCGAGGCGACGACGTTGATGGTCGGATTTGCCGCCACTGCGGCGTTCGGCACCGCGGTCAAACCGGCAAAGGCCGCAAAAAGTGCGAGGTTTCTCAAAGTATTCATCATAGCGCCAGCATCTCAGGCGCGTGAGAAAAATCGAGGAAGCGGTTGTGAACGGTCGGGGAATGCGACGTTTAGCGGAGCGTTTCGACGTAACGCGCTGGCTATAATGGGCGGATAATGCCGAATCGAATATTGGTGCCCGTCGACGGCTCGGAGTTTTCGAACCGCGCGCTGGACTTCGCGGCGACGCTAGCCACCGAAACGAACGCGGAGATAGTGATTCTCAACGTCGTGGATCTCGCGCGGGTCGCCGTGCTGAGCGGCGGTGAGGCGCAGCTCATACCCGGCTGTCTTGAAGAGGTTCGGGCGGAGGGTCAGCGCGTGGTCGAGGATGCGTGTGCGCGCGTGAGAGCGCCGGTGCACGCGAGCGCACGCGTCGTGACCGGCTCGCCCGTCGATGCGATCGAGGAGGTCGCGGCGGACTCCAAGCCGAGCTTCATCGTGATGGGAACGCACGGGCGCAGCGGTCTCGGCCGCGCGCTCATGGGCAGCGTAGCCGAGGGGGTGGTGCGGCGCGCGCCCGTTCCGGTGATGATCGTTCCTCCGGAGCGCCGCCCTTAGGGCGCTACCACGTCCGCATTCCCGGCGCGAGATAGCCGGGATGGCGCAGCAGCTCGCCGAGCGGCCCCGCATATGCGGCAACCGCGAGCACGAGCGCGAGCGCGCCCCACCGATAGAGATGCTGCAGCGCGCCCGGCGTGGCCGACGCGGGCTGCGCGGGCGTCGCGAACGCCGCCTCCATCGGCTCCGTCTTCGCGTTCTGCAGCAGCGTGCCGACGGCGACCGCGACGAACGCGAGGATGCTGCAGAACAGGAAGAATCCGCCGGCGGCCGCGAGCAGCATGAACGGCTGCCACGCGTTGGCGCCGCTCGCGCCGAGATATCCGACGTCGGCGGTGCGGCGCGGAGCGCCGAGGAGTCCGGCGTAGTGCATCGAGAGCGACATGATCAGCATGCCGAAGAACCACAGGCGCGTCTGGAACAGCGCGAGCTCGGGCTTCCACAGCGCGCGTCCGGTGAGGCGCGGGATCATCCAGTAGGCGGCGCCGAGGAACGTGAGCGCGACGGGGCCGCCGACGGTCACGTGGAAGTGACCGACGATCCAGATCGTGTTGTGCACCACCGTGTCCATGCTGTACGACGCGTTGACGAGCCCGCCGAAGCCGCCCAGGATGAACAGCAGCATCCCCAGCGCCGCGCCGCTGAAGGTCGGGTCGTTCCACGGCAGGCCCTTGACCGTGGCGATGAAGCCGCGCCGGCCCGCCTTGATCGCCGCGAGCTCGAACGACGCGAAGATCGCAAACGCCGTGATGAAAGACGGGATCGCGACGCCGTACGTCGTGATCGTGTGCAGCATCTTCCAGGCGGGCGAGATGCCGGGCTCCATGAACTCGTGGTGAATCCCGACCGGCGTCGACAGCAGGATCAGCATGATGAAGGTCAGGCGCGTCAGCCCGTCGCTGAAGACGTTGCCGCCGTAGCGCAGCGGTATGATGTTGTACCAGATGACGTACGCCCCCATGATCCAGAAATAGACCAGCGGATGGCCGAAATACCAGAACAGCATCCGCGTCAGCATGACGTTGATCCCGGGCGTCCAGCCGAAGGCCCAGGGGATCAGCAAGCCCATCTCGGCGACCACGCCCAGCGTCGCGACGACCCACATCACGAACGTCGCGGCCGCGCAGAAGACGACCAGCGGAACGGCGGCCCCGGGGTTCGCCTTGCGAAAATAGTTGACGTTCTCGAACACCTCGAAGGCCACGACCCACGTGCCCAGCACCAGGAGCGTCGCGCCGAGGTAGAACCATGGGCTGGCCTTGAGCGGCGCGTAGAACGTATAGAGCACGGTCGCGTCGCCGCGCAGGATCGTCGCGGCCGCCATCGCGGTACCCACGAGCATCAGCCCCCAGCCGAACCAGCCCATCCCGAGCTTGCGCTCGCGCGGGATCGCTCGATACGTCACGAACAGCGCGAGCCCGGTGATGAAGAAGGTCGTGAAGACGAGGGCCATCAGGACGCCGTGCATGGTCAGCACGCGATAGTAGTCGAACCAGGCCGGCGCCGCGAACGCGGACGTTCGCGCGAAGCCCTGGAACACGCCGAACACGGCGCCCAAAGCGATCGCGGCGGTCGCGGTGTAGACGTGCGCGATGACGACGCGATTCTCCGCGCGCACCTGCGTCATGGCCTGCATCTCATCGTACCTCGATCTTGGCGAACATGTCTTGGTGGCCCAGCCCGCAGTACTCGTGACAGATCAGCAGATATTCGCCCGGGCGCGTGAAGCGATGCTCCTGCGTGTTCACCCAGCCGGGCACGGCCATCATGTTGATGTCGGTCTTGGGGATGAAGAAGCCATGCACGACGTCGGCGCTGGTCACGTAAAAGCGCACGAGACTTCCCGCCGGCACCCGTAGGACCGCGGGATCGAACGAGAAGACGCGGGCGACGTAGTACGCCTCGTACGAATCCGCTCCGGTGCGGCGCGGCCCCGGCCGATCGAACGGAGGCGTCTGCGCGACCTTCGTCGGATCGATCTGCTGCATATCCGACGGGGGGTTGATGTTGTCGGCGAACGCGGCGAAGCCAATGAGCGCGAGGAACGCGACGAGCATCGTGACGCCGAAGGTGAGCCACCAGCGCTCGTAACGATGGATGTTCATCCTACCACCGGACGCGCAGCAGCGCGTACATGCCGAGCCATCCGACGATAAACGTCAGGCCGAGCACGAACACGAAGCGCAGCGTGCCGATCAGAGGGGCTTCGTCGTCGTTCACGATGCGTTGGAACGCTGCTTGGATTCTTCGTCGCGTCGATAGCGCGATTCCATCTCGTCTCCGATGCGCGCGAGGAGCGCGCGTGCCGTCGCGGTGGCGATGCGCGAGCCGGCGGCCCAGTCGAATGCGGCTCCCAGGGCGCCTCCCGGCGGCCGGTACGAGCCGCGCAGCTCGAGCAGCGCCGACTCATAGTTCTCGTCCGCGCGCACGGTCAGCTCGCCGTCGAACTCCGGATACGGGCCCGCCTGCGGCTTCCAATGGATGCGCCAGGGCTGATCGAAGTGCATCGGATCCGTTGCCGGCGCGAACGTTGCGACGACGCTCTTCGTCAGCTCGATGCCCGGCCCGGAGACGGTCAACTCGAGGAGGCCCGCGTCGCCCGAGGCGGCGCGGGGTCCGGCGCTATCGGCGAGGTACCGCTGGGCGAGGTGGTAGGGGCAATGCACGACGTGGCGCTCTAACAGCTGAGACATGAGACGATCCTACCGCCCACATCGGAAGAACTGCCGAAGGGAGCTTCAAAAGCGCTTCACAACTCAGCTTCGCCGCATCTTGTACCCCGTGCCGTAGACGGTCAGCACGTATTCCGGATTGCGCGGATCCTTCTCGATCTTCTTGCGGAGGTTGTTGATGTGGCGATCCAGCGTGCGCTCGTAGATGGCGCCGTCGTCGCCGAGCCGGTCGAGGAGGTGGGACCGCGTGAAAACCTCGCCCGGATTCTCGGCGAGGAGCGCTAGGATCTTGAACTCGGTGGCCGTCAAGCTCGCGGTCTTGCCCGCGATGCTCAGCTCGTGAAAGTCGTGATCGATCTCCAGCTCGGCGATGCGCGTCTTGCGCGTCGGCTTGCCGGCCGTCGCCGCCGCCGTTTCGCCGGTGCGGCGCAGCAGCGAGCGCACGCGCGCGAGCACCTCGCGCGGGGAGAACGGCTTGGTCACGTAGTCGTCGGCGCCGAGCTCCAGTCCGATGATGCGATCCGCCTCGTCGGCACGGGCCGTCAGCATGATGGTCGGGACGCGCGCTTCCGGCAGCGCGGCGGCGCGCAGCACGTCGAGGCCGCTGCCGTCGGGCAGCGTGATGTCGAGCAGCAGAGCGTCGGGCGTTCCGCGCTGCAACGCGTCTAGAGCGCCCGTGACCGTGCCGGCGACTTCCACGCTGAACCCATCGCGTTCGAGATACTCGCGCACGATCTCCGCGATATCGGGCTCGTCCTCCACGACGACGATTCGTTTCTTTTCCCTCACGGTATCGGCTCGCTTGCCTGGAGGAGCCTCCGAGCCTCGCGCAGGGCGTCGGCGACCGCCTCGAGCCGCGATGCCGTCGGCGAAACGAGGCCGTCGATCATCCCTTCGATATTCGCGAGCGCAATGCCGATCTGATTGCCCAGCTCGTGGCGCGCGTCGCTCTGCTGACCCACGAGTGCTAATCCGCGACCCGATGCCGTTTGACCTACGAAGCGGGTTTAGGAACGCCGGACCGAATTTCACGATAGTGAGTCAGCCGAAGCCGACGCTGCACGACATCGTCATCGGTCAGGCGTCGCTGGTCGAACATGCGCCCGACGCTATTGTGATCATCGACGAATCCGGCGTGATCCGGCTCGTCAACGCGCAGACGGAGCGGCTCTTCGGCTATTACCGCGAGGAGCTGATCGGGCGCCCCGTCGAGATCCTCATCCCGACGCGCTTACACCGCAGGCACGTCGAGGACAGGCGCCGATATGCCGCGGATCCGCGCGTCCGTCCCATGGGCGTGGGCCTAGAGCTCTTTGGGACGCGCAAGGACGGCAGAGAATTTCCGGTCGAGATCAGCCTGAGCCCAATCGTCACCGGCGAGGGGAAATTCGTCGCGAGCGCGATCCGCGACGTCACCGAGCGCAAGGCGTTCGAGCAGCGGCTCCGGGATCTCAACGCCGAGCTTGAAGATGCCAGCCGCGCGAAGGATCAGTTCTTGGCCTCGATGAGCCACGAGCTGCGGACGCCGCTCAACGCCATCATCGGCTTTACCGGCACGTTGCTGATGAAGCTGCCCGGGCCGCTCAACGACGAGCAGGAACGCCAGCTCGGCATCGTTGCGTGGAGCGCTCGCCACCTGTTGTCGCTGATCAACGATATCCTCGACCTCGCCAAGATTCACTCGGGAAAGCGCGAGATGGTTTTCGAGACGGTGCCGGTGGCCCAAGTCGTCAGCGACGTCGCCGCCTCGCACGCGGCGCTGGCCGCCGACAAGGGACTCGAACTTACGACGCAGGTCGCGGAGGACTGCGAATTTGCCACGACCGATCGCCGCTCGCTCCGCCAGATCTTGCTGAACCTCACCAATAACGCGATCAAGTACACGCAAAAGGGCTCGGTGCGCATCGACGTGCACAGCGCCAGACGCAACGGGCGCTCGGCGATCGTGCTGCGCGTGAGCGATACGGGCGTAGGGATCAAGCCGGAGGACCAGGCGCGCCTGTTCGGCGCCTTCGAGCAGTTCGATTTCTCGCACCTCGGGCAGTTCGACGGCAGCGGACTCGGGCTGCACCTCTGCCGCAACCTCGCCGAACTGCTCGGCGCCGAGTTGAGCGTCACGAGCAAGTATGGGGAGGGCAGCGCGTTCACGCTCACGCTCCCGCGCGAGCGATGACGCGGCACGGCGCGCGCGTCCTCGTCATCGACGACAACGCCGCGAACTTGGAGCTCGCCTTGTACCTGCTCCGGGCGTTCGGCTACGAGGCGGAGGGACGTTCCGACGGCGCGTCGGGTCTCGAGGCGGCACGCAGCGGACGGTTCGGCATCGTGCTGACGGACATTCTGATGCCGGGGATCGACGGCTACGAGCTTGCGCGACGGTTCAAGAGCGATGCCGGCCTGTCGTCGACGCCGCTCGTCGCGCTCACGGCGTTCGCGATGGGAGGGGATCACGAGCGGATTATCGCGGCCGGCTTCGATGGTTGCATCACCAAGCCGATCGACCCGCACGGCTTCGTCGCCGAGGTCGAATCCTATCTGCAGCCGACGTCGGCCTAGTGGCGGCCATCCTCGTGGTCGACGACGACCCGAACGCACGCCTCCTGCTGCGCACGGTGCTCACCTATGCGGGACACAGCGTGAGCGAGGCGTCGAACGGCGGGGAGGGTTTGGCAGCGGCGGCTGATGAGCGGCCCGACCTAATCGTGCTCGATCTCTCGATGCCGTCGATGGGTGGCCCGGAGTTCGTGCGGGCGCTCCGCGCCGATCCGCGCTGCCGATCGGCACGCGTCGCGCTCTATACCGCCACCGCGATGAACGCGGCGACGCGCGATTTCATGGAGATGTACGGCATCCGGAGCGCCATTCCAAAGCCGTCCGAGCCGACCGAGCTGCTCGAGGCGGTCGAGCGTGCCCTAGTCGCCTGAGCTCCGGCGCCAGTCGCGAATAGCCGGCATATCCTCGATGGGAAGAAGTGAGGAACGGCCGCGTTCCTCGCCTATTCATATCTATGGCCTAGGCTGTGGCGATGACGCACTTGCATGCGCAAATGGCCGTCAAGTGTCCGCTTACCGAGACGGAGGCTCGGCTAGGCGCGTACTTCGAGTCGCTCCGCTCCGAGGATGGCGTCGCCCGGATGCGCCTGCGCGTCCCGATGACCGGCTCTTCTTCGGCGCTGGGCCTCTCGCTCGACCGGGAGGTGCGCGTGGAGGCGGCACGGGGGCGCGACGAGGAGAACCTCAACGACGTGACTCGCATTCGGTGGAGCCCCGAAGGAAAGGCGATCTTTCCGAAGTTCGAGGGGAAGCTCGTCGTGTGGGCCGGCGACGACAGCGCGTCGAGCCGCATAGAGATCGACGGCGACTATCTGCCGCCCTTCGGCGCCGCCGGACAAGTCTTCGACGAAGCGATCGGGCACCGGATCGCCGAGTCGACCGCGCGCGAATTCCTCAAGGATATCAAGCGCGCGATCGAGATGCCGTTCCCGCGGTGAGCGTCACGAATTAGGCGCGCCGCGCAGTCGAATTAGTCGCCGCTTACACAACGAGCCGAAAACCGCGCGCGTAAATATACGCGAAATCCACTAATTCTTCTCAACTTCTTCGCTCAGGGCGCGTAGCTTGGAATACGCAACTTGAGGAGAAGTAACGTGATCGAGAGCAGTGCGCTTCGGAGTATTTTTGGTTTGGCAATAGGTGCGATCTTGGTCGGTTGCGGCGGCCAGAGTCGGCTCGTGGCACCCTTGCCGCCGAGCGGATTTCCATTGCAAAGCCAGTTGCAGATGGACGCGCTGCCCGCGCGGATCAAGCACGTGGTCATTATCGTTCAGGAGAATCGTACGCCGGATTACCTGTTTCACGGTCTTCGCGGCGCCGATATCGCGAAAACCGGGGTAGACTCGAGGGGCCAGACAGTTCCACTTCAGCCGGTATCTCTAGCGGCAGGCTACGACTTGCCGCACGGGCACGGCGCGTTCGTTACGGACTATGACAATGGGAAACTCGACGGATTCGATAAGGGCTTCCCCTGGTCGAAGCGCATGCGCCCGTTCGGGTACGCGCCCATGTCGGAGGCGCGACCGTATCACGAGATGGCGACGCAGTATGTCTTCGCCGATCACATGTTCCAGAGCAACGAAGGGCCGAGTTTTCCCGCGCACCTCTACCTGATCAGCGGTCGCGCGACGGATCCCTCGTTACGGCCGTACATCGTCTCGGCGAACCCGCAGGACTCGATCTACCACGGAAATCCCAACGGCTGCGATTCTTACAAAACGAGCTACGTTCAGACCATTGACCCTCGCGACGGGTCGGCTGGTCCGACGCCCTTCCCCTGCTTCGATCCACCCGTGCTGTCGGACTTGCTTGAGGCGAAGGGAACATCGTGGGCGTTCTATCAGCAAGGCGGAGGTCCGGGGCTCTGGCACCCGTACGACGCCGTTCGCCACGTCCGCTTTGGGGATGATTTCCGCGACATATATTGGCCGTCGAAGCGTGTCCTGAGGGATGTCGCCGCAGGCAAGCTCGCCGGTGTGACGTGGGTGATGCCCGCCGACACCTGGGCGGATCATGCCGGGCGCCACAGCACGACGATGGGACCGTCCTGGGTCGCAGCAATCGTCAACGCCGTCGGCGAGAGCAAGTACTGGGAGAGCACCGCGATCTTCGTTACGTGGGACGACTGGGGCGGCTGGTACGATCATGTCAAGCCGCCGATAGACAACCATTACGAGCTGGGCTTCCGCGTTCCGCTGATCGTCATCTCGCCGTACGCGCGGCGCGGTTACGTTTCGAAGAGACAGCACGAGTTCGGCAGCATCCTGGCCTTCACCGAGGAAGCCTTCGGCATTCTCAAGGGCTCGCTCGGATCCACCGATCAGCGAGCGGACGATCTGAGGGACGCGTTCGACTTCACCCGGCCGCCGCGCAAATTCGTACAGATCAAGGCGCCGCCGTTCGTTGCCGTCGAGAATCAGCACTCCGCCGACGAAGATCCGTAAGCGCGCTCGATCTCTTCCCACGCCATCCAGAACGAGTTGTCGCTGGGGTCATACCGGTCCATCGCGAGATCGTAGAGCAGGCGGTACGCGTGCTGTGTCAGGCGCCCGAGCTCGGTTGGAGCGCCGGCGTCGTCGTCGGGCGCGAACACGCTGTGCCGCAACGTCTCGTCGAGGAACTCCGCCACGAAGCGATCGATCTCACGCGGGTCAGGCTCGGGCAGATCGAGCCTGCGCGCGATGCGCTCGAGCTGCGGTCGCGGCTCGCGCATCAGCAGGTCGTAGTCGACGACGACCATCGGCCGCCCGCGAATGAGGTGCAAATACGGGACCATGTGCACGAGCCACAGACGCTGCGCGGTCGCGGCGTTCATGGATTGACGCCGGAACAGCGAGTGTTCGATGCTGCGCGGGTTGCGGATGGCAAGGACGTAGGCATCGTCGGCGCGACACGAGCGCAACACGGCGCGCCAGAAGGGCAGCAACCGGATCGTCCGGGGGTCCTTGAATCCCCACAGCGGATGCGACGCAAAGGTGCGTTTGAGGTAACGCGCGGCGGCGAACTGCAGCATGCGGATACGAAGGCGCCGAAAGCCGGCGGGCCCGATCGGCGCGGCGTCGTCCCAGCGCAGATTCAACGCCTTCAAAACCCGTTCGTCGATCTCGACGATGCCCTTGTCTTCCCAGTAGCCCGTCGGATTCTCCGGCTGCGCGTCGAGGAAATCATTGCCGAGATAGACTCCGAGCGCCGCGAGACCGCGCGCGATCGCGCTCGTGCCGCTGCGATGCATGCCGACGACCAGCACGGCGCGCGATGTCATAGGGCGCCGCTTTTGTGCGTGGAACGATACTCCTCGTAGAGGAGGGCATTTTGATGTTCAAGCGTTTCGCGTTGCTGCTTTTCGTGCTGGCCACGGCCGTGCCGGGACTCACCACCGCCGCGACGGCCGACAGCGCCGCCGTGATGGCGACCGTCAATCAGTTCGTCGATGGCTTCAACAAGGGCGACACGAAGATGGGGATCGGCGCGTGCGCGTCGCCCGCGTCCATCATCGACGAGTTCGGGCGTCACCAGTGGGTCGGACCGGCGGCTTGCGCCGATTGGGCGCGCGACTACGCCGCGGACGACGCGCGGCAAGGCATCACCGGCGGCATCGTCACCCTCGGCAAGCCCTGGCACGTCGACGTCAACGGCGCGGTGGCATACGTGGTCGTCCCGGCGACGTATGCGTATAAACAGCGCGGGAAGTCCGTGGAGGAGAGTGGCTCCGTCTGGACGCTCGTGCTGAAGAAGAGCGCGGCCGGCTGGCGCATCACGGCCTGGGCATGGGCGGCCCACTAGCCGACGATCGACTGCGCGCGCTCGGCTACCGTCAAGAGCTCGCGCGCGTTCTCTCGCTCTTCGACAACTTCGCGGTGGCGTTCAGCTACCTCAGTCCGATGGTGGGCATCTATTCGCTTTACACCCTGGGGCTCGGCAGCGGCGGCCCGCGCTACATCTGGACGATGCCCGTCGTTGTCGGCTGCATGCTGCTCGTCGCGCTCGTGTTCGGCGAGCTCGCGAGCGAGTATCCGCTCTCGGGGGCGCTCTACCAGTACGGTAAGTATAGCGTCGGGCCGCGCTACGGCTGGTTTATCGGCTGGATCTACGGGTTCGCGCTGCTCGCGACCGTCGCGTCGGTCGATTCCGGCGCCGTCGGCTACGTGACGTCGCTCTCGAACGTCTGGCTGCACACGCGCCTCCGGCCCGACGACCATGCGACGATCTTCTGCATCGCGGGCGTCATCATCGTGCTGTCGGCCGTCCTCAATTCGATCGGGGCGAAGATCATGGGTCGCGTCGCGCGCTACGGAGTCTACGTCGAGACGATCGGGACGTTCGGCGTGTTCCTCGCGTTCGCGGCGTTCGGCTTCCACCAGCACCTGGGATTTCTGTTCTCATCCGAGCACGTCGAGCTCGCGAAGAGCAATCCCCTCGGCCTGAACTTCGGCGGCAACTGGTGGACCGCGGCGGCGCTGGTCGCCGTGCTCGCCAACGTCTACATCTTCTACGGCTTCGAATCGGCCGGCGACATTTCCGAGGAGACGATCGAGGCGCAGCGCCAGGTTCCCAAGGCGATGCGCAACGCGCTGCTGTACGGCGGCATCGCCTCGTTTGTGCTCGTGCTGGGGCTGCTGCTCGCGACGCCGGCGTCGGGGATCGGCGGAGTCGTCAGCGGCGGGATCAACACGCTGTTCGCAACGCTGCCGGCTAGTTTGCAAGACTTCTTCCTCGTGCTCGTGATCGTCGCGTTCTTCAGCTGCGGCACCGCGGTGCAGGGCGCCGGCGCGCGCGTGGCATATGCGCTGGCCCGCGACGGCGGGCTGCCGGCCAGCGGCTGGGTGCGACGCATCTCGCCGCGGCATCGCACGCCGGTCAACGCGATCCTCATCGGCACGGTCGTGCCCTTCCTGTTCCTGCTGCTCGTCTTGATCAATCCGAGCAAGCCGGTCCACATGCTGTGGTTCGATTACCCGGCAAACGTCAACGCGCTCTACGCGTTGGTCTCGTTCGCGACGTCCGGCATCTATCTCGCCTTTCTGTTGACCGTCGCGGGCGCTCTGATCGCGCGGAGCCGCGGCTGGAGACCGAGCGGCGTTTTCACGCTGGGCAGATGGGGAGTGCCGGTGACGGCCGCGGGCGCGCTCTACCTCGCGCTGATGCTGCTCAACATCGTCTGGCCGAGCCCGCTCGGCAGCGGACGGGCGATCTTCAATTACGGTTGGGTTACGCTGCTCGTGATGGCGCTGATCGCGGGCGCCGGCGCCGTGTACGAGGCGCTCGCGCGCCCCTTGCGGCGGGGTTGAACGGGGCGAGCCCGGCGCGGCTGCGCCGGGCTCGCAGGTCGATTCCCTGACGATTTAGTCGTTGTCGTCCTTCGGTCGAGGCAGCCGCACGGCGTGTCCGGATCCGCTGAGCTGTTGGTGTAAGTAATAGCCGGCCGTTTCGTACTGCGGTGGGAGCGCGGCCGGAGACGTGATGGGGACGATTCCCAGCGTCGAACAGCTCATACTCGGTGGAGAGCTCGGCGA
>JAFAJV010000076.1 GCA_019235995.1 Vulcanimicrobiota bacterium
GCAAGCAGCTTCAGTCGTCGCCGAGGGGCTTTTTGATGAATTTGCACTGTTCGACACTATGATGTCGCTGGTGGACAAGTCGCTAGTGGCAGTCGAGTATCGCGGACCATCACAGCGTTTCCGTCTCATGGAACCGCTGCGCCAGTACGCGCTGGCATTGTTGAAGGAGTGCGGCGAGTTGGAGGCGACGGCACTTCAACACGCGCTATACTTTTCAACATGGACGCAGCGCGAGGGAAGCAAGTATCAACAGGTGCCCGACCTAACATTCGTCGCAACAATCGAAGAAGAGATCGACAACATTCGCGCCGCGCTTGAATGGGCACTCGTGAAGGGCAATGATCCGGTGTTGGGCGCTGAGCTCGCGTCAAACGTCGGTGGTTTTTGGTTCACACAGCATTACCACGAGGGCCTGCGCTGGCTGGAAGCCGCAGGAGCCGCGGTTACGTATGAAGGGCAGATGGCGTTGAGCGTGCGGATCGCCATTTTCCGGATGCGCGCATTCATCCAGACGGACCTCAACAAAACGCTCCAGATCGGGGAGGCGGCCGAGGGTTCGGTCCGCGCTCTAGGAGACGGGGTCGTCTTTGGCCGATTCGCCGTGTTTTATGGCGGGGCTCTCGTACAGGTCGATCGACTCGATGAAGGCGAGGCCATTTTGCAAGAAGGGCTCGCGTGGTCGGAACGTCTCGATGATCCTTATCGCATCGCATTCATCTTGTTGAACCTAGCTCGGCTGAACAGAAAACGCGGAAGACTCGACGTTGCCCGAGCGCTTTCCAGGCGGATGGTCGAGGTGTACGAGCGCTGTGCGCCGTCAGGCGATCGGAACCGATGGATCGTCTGGTCACAGCGTGCGAGTTTCGAGGAGTACGATGGCCGGATCGGTCGTGCGATAGAACTATGTAGAGAGGCGTATGGGGATACCGAGTTAGCAAAAGACACCGTCGGAGGCGTCCAGATCGAATACTACCTCGGCGTGTTGCTCTTGAGGTCGGGTAATCTGGATGAAGCGCGGCTGCATGGTCGCTCGGTGTTGAGCATCGGCCGCGAAGAGGCTCTACCGCATGCAATTGACCGTGCGATTCAACTTCTATCGGGCGTTGCGGCGCATACGGGGCGCTACGAATTGGCCGCCGGCCTCCTCGGATACGCGGACCCGCGGTTGTCGCAAGGCGATTTTATGCTCGACGTTGATCGAGACTGGTTCCTGCAGCCGTTGCGCGCACACTTCGGCGACACCGTGCTGGCGCAACTCATGGCAGAAGGAGCCGCGTGGACTCAAGCACGCGCTATCGAGATGGCGTCCGCTGTATAAGAGGCGTTTTCGCGTCTGTCGTACGATTATCGTAAACAGACCCCGACCTTACGGAGATAATATCCGCGAATTCCCTTTACAGCTTCGGCTGTCTTGGTAGTCAGACGGAAGCCCGACCCCTTATATCAATTGCAATTGGTCGCGGTTTTGGCCCCGCGCTGCCGCAGGCAAAACGAAAAGGCCCTATAAAGTAAGGCTTTTCCGATGGTGGAGATGGGGGGACTCGAACCCCCGACCCCTTACATGCGAAGCAAGTGCTCTACCAGCTGAGCTACATCCCCACGCCCTTCGACTTCGGCGCTGCGCGCCTCCGCTCAGGATGACACCCAAGGGTGATACGGGCGACCGTGGAGGATTGTACGCGCCGGCATGGACACCTGTCAAAGCGAATGAGAAGCGCTTGGCACTATTTGAGCTGTACCTTGGCGGCCGTTGCGCTGCTCGGCGCCGCCGTGCCGGCGCACGCGGAGCGGCCGCTCCTCGTGGCGTCCAACCGCTGCAATAGTCAAACCATCGACGACGCCTCGTCGCGCATCCGCGAATACGATCGCCACGGACCCGGGGCAAGCTCGGCCAAGCTGCTGCAGCGCTACGGCGCGATCGCCGATGTGCTCTCGGTGCTCAACGAGGAGCGCGACATCCTCGACAGCATCTGCTCGAACGACGCCGATCGCGCGCCGCTCTTCGCTCAGATCGCCGGCTATTCGGCCTGGGCGCTTGTGCTCGAGTCCGACGTAGCCGCCAAGCTCAACGCGTCCTGTCCCGCCGCGGCTAGCGCGCTGCCCAGGATCATGCTGGCCGACGCCTGGTTGAGCCTCGCCAACGTGGTCAACGCGAACGGCGGCGCCGTGCCGGCGACGTTCGCAGACGTCATTCCAAAGGTACGGACCCGGGCTGACGCCGTCGGCCTGACGCTGCCCGCATGGGCCGACACGTCCGCCTACTGGGCCAGTCAGGTGCGGGACAAAGCGAAGACCGCGATCGCCACCTGCCCCACGCCGAGTCCTTCGCCCGCCCCTTCGACAAGCTCAGGTGACGCCGAAGAGACGGGAGAATTGCGAATAGTTCGCAAATAGTCCCCCATGGGAGCCCGAGCCGACTACGTGACGCGACCGCGCGAATGGATCGCGTCGATTCTCTCGCGCGAGCAGCGCTTTCTCTCCGCCGCCGAGATCCATCGCGCGCTCAAGCGCGCCGGCGCGCGCGTCTCGTTGTCCACGGTCTATCGCACGCTCGACCGGCTTCACACCAAGGGCGACGTCACCGCGCGCGCCGACGGTGAGGGCGAGGCCACCTACATGCTCTGCGAACCCGCGCACCATCACCACCACGCAATTTGCGGCGAGTGCGGACGCGTCGAAGACGTCGACTGCGCCGCGATGGAGCAGTTCGCCGAGTCGATGCGCGCGCTACATGGCTTCGAGCTCAACGGCCACTCGCTTGAGTTCTTCGGACTGTGCCGCTCGTGCCGATGACGCGCTCCGCTCTTCTCGTTGTTCTCATGGCTTTGATTGGTTGCACGCACACCCTTCGACAGGCTCAGGGTGACACGGCAAACGGTAGCAAGATCGCGGTGGCGACGACCATCTCGACGCTCAACTCGTTCGTCGAGGGCGTCGGCGGCGAGTACGTCACCGTCAAGAACATCGTGCCGGTCGGCGCGTCGCCCGAGACGTTTCAGCCGGCTCCGCAGGACGTCGCGACCGTCGCCGACGCCGCCGTGCTCGTCGAGAACGGCGCCGGCCTCGAGGCGTGGCTCGACCGGCTCCTGCGCGACGCCGGCTCCAAGAATTTGCGCGTAGTCGTCTGCGCCGACGGTTCGCCCGTGAAGAACCTCAACCCGCACCTGTGGATGGATCCCGTACTCGCGCAGCGCTACGTGTCGAAGATTCGCGACGCGCTCGTGGCGGCCGACCCCGCGCACGCCGGCGCCTACCGGCGCAACGCCGCAAGCTACGACGCGCGCCTCGCGGAACTCACGAAGAGCATCCAGCGGCAGATCGACACGATTCCGCCGTCGCATCGCTACATGATCGTGTTTCACAACGCCTGGCAGTACTACAACGACCGGTTCGGCATC
>JAFAJV010000153.1 GCA_019235995.1 Vulcanimicrobiota bacterium
GGCGCGACGAAATACTGCACGGTCGAGATCAGCGCCGCTGCGCCGCCGCCCGCGCCGTTGTAGAGCGCCACCATCTGCGGCATCGCCGTCATCTTTACTTTGAGAGCGGCGTAGATTCCGACGACTCCGCCGATGGCGATGCCGAGCGCCACCGCGGGCCAGCCCACGCCGCCCGTGCGAACGAGGATGCCGACCAGCGCGATCAGCATGCCGAGCATCGCTAGGCGGTTGCCGCGGCGCGCGGTCGCCGGCGAGTTCAGCTCGTGAAGCCCGTAGATGAAGAGCGCGATGGCGACGAGATCGGCCAGGTCGACAGCTACGCTCACTTGCCCTCCCTGCGGCGGAACATCTGCAGCATGCGCTCGGTGACGGCGAAGCCGCCGAACACATTGATCGCCCCAAGCGTCACCGCAGCCACCGCCAGCACGGTGAGCGTCGGGCCGTGGGCGACGCCGTAGAGCTCCGCGGTGATGACGATGGCGCCGGCCAAGACAATGCCGTGGATCGCATTGGTCGCCGACATCAGCGGCGTATGCAGCGTCGTCGGAACCTTCGAGATCACCTCGAAGCCAACGAAGATCGCAAGCAACAGCACGGTGAGCGGCGAGATGAGGTGGGCGAGCTCGGTCATGTGATCACCGCGCCCTTGGCCACGTCGTCGTTCATGTCGATCGTCAGAGTGCCGTTCGCGATCCAGGGCGACAACAGCGCATACACGTTGCGCGAATACAACCGGCTGGCATCGGCCGGCACCGTGGCGGGCAGGTTCGTCGTACCCACGATCGTGACGCCGTTGCTCGAGGTGACGCTCTCGTCGGGCTTCGTCAGCGCGCAATTCCCGCCGGCTTCTGCGGCGAGATCCACGATCACGCTACCCGGCTTCATCGCGGCGACGGCCTGCTCCGTGATCAACACCGGCGCCCTTTTCCCGGGCACGAGCGCGGTCGTGATCACGACGTCGTTGGCCCCGATCTGCTCGACCATCCAGGCGCGCTGGCGCTCCTGCTGCTCGGGCGTGAGCTCCTTGGCGTAGCCGCCCGCGCCCTCGGCGTCGCCGCCGAGATCGAACTCGAGGAAGGTCGCCCCAAGCGAGTGGATCTGCTCCTTGACGGCCGCGCGTACGTCATACGCGCTGACGACCGCGCCGAGCCTTCGCGCCGTCGCGATCGCCTGCAGCCCCGCGACGCCCGCGCCGAGCACGAGCACCTTTGCCGGCGGAACCGTGCCGGCTGCCGTCGTCAGCATCGGAAAGAATTTCGGCAGCGCCGCGGCGGCCAGCAGCACCGCTTTGTATCCCGCGATGTTGCTCTGCGACGACAGCGCGTCCATCGATTGCGCCCGCGTGATGCGCGGAATCATCTCCATGGCGAGCGCCGTCAGTCCGCGTTCCGCGAGTCTGCGTGCGTACTCCGGATCGCCCAGCGGATTGAGGAAGCCGACCACGACGCTGCCCGGACGCAGCACGCCGAGCACGTCGTCGCCGGGCCGGCCGACGGTCACCAGCACGTCGGCGTCGCGCGCGAGCGACTCCGCGTCGTCGGCGAACGTAGCTCCGGCGGCGGCATAGAGACCGTCCGGAAATGCCGCGGCAGCGCCCGCGCCGCGCTGCATGCAGACCCCGACGCCGGATTTGACGAAGCGCGCAACCGTTTCGGGCACGAGCGCCACCCGGCGCTCCTTAAGGGCGCTCTCGCGCGGAACCGCGATCACCATGCCCCTGCCTTACGATTCGAAAGTACGCCCGCCCTCCGTATGCGTCGCGCAGCTCGCGGTTTAGGCCGCCGACGTCTCGCTTGAGCGGCGTGTGAATGCGCCGCGGAGCCACGGATGGCGGGAGCGGCGCAGAGGCCGAGTGCAGCGAGGCGCCGGATGCGCCGAGCAAACGGCCGTAAGAGCGAGACGTCGGCGGCCTAAAACCGCGAGCGTCAAGTGATCGAGATTGTGTTCGTGAGGCGGCCGATTTTCTCGATGTCGATCTCAACCACGTCGCCGTCGCGCAGAAACTCCGCCGGAGTGCGCGCGAAGCCGACGCCCTCCGGAGTTCCGGTGGCGATCACGTCGCCGGGAAGCAGCGTCATGCCGCGCGAGAGCTCCGCGATGAGGCGGGCGATCGTGAAGATCATCTTCGACGTGTTGCTGTGCTGCTTGCGCGTACCGTTCACGAAGAGGCTCAGCTCGAGCGATTGCGGATCGCCTACTTCATCCGGCGTGACGATCCACGGTCCGAGCGGACAGCTCTCGTCGAGGCTTTTGCCCTTGAACCACTGACCGTGGCGGCGCTGCAGATCGCGCGCGGTCAGGTCGTCGAGCGCCGCGTATCCGAACACCACGTCAAGTGCTTCCTCTTCCGGCACGTCTTTGCACCGGGCGCCGATGACGACCGCGAGCTCGGCCTCGAAATCGTATTCTTTCGACGCACGCGCATCCAGATGGAGCGTCGCACCCGGTGCGGCGACCGCGGTCGATGCCTTCGTGAAGAACGTCGGTGCGTCGGGCAGCCGCAGCTCGCGTCCGCTGGCGCGCGCACCCTCGAGCGCGTGCTCGAGATAGTTGCGCCCCACGCAGAAGACGTTGCGCGCCGGTCGCACGGGAGCGTCGAGCACGATGCGGTCAAGCGGCACGAGGGGATCGGGCGTGTGCCATGCGATGCGTTCGTGCGGCGCCAGCGCGATGTAGTCGCGCAGCGTCTCGGTTCCGATCGTTCGGACCATCCCGTCTTCGAGCACGCCCGGCCGCGCCGCCTCGTCCGCGGTGCGGTACGTGAGGAATCGCAAAGCCTACGGAGGCAGCGTTGCCTTCGGGCTGGGGCTCGGCGAGTGCTCGCCGCGGATCTGGTTCAGCGAGGGCAGCTTCGCGTTTTGCTCTTGCTGCTTTTTCTGCTGCTCCTGCCACTGCTTCGCTTGTTCCATCGCCTGTTTGTGCGCGAGGTTGATCATCACGGTGGCAGCGCCCGGCTCGTTCGCCCAGCTCCCGCCCTTCGAAATCAGCGCGACGTGGCGCGACACGGTTCCGTTCTTCGGATCGTAATCGTACGTCACGCGGTACAGGCCGACGTCGGCCGTGCCGTCGGGATGGCGAATCCACATCTGTTCGGCGTTGCCGATGGTCTGCAGGTTGAACGTGCGCACGTTGCTCTGCTTGGTGGACTTTACCCGGACGACTTGGCCCTTCTTGTTGACCTCTACGACCACTTCGGTGTGCAGCGGAACCTTCGGCAAGACGATCGACGGCAGGGGCTGCGGCGCGCTCGGCTTCGGCGTGGCGGCAGCCAGCGCCGTCGCGGCGGTGGCCGTTAGCATCAGTGCGAGCGCGGCGGCGCTACGCGGCGCGCGCAACTTAATTCCGCGAGAGGACGGCAAATGGATGGCCGCAGGATCCGCAGGCCACGACGACCTGCAGATGCGCCTTCTCTCGCACCGCGCGACCGTCACTCTGCCCTTCCTCGAAGCCGCAGAAACGGCATCGCGTTGACGTCGGTCGCTCTCCCGCCGCATATTCGTCCACCGTACTGCGCTTTACGCGGGCCTCCCATGTGAACCTGCCGAAGCAGCGTGCGAGATGACTCGTGCTCTTGCGGTCGTTCTTGTGACGGTCGCCGTCGGCATCGCTCCCGTGCGAGCCGAGCGCCCGATCGTGGACCTGCATCGGCTCGACGCGTATTTCGAACTGTTTGCCGCGGATTCGAGCGTTCCGTGGAAGCCGACTACGGTCCGCTTGGATACCTACTCGAGCGCACCGGTCGCGTTTTCGGTGTATCGCGTCGATCCCGCCGACGTGCTGACCGCTGGATCCAACTTGCGCTCGCGCGCGATCCTCACCGCGGGGCGCCGTCCCTTGCTATCCTTTAATTTTACGCCTCCCGGCGGCTATCAGTTCGAATCGAGCGAAGTGAACCTGCCGCTCGGAGCGCGCGAGGGATTCTTCGTGGTCGAGGCGCGGCGCGGGGACGTCGGCGAGCAAGTCTGGATCAATCGCACTCGCATCGGCATCGTATCGAAGGAGACGCCCAGCGGACTGCTCGTCTACGGCGCGGATCTGGGCACGGGCGGGCCGCTTGCGCGCATGCGCGTCGCGTTCGTTGTGAACCGGACGTTTGCGACGAGCGTGACCAATGCCGACGGCATCGTCACGTGGAATCGGTGGCCGCGCCCCGTCTTCGCGCTCGCGCAATGGGGCGACAGCTACGCCTTCTTGAGCCTGTTGCCGCAGGCGCCGCTTCCGGAGACCATCGTTGGCGTGCGGACCGACTCCGCCGTCGTCCACGCCGGCGACGCCGTGCGCGTCGTTGGATTTGCCCGCACGCGGTCGCGCGGCATCCTTAAGGCCAGCAGCGGAAGCGCCCTCGTGACGCTGCGCGACGGCGCGCGGCAGATCGCCGAGCATCGCGTGGCGCTCGACGACGCCGGCGCCTTCACGACGTCCTTCGCGATTCCGCAGAACGCGGCCGCCGGCGACTATACCGTGCTGGCGCAGGCCGATCGCGGCGTCGGCGGGGCGACGGTGCACGTCGACGCCAACGCCGGGGGGCTGACGCTGCGCGTGGTTTCCGCGTGCGGCGGCGGGTGTGACTGGAGCCAGGACGTCCCGCTGCTGATTCACGCCTCCAGCGGCGGCGCGACCGTCCGCGTCACCGTCATGCGCTCGCCGCACGTCTACCTCGGGTACGCCGGCGACGAGGAGCCCTGGGCGACGACGCGGTGGCTCGACACGGCGCTTGCCACCGATCAGAACGGAAACGCTACCGTGAAGATCCCGCGCCCGAGCGACGACCTCGCCTCGACGTACGGCGTGCACGTGGAGGCGGGTGGTGCGACGGCGGACACCCGGGTCGAGGTGCCGACCGCGCAGGCCGCGATCCGGCTGCATCTCGACCATGCGGAACAGGGTCTGGGGATGCCGGTGAACTTCGACGTCTATGCGCAGTCCCTCGACGGCAAGCCGCTCGCGGGCGCCGAGGTCGACGTGCGAATGGCACACGGAGCCTCGGTGGCGCAGCAGCTCGTCCGGCTCGACGCCGACGGACACGCGCGCGGAAGCTTCAGCTCGCCGGAGCTCGGAACGAATCTCATCGTCGCCTCGGTCGATCACGGCGGCCGCGCCACCGATGCCGCGCAAGTGCAGATCGATCCGCAGGCGCCGGCAGCGACCAGCGACGGCACGAGCGGTAACGTGCGCTTGGCGCTCGATCGTACGTCCTATCGCGCCGGCGACGACGTGACGGTGGACGCATCCGCGCCGGGCTCGCAGGGCGACGCGCTCGTCACGTTCGAGAGCGCGCTCGGAGTTCAGACCCACGTCCTGCGGACGTCCGGCGGACGCGCCGTCACGCGTTTGCGCGCGGCGGACGCGGCGGGCGACCTGCGCATCGGTGCGGCGTTCGTGCGCGACGGCGCAATCGAGTGGAGCACGGTGCCGCTGGCGCTCGCCGCCCCGGGCCGCCCACAGTCGTCACACGTCGCGCTGACGAATGCGGAGTTCGCGCCGGGCCAAGCGACAAGGATCGCGCTCGACGGTGAGGCCGCACAACGCGGCACGATCGTCGTGCGAATCAGTCGTGGGGCACCCTCGGGCAGCGCGATCTTTTCGTCGGCGCCGGCGCTCCTTGCCGTCGGCGTGACCACGACGCAGAGCAGCGCGCCGGAGAGCTTGACGTGGCATCCGTGGGTGAACTCCACGGGCGATCACGCACAGGTGTTGAGCTTCGTTCGTCGGTCGGAGCCGCCGGCGGAAGCGTCGCTTGCGCAGGCGGACACGGAAGCCGTCGGCTGGAGCGTCGGCCGAGCCGGCGCAGACGGGATCGGCGTCGCGCTGCCCGAGAGCAGTGGAAGATACACGCTCTCGGTGCTCGACATTTTCGACGACGGCAGCGTGAGCGAGGCCTCGTCGACGGTCGTCGTGCGCTGACCTATCGCGAGGCACAGCCATGGCGTTGATGTTGCTCGACACGTACGGCCTCGTCTACCGCGCGTTCTTTGCGTTGCCGCCGCTTAACACGGCCGCCGGCACGCCGATCAATGCCGTGTACGGCTTCACGATGATGCTCAACAAGTTGATCGCCGACGAGAAACCGACGCACATCATCGCCGCGTTCGACAAGGGCATGCCGGTCGAGCGCGTCGCGCTGTACGCCGAATATAAGGCGCAGCGGCGCGTGATGCCCGACGAGCTGCGCGGCCAGTTCGGCCTCGTTCGGCGCGTGTTGGACACCTTTCGCATTCCGATCGTCGAGATCGAGGGACAAGAGGCCGACGACGTGATTGCGACGCTCGCGCGCCAGGCCGAGGAGGAGGGTGAGCAGACGTTGGTCGTGACCGGCGATCTCGACCTCCTGCAAATCGTGGACGAGCGAACGACGGTGTTGACGACGCGGCGCGGCATCACCGAGCTCGGGCGCTACGACCCTGCCGCCGTCCGCGAGCGCTTCGGGCTCGAGCCGGCGCAGCTCCCCGACTTCCGGGGCCTCAAGGGCGATCCGTCGGACAACCTGCCCGGGATTCCCGGCGTCGGCGAGAAGACGGCGAGCAGGCTGCTGCAGGCCGCGGGCTCCCTGGACGCGCTCGTCGCAAACCCGGCGCTCGCCGGAAGCCCTAAGCTCGAAAAATTGATCGAGCAGTTCGGCCAGCAGGCTTGTCTGTGCCGCGCCGTGTCAATGGTACGGCGAGACCTGCCGCTGCCGATCGACTGGGAGAGCTGCCGCTACGCACCGCCCGCCGACGGCGATCTCTACCACCTCTACAGCGAGCTCGAATTCAAGACGCTGCTCTCGAAGCTGGCGCCTCCGCCTGACCTTCCGCTGTTCGAGAGCGGAGCTCGCCTGAAGGGAAACTATCGCAGCTACGTGCCGTCGGCCGATCCACCCGAGTTCGAGCGGCTCGCGAGCGAGTTGAGCGCGCTTGCGGATGCACCGCGCGTCGTCTTCGCGCTTGCGGGCGACGCGGTCGGAGTGAGCGCCAAGGCCGGCGAAGCAGTGAGCTTCGGGCGCGGCGCGCTTGCCCGCACGCCGGTGCGCGCGGCGCTCGAGCGCATCTTCGCGTCGAAGGCGCGCGTCGGCGCCTACGACGCAAAGCGCCTGCTGCACGCGCTGAGTGCCGCGGGCCTGCCCGACGCGACGTTCTCGGACGACGCGATGATTGCGGCGCACCTTCTCGACCCTTCCCGCGGTTTCGCGCAGGCGGAGGACGCGGCGAAGCGTTTCCTCGGCGTGGACCTGCCCGACGATGCCGCCGCGCACGCCGACGCTGCGTTCGCCCTTCTCGACAAGGGCCGCGCGGAGCTCGAGGCGCGCGGCCAGTTATCTCTGTACGAAGACGTGGAGGTGCCGCTCGCGCCGGTGCTCGCGCGGATGGAATCTGCTGGCGTCACGATCGATCCGCGCGAGCTCGCGACGGTCGGCGCGGAGGTGGATGCAGCCGCGACGCGGCTGCAAAAGCAAATCCACGATTTCGCGGGCGAGGATTTCAACATCGGATCGCCACAGCAGCTCGGAAACGTCCTGTTCGGAAAACTCCAAATACCCGGCGGCAAGAAGACGAAGACCGGCTGGGCGACCGGCGTCGAGGTGTTGCAAGGACTGGCGCGCGAGTATCCGATCTGCGCGCTCGTGCTGGAATGGCGCGAAGTCACGAAGCTCAAGAACACGTACGTCGACGTGATCCCACGCCTCGTCGATGCGCGCGACGGCCGCTTGAGGACGGAGTTCAATCAGACGGCGACCGCGACCGGCCGCCTTTCGTCGACGAATCCGAACCTCCAAAACATTCCCGTGCGCGGCGAGCTCGGCCGAAGAATTCGCCGAGCGTTCGTTGCGCGCGACGACGATCACGTACTGCTCGCCGCCGACTACAGCCAAATCGAGCTCCGATTGATGGCGCATCTCTCCGGGGACGCCGCTATGCGCGCGGCCTTCCACGAATCGGCCGACATTCACGACTTCACGGCGCGCCAGATCTTCAACGTCCCCCCGGAGCGAAACGTTGACGCGAATCAGCGGCGAATGGCCAAGAGCGTCAATTTCGGGCTGTTCTACGGCATGTCCGATTTCGGGCTGGCGCAGCGCCTGGAGATCAGCCGGGCCGAGGCAAAGGAGATCACTACTGCATACTTCGCGCGCTTCCCGGACGTTCGTGCCTATATCGAGCGTACGATCGAGGAGGGACGCCGCACCGGCTACGTCTCGACGATCCTCGGGCGCCGCCGGTACATGCCGGGGCTCATCTCGGGAAACTACATGCTGCGCGCGGCCGCGGAGCGCGAGGCGACCAACGCCCCGCTCCAAGGCAGCGCGGCGGACTTGATGAAGCTCGCGATGGTGCGCATCGATCGTGCGCTGCGCGAGGCGGGACTCGACGCCGTGATGCTGTTGCAGATCCACGACGAGTTGATCTTCGAGGTTCGCAAGGAGGACCTCAAGCGCGCGTCGGCGCTAGTGCGCGACCACATGGAGCACGCGGCCGCGTTGTCGGTGCCGCTCGAGGTCACGCTCAAGGCGGCGCGCAACTGGTACGACGTCGAGCCGATGGACGAGGAGGCGTTCGAGCGTGTTTAGCCTCGCGTCGCTGTTGGCGGCGGCCTTGCAGCTCGTCGTCGTTCACGCCCCGCACGCCGATCTGTCGCTCGAGGTCGCGCGCACACAATCGCAGCGCGAGTACGGGCTGATGAATCGAACGCACCTCTCGCCACACACCGGCATGATCTTCGTATTCGACGGCGACGGGCAGATCGCGTTTTGGATGAAGGACACGCTCGTGCCCCTCGACATGGTCTTCATCGGCGCCGACGGCAAAGTTCGGCGAGTGTTCGCGAACGTCGCGGTCGTCTCACGGACGCTTCCCGACCAAGACATTCCGCGCGAAGCCGGCGCCGCAAAATACGTCATCGAGCTGCCGGCGGGCGAGGCCGCCAAAGACGGGATCGTTCCGGGCACGACGCTCGACCTGCACGGCGTCCCGCCGGCCACATAGTGCCGGAGCTTCCTGAGGTCGAGACGATAGTTCGCGGCTTGTCCGGGACGATCGTGGGCAGGACCATCGAATGCGCCGAGCTTCGGCTCGCGAAGATGGCGATCGCGCCGTCCGGCGTGCGCTTCGAACCGGCCGTTGCGGGCGAGCGTATTGCGGCCGTCCGGCGGCGCGGAAAATACGCCGTCATCGAGCTCGGCTCGGGGCACTCGCTGGTCACGAGCTTGCGTATGACCGGCCGGCTCGTCGTCGCGCCGGCCGCGGCGCCGGAATACCCGGCGACGCATCTCGTGCTGCACCTCGACGGCGGGCGGCACTTGCGTTTTTCGGACGTCCGCACGTTCGGCCGCATGCGCTTAGTGGCACCGGGTGAAGCGTGGGACCGGGAGCTCGGAATCGAGCCGCTCTCCTCAGGCTTTACACAACAGGCCTTTGCGGGTATGCTGGCGGGGCGGACGACGCCGATCAAGGCACTGCTCCTCGATCAGCGGCGCGTCGCAGGCATCGGCAACATCTATGCGTGCGAGGCGCTCTGGGAAGCCCGGGTACGTCCGAGCCGGCCCGCCCGGGCATTGACGAAACCGGCAACTCGCCGCTTACGTCACGCCATCGTCGAGGTTTTGCGACGCGCCATCGCACGGCGCGGAACGAGCGTCGACGACTACGTGGACTCCGGCGGACTGCGGGGAAGTTTTCAGTACGACCTTTCGGTCTACGGCAGGCGCGGGCGCGAGTGTCCGCGATGCGGCGGCAGAATCGTTCGCACGGTGGTGGCGCAACGCGGGACCTGGTGGTGCCGCCGATGCCAACGCTAAAAAAAATTATGAAAGTGGGAAACACCAATCTCTACAACTGAAGTCGCTCCGATCAAGTACGAAGAAGACCAACTAGCGCTCGAGCAACGCCTGTACGAGGAATCGCTCCGGGTCCTCGACGAGGGCCAATTGCTCACCGGTACGATCGTCCAGAAGGACAAGGACGAAGTGCTCGTCGACGTCGGCGGGAAATCCGAAGGCGTCCTTCCTTTCCGCGAGCTCTCGCTCGCGGTCGATCCCAAACTCCTCAAAGTAGGCGATACGCTCGAGGTGATGGTTCATCGCATCGACGAGATGGACGGCACGCTCTTTTTATCGGAGCGTCGCGCTCGTGCGCTGAAGACCTGGGAAAAAGTCATCGAAGCGCACGACCGAGATGAAGTCATCGAAGCCACGGTAACGCAAGTCGTCAAAGGCGGCGTGCTGGTTGACCTCGGCATGCGCGGATTCGTTCCGGCGTCGCAGATACGCCGCCAGCCCGTCGGGAATCTCGACGAGCTCGTCGGTCAGCATCTGCGTCTCAAGGTGATCGATCTCGATCACAAGCGCCATCGCGTGGTGCTCTCGCAGCGCCTAGTGCTGGAAGAGGAGCTGCAGGCCAAGAAACAGGAGCTGCTCGACACGCTCGAGGTCGGTCAGATTCGCGAGGGCGTCGTCGTGCGTCTCGCGGACTTCGGCGCATTCGTCGATCTCGGCGGCATCGACGGCTTGATTCACAACAGCGAGCTGTCGTACGCGCGCATCAAGCATCCCTCCGAGGTCGTGAAGATCGGAGACGTCGTCCAAGTCGAGATCATGAAGTTCGATCCGGACGCGAAAAAGGTGAGTCTCTCGGTCAAGCATGCCTTGCCCGATCCGTGGGATCAATACGCGGACCGGCTATACGAGACCAACAAACTGACGGCGCAAATCGTCAAGGTGACGCCCAACTACCTGCTGGTAGAAGTGATTCCCGGGATCTTGGCGATGGTTCCCAAGGGAGAGTTCGACGCATCCGCCACGTTCGTCGCGGGACAAGAAGTCGAGGTCACGTTGCTGACGATCAACCATTCCACGCGCCGGATCACCGCCTCGATCCAACACGTCGCAGACGTGCCGGCCGAGGAGATCGAGCGCTACGCGGTCGAGGAAGACGTCGAAGACCCCTCGACTCCGCTCGGGGTAAGCTCCGCAGAAAGGCCGGACGCGAGCTCCTAAGATGGCGCGATGCGCGTTGGTCTGACCGGCGGCATCGGGGCGGGGAAGAGTCAGGTTGCTGCGTTCTTCGCCGAATTCGGTGCCTTCATCGTCGATACCGACGCGATCGCGCGCGAGGTCGTCGGACCCCAGAGCGATGGCTTGCTGCAGATCGCTCGGGTCTGGCCGCACGTCGTTCGCAACGGCGTGCTCGACCGGGCGGCGCTCGCGGAGATCGTCTTCAGCGATCCCGCGGCGCGCGAGCGCCTGAACGCCTTGCTCCATCCGCACATTCGCCGCCGTGCGATGGACCGCGAGGCCGCGGCCAAGCCCGGTCAGGTCATCGTGCACGTCGTGCCGCTGCTCTTTGAGACGGGGTACGATCATCTGGTCGATAAGACGGTACTGGTCCTGGCACCGCTGGAGCAGCGCATCGCGCGCGTTGTAGAGCGCGATCGCATCGACGAGGCGCGCGTGCGCGCACGGATTGCGACGCAGATCGCGCCGGAGGAGGCGCACCCGCGTGCCGACTTCCTGATCGAGAACGACGGTAACCTTGGCCGCCTGCGGAAACGCGCGCGCGAGGTCTTCGAGGCCCTCTCTTAACGAAGTCTTCATCCGGACCGCCCGAAAGCGGTGGTTCCCCGACCCTTTGGGCATAATTCTCAGCAAATCCTGAGTTTACCGAGCGCTTGTATGGGAAAGAGTAACTTTATCCATTCCAAGAGAGGATTAGACATGGCACAAGAGTCTGGACAAGCCGGCGGTATGAGCGTTCGCGAAGCCGGCCGTCGCGGCGGCGAGCGCGTGAAGGCGAAGTACGGGTCGGAGTTCTACGAGGAGATCGGTCGTAAGGGCGGCGAGGCCACGAAGAGCAAGTACGGCCCGTCGTTTTACGAAGTGATCGGCCAGAAAGGCGGTCAGCGCCCCAAGCGTAAGGCTGCGGCCTCGTAGCATACCGCTAGCATAGACCGATGGCTGAAAAGGGCGACCGCAGCGCCAAGCGCGAGATGTCCGTGCGCGAGGCGGGCAAGAAGGGCGGCGATACCGTACGCGACCGCTACGGGTCGACGTTTTATGAAGACATCGGACGCAAGGGCGGAAAGGCCACGCGCGACCGACACGGCGTCGAGTTCTACGAGTCCATCGGTCAAAAAGGCGGCAAGGTCGTCAAGGAAAAGTACGGTTCCGACTTTTATGAGGAGATCGGACACAAGGGCGGTCAGAAGGTCAAGAAGCTGATCGCCGAAGCGAAGAAGAAACTGAGCGACGAGAACCGCTGAAGCGCGTCAGCGCTGAATGTTGACTCCTCCGTTCAGCTTCCCGAGGTGGATGGTGTTGTCGTCGAAATTGACGGTGATACCGTCGATCCTCAATGTTTGGTCTCCAGAATGCACGTACCTCGGATGATCCATGCGTAATAGCTTGGCATCATTCGTCCAGGTGACGAGGTCCGTATCGAAGGCGCGGCGCTGCGGGTCGTTGATGCGTTCGATGTGGACCTTTCCCACCGCCGTGAAGTCCAGCGATTCAATGTTGAGCCTGATGTGGGCGGCGGAGATTCGCAGGTACGGCTTTCCCTTACGGAACACGATGCCGTTGCGCACGCCGTCCACGCTGCCGCTCATCCCGTCGGGCGAGAGGTGGGCTCGATCGTAGTCGAAGCTCCACGACTTGGTGCTGATGTGATTGTTCATCACGTGGCCGCCGCGCAGGTCGATCGGCGTCTGGCCTGGCGGCAGCGGCGGCGTGCCGCGGCCCGCCAGCACGATCTCCACAACGACCCAAACGAGGAACAGCGTCCCCGCCAGGATGGCGAGGCGGCGCCACAGCCGCTTCTTACCACTCATCGGCGCCCACGTCCGATTCCGCCATCGGGAGCGGCAGCAGGTGCAGCAGCGGCAGCACGTAGAGACCGAGCAGCATGAGAGCGATGTTGGTTGGACCGATTCGCGAAAATACCGTTGGCACGGGCGGTCCGACGAGCCCCGCGACGATCGTCCGGCGTGCGAGCCCCGCGCGCGCCCGCCAGGTTCCGTCCGGCGCGATGATTCCGCTGATTCCCGTCGCCGCCGCCCGCACGACGTAGGCGCCGCTCTCGATCGCGCGCAGCTGCGCGATCTGGGCATGCATGTACGGCCCCGAGGTCTGCCCGAACCACGCGTCGTCCGTGCTGATGACCAGGAGTTGTGCGCCTCCCCGCACCTGCGCGTAGGCGAGGTCGGCGAAGGCCGATTCCCAGCAGATCAGCGGCGCGATCCGCAACGCCGTGGTGGGGTAGACGCCGTCGACGCGCCCCGGCGTCAGGCCGCCGTTGAGGTTCGCAATGTAGGGCAGCCACGAGAGGAATGCTCTCGCCGGGAACCATTCGGCGAACGGCACGAGCTGGCGCTTGTGGTAGATCGAGTACTGGCCGCCCGGTGCAAACACGTAGAGCGCGTTGTAGATCGCCGGACCGGCCGCGGCGAGGCTGCCGGCGACGAGCGTCGCGCGCGTTTGGCCCGCGAGTTTCTGGAACCGCGACAGCAGCGCCGGATCGGCCTCGAGATCCGTGGTGATTACGGTCTCCGGCCAGACGATCAGACGGGGATGGGCTGCGGCCGCGACGCGCGTCATCGCCGTGTAACGGCGCACCGCGAGCCCCAGCGAGCTCCACTTGAACGACTGCGCGATGTTGCCTTGCACTGCCGCGACCGGAACTGTGGCGGGTGGGAGGCTGCGCGCGGGCCAGGCGATCCACGCAATGGCGGTCACCGCGACGATCGCGGCGACGGCGATCCCAAAAGCCCGGTACGTTTGCCGGCGCACGGCGTCGGCGCCGTACGCGCCCAGCACGCACAGCGCAAACGTGATCCCAAAGGTGCCGGCATACGCCGCGATTGCGCGCAGCGGAGAGTCCGCCTGCGTATAGCCGAGCTGATCGAACGGTACGGCGAGGGCGCCGATGGAGCGAAGCCACTCACACAGCGTGAATGCAGCCGCCGCTCCCAACGGAGCGACCGCTCGATGCATGCGTGAAAACGCAAAGGCGGCCAAGGCCCCGGCGACTGCGAGGAACGGCGCTTCGACGAGCGCGGGACCGAGCGCGAGAAAAGGGCCGAACACGCCGATATAGTGACCGACCGTATGCCCCACCCACGCGAAGTCAATCGCGAAGAAGATTAATCCGGCGAACCAACCGAGTAACGCCGCGCGCTTCAAGGAGGCACCTTGCCACACCCAGAACAGCGCCGCAATCCCAAACGGGACGAGCCATGCCGCACCGAACTTTGGGAACGCCGCCGAAAGAGCCAATGCTCCGCAGGCGGCAATGCCTGCGTCGCGCACGGCGCTCGAGGAGAGCATGATTCGAAGATTGAATTTCGGTTTTATCGTCGTGTTCGTAACGGCGTTCATCGTTGCTGCATGCGGTCGCCAAGTGACGCCGAACCCTCCCGGCCTAGGGCCGGGCGGCGCGACTCCGGGATTCCTGGCCATACACTTTGACGTAGCGGCACCCTTCAACTTCTCCAACTATCGATACATGATCGTGTTCAACACGACGGGCGACGGCTTCACGCCCTCGACCGACACGCTGCAAACGAACTGGAGAGGATATTCGTTCGCGGCGCTGGCGCTCGGTAACGGCGTCGCGTCGTCGGCCGAGGCCGTGCAGTTCGTGGCGAGCAAGAATCCGCACGTCCCGCCCAGCTGGCTGACACTTGGCACGACCCCGCAGACGTTCGTGTACAACCTCAACAGCAACGGCAGCGGCACCGAATTTTCTATCCTCGCGAGCAAGAAGGTATTTCGCGGCATCGCCTCGCCGTCGCCGTCGCCGAGCGCGACCCCGCCCCAGATTTGGACCTTCAACGCGTTCACGACGCAGAACTCGCAGCAGGGCACGTGGTACTTTTACGACTCGCTCGGGTTCGGGGGACCCGTCGATCCGCAGTTCGTGTCGCCCACGCTGGACATGCGCACCTGTTTCGATAACACGTACTACGCAAAGTACACCCCTTCCGATCCCGCGGCGCAGATCGTCAGCGTCGAGATCTCGAACAACCCCGGCCCTCCCTACCCTCCGTGTCCGTCGTCGTAACCGATGCATGAAGCTCCGATCGAGTGCAGTCACGATCTCTGCAACTGCAGCCTGATCGGTCCGGTCGCGGGAGGAGAGATCTACTGCAGCGACTACTGCCGCCGCGCGACCGAAGAAGGAATCGAATCGGAAACCTGCGCGTGCGGCCACCCTCAATGCGACGCCGTCTGATCTAAAGAGCATCCGCCTCGAACTGCGATTGATCATCGCATTCGGACATGCCCGATGCGAAGACGCCCGTCGCTCGCCATCCGGGCTCGCTCCTACTGCTCCACTTTTTCGCAACACAAAAGGAATACGACATCCTGTCTTTTGCGAAAAAGCTGGAGCCTTCGCATCGGGCACGTCCGAACGCTCGATCAATCGCGATCCGGCTATGCAATTCAAAAATCGACCTTTAACTGCCGAGCGTCGTTGGTTGTTGTCGAGCCGGCCGACGTCCCGCTCGGGCGGCGTGTGAATGCGCCGCGGAGCCATGGATGGCGGGAGCGGCGCAGAGGCCGAGTGCAGCGAGGCGCCGGATGCGCCGAGCAAGCGGCCGCGCGAACGGGATGTCGGCTGGCTCAACGACAACCAACGAGATATCAGAAGTTGAAGGTCGTCGGCACCACGGGTTGCGGGGAGCCGATTTGGAAGACCGCGGTCTGCGTCGGGAAGGCGAGCAGGTTGAGGCCGACGTTGATGGCTTGCTGCGATTCGTTATACATCACCATCAACTGGTAGCAGTTGCCGATCGTTCGAGTGTAGTAGATGATCTTGTCAGAGAAAAATTGGCCAAGCCCGAGCGACGGCCGCCAGTTGATGTTCGTGACGAACTGCAGCGACGCGTCGCGTCCGAACGGCGTGGACAGCTGGAGATTCGTGGTCTCGAAGCCCATGCCGGGGCCGGGAATGAACGACCCGCTCAGCAGCACGACGGAGCGCGGCGACGGTTTCGCCGTGATCTGATAGCTCAGCGGCTGGGCCATGCCGTCGAAGTTGGTCGACCAGCCGAGCGAGACCGCGTAGACGTCGTCATTGAAGATTCGCAGCAAGTCCTGAGCGTTCTTGGTGTTCATGGTCGGCTGCTGGTCGAGGTATTGGAACGGCACGAGCGCCGGTCCGTTGTAGTTGGCCTCGTTATACGTCAGCGTGTTGACCATGTGGGAGCCGATCGGCGTCGTCAGGCTCAGGTCTTGCTCGATCGCGGCCTTCAGGTCGCCGGTGCCATAGGCGTACTGATCGACGGTCACCGTGCCCTCGAAATCGCTGCCGAGGACCTTCGCGTCTAACGGTCCGGCGACCAGATTGGCGTCGCCGCGCCAGGTGGCAAGACTGCGCGGCTCCCCCTCTCCGGCGGGCTCGCTGTACTCGCCGACCGTGAGCTGCGCCGACAGCGGGATGAAAAAGTGCTGGAAGAAGTCGCTGGGCCGCACTTGAAACTCGGGGATTTTATTGATACCGGTGGCCTGCAGCGAGTAGATCTTGTCGAATTCCATCTGGTAGTCGGCGCCGGCCGTGGTGTACTGCATCAGATAGTCGAACTCGGATTGGTTGTTGAACGAAGAAAACCCGCCAAAGCTCGCGTTGCTCTCGCTGATGTTATAGGTGGTCGTCTGATTGAGATTCTGGTTGAACTGACGCGTGTCGCTGAACGTGAAGCTGTTGCTGCTGGACTGGCCGCCGACCGAGCTGTGCGAGACGCTATAGTTCTGCGACGTCTGCGCGGTCTGGTGCACGATCGCCCCGCTGATCGTCTCGTTCGGCGGGATGCTAACCAGGGGGCCGTAGTTGGACTGATACGCAAATTGGAAGTTTCCGCGCAGGTGCTGTGAGAAATTCTCCTGCTCCTGCACCGCGACGTTGGACTGCCGCCCTCCGCCGGTCTGATTGTTGATCGTGTAGACGTTGACGCTAACCGATCGGCGGCCTTTCTTGCTGGAATAGAATCCGACGTACCCCAAGCCGAGGCCGAGCTTCGTGAAATAATTGACGATGTAGTAGCCGTAGTAGTATTGGTCCTTGCCGAACGGGATCTGGATCTTGATCCAAGCGCCTTCGTACGAGTCGTACCCGACCTCGGGGAACCAACGCGCTCGGGAGCGCTGGTTCTCGACGCTGCGCAGCGGAATGATGAGTAAGGGCAGGTAGAACACCGCGGCGAGCCCCAGCCATAGCACTGCCTTGTGAATCACGATCTTGTCGCCCGGGTAGACCTCCATGTCCTTGCCGGTGATGTGGTAGCCGCCGCGTGGATTCTCGCACGTGGTCACGTACGGATTGAGACCGTGCGCGGTCCCGTCGGGATCGGTGTGCAGGTCGCTCGCCTGGAAGTGCACGAGTCCGCGCTGCACGCCTTCGTCGCTCGCGCCCTTGCCGTTGGTTAGCTTCGCGGTTTGGGCGACGGTGTCGAAGACGATGACGTCGCCCGTCAGCACGGAGTTGTGCTCGTGATTGATGAGAAACGGATGGCCGGTGATCGTGATCGTGCGGTCACCGTCGAAGTGAGCTTTGTCCCCGACGATCTCTTCGTCGCCGTAGTAGATGTGCACGTTGCCGATCGCGTCGCTGGGCTGGCCGCGCTCGCGGTTGCCGCTCCATTTGTCCGAGATCACGGCGACGAATCCAGGCGCGAGCGTCGGAACCCCGGTGGGCTCGGGAGTGGGTGCCGGCGTAGCCTGGCCCGCCGGCGGAATCGGCGGCGGCGTCTCGCCGCCGCGTATCAGGAAGATCGGCTCGGTGGAGACCGTCGGGCTCGGCGTGGCCGTCGGAATAGGCGGCGGCGTGACCGCCGGCGATGCGCCCGGCCGCGGGCGCTGCGGGGGGTTGACCGTGTAGGTGCCGTTGCCGACGCCCGCGGGGACGCCCGGGAGGCCCGGCGTGGAGAAGGGACTCGGGCTCGCCGCCGGCGTGGGGCTGCCCTGCGGGGTGCTCGTCGTTTGCGCGACGGTGTTCGCGCCCGAACCGGCATCGCCGGCGTAGCGCTGCGCGCAACTCTGCCCGTTGAGCAGCGAAAGCGCGACCTGTTCCTGCCGGTCATCGTCGGCCGCAGGCGCACCGATCGGGACGGCCCACGTCAAGAACGCGGCCAGAGCGGTGACTGCGGCAATGCCGCGCTTTCGCACCGCCGGCGCGTCAGCGCTCTTCCAACAACAATAGAAGCGCACCGGCTGTTCCCATGATGAGGTTCGGCAACCACGCGGCCAGATAGGGATTGAGCGCTCCATTGCGGCCGAACGCCGCGGCCGCCGACACCATTAAGTAGTAGACGAAGAAAGCAATGATCGAGAGTGCGATACCGAGCGTCTTGCCGCGCTTTCCGAAGCGCAATGCCAGCGGCAGCGCCACGACGACTCCGATGATGCACGAAAAGGGCCACGCGAGCTTGTCCGCGAGATTGATCTCCAGGTTCCCCATCGCCGTGCCCCCGATGCCTTGCGCCTGCAGCGCATTGACCTGTGCACGCAACGATTTGCTGCTCATCGTCCAGGGGTCATTGTTGACTTGACTCACGAACTGCGACGCCGTCTCGCCGAGCGGCAGGCCGATGGTGACGTTGTTCACCCGCTGCTGGTTTGTTAGGAATCCGTCGTTGTTGTAGCGGGTATCGATGACGTCGTGCAGCACGAGCGAGCTGCCCACGACCGAAGCGGTTTTTGCCTGGAGCGTCTCATTCCACATTCCGTACTTCGCCGGCTTGAAGATCTGCACGTCCATCATGGTCTTGTTGTCCGGGGCGACTTGCGTAACGTAGAACGTGTTGCCCGTGTCGGGATCTTTGCGGAAGAACTGCGGTTCCACGGGCAACGCGTCGGTGTGATAGATGATCTGATAAAAAGTGCGAGTTGAAAGGTCGACGGACCGGGGAGCGACCCACTCGTTGATCCCGTAGGAAATCGCGAACATCGTTAGGCCGAAGACGAACGGCGAGAGGACGATGCGCATGACCGGGATGCCGGCTGTGCGCATCGCGGTCACCTCGTTGTCGCCCATCACGCGGCCCATCGCCAGCAGCGCGGCGAAGAGAGAGGCGAACGGGAAAGCCATCGGCGTCGCCTGCGGGATGCGGAAGACGACGAAGCGCAGCACGAGGAAGAACGGGGCGTGCTGATTGATGATGTAATCGGCCGCGAGGAAGAAGATGTTGAGAGCCCAGAACAACAAGAACGCTCCGAGCGCGAACAGAAACGGTCCCACCATTTCTCTAAGCAGATAGCCGTCGAGGATCGGAATGCGAAACAGCGGAGCGCCGACGCGACGGAGGGGCTGTCGATGCGTCAGCGTAGCCATTGAAATTCCTGAACCGCGACTACGTCGTACGAACGGCGAATTGCGGACCGCGCCAAGAGCGGAGGCGACTCCTAATAGCTGCGGTACGCGTTGAGCACGCGGACGACATACGCGCGCGTCTCGGGATATGGAGGCACGCCGTGATAGCGATCGACGGCTCCGGGACCGGCATTGTATGCGGCAACGGCGAGCGTGACGTCGTTATGGTAGTGATGGAGCAGCGAACGGAGATAACCCGTACCGCACTGCACGTTTTCGGTCGGGTCGAACGGATTGGCGATGCCGCAGCCCGCCGCGGTGCCGGGCATGAGCTGCATCAAGCCCTGCGCTCCGGCGACGCTGACCGCCGAGGGATTGCCAGCCGACTCGGCCATCAATACGGCCCGGATCAGTCCGGGCGGAACTCCTTCGCTCGCGGCGGCGTCGTTGACCAGCAGGCTAATGCTCGCGGGGTCGAGGGAGTGCGAGGCGTACGGCAGGTAACTGCCGCCGCTGCATCCGTATAGCAGGCCGAGAAGGCCGCAGATCCCGAGCAGTCGACTCATCGCACCTGCGCCTTTCTTCTCATCCGTCGGGCAGGCCTGGCAGGCAGGCCGCCGTCGCCATAACGAGCAATTTTCCGCTGGATTTCCGGCACGGACACCGCTAGAGTCCTAGGCATGTCGAAAAGGAATCACAACGCCGACCTTATCCACGATGTCTGCCGGTACGTCGAGGATCATAGCGATGAAGCCTTGACGCTGGCTGAGCTTGCCGCGCGCGCTTCGATGAGCCGCTTCCATTTCGCCCGCACGTTCAAAGCGGTGGTGGGGGTCACGCCCAAGCAGTACCTCGCGACGGTGCGCCTGACCAGGCTCAAGGATTCACTGGCCAAATCAGGATCCATCGATCGGGCCGCGCACGACGCCGGCTACGGCTCGACGAGCCGCATCTACGACCGCGCGAATTCCAGCTTGGGCATGACGCCGGCGCAGTATCGCCGCGGTGGTGAAGGCGTCGCCATCTCATATGCGGTGTTCCCGACGCCGCTCGGACTCATGGTCATCGGAGCAACGGATCGCGGCATCTGCTTCGTCGGGTTCGGCGATGTGCAAGAGGAGCTGGTCGCGCGCCTGCGCGACGAGTATACAAAGGCGGACATCGAGCCGATGCGCGACCCCTACCCGGCCGGTTTTCTCGCATGGGTGGACGCGATCTCCCGTCACCTCGCAGGAGAAATTCCGCGGCCCGACCTTCCGCTCGACATCCACGCGACCGCCTTCCACATGCGCGTCTGGAAGTATCTCCAGACGATTCCTTCCGGCGACGTCGCCTCGTACGGGGAAGTCGCCGGCGCAATCGGCGTGCCAGACGGCGCGCGCGCCGTCGCACAAGCGTGCGCGCGAAATCCGGTGGCAGTCCTCATTCCTTGCCATCGCGTCATTCGCGGATCGGGCGAACTCGGCGGATATCGCTGGGGTCTCGAGCGCAAGCGCGTCCTCATCGACGGCGAACGTGCCGCAAAGGCGGCACACGCGTGACGGCCTACGATCTGCTCGTCATCGGCACGGGCAGCTCCGGCAACACGGTCGCCACGACCTGCGCTCGCGCAGGCTGGCGCGTGGCGATCGCCGATGAGCTCCCCTACGGCGGAACGTGCGCGCTACGGGGCTGCGATCCGAAGAAAGTCCTCGTCGGCGCGGCGGAGCTGATCGACTGGTGCGATCGCATGCGGGGCAGCGGCGTCGCCGCCGATGCGCGGATGGATTGGGCAGAGCTGATGCGCTTCAAGCGTACGTTCACCGATCCCGTCCCACGGCAGCGCGAAGAGAGCTACGGCGAGCTGGGAATAGACGAGTATCACAGCGCCGCGCGCTTCCTCGATGCCACGACCATGTGCGTCGGCGGCCGGCGGCTGGAGGCTCGCCACGTCGTCCTGGCTACCGGGGCGCGGCCCGCTACGCTCGGGCTCGCCGGCGAAGAGCATCTCATCACCAGCACCGAGTTCCTCGATTTAGAGCGGCTCCCACGCCGCGTCGCATTCATCGGAGGCGGCTACATCGCGTTCGAATTCGCGCACGTCGCCGCGCGTGCCGGCGCGAAGGCCGTGATCCTGCAACGCGGCCCGCGCGTGCTCACGGGCTTCGATCCGGGGCTCGTCGATGCGCTCGTCGACGTCAGCCGCGACGTTGGGATCGACGTGCGGGTCGGTTGCGCGGTGCGCGGCGTGGAGACGCGCGGGGCGGGCTTCGCCGTCATCGGCAGCGCCGGTGGAACGGAGTTCGCAGTCGAGTGCGATCTCGTCGTGCATGCGGCCGGCCGGGCCGCCGATCTGGCCGGTCTCGATCTCGCTGCCGGCAACGTGCGACGAACCGAGAAGGGCGTCGCGGTGAACGAATTCCTGCAGAGCGCCAGCAACCCGGCCGTGTACGCCGTCGGCGATTGCGCCGACGGAGGCGGGCTGCCCCTCACGCCGACCGCGTCGGCGGAGGGCGAGGTCGCGGCGCGCAATCTCTTGGAGGGAAATCGGCACAGCGTGGATTTCGCCGGCCTCGTCAGCATCGTGTACACGATTCCGGCGCTCGGATCGACCGGTCTCACGGAAGTGAGCGCCCGGGAGCGCGGGTTGCGTTGCACGGTCCATTGCGCCGATTCGACGCTCTGGTACTCTTCACGGCGAATTCGCGCGCGACGCTCGGCATTTCGCATCGTGGTGGAGGAAGGAAGTGGGCAAATTCTCGGAGCGCACGTCCTCGGCGAGCACGCCGAGGAGCTGTTGAACGTCTTCGCGCTGGCCATTCGCGCGCGCATCCCCGCGGCGACGCTGACCGCGACGCTCTTTGGGTACCCCACGGCATCGTCCGATATCGCGGACATGCTCGAGCAGTCCCCGTAAAGCGCGTCGGGCCGGTCCAGCGACCGGCCCGAGCATAAAGCGTCGTGCGGACTACTTTACGGCGATGCGCTTCGGCTGCGCCTCGGGACGGCGCGCCAGCGTCAGCACGAGCATTCCGTCGTTAACGCGGGCCTCGATCGCATCCGCATCGACGTCTTCGGGCACCGTGAACGAGCGCGAGAACGCGCGCCGCTCGGCCTTGCCGTTGACGGCGACGATGCCGTCCTGGTACGTCACCTCGACGTCGTCGGGCCGCAATCCCGGCACCGGGACCTCGACCTCGTATCCGGCTTCGGTTCGCCGGACGTCGTATTCGAACGCCCAGTTGGATCGAAGCGACTGGAACGGATCGAATCCGAGCAGGTCGCGAAACGGCGTCCACGGGACCATGCGGGTCGCTGCATTGCGACCGGCATTCCGGACGAGTAAATCGGACATGGATGTACGGCTCCTTTCTATTGTATTGAGCTGCGCAGCTCTCCAGGATCTGAAGAACGTTTAGCACTCATCACCTTAGAGTGCTAAACAATTCTAATGGTTGCGCTTCGGGCGCCTCGTAGCGGCCCGCCGAAATCTTGCCTTAGGCCTGCTTGGGGCGTATAGTGGTGTGAAGTAGTGCTTAGTGGTGCCTTTCGGAGGAGTTTGTGCACGCGGAGCTCCCGCGTTTTGCGGGTTCGGAGCAGCATGCTCTCGACCACAAGGGGCGTCTCATTATACCGGCCCGCTTCCGCGAGCGGCTCGGCTCGCCGTTCGTCCTAACCATCGCCCCTCCGGATGCCTGTCTCGCCCTCTACCCCAGCGCCACGTGGGTCCAAATTTGCGAACGATTCGAGTCGGTGCAGCAGAAGGACGAAGCCTACCGGCGCTCCCTGCGCTATCTCTTCGCGCACACGGAAGAGGTGACGTGCGACGCGCAAGGGCGCATGGTGGTTCCGTCGCTCCTGCGCTCCTACGCGGGCATCGAGCGTTACGTTATTTCGGTGGGACTCCTGACCCGCGTCGAGATCTGGGCGAAGGAGCGATACGCCTTCGAGACGCCGCCCGAAGGCGACGTGCCGCGCTTCATGGCTGAGTTCGGACTGTAGGACGCTAGCGCATGTGGTGCCGCTGTGACGCACGTCTCGGTGCTTGTGGATCCGGCCCTGGAGTTCTTGGCGATCCGGCCGGATGGGATCTACGTCGATGCGACCTTCGGCGCGGGTGGCCATTCTCGCGCGATCCTGCAGCGGTTGCGGGGTGGACGATTGATCGCGCTCGATGCCGACCCGAATGCCATTGCGCGTGCGGCGGCGATTGCCGACCCGCGCTTGCTCTTCTTTCACGCAAATTTCCGGGACCTCGAGGGCGTGCTGGATCGCGCCGGCATTGCCTGCGTCGACGGGGTCCTGTTCGACCTGGGAGTTTCGTCGATGCAACTTGACGATTCGGAGCGCGGATTTTCTCTCGCTAAGGCGGCGCCGCTCGACATGCGAATGGATCCGGCCGTCGGCCGAAGCGCCTACGACGTCCTCGCCACCGCCAGCGAGGGCGAGCTCGCGGACATCTTCTTTCAATACGGCGAAGAGCGTTCCGCGCGGCGCATCGCTCGCGCGATCGTGGCGCGACGCGCGAGCGGCGAGCTGCCGAACACTGCGGCCGAGTTTGCCGGCCTCGTCGCCGGTGTCGTGCGGCGGCCGGGGCGCCGCGAGCGGATACATCCGGCCACGCGCGTCTTTCAGGCGTTGCGGATCGCCGCTAACGACGAGCTCGACGCGCTTCGCGAAGGCCTGCACGCCGCGGTAGGGCGGCTGCGCACGGCCGGTCGCGTCGTGGCGATCAGCTTCCATTCGCTCGAGGATCGCATCGTCAAGCGGACGTTTCGCGACGACGCGCGGCTCGAAGTGCTCACCAAGCGACCGGTCCTGCCGTCGGGTGACGAGACCGCGCAGAATCGGCGCGCCCGAAGCGCCAAGCTGCGAGCGGCGCAACGGAAGGCGAGCTGATGCTCCAGCCGCAACGCCACCATCGTTCGGTTCGCCTCGGGAATCCTCGAGCCGTACGCGCCGCGACGCAACGGCGTAAGGCGCGGAAGACGCGCGCGCGTTACGCGGGCGTGACGCGCACCCTCACGATGTTGACGGCAGTGATGCTGCTGCTCATGACCTACGTCGTGTTGACGTCGAGCCTGACGGGCCTCAGCTACGCCGTCGCCAAGGCTCAAGCGAACCGCGAGGCGCTACAGGAGGAGACGATGCGTCTCGACGATCGCATCTCGGCCCTGCGTTCCGACGACCGCCTCTCGCAGCTTGCGGCGCGATTGGGAATGACGGAACCCGCGCGTCTCGACGTGGTTCACATTGCGACGCCGCGCGTCGCGCGTGCACGGACGTCTTTTCCCGTGCTCTCGTCGCTCGCCGGGTTCTTCGCTCCGGCGGTGGCTCGCCAGCAGTAGCGGCGCCGCGCATTAATGCATCAGCGAACCTTCGCGCGCGTCGCCCCGATGCGCGCGAGGCTCTTCTTTTACGCGTGCATGATCGTGGCGCTCTTTCTCGCCTGGCGCCTCTGCGACGTGCAGGCGCTCAACGGCCCGCTGTATGCGAGGGAGGCGCTGGCGCAACGCTCCGATACGGTCGAGGTCTTCGCGCGCCGCGGCAGCATATTGGACCGCAACGGCAACGTGCTCGTGCGCTCGCTGCCGTCGGAGAGCGTCTATGCGATACCACGCGAGATCCTCAATCCCGACGCGACCGCGGCAAAGCTGCGGGCGATCTTCGGTAAGGTCGATCCCTCGGTCGCCGCCGCGCTGCACGATCGCCATCTTTGGTTCGTCTGGATTGCCCGCAAGGTATCGCACGACGTCGCGCAGCGGGTGCGCGGGCTCGACATGTCCGGCGTCGCCCTCAAGGAAGAAGATACCGGGCTGCGCGTCGACACGAGCGGTTCCCTCGCGTCGACCGTCCTCGGCTTCGTCGGGACCGACGAAAACGGCTTGGACGGCATCGAGTATGCATATGACGACGTGCTGCGCGGCCGCTCGGGACGCGTCACCCTAGAGGCCGACGAGTTCGGCCGTCCGATTCCGTTCGGAGGCGAGCGCGTCGTAATCCCGGCGCAGGCCGGATCGAGCGTCCAGCTAACGCTCGATCCCTACCTTCAGTTTGCAGCCGAGGATGCGCTGCGCAAACAAGTGCGCGCGTTTCACGCTCTGGACGGAACGGCGATCGTCATGGACCCTTGGACCGGCGAGATCCTGGCCTTGGCCAACCTTCCGGACTTCGATCCGAACCGCTTTTGGAAGTATGACGACGCCGCGCGCCGGGATCGCGCAGTGATGGACGCCTACGAGCCGGGGTCCACGTACAAGCTGATCACCGCCGCGGCCGCCTTGGATTCGCACAAGGTCTCGTGGACGAGCCGCTTCCCCGCGCGCGACGCGCTGGAAGTAGGCGGGCGCACGATCCATAACGCCGAGGACGGCTTCATGGCGGGAACCGGCGGCAGCGAGACGCTGGAGCAGATCGTGGAGTTTTCGCACAACGTCGGTGCGGCGGAAGTCGGACTCTCCATTGGGGCGAAGACCTTTTTCGCAATGGAACGCAAAGCGGGCTTCGGCACGCCGACCAGCGTCGGACTGCCCGGCGAGAACCCCGGAATCGTGCCCCCGCCCGCGGAGTGGAGCGGATCGTCGCTGGCGACGATGTCGTTCGGGCAGGGGGTCTCGGTGACGCCGCTGGCGATGGCTCGCTACTACAGCGCGATCGCGAACGGCGGCCTGCTCATGCAGCCTCACATCGTGCGCGCCGTGTACGATCAGCAGGGCAAGCTGGTGCAACGTGTCGCGCCACGAGTCGTGCGGCGGGTCTTCTCGCAGCACACCGCGGCGCAGCTGCGCACGATATTGCGGCAGGTCGTCTTGCATGGGACCGGCGACCCGACGGCACAGATTCCCGGGTATGCGACGGCGGGCAAGACCGGAACGGCCGAAATGGTGGTGGGCGGCGCGTACCGCGCGGGCTACTATGCTGCGTCGTTCATTGGAATGGTTCCCTACCCGCGGCCGCGATACGTGATCTACGTGAAAGTGGAGCGCCCGATCGGCTCGTACTACGGCAGCGTCGTCGCCGCGCCGGCCTTCGCAGCCATCGCGCGCGAGGCGATGCTGCACGCGGGGGTATTACCGAGCGCAGCCGTTGCGCGAAATGGCCGGTGAACGCACGGTCGGGTTGTCGATCCTGATCGCGCGGCTTCCTGACGCACAGATCAGCGGCGACCGCGCAAGCGCCGTCACGGGAATCGAGACCTCCTCGCAGGCCGTGCGCCCCGGAGGCGTGTTCGTCGCGCTGCGCGGAACGCACACGGACGGGCATCGCTACGTTCCGCAGGCGATCGCGGCCGGCGCGCGCGCGGTCGTCGTCGACGCGACATATCCGGAAGCGGATGCTTCGGGCGTCACCGTGATCCGCGTGGCAGACACGCGCCGGGCGCTCTCCGCGCTGTCGGGTGCCTTCTTCGGAGATCCGTCGCATTCGCTCGACGTCATCGGGATCACGGGCACGAACGGCAAGACCACGACGTCGCGGATGATCGCCGCGATCCTGAACGAGGGCGGCGTGCCTTGCGGCGTTGTCGGCACGGTGGGTGCCGAATTCGGCGACGATGCATGGCAGCTCGGCAACACGACGCCGTTGCCGCCCGAGCTGCACGCGTCGCTCGCACGGATGCGCGACAGCGGCGCGCGAGCGGTCGCGATGGAGGTGAGCTCCCACGCTCTCGCGCTGGATCGCGTCGAGGATGTACGCTTTCGCGTTGCGGTGCTCACCAACGTGTCGCGCGACCATCTCGACTTCCATCAGACGCTCGAGGCCTACGCCGGGGCGAAGCGGCGGCTGTTCGCCGCTACGCGGGCGTGCGTGCTCAACGCCGACGACGTCCGCGGCGTGCGGTGGGCGGCCGAGCTGGCGCGCGAAGGCCGCGACGTCGTGACGTACGGGTCGAGCCCGGGCGCGACACTCGTCGCGCAAGAAATCGAGGTTCTGCCCGACGGCAGCCGCTTCAGGGTGGATGGAGCGGAGTTCGTGCTGCATCTGCCGGGGCGGTTCAACGTTTGGAACGCGCTCGCGGCCCTCGGCGCCGCGCGGCACCTGGACGTCGACGCGACTACCGCCGCGCGTGCTCTCGCGTCGCTCCAACGGGTTGCGGGACGCATGGAGCACGTCCGCGGCGACGGCATCGACGTGGTGGTGGATTACGCGCACACGCCGGACGCGCTTACGCACGCCTTGGAATCGCTGCGCGAGACCGCCCGCGGTGCGGTAACCCTCGTATTCGGCTGCGGCGGCGATCGCGACCAGGGGAAGCGCAGCGAGATGGGTGCCGTGGCGGCGCGGCTGGCCGACCGAATCATCGTGACGAACGACAATCCGCGCAGCGAGGATCCGCGCGTCATCGCCAAGGAGATCGTGGCGGGAATGGCGGGGCGTGCGCACGTCATCGAGCTCGATCGTCGCCGCGCCATCGAGCGAGCCGTCGGCGAGGCGCATCCCGGCGACGTCGTTCTGATCGCCGGCAAGGGCCACGAGGCGCATCAGATCATCGGAGATCGCGTCCTGCCGTTCGACGACGCGGCGGTCGCGCGCGCCGCGCTTTCTTTGAGGAGCGCCCCGCGTTGAAGATCCCGTTGGATGCGGCGTTGCGCGCGACGGGCGCGGCACTGATCGACGGCGAGTCGGCGCCCGGGACGCTGCGCGTGTGCGCCGACACGCGGACGCTCGAACTCGGCGACACCTTTCTGGCGCTGCGCGGGGAACGACACGACGGGCACGACTTCGTGGCCGAGGCGGTGCGGTGCGGCGCGGCGATGCTCGTGCTCGAGCGCCAAGTCCCCGAGGCGCGCGGAACGCCGAGGATGCTCGTGCGCGATGGATTGAACGCCTATATGGCGCTGGCCCGTTGCGCGCGGCGGCTCTTTCGCGGCTGCGTCGTCGGCATCACCGGCAGCACCGGCAAGACCACGACGAAGA
>JAFAJV010000114.1 GCA_019235995.1 Vulcanimicrobiota bacterium
CCTCGATGCGGGTGCCCAGCGCTCGCAGCACCTCCATCGTGTACTCGACGTGGCGGGCATCGGAGAGGCCGAGAATGCGGCTCGTTCCCGGCGCAAGCGACGCCAGGATCAGCGCGCGATGCGCGTGATACTTCGAGTTCGGAACCTCGACCTCGCCGGTCAGCGGTCCGCTCGTTCCTTTGACGAGAAGGTTCATCGGCGTCCTACCTTGTTACGACGAGCGACGCGTTCTGTCCGCCAAAGCCGAAGGCGTTGACTTGAAAGGCCGAATACGAGTGGGCGCGCGGGCGCGACGTCACGAGGTCGAAGCGCGTGGCTGGATCGAGGCGCTCCGTTCCAATCGTCGGCGGGATGATCCCCGCGTGCATGCCGGTGATTCCAGCGATCGCGCACATCGCGCCAGAGCTCGCCATGCTGTGCCCGAGGTGGCCCTTGATGGACGTGACGACCGCGCCGCCGTCCGCATAGACCGTGTCGATCGCTCGCGACTCTGCGGCGTCGCCTACGATCGTACCGGTCGCGTGGGCGTACACCACGTGACAGTCGTCCGCGGCGTCGCCGGAGCGCGCGAGCGCGTCGCGCATGGCGAGCACCTCGTATTTCGCCGACGGGTCGGGCGACGTGATGTGGTAGGCGTCCGCCACCGATCCGTATCCTCGGATGCGGGCCAGAATCGAGGCTCCGCGCGCAGTCGCCCGTTCCGCGCGCTCGAGCACCACGATGGCGGCTCCATCGCCCATCACGAAGCCGTCCCGCTCGACGTCGAACGGCCGCGACGCGCGTTCCGCGTCGGCGTTGCGCGAGAGCGCGCCTGCGCGCACCAGGCTTTCGTACACGAGCGGACTGAGGAGCGTTTCGGTGCCGCCCGCGATCGCGGCGTCGATCTCGCCGCGTTCGATCATTCCCGACGCCAGCCCGATCGCGTCGAGCGACGACGCGCACGCCGTGCTGATGGCGAGCTGCGGGCCGTGAAGCCGCCAGTGCTTCGCGATCGAGGCGCCGGCCATGTTAGGTATGACGAGCGCCATGAGCTTCGGTGTGACGGCGCGCCAGCCGCCTTCGAGAAAGCGCGTCTGCGCCTCCGCTACGAACGGGAAACCGCCCATCGTGTTGCCGATGATCACGGCCGTGCGTTCGGCAGGCGGCTCGTATCGGGCGCCGCGCAGCGCTTCGTCCGCGGCGACCATGGCGAACTGCGTGAAGCGATCGGTATTTCGCAGCGCGCCCGGCGGCAGCGCCGCCTGCTTCAGGAAATCATCGGAGACGGCCGCCCAAAGCGCGTTGCCGGAAACTCGCGCGTCTTGGGACATCGGAGCGATCGCGCGCTTACCGTCGAGCAGGTTGCGCCAGAACGACTCGACGGTGCAGCCGATCGGCGAAACGACTCCCACTCCCGTGACGGCAACGTGCTCCATTGCCGCAGGAGATTCACGCAGCGCAACGCCCGTTCCCTAGTGTCCTCCAGACTCGACATTAGTAAGAGCAGGCATGAGGCGCGGGGGGTTCGTCGAAGCGACAAAGGTGGAGCGAGGGGTGAACGTACCGCAGTCGTACCGGCTGGTCCGGCGCGACGCGCGGGCGGAGCGGACGGTCGTGCAATTGCGCAGCGGCGCGACGTTCGGCGGCGATGAGGTCGCGATCTGCGCGGGTCCCTGCGGCGTCGAGTCGCGCGAACAGCTCGAGCATGCGGCCCGCGGCGTCGCCCAGGCCGGCGCGAACGTGCTTCGGGGCGGCGCCTATAAGCCCCGCACGTCGCCCTACTCCTTCCAGGGCCTCGGCGAGGAAGCGCTCAAGATGTTGCGTTACGCCGGCGACCGCTACGGCCTCGGCGTCGTGACCGAGGTTCTCGATCCGCGCGACGTCGAGCGCGTCGCACGCTACGCCGACATGCTGCAGATCGGCGCACGCAACATGCAAAACTTCCCTCTGCTGCGGGAGGTCGGGCAGACGCGCATGCCGGTGCTGCTGAAGCGCGGCCTATCGGCGACGGTGCAAGAGTGGCTGTTGGCGGCCGAATACGTTCTCCTGGGCGGCAACGAGAGCGTCGTGCTATGCGAGCGCGGCGTCCGGTCCTTCGACGTCGCGACGCGCAACCTGCTCGACATCTCGGTCGTGCCGCTGCTCGAAGATCTGACGCATCTCCCGGTGATCGTCGATCCTTCCCACGCGATGGGAATCGCGCGGCTGGTCCCACCCATTGCGATCGCGAGTCTCGCAGCCGGAGCGCACGGGTTGCTGATCGAGGTTCATCCGGATCCGCCCAACGCGCTGTCGGACGGCGCGCAATCGCTCGATTGCGATCAGTTCGATCGCTTGATGCGCCGGCTGGCGCCGATCGCCGAGTTCACGGGGCGAAGCCTCCCGAGGCGGAGCCAATCCAGCGACGGCGTCACCGGGGCCGTGCGGTCGAGCAAAAGCGGGGTAAGGCTGGCATAGCCGGCGTGCACGGCTCCAATGTCCGTGCCGATCGTCTCGCGATCCGTTTCGAAGGGCGACTCCCAGGCGCGGTAGTAGCGCGTCGTACCTCCGCCTTCTTCCCCGACCATCCGCCCGCAGATGCGCTTGCGGCCGAGGCGCGTCACGGCAACGCCCTGGATCTGCTCCAGCGGCAGGTTGGGGACGTTTAAGTTGCAATAGCGCGTCGTGTCGCTCAGCCCCTCGAAGGCGGCCGCGACGCAGCGCCGCACGATCTCCGCCGCGCTCTCCCAGTAGCGACGTCCGAGCTGATCCGAGTGGTTGCACGCGAGGGACACGGCGAGCGCCGGAATTCCTAGCAGGGAGGCCTCCACGGCTCCCGCGACGGTTCCGGAGTAATAGACGTCGTCGGCCAGATTCGGCCCGTGATTGATGCCGCTGATGACGAGATCCGGACGCGGACAGAGCTCGGTGGATCCGAGGAAGACGCAGTCGGCGGGCGTTCCCGAGCACGCGTACGCGAGCACCGGCGAATCCTCACGGCACTCGAGCGTGATCGCCTCGTCCGCGGTGATCGCGTGCGAGACCCCGCTGCGATTGTCGAAGGGCGCGACCACGACCGTCGCGTGCTCGTCTCCGAGCGAGTCCGTCAACGCGCGAATTCCGGGCGAATCGATACCGTCGTCGTTGGTGATGAGGATTCGCATCCGGCGCCGCTACGAGAGCTTCGCGCCGGCGACGAATCGCAGCGCGAGGCCGTCGATGCAGTAGCGGAGATGCGTGGGAGGCGGACCGTCGTCGAAGATGTGGCCCAAGTGGCCTCCGCATCGCCGGCAATGCACCTCGGTGCGCGGTTCGATCAGCGCGTAGTCGTTCTGCGTTCGCGTCGTATTCGGTAACACGCTCCAGAACGACGGCCAGCCGTCGCCGCTGTCGTATTTGGTGGCCGAGGTGAAGAGCGGGAGCGCGCAGCCGGCACAGCGATAGATCCCCGCGCGTTTTTCGCCGATGAGCGGGCTCGAGAAGGGCGGCTCCGTACCGCTGCGGCGCAGGATATCGAAGCGCTGCGGTCCCAGCAGGGCGAGCCACTCCGTGTCGCTGTGCGTCACCTCGTAGGCCTGTTGAGCCGCGACGGCGCGTCCCGCGAGGAACGTGCCGATCAGCGCGGCCGCCGCGGCGGCGAACTCGGCGCGCCTCATCGCGCGCGTCCCGGCGTGACGTGGCACGCCGCTCCCCCATTCTTTTCGAAGTAGCGCTGGTGGTACTCTTCGGCCGGCCAGAATCGCGGCGCCGGAACGATCTGCGTCACGATCGGACGCCCGTAGGCGCCCTGCTCGCGATCGCGCGATGCGAGCGCCGCGCGCTCCTGTTCTGCGCCGTGCGTGAAGATCGCCGAACGATATTGATCGCCGACGTCCGGTCCCTGGCGGTTGAGCTGCGTGGGGTCGTGGATTTGCCAGAACCGGTCGAGGAGCTGATCGTACGTGACGCGATCCGGGTCGAACGTCACCTCGACGGCCTCGGCGTGGCCGGTCGTGTGGCCGCAGACCTGACGGTACGTCGGATGATCCGTGTGCCCCCCGGTATAGCCCGAGACGACGTTGAGCACGCCCGGAACCTCACGGAACGCGGCCTCGACTCCCCAGAAGCAACCGGCCGCGAAGGTTGCGCTTTGCGTGTTCATACTTTCTATGAACGCGCGGCGAACGTCGCCGGATGCATCTCGCTCAGAACTGCTCCATGAAGCGGTCGATCTGTTCTTGCGCGACGCCCGCGGCGATGAGCCGCGCGGGTAGCAGCGCGCGATTCTCCGGCGGCGTCACGAACATGAACGGTGCGTTGTCGCGCGCCGCGGCGCGCACCGTGCACCACTGCGAACCCGCGCCGACGACGACCGTCTGGTAGGGCTCGAGCGTGACGGAGGAACCGCCGCTCGTCACCTCCATCGGCGCGTCTAGGGTCATCAGGATCAGCGGCCGTCCGTTGGTCGCCATCGTCGCGGGCTCGTCTCGAGCGACGATGCGCTCGACGACGAAATGGGCGTCGGCGATGAGTGCCGTACGGTCGAGTCCCTCGAACGTATACCGAATCTGCAGGAGCGTGCCTCCCGTTTCCGCCGCATAGCTCAAGACGTCGGCGGCCTTGCGTACGTTGAGTTCGCGCGGTTTTCCGTCGAGACCGAGGCGATTGTAGTCGAACATTCGATACGTCAAGTCGGAGGCTTGCTGCGTCTCGAATACCGTGACGCCGGGTCCGATCGCATGCACGACGCCGTGCGGGATGTACACGGTGTCGCCGGCCTTGACTCCGATCTTTCGTAGCAGCTCCCCGAGCGTGCCGTCGGCGACACGGTGCTCGTACTCCTCGCGCGACGTCGCGCGCGTCCAGCCGTACACGATCTCGGCACCGGGCCGAGCATCCATCACGTACCAGCACTCCGTCTTGCCGAAGGGCTGATGCTCCACGCGCCGCGCGTACGCGTCGTCGGGATGCACCTGCACCGAAAGCCAGTCGTGCGCCGTGATGATCTTGGTGAGCACGGGGAAGATCTGCTTGGGATCGAGATTGCCGAGCAGCGCCGAGCCGAGCTTCGCGCGCAGGTCCGCGACCGTCGAGCCCGCGAGCGCGCCGTTGGTCACCGCGTCCGCGTCCCAGCATTCCCACGACTCGCCCAGCCGCGCGTTCGGATCGCCGTGCTTGCCGTAGATGCGCACGAGCTCGTCGCCGCCCCACACTTGCGTCGTGAGCTTGGGGTCGAGAAGGTAGGGGTAGACCGCGTCGCTTTGCACCCCGGCCACATTACGCTGGGATCACCGCGAATTCCCATCGAAGATGGCGTCGTGCACGAGCTCTACGTCGGGATCGGGTCGAATCTCGGAGACCGCCAGGGAAACATCCTGGCGGCACTGCAGCGGCTGCGAGCGCGCGCGCAGATCGTCGCCGTTTCCTCGTTCTTCGAGTCGGCCGCCGCGCACGGAGCGGAGGGGCCGGCGTATCTCAACATCGCGGCGGCGCTGCGCTCGGAGCTCGACGCCGAGGCGTTCAAGCGGTTCTCGCGCGACGTCGAGCTCGCCGTGGGCCGCGCTCGCGGAACGCCGCGGCTCGCCGCTCGGCCGATCGACGTCGACCTGCTGATCTTCGACGGCGTCGTCGTGCAACCGCACCTCGACGTGCGTCCGTACAACGTCGCGCCGCTCGCGGAGATTGCTCCGAACATCGTCGCGCCGCCGCCCGACGGCGGAGTGCGCCGCCGCGAGCGAGGGCTGCGCTTCGATACCGACCGTCAATCGGAAGAGCCCGAGATACGGATCGCGCTCGATCGCGCCGGCGTTTCGCGCGTGCGCCGCGTGTTGCATCTCGAGGTGGACGGGCACGCCCGCGTCTATGATGGGGAGCTCTCGATGGTGGCCGACCTGGCTCCCGACAAGGCGGGCCTCCACATGTCGCGCTTCGCCGAGATCCTCGAGGAGGCCACGCTCGACGTGCTCTCGCGCGACGCGAGGCCCGCGCGGATCGAGCGCCTCGCTGAAGCGATCGCGCGCGAGATCGTCGGCAGTCAGCGCGCGATTCGTGCCGACGTGCGGCTGCGCGCGAACTTCGGCCTTGAGCGCTGGACGCCGGTCAGCGGCAAGCGCGGCGAGGAGACGTACACGCTCGTCGGCATCGCCCATGCCGACGAGCTGGGGACCCGTCGCATCGTCGGAGTGGAGGCGGAAGGGATGACGGCGTGCCCGTGCGCCCAGGCGATGGTACGCGAGCACTCACTACTGGAGCTCGTCGACGTCGGCTTCAGCGAAGCGGAGGCACGGCGCGCGCTCGACGCGCTCCCCGTGGCGACGCACAACCAGCGCGGGCGCGGATCGATCCTGCTCGGCGCCGCGGAGCCGCATGCGGACGTCGTGCGGGCCGAGGACCTCGTGGAGATCGTCGAAAACGCGATGTCCAGCGAGACGTACGATCTCCTCAAGCGCCCCGACGAGTTTTTCATCGTCAACAAGGCGCATCACAATCCCAAGTTCGTGGAAGACGTCGTGCGCGGCATCCTCGCCCGCGCCCTCGACATGTACGCCGACCTCGGTGACGAGACGTTCGTCTTCGCCAGCCAAGTCAACGAGGAGTCCATCCACAAGCACGATGCATTCGCCGAAGGCTTCGGGCTCTTTGGAGAGCTGCGCGAGGAGCTGCGGACGGGGAAGTACGTCACCGACAAGACCGACGTCGCCGCGTGGCTGCGCACGCGGCCGTCATCGATCCTGTAGGGAGCTCTCGAGCGCCGCGATCCGCTCGCGAAGCGAGGGGTGCGACGAGAAGAAGACCTCGTACCAACGAGGCGGATCTTCGTCGGCGAGGTTTTGCTCGCGCAGGCGGCGGAAGGCCGACGCACCGGCGGCGGCGTCGTTGGTCGCGGCGAGCGCGAACCGGTCGGCCGCCCATTCGCGCGAGCGCGAGAAGGCAAAGAGCAGCGGACGCAGAGCCTGGGTTGCGACGAGCATGCTCGAGTAGAGGCGCACCAGCAGCAGCGGGCGATACCGCAGCTCCTCTCGCGAGTCCGACGCGACGGCGTCGGCGATGAGGAACAGCACCGTCGCGAGCACCTGGCCGATGCCGATGAGCCTCCACGTGTCACGGTTCACGTAGTGCCCGAGCTCGTGCGCCACAACGAACTCCGTCTCGTTCTCGGGGAAGGCCTCGATCAGCGTGTCGCCGAGGACGATGCGATGCGTGCGCCCGATCCCGGTGACGAAGGCGTTGGCCTTGCGCGTCTGACGGCTCATGTCCATTCGGAGGATCGCCGCATCGCCGACGCCGAACCGCGCCGCGAGACTTCGCAGGCGCTCCTCGAGCGAGCCGTGCAGCGGCTCGAACGCGTTGAAGAGCGGCATCATGTAGATCGGCACGATGAGGTTGCCGATCACCGAGAGCGGAAACGTGCCGGCGCTCGCGATCCACGGCCAGGCTCGCCGAGCGTGGCGCACGGCCACGCCGAGGAGGCTCGCGACCAGCGTGAGCAGCGCCGTCGCCACCAGCGCGCTCTTGACGTAGTCGGAGAGCCAGCCGCCGCGGCTTTGCTCGGTCAGCCCGAACCTGCGTTCCAGCGTATATTCCTGCACGAAGGAGGCCGGCAGGTCGAGCAGTGCGGCCGCGAGGGAGAGCGGCGCGACGTATACCGCCGGCCGCAGCCATGCCGGCGCGAAGCTCGTCGCGCGGTCGGCGGCGCGCGCGAGCGGCCCGTATGCGAACGCCAGAGTGCCGGCGACGTTGCGCGCGGTGTCGGCCAGCTCGAGCCCGCGCCTGGTGCGTGCGTAGGCGAGAGCATCCTTGGGCAGCACCGGCGAGGGCGCGCGCAGCTCGGCCGCCGCCTCGATGGCCCGAGCGAGGGTATAGCCCGCGACCAGACCGGCGCCGAGCCCCAGCAAGGCCTTCCGAATGCTCATGCGCGGCCGTATTCGGCGCGCAGCTCCTCCTTCGCCCGCTCCAGAACGCGCAGGCGCTTCTTGGAAAGATTCTTGCCGGCGCGGTTGATGTAGAAGGTCAGCATCGACATCGCCGAGCGGTAGGACGAGCTCTTCCTGCGCTTGCTGCGCTCGGCGGAACGTTTCAACGAACGCGCGATCGCCTTCGGGTCGTCTCCCGCGAAGACGCCGGACTCCAAATCGAGAGCGTTACTGTTCTCGGTGACGTCGCCGGACCAATACTTGCGCGCCATGCCGCGATGTTTCCCGTCCTATCTCTCGCTAAACGAGCGAGATCGTCTCCTTGGGCTTGGGATGCGCGGCGATCCGATCGAGCAGACGCTCGGCGAGCTCGTCGCAGACCGCATCGTCAAGCTCCTCGATTCGTCCCTCATCGGCCAGCCGTGCCTTATCGGGATCGATCGGCAGGCGCGCGAGCAGCGGCGCGTGCGCGATCTCCGCGACCCGCTGCGCGTAGGACGGTCCGAAGATCTCGTAGCGCGCGCCGGTGTCGGGCGCGACGAAGTACGACATGTTCTCGACGATGCCTAGGATCGGTTTCTTCAGCTGGTGCACCAGGTTGGCCGCCTTGCGCACGATCATCGTCGCCAGCGCCTGCGGCATCGTCACCAGCACGACGCCGTCGATCGAGAGCGATTGCAGCACGGTGAGCGGCGCATCCGACGTGCCGGGGGGGAGGTCGACCAGCAAGAAATCGAGATCGTCCCAGAGCACCTGCTCGTAGAATTGACGGATCACGCTCGCGACGATCGGCCCGCGCCAGATCATCGCCGTGTCCTCGCGATCGGTCAACAGGTTCGCGCTCACGATCTCGATCGCGCTGCGCGAGATCGCGGGCGTAATCAGCGGCTGCGGCTGACCCTGCGGCGTCGTCTTGACCGGGTCCGCCGAGATCGTCATGGGCTCGTGTAGGCCGAACAGCTTCGGGATGGACGGACCCGTGATGTCGGCATCCAAGATGCCCACGCGATAGTGCTTGCGGCGCAATCCGATTGCGAGTAGCGCCGTGACGAGCGATTTCCCGACGCCGCCCTTGCCCGACATCACCGGAATCGTGTGCGCGATCGCGGCGCGCTTCGCGAATGCGCCCGGCGCGCGCCGCGCGGGCTGCCGATCGGCTTCTGCTATCGGCGGCACCGCGCCGCTGGCGCGGGCATCCTCCAGAGCCGCCACGATGGGCTCCACGCGCAACCCGTGAGCGCGCGCGCCCTGTTCCAGCGTCTCATACTTGCTGACGCCGCAGCCGCTGCAGCCCAGACCAAACGCACGCATGACCTCCGCGGCGACCGGAAGGCTCGCCACGAGCTCGTCGATCCTCGTCTGCGCGGTTACCGGGCGGTACGTTTCGGGCATGGCTTCTTCGTTGAACCTGCGAAGCGCGCGAGGGTATGCAGATCGAGCGTGCGCGCGCCGTGCTTGCCGGCGGCTGCGACTCGCCGGTTCGCTCGGCGTGGGGCGTCGGCGGACCGATGTTTCTCCAAGCCGACGCGCGAGGCGCGTACGCCTACGACGAAGCCGGCCGCCGCTACATTGACTACGTCATGGCGTATGGGCCGCTGCTCTTCGGGCACAGCCATCCCGCGCTGGTCGCCGGCTTGGACGCGCTCGCGGCCGGCGGCTTCGTCTGGGGGGCCACGCACCCCGAGGAGATTCGGCTCGCGGAGCGGATTCGCGCGTACCTTCCGTCGATGGAGCGCCTGCGCTTCGTCACCACCGGCACCGAGGCGATGATGAGCGCCGTCCGCGTCGCGCGTGCGTTCACCGGACGGTCGGTCATCCTGAAATTTGCCGGCGGCTATCACGGGCATTTCGATCTCGCGCTCTTCGACGCGGGAGCCTCCGCCGGCGTAGGAGGCGCGCGCAGCGGAATTCCGGAGGGCGTACGGCGCGACGTCGTCGTGGCGCGCTATGACGATCTCGCGTCCGTCGACGAGCGCGTGGCGCGAACGAGCGACCAGCTCGCGGCGATCGTCGTCGAGCCGATCGCGGGCAATATGGGGCTTGTCGTCCCCGGAGCGGGCTTTCTCGAAGGGCTGCACGAGCGGGCGCGGCGGTGGGGCGCGCTCTTGATCTTCGACGAGGTGATAACCTGGCTGCGCTTCGGACTGCGCGGCGCGCAAGGGCGCGCAAACATGCTGCCCGATCTCACCGCCTTGGGCAAGATCATGGGCGGCGGCGTGCCGATCGCGGCCTTCGGCGGACGCGAAGACGTCATGGCCGTTCTCGCTCCGGAGGGCGCCGCGTTTACCGGCGGCACTCACGGCGGTAATCCGTTTTGTATCGCGATGGCGCATCGAGTGCTCGACCTGCTCGAGACGCATCCCGAGTACTACGCTACGATGCGCGCGGTAGCCGAGCGGCTCGCCCGAGGCATCCGTACGCTCTTTTCGGAGCGCGGCCTCACCTACGCGGTCGTGCAGCAGGAGTCGATCGTCGACTTCAAGTTCCGCGCGGGCCCGGCGGGGCGAAACTTCGACGACGCGCGCGCCGCCGACAACGGCGCATACGCGGCATACTATCGCGCAATGCTCGGGCGCGGCGTCCTCCTCCCACCCTCGCAGAACGAGGTCATGTTCGTCTCGAGCGCGCACACGGCGCAAGACGTCGACGAGACGCTGGCCGCGATGCGATCTTACTTCTGCGGCACCTCGCACGACTCGAACGCGAAGTCGTAGACGCCGAGTCCGGAGCCCGCCGGCGACAGCCTGAGATCGTACGTTCCGAACCGTGCGTTCATCACCACGTCGTAAGCGCGCGCGGCGTCGACGGTGACGTACGAGCGGCCGTGCTCGTCGAAGCGCAGATCTTTCCCCGCGTCCTCTCTCGCCACGGGCTTGCCGTTCTGCGTGACGTTGACTCGAATCGCGCCACCGGTCTCGGGACGCATGACGACGACGAGCTGGATCGCGTGATAGCGCAGCGCGACGTAGCCATCGCTCTCGCCTGAGACGGCGGCTTGCCTCGTTAGGTGCCAAAAGCCCTGAAGGTAGATCGCGCCGTCCTGCGGATTCGAAGCGGTATCGGCGTAATCTGTGTCTTGCGCGAAATTGCTCGACGGCGGGGCATCAGCGATGGGGCTGCGTTCCACGACCAGCTCGGGGGTGTGCGGATAGCAGACGGCGCCGGGCTTGTCGTAGCTATCCTGGGGCAGGAGCGGCATCACCGCAGGAAGCTGGAGGCGCGGATCGGCGGCTCGCAGCAGGGCCTGAATTCTCGCTTCCGTCTGCGGATAGCCGCCTTCGCCGACGACGTTTTCGACGAGTCTTCCGTTCTGATCGTAAAGGTATTCGTGCGGCCAAATGCTATTGCCGTAGCGCTTCCAGATGGTAAACTGGTCGTCGAGGACGATGGGCCATGCGACGTCGAGCCGCTTCGCGGCGGCCGCGACGTTCGCGCGTCTACCGGAGAAATCGAACTCGGGCGTGTGCACTCCGATGATGACGAAGCCGCGGTCGTGATAGCGGCGATACCATTCACGCAAATAGGGGAGCGTGCGCAAGCAGTTGATGCACGTGTACTCCCAAAAGTCTACCAGGACGACTTTGCCGTGCAACTCCGCCGGCGTCACCGGTGCGCTGTTGATCCAGCCTGATCCCCCGTCGAATTCGAGAATTCGATCGGCGGGCTCGGCTAAGGCGGGTGCAAGCGCGAAGAAGAGCGCGCTACCGGCGGCCAGCCAGGCCGCCGCGCAGGCCCTGCGCAGCGCTTCTCCCACTATTCGCGAACGGCCGCCGGATAGACGGCCGGACTTCGTAGACCGTTGCTGTCCACGCTGCGCACGCCGACGACGAAGTCGTCCTTCGAAACCGGGACTGTCGCCTGCGTGACGTCCCCGACGTTGCTCGCGTTCTCCCACTGCGGGGCGTCGGTGCGGCGCCAGACGACTTCGTAGGACACCGCGCCGGCGACGGGCTTCCACTGCAGCGTGGTGTCGTATCCAAGCCGCTTCAGTTCCATCCGCACGCCCGTCGGCGCCGACGGTCCCAGCGCGAGCGTCGCGAGGGCCGCCACGTTGGCCTGCGTGGCTCGGCGGAGGTACTGCGCGTCAATGTACTGCGGCAGGTCGCCGTACTGCACGCCGTTTTCAACGCGCACGTCCTGATGCTGATGCGTGAAGTTCTCGTGCGACTCCACAAAGCGAACGGCGGCGGAGTATCCGACGGCTTGGAACGACTCCTGGTCGCCGCCGCGCATGAACCGGTCGGCGCGAAAGATCTGACGCACGCTCAGGCCGGGGACGTAGACCGGGACGACCTCTGCGATGAAGCGGGATAACTCCCGCGAGGGCGAGTCGTTCTCCGATCCGACGAGGTTGATCCGCGCGATATCGGCGCCGCTCGGAATGCCTTCGCTGAATACCCGGATGACGTTGGGCTCCGACGCGCCGTCGCCGCCGACCGAGTTGCCGATGATGTCGTCGTTGAGGACGGCAAGAACAGGGACTTTACGCGCCGCGAGTTCGCGGGCATAGTGATCGGAGCCCCATAGGCCGAGCTCCTCGCCGTCGAAGCACGCGAAGACGATCGTCCCGCGAAAGCGCGTCGGCGCCATGACGCGCGCCGCTTCCAGCACCGCCGCGACGCTCGAGCCGTTGTCGTCCGCCCCTGGAGCGGTGCCTGCGCCGTCGGTGCAGCGTCCGTCGCAGTCGTCGTAGTGGCTCGACATCAGGTAGACGCGCCCCGGCGCCGTCCCGCGCAGCGTCGCGATGACGCTGGACTCTCGCACCGATCGCGGCGTCCGGAGCGTCTTGCGCTGAACGTAGGTATCGAGCGACACGCTCATGCGGCCGCCGGCGGTCGCTGCAATCGCCTCGAATTGCTGGGCGATCCAATTCCGCGCGCCAAAGACGCCGTGGCTGGCCGTCGACGCCGTTTCAGAAAAGTCGTTGCGCGTGCCGAAGGCGACGAGCCGCTCGACGCTGCTCTTGAGGCGCGGGGCCTGCACCGCGTCCACCATCGTGGATATCGGAGAATAAGGCGTGAGGGCCGGCATCGTCGGGCCGGCGCCGAGCGCCGCGACCAGCAGCGCCGTGCCCGCAGCGTTGAGATTCATCATCTCAACGTTTTACGAGGCGGTGTCCAGCTCCTGACTGGGGCGCCGGTAGCGGCCTAGCGTTACGACCGTACCCGCTCCCGGCTCGCTGTCGACCTCGAGAAAGTCGGTGCACCGCTGCATGATCGCAAAGCCCCGTCCCGCCTCGGCGAAGACGTTCGGGAACGAGACGGTGCCGTGCGGCGGGGCCGAGATGCCGCGCCCGTGGTCGGCGACGGTGATGACGATCGAGTCCCCGCTGACGTGCGCCTTGATCTCGATCGCCTCGATCGTGTCCGAGTGTTGGATTGCGTTGGCGATCGCCTCGCCGAGGGCGAAGATGATGTTTTCCAGGTCGGGCGCGGTCACGGAGTGCACGCCGGCGAATTGGCATAGCGCCCTGCGCGCGGTACCGGCAAAGCGGGGCAGCGGTGGGATACTCATGCGGAGAACGTTCATCGGGTGTCGACCGAGACTATTCTTCCGCAGGCGGCGCGCTCTAAACCCACCGTCTACGTGCTCGCGTGCCGGGACGGCTCGCTGTACACGGGCGCCACGCTCGATTTGGGGCGGCGTCTGTCTGCCCATCGGCGCGGCGACGCGAAATACACGCGCGGGCGCCTGCCCGTCAGCCTGCTCGCATGCTGGCATCCGGCCAGCTTCGCGGCGGCGAAGTCACACGAGGCGCGTTTCAAGCGGCTGCGCCGCGCGCAGAAGCTCGCCCTGCTCGGCAAGGGCGAGGCGTACGGTTGCCGCGTCTACTCGAACGTCCGAGCCGCCGCGGCATACGTTACGCGCGTCACGGCGTGAATCGCCGCGTACGCCGCGGGATAGTCGTAAGCGTCTCGCGTCATGATCGCGAGGACGAACGGCGAGTCTCCGAACGGCTCGACGATCGCGACGTCGTCGCGCGTTCCCTCGATCTCGCCGGTCTTGTTTGCGACTGCCGTACCGCGCGGAAGAGCGGCGGGAATGCCGTCGCGATCCGTCTGGCCGAGCATGATCGAGACCATCGCGCGGCAGTACCGCGCGGACACAATGGTCCGCGTCTGCTCCCGCGCACCGCGCTCGATGACGTAGAGCAGGCGCGCCATGTCGGCCGGCGTGGACACGTTGTCGTTATGGTGCGCGATCGCGCTATAGTCCAAGAACCTCCGGGCGAGATGCGTGCGCTCCATTCCTACCCTGCGGCCCATCGAGTTGATCGCGGCCACGCCGAGATGACCTATGAGGAGATTTGCCGCCGTGTTGTCACTGACCTGAATCATCGGCGGGATGAGCTCGCGCACCGTGAAGACATGGCCGTCGTCGACCTCCGCCATGAAGTCCGAGCCGCCGATCAGCTCGCTCCGATCGAAGGTGATCCGCTCGTCGAGCGAACCGGGATCGGCTTCGGCGCGCGCGTAGGACGTCGCCATGATAAGCACCTTGATCGTCGATGCCGTCGGGAAATGCTGCGAGGCGCTGTAGCTCACGAGGGGCGGGCCGGGGGCCATCGTGCGCGCGTAGACGCCGATCCGCCCCGGCAGGACGCGAGCGATCGCGCGGACGTGTGCGTTGAGCGACTCCGCTGCGACGCCGCGCCGCGCCGCGAGCAGCGCGGCGAGCGACGCGACGAACGCGCCGCGATTCACGACCCGGTGCCCTGATAGTGGCGCAGGCCGACGAGCCAAAAGGCGTACGAGGCCGCAAGCCACGCCAGGCCGATCGCCGGCGTCAGCAGACCGATCGCCGGATTGAGGTGCAGCCCCGTGTCCGCTTTCTGAAGGAAATACGTGGCGGGGAAGTAGTTCATGAACGCAAACGGGAGCACGAACGCAAGCACGATCCGCACGCCGCGCGAGTAGATGCTGATTGGATAGCGAGTGAAGTCTTGCTCGAGCGACATGACCACCCAGCGCAGCGTGTCCACCCGGATGAACCAGAACGACACCGTGGCGACCGCCAGCGAGATGCCGAGGTCGATCAAGGCGCCGCCGAGTATGACGAGCGGCACGAACACGAGAAAGACCCAATCGATGCGAACCCCGGCGGCGCTCGTGGCTACGGCGAGCGTCGCAATCGCGAGCACGAGGCCGTCCGGCACGATCTGCTGCGGCACGGTCAGCACCTGGAAGAGCGTGTCGAGCGGCCGCACGAGAAATCGGTCGAAGCGGCCCTCACGCACGTAGTCGGGTACGCTGACCACGGTGAAGAAGAGCGTGTTGTGCAGCTCGTGTCCGCTCATCCAGAGTGCGTACAGGAAGAAAACCTCGCGAAAGTTCCACCCGTTCATCGACGGGAACTGGCGCATGGTCACGTACAGCGCTCCCAACGCCACGCCGTGGTAGGCGATCGTGAAGACGAACCACATCACGAAGTTGGCGCGGTATTCGAGCAGCGTGAGGAAGTTGATGCGCCAGTACTGCAGGTAAACCCGTAAGGTCGTCACAGCTATCGCTGGGCGCTAATCGCGCCGATACCTCTGCGTTTAGAGCGAGTTGGTAATTGAGAGGTCTGCGCTCCCGCGGACCCTGCTGGCTTTAACGTAAATGAAAATGGCTGTGCAGGATCCGGTCTTCGGGCCGGCGGTCACTTTCCACCGCTTTCCTGAACCCCGCGTAAGGGTTGCAACGCCGGCGGCGCCGCCGCAGTTGTCTGACTCCTCAAGCGGGTGCGTCTTCACCTTGGGGGCGCTCGCGGTCACCGTGTCGGGCCCCGGATTCGAAGCGTTGAAGGTGACGGAGCAAGGATCCACGTCGATGAGCACGGTGCCATAGTGCTTGCAAGCGGTTGCGTTCGTCGAGCGGAGCAACGGCGAGTGCATGCGCAGGGCCGGGCCCTGCGGGTTCTCTGTCGGGGTCACTTGCGAAG
>JAFAJV010000012.1 GCA_019235995.1 Vulcanimicrobiota bacterium
CGATGTGAGGCTGCACCGGGACGTCGCCGACGTGCGTGCCGTCCGTCGTGTAGGCGGAGAGCACGCCGTTGACGCCGCCGACGATGACCTGATCGGCGGAGGGCGAGAACGTCAGTGGGTGGTTGTCTTGCAGCTGCGGCGTCTTGACCACCTTGACCACCTTGAGCGTCGCCGGATCGATGACGGCGAATCCACCACCGTTGGCCAGATTCTGGTAGAGCACGCCCGTCTTCGGATCGACCGCCGGCGACTCGAGATCGTCGGCCGGCATCGCGATCGTGGCGACCTGCTTCATCGTCGCGGCGTCGATCACGTAGACGGAGCCGCCGCCGTCCTGGTCGGCGTAGATGCGGCGGTGCGACGGGTCGTAAGCAATTGCATCGACGTTACCGGGGACGTTGACGCTGCCCAGGACCTTCGCCGCCGAAGGGTCGACCTTGGACACCGTCTGATCCGTGCCGTTGCCGGTGAACACGACCCCGCTGCTCGGATCGACGGCGACGCCGTGCATCGGCCCGACGTCGATCTGCGCGAGCACCTTGCCCGTGCGCGCGTCGACGACCAAGAGCCGGTCGCTGCGCGTGTGCGCCGCGTAGGCGCGCCGGCGCGCCTCGTCGACCGTGACGTAGTCAAATCCGCTGAAGACCTGCACGCGCTGCGGCGGCGCGGCAACGGTGATAGGCATGGGCTACTCCTTACGATGAGCGAGGTGCCCGCTTCGGACGCGGGTTGAATCCCGGCGGCGGCGCGGACGGCGCGTTCGGCAGCGCGACGGGCGCGATTCCGAGCGTCGCGCAGCTCATCGCCGGCGGGAAGGCGTTGACGAGCGAATCGGCGATCTCGGCGTTCGCGGCGGGTATCGGCGGGGTCGTGCCTGCGAGGCGCCCCGGATCGAATCCGCCGAGAAGATCGGTGATCGCCGGATCGGCGTCACGGGGGCCGCGCGGCAGATAGGGCTTCTCCTCCGGCAACGACGCGAGCGGCGGCAGGTCGAAGAGCGCCTCGGCGAATTTCAGCACCGAGGTTTGGTCGCCGGCGTCGGGGATGACGGCGCCGTCGCGAGCGAAGGGCGAGATCAGCATCAGGGGAAGACGCGGGCCATCGCCGCAGGGCCGCTGGTCCGCGCACTGCCCGACCGGCGGGGGCGCCACGTGATCGTAGTATCCGCCGGGGTCGTCCCACGTGATGACGATCGCCGAGTCGTTCCAGTAGGGGCTGCGCGCGATCGCGTTGACGAAGGTCGCGACGAACGCCTCGCCGACCTGCGCGTCGCTGTCGCCCGGGCCCGGATGGTCGTCGTCGCCGCGATAGTTCGACTGCACGTACGGATCAGGATTCGCCGGCTTCCAGCCGAACCGGTTCTGCGAGCCGCCCTTGATGTAGAAGATACCGCTCGCGGGCAGCGTGCCGTCTTGCAGCGCCTGCAGCATCACATGGACCTCGTGCTCGTTCTTCCAGAACACCTCGTTTTGCCGCAGGTACCCGAAGTATTGGGGAGCGTTGTGGTGGGTCTCGTAGCCGGGCAACGCCACCGTCGGCGAGACGTAGCCCTCCTGGTACCAGCCCCACGGAATCGGGGCGCGTCCGCTCACGACGGCCGCGCCGAGGTCTTTCCCGACGCCCTGGGTCTCGTTTGTCGCCTGCGTGGCATCGACGCCGGCCAGCGCCAGCATCAGCGTCGCGTAACGCTGCGATATCTGCAGCTGCTTGTCGCTCTCCGAGTACGGGCCGTACGCCGGATCGAGATCGTTGGTGACCGGCACACCCGGCCCAGCGTCGCTCGCCGCCGTGGCGCTTTGCGGGTCTCGCGCCCACTGCGTCTCGCCCGCCTGGCCGGCGATCAGCTCGATCGCCGAGGGCGTGGAAGGGCCGGTGATCGCGCTGAAGATCCGGTCGTAGAGCGCGAATGAGTGCGCGTACTTCCAGAGGAATGGGATCGTGTCGCAATCGTAGTGCGCCATCGTGAGCAGGCCCACGTCGCGTGCCGCCGCCGCGTCGAACTTGCGCTGTGAAACGCGTTCCTGGGCCGCTACGAACGCGTCCATCTTGCCTCCGTTCATCTTGTCGTATACGAGCGGGCGGGATTGCGATGGGGACTCGGTGTCGGGATCGGTGAGCCGGAACGGCGTCACCCAGCCCTTTCCGATCGGATCGTACTGGCGGAACCCGTGCGACTGCGCCTCCGGCGAGGCCAGGTTGTCGGCCCCCGGATAGGTCCCGAAGTAGTTATCGAATGAGTGGTTCTCCTGATAGATGACGAAGACGTGTTTCACGCGGGCGCGCAGCGCGGCAAGCACGTCTTGCCGGCCGGCCGCAACGTTCGAAGGCGCAAGCGTTAGCGCCGCGAGGAGGAACAGCATCCGTTCATCGTAGGCCGCTCAGATGAACCCAAGATGAAGCGCGTTCTTATGGGTTTCTTTAACGGCGGCATAACACAGTCATAACATTGGTGCCGCATTGTCGAAACATGCGTCCTGCACGGTTTCTGCTTGTGCTTCTGTTCCTGTATATGGCGGCGCCGGCCCTTGCGGCTGACGGGGTGATGGTGTCGGGCCGGATCCTCGACACCCAAGGCGGGTTACCCGTCCCGAACGCGGAGGTCGAGCTCGACCGGGGCGGCCAGAAAGTCGCCGTCGCGACGACCGACGCCACCGGGAGCTTCACCATCCGCGGCATATCCACGGGCACCTACGTCGTCTTGGTCCGGGCCAACGGCTACGAGGCGACGCGCCTCACTCCGGACCTGCTCGTGAACAGCGAGGCCACGAGAGTCTCCTTTCAGATGGCCATCAGCCGGCAGCGGCAGGGCCTCAAGCAGATCGGGTATGTGCTCGCCGGCGGCCGCACCGCGCTGCAGACGACGACGACGATCAACACCCACATCGACGCATCCATCCTGCAGAGCGAGAGCTTTCAGCGCCTCGGCGACGTGCTGACGACGGTTCCGGGCGTCATCACTTCGACGAGCTCGTCGGTCGGCGACGACATGTCGCTGTCGATCCGCGGTTACGACTCCACCGAGACCGCGACGCTGCTCGACGGCCATCCGATCGGTCCGGTCGGCGCCTTCGGCAACGGCTACAACTATAACGTCTCGCCGTTCTGGGGCCTGAGCGCCGCGGACGTCGTGTTCGGCTCGGGCGCGACCGGCCTCTTTGGCGCGACGACGATCGCGGGCGCCGTGAACTTCCTCACGATCAACCCGACCCAAGGCAATCACCTCTCGGTCACGCAGGGCGTGGGCAGCGACAACAAGGCGATGACGGGACTCCTCGGCACCGGGACGATCGGTCACCTTGGGTACGCCGTCGCGTGGGGCACGCAGGGCACGACCGGCAACTTTCCCGGCGGCTACATCCAGCAGACGGCGCTCCTGCAGACGAGCGTCGTCAATCCGGGCTACAAGGGCAGCGCGCCGCCGCCGGACCTGACGCACCCCAACGCCTACAACTTGGTCAACACCTATCCGGTCAGCGGCGGGTACGTGCAGCGCAACTTCGTAGGCAAGCTCATCTACAGCTTCTCGCCTAAGACGACGCTGCAGTTCACCGCCTACTCCGCGAATGACTGGTCGAACTCGACAGGCGAGGGCGACAACGACTACGAGACCTATCCCTACGTCCTCTACGGCGCGCAGCAAACGCTCGCGGGGATCAAGGCGAGCGGCGGACGTGACACGATCCTCGTCAACGGAACACCGCGCACGTGCCACGACAGCATCGCCGTGCTCATAGACAACCCGGCCGGCTACACCTGCATGACGCCGGCGCAGTACGCGGTGAACTTCTACGGACCGTTCGGCGGCAGCATTGACCGCTGGCGCACGCTGGGCAACCAAGACTACGACGCGCGCGCCACGCAACAACTTGGCGCCGGAACGATCACCCTCGAGGGCTTCGTCGACGCATACAACTACAACGAGCAGAAGGGGCCGGGGGCGCCGATCGGCCCGTATGGGCCGGGCCCGAACTACCTCAACCTGTACAGTAACCGCGGCTACCTGCTCAGCGACGACTTCGCGATGTCGAAGAACGACTTCGGCTTCGGCTACACGTGGCTGCACCAGTCAAACACCAACGGACAGTTTCCGTATTCGCTGCCCAGCGGCGTGACGTACAACACGTTCGGCACGAACCCGCCGCTCTATCTCGCGACGGCGAGTTACTTCCTCAAAGACGCCTGGACGCCCAACGACAAATTTTCCGCGTTCGGAAGTTTCTGGATCCAGCGCTCGCTGGACACGAGCTCGACGCACTTCGATCCACGGCTGTCCTTCATCTTCCGGCCCGATCCGAGCGATGTGATCCGCCTGACCGGCGGGCGCTCGTACAGCGAGCCGGATCCGTCGCTGATCGCCTTCGCCCCGCCGGTCTACGGCGCGCCGTCGAGCATCAACTGCCCGCCGACGACCACCGGCACCGGTGCGCTCGTGTCGATCGCCTCCGTGGCCAACCCGTTGCTGCAGCCCGAGACGGCGGAGGACCTCGAGCTCGCGTACGGCCACCGCTTCAACGCAACGACGAACATCCAGGCCGACGTCTATCAGTCGTGGGAGAGCCAGGCCCTTCTAAACGGCAACGTCTCGATCGTCGGCTTTCCGGGGATCACGGTGCCCCAAGACTACATCGACAAGGCGCTCCAGCGGCTCAGCTCGTGCCCCGGCTTAAATCCGACGGAGAAGAACCTCGCGTTCTCGACGACGTACAACGCGGCGGGGGCTCGCTACCGCGGCATCGTGCTCTCGACCAACGTCGGCATCACGCGCAACGTCGGCTTCAACGCGGCCTTCGACGTGCAGTCCGCCTCCTATGTCGGGATTCCGCAGGACATCCTGATCGCCAATACCGACCTGCTCGACGGCGGCCAGATTGCAAAGGTACCCCTGCGCCAAGGCACCGCCGGCATCTACTATCAGGATAATCTGGGCATCGGCGCGCGCCTCGACGCGACGTACATCGGCAATAACAACACGTGGAACCGCAATGCGTTCTGGTTTGCGAACGCCAGCGTATCGAAAGCGAGCGGCCCGGTCACGATCAACTTGGGCGTCTACAACCTGTTCAACAGCGTCGCCCAGCAGTACGGCTATATCGGCTACGGCCTCTACCAGCCCCAGAACTACTATGGCCTCGCGGCACAGGGCGGCGCAACGAGCGGCATCCAGCAGAGCAGCGAACAGTACGGTCTCCCGTTTCGCACGTACTGGTTTACCGTAAAGGTTGGAATTTAACGATGGACAATGACGTGATAGCGATGAACCTGACGATCGCCGCCGTCGATCGTTGGCTGGAGAACTCGTCGGCAAGCAGCGGCCAAGAGGTCGGCCGAGAGATCGGCGCGATGTACCGTGAGATCTACGCCGTGCTCGAACAGATCTCGCCCACGGACGACGATGAAGAGGAAGACGACGACGACGACGAACCGGCCATACGGCCCCCTCTTGCGGTCGCAGCGGTTTGACGGGCCGCGGTTCCGGGAAAGACGAGCGTGTAAGACAACTGAGGGAAGCCAATGCAGTAGCTTACATACGCAAGGAACGTCGAGGCCTGCAAACGCAGGCCTCGATCCGTTTGAAAAGAAGTTTGGGTGCCATTGTGCAAGACATCACCGAAGTCTTGCGGCTGCCGTCGCCGGCGCCGCGCCCCCAATCAATGGCCTTCGACGGCGAGAAGCTCTGGATGGGATCAGTCGAGACGAACCGCCTCTACGCGATCGATCCGAGACAGTGGACGCTCGTCGAGGAGGACAAGGCGCCCGGCAAGCCGTGGGGCATGACCGTCGTCGGCGACGAGCTGCGCGTGATATGCGGCGAGGGAGACGACGACGATCGCTTCGTACGGCGGTTCGTTCCCGGTCACGGCTTCAAGACCGCGGACTCGTTTCGCTGTCCGGACGGCACCGGCTCGCAGCTGAGCTATGACGGCACGTGGCTCTACGTCAGCCAGTGGTACAACCGCCGCATTCTCGGGCTCGATGACCGCGGCAACGTCGTCCGCGAGATCGGCCTCGAACACCAGGTGTGCGGACAATGCTACGTCGACGGCGCCTTTTACCTCGTGACTACGGAAGACGAGGAGAGCGGCGAATACTTCCTCACGAAGGTGTCCGCCGACGGCGACAATCGCGGCGAAGACTTGGCGCGAATTCCGTTTGCCGCCCGCGCGCTCGCCTACGACGGCGCGCGATTCTGGACCAACCACCGCGAGGCGAATCAGATCGTCGCATTTGAGCGCTGAGCGCTTCGCATCGCCCGATCCGCACGCGCGAATTGCGGCAGCCGTGCTGCACTCCATCTTCGGCGATGGATACGCGCGCGACTTTGCGGTGGAGCTGTGGGATGGGACGCGCGTGCCGGCGGCGGAATCCGAGCGCTTCGTACTCCGCGTCAACGCCGCAGGGGCGCTGCGCGCCGCTTTTACGCCCCCGGTCGACCTCTCGGCCGGGCGAGCATTCGGCGGCGGCTTGCTCGACGTCGAAGGCGATCTCGAGGCCGCCGTAGATGCATTCTACCGAGCCGGCGTGCCTCGCGGTCGCCGGCTCTTGACGCTGCTGCGGCTGCTGGCGCGCCTGCCGAAGACGACCCTCTCCGGCATGCGCGAAGCGCGCTTACGCGGCCGCGCGCATTCGCGCGCGCGCGACCGTGCGGCGATCGGTTTCCACTACGATCAACCGATCGACTTCTACCGCAGCTTTCTCGATCGCGACATGGTGTATTCGTGCGCGTACTGGGAAGATGCAACGCAAACGTTGGACGACGCGCAATCGGCGAAGCTGGACTACACGCTTCGAAAGCTCCGGCTGCAACCCGGCGAGAGGCTCCTCGACATCGGCTGCGGATGGGGCGCGCTCGTCGTGCGCGCGGCGGAGCGGTTCGGGGCGCGCGCGCTCGGCATAACGCTCAGCACGAAGCAGTGCGAGGAGGCGCGCCGGCGCATCGCCGCGGCCGGCCTCTCCAATCGAGCGCGCGTGGAGCTTCGCGACTACCGCGAGATCGCCGGAGAGCGCTTCGACAAGATCGTGAGCGTCGGGATGTTCGAGCACGTCGGCCACGCGCGGTTCCTGGAGTATTTTCGCGCCGCCTATGAGAGTCTTCGCGCGGGAGGGCTGTTTCTCAACCACGCGATAGCGGATCAGAGCGACGGACGGCGCACCGGGCGAGCGGGCGCATTTCTCGGACGCCTCATCTTTCCGGACGGGGAGCTCGTCATCGTGTCGGACTCGCTCAAACACGCGGAGCAGGCCGGCTTCGAGGTACGCGACGTCGAGAATCTGCGCGAGCATTACGCGAAGACGCTCCGAGCGTGGGTCGCCAACCTCGAGCGCAACCGCGACGCGGCCATCGCCGCCGCCGGGGAGAAGAGCTATCGGCTCTGGCGGCTGTACATGGCGGGCAGCGCGCAGGGCTTTCGCACCGGCCGAATCGGCGTATATCAGTCGTTGCTGGCCAAGCGGCGCGAAGACGGCTGCGTCGATCTGCCGCCGACCCGCGCCGGCCTCTATACGCCGGCGTCGCCCTCCTTGGCGCCGAAGCCTTCGATGCGCTTGTAGAGAACGTACGAGTACGTCGCTGGAATCATGACGATGGCGACGATCACGACGATCAGCGCCGCAACGGCAGCTTTGGACGCGAAGCTCGACACGATCAAGAGAAGGCCGCCGGCGACCATGAGTCTTCCCGCGAGGCGGTTGGTCCGAAGCCAGACTTCGTCGCTCGCCAGCGTCCACGGCGTGCGGATGCCGATGAAGAAGTTCTTGTGAAACTTGCCCATCAGGTTGCCGAGAATAGCGAGGAGCGCGCCGACGGGAACGAACACGAAGGCCGGCGGTAATCCCGAGACGCCCAAGGACGCGCGCAGCGCGATGAAGTGAATCACGACCAATGCCGCCATGACGGCCAGGAGGCTCTCATAGAAGGCGCGCGCCGATTGGCCGAGCCGGAATCCCCGCGGCGATATTCCGGGAAGGACGACCATCAGAAGCCACGTGAAGGCGACGATCGCCGGCGTGAGGGTGACGGCGACGAGACGAGTGGAGTATCCGTTGACGTTCCCGGCGAGGTCCCAGTGGGTCGGGACGCGCGGGGGCATTTGCGGATAGGCCCAGAGCGACAACCCGATGGCCAGCAGCAGCAGGATCAGGCCCGCGATGAGCCCCTGCTTCCGGTTCATTTCTTACCTCTTTCACGGAGCTCGAGAAGGTCCATAACGAAGCGCGACACGTCTTCGAGCACCGTCGTATTGAGCGAGTAGACGATGTTTTGGCCGCGGCGCTCGGCGCGCACGAGCTCCGCCTCCTTGAGCGATGCCAAGTGATGCGAAACCGTGGGCGCCGAAAAATCGAAGCGCCCAGCAAGTTCGCCGGCGGTCATCGATCCCTTCTGCAATAGCTTGAGAATGCGCCGGCGGCTGGCATCCGCTAGGGCCTTGAAAACGTGCTCCTGCTTCACCTAATGCATGTACTATAGTACAATTGTCTAAATATTGCTAGCGCTGGTCCCGTTTTTTTTTCGGAGTCAGGACGTTTTGCTTCCTTCGGCGAATCACGAGGCAATGAGCTCGTTTGAGGCGCGCGCGGCGCGGCGTCGTTCTACGTGGAAGGCGCAGATCGCGCATTCACATGCGGAGGCCGAAGCGATCGCCCAGGCAGCGGAAAGAGAACTGAGGGCCACCGAACGCGTGGAAGCAATGTGGGAGCTTTCGCTACGGATGTCTTGGGAGAGCGATGCAGCAGAACGTCGACTTGATCGATCTGTTGAACGCGTTGAACGCCGAGCGCGCTGAATACTTGATCGTCGGGGCCTACGCGTTTGCGTTCCACGGGCGACCGCGAGCGACGAGCGACGTGGACATTTTCGTTGGCTCCGATGCCAAGAACGGAGAAAAGGTGTGGCGAGCACTTGTCGCATTCGGGGCTCCTCTCGTCGATCTTCGGCCGTCGGACCTCGCATCGCCTGGCATCGTTTACATCATGGGCCGTCCACCCAATCAGATCGACGTCATCACCGCGATCGATGGCGTAACGTTCGAACAAGCTTGGGCCACGCGGGTCGAGTCGACGTACGGCGGCGTTCCGGTCTGGTACATCGGACGAGATGAGCTCATCGCGAACAAGAAGGCTGCTGCGAGACCGCAAGACCTTGCCGACGTGGCATACCTAGAGTCGGATTCAGCGGGATAAACTAAAGCTCGAAGGGCAGATTTGGGTCTGCCGTGAGCGTTAGGGGGTCGGCGAGCACGGCGTCGCCCTGGTGACCGGCGGCCGCGGCGATCATCGCCGCGTTGTCGGTGCAGTATTTCGGGGGCGGGACGAAGACTTGGACGCCGCTGTGCTCGCCCCACGCGCGAAACGCCGCTTGGAGCGCGGAATTCGCCGCGACGCCTCCGGAGAGCACCGCCGCGTTGTAGCGATCGCGTTCGAAGGCCGCCTCCACGCGCGCCATCAAGACGTCGATGACGGCGGCCTGAAACGACGCCGCGACGTCGGGCGCGCTTGCATCGCGTCCGGCCTCCGATTCTAGGAAGTAACGCACCGACGTCTTGAGCCCCGAGAACGATAGGTCGAGCGACTCGCCGGCGGGGCGGTGCCGCGGAAACTCATGCGCCCGCGGGTCTCCGCGTTGCGCGAGACGGTCGAGCTCGGGGCCTCCGGGATAGGGTAGACCGAGCAAACGCGCAGTCTTGTCGTAGGCCTCGCCGGCAGCATCGTCGTGCGTGCGGCCCAGGATCCGCATCGTCGTCGCCGACTCGACCGCGACCAATTGCGAGTGACCGCCCGACACCAAGAGCACGAGAAACGGAAACGGCGGCGGCTCGGCACGATCGAGGAACGCCGCGAAAACGTGCCCGTGCAGATGATTGACGGCATACAAGGGCTTGCGCAACGCGAACGCCATGGCCTTGGCGGCCGCGACGCCGACGACGAGGCTGCCGATGAGTCCCGGGCCGCGCGTCACCGCAATTCCATCGATCACAGCGTACGCGGCGCCGGCGCGCTCGAGGGCGTCTTCGACGACCGCCGACAGCAGCGCGACGTGGCGCCGGCTCGCGATCTCCGGAACGATTCCACCGTACTTGGCGTGGAACGCATCCTGATTGGTTGCGACGCTGGAGAGAACGCTTCGCCCATCGCGCACGATCGCGGCGGCGGTGTCGTCGCATGAGGTTTCTATTCCGAGCATCAACACGGTAACGCGTCATAGTTGGCGTTGCGGAAGGAGCGCGCCTTCACAGAACCCAAACGACGGGGCGTGAGCGCGCGCATTTACGGTTCCGGCGAGCGAATTGCGGTCTATGAGGTCGACGACACGCAGCTCGCGGTCGGCAGCACGCTGGGCGGGCCCAAAGGAGCGATGCTCATCAAGGCGTCCGGCGCCATCGAGAAGTTCTACGCGAGCGACGTCGGAGAGACGGTGATGGCCGGCGTCTCGGTACAGTTCTGGGACGGTCCCACGGGCGCCGAGCGCGTGAAAATCGACGGAAAGTTTTCCATCTATCCGGAGTGCCAACAGTACGACTACCGCATCGAAGACGGTGTAAGAGTCGTCGAGACGCTCTTCGTGCTGAATCGCTACGGCTGCGGGAATCGAGTCGATCCGCTCACCGGCTATCTCATCGTAGAGATTCGCAACGACTCGGGCGAAACGCATGAGTTCGACAGCATGGTCGGCGCGTTTTTGCGGGGCACCACCCTGCGGGACGTACGCGCAGTTTACGATGCGAAACGCCGGGCGGTAGTCGCGTGGAACGCTTCCGCGCCGAAAGTGGCGCGCGCCATCGGGTGCTCGAAGGCGCCGACGAGCTTCGAGGTAACCGACGATCACGGCGCCATGAACCGCGCGCACTTCGTCGGACGGCTCTCCGGCCGTGTCTCCACCGAGCTCAGCGAGCCAATCGCGTTGTTTCATCACCATCTCCGCCTTGCGCCGCACACGCGGCGGCGCCTTGCGTTTACACTGGTGGCCTCCGCGGACGGAGCGCGCGCAGCGCGACGAGCATACGATACGGCTCCCGACGCCGCGATCGCACACGAGCAAACGAAGCGTCACTACAGGGCCGTGCTGGAGGAGGCCGTCGTCGTGACCCCGGACAGCAATGTCAACCGCGGGGTGCTGTGGGCGAAGGCGAACATGCTGCGGACGCAGCTCTGCGCCCCGACCGGCTGGTGCTTCGTCAACGATCCGACGCGCTCGAACAACAGCGTCGGCCGCGACACGGCGTCGTTTGCGGTGGGCTGCGATTACGTTATGCCTGCTTTTTCGCGCGAATCGTTGCGCTGGTACCTCCGCAACGCGCAGTCCAGCGGCAAGATCGTCGAATACTACGATGTGCGCAACGGCGAAGCCGAGGATTACGGCCTGAACGTCAACGACGACACGCCGCTCGTCATCTTGGCGGTGGCCCACCACTTTCTCGTCACGGGCGACGTCGGCTTCGTTCGGGAGTCCTACGCCGCGGTGAAGCGTTCGGCGGACTATCTCCTGTCACAGCGCGACGAGCGCGGCTTGGTCTGGTGCACGTCCACGGGGACGGGGATGCAGGGAATCGTAGGCTGGCGCAACATCATCGACGACTATCGCATCTCAGGCGCGTCGACGGAGGTCAACGCGGAGTGCTATGCGGCCTTCGTCGCGATGGCGAGCATGGCGAACACCCTCGGGAAGAAGAGCGACGCGCGGCGCTACGAACTCGAGGCGGCGGCGCTGCGCCAGGCGATCAACCGGCACCTGCTCGATCCCGACACGGGGCTCTACTATCTCAACATCGACGTCGACGGGCGTCCGCGCTCGAACGTCACGTCGGACATGCTGTTTCCGGTTTTCCTCGGCGTCGCGGACCACGACACCGCCGCGCGGATCATCAGCCGGCTGAGCGTCCCGCCGTTCTGGACCGAGGCCGGCATTCGGACCGTGCCGCGCGACGACCTGGAGTACAGCCCGACGCGCAGCTGGGGGCTGCTCGGCGGCGTGTGGGTAGGCATGAACTTCATTTTCGCGCTCGCCGCAGCCCGCTTCAACTCCGGGTTCATGGCGTACGCGTTGGGCGCGAGCTTTCAGCATTACTCGCGCGACCCGGGCCGCAACAACACGGTGCCGGGCCAGTTCTCGGAATGGCTGCACGGCGAGACGCTGACCAATCAGGGGATGATGCTGTCGCCCTGGTACCCGCCGCGTTACGTCTGGTCGGCGATCGAAGGCGCGGCGGGATTGGATCCGCGCGGCCGCACGCCGGCCTGCAACCCGCGCCTCGCGCCCAACTGGAAGTGGCTCGGCGTACGCAACCTGCACTTTCGCGGAAGGTCCCTCAGCTGGTTCATCGCGCGGCTGCCCGAGCCGACGCTCTATGCCAATTTCGAGTTTGCGACCGAATACGCACTCCAGACCTACACGCACGACGTTACGCCGCTGCTGCGGCTCAGCGAGGACGTCACCGAGATCGCCCTGCGACGCGGACGCGACCTCGTCATCTTCGTCGGCAACACGGCGGAGCGTACGGTCACGGCGCCGCTGCGGTTCAACCGCGCGCTGCCGGGAAGATACCACGTCCGGTATTTCACGAGCATGCTGGGCGAGTGGATCCATCGGAAGAATCTCGACGGTCGCGAGGTCGGCCGCGGCTTCGCGATCGATATCGACGCGCTGGGCTTCAGCATCATCGAGCTTCAGAGGCTGAAGACGTAGAGCGTCCCGCCGAGCGGGATGCGGCGGAACATCGGCGCGACTTTCTTTCCGCCCCAGAAGGGCGTGACGCCGCCGTATCCGTTCTGTACGGCGACGTACTGCTTGCCGTCTACGCGATACGTTACGGGTTGGCCGACGAAGCCGGAGTGCGCGACGAACGTCCACAGCGGTCTACCCGTTCGCGAATCGAGCGCGTAGAATTTGCGGTCGGGCGTGCCGCTGAACACGAGGCCGCCGCCCGTCGAGAGCGTGCCGTCGGTCCAAGGGTACTTCGTCTCCTTCGTCCAGACGCGCGCGCCGGTGCGGAGGTCGAAGGCTTGGAGCGCGCCCCAGCCGTAGGCGCCCGGCATCGGCATCACCGCGAAGCCTTCATCCAGCGCGCCGGCGCCGGGGTGGAAGAGCTTCGGCGGTTTCTGCCCGCTGAGCTTCATGCAGGTGTGCATCGTGGGAACGAAAACGTCGTGTGCCGCGGGATCGAGCGCGAACGCCCACCAGTTATCGGCGCCGAAGAAGGCCGGGCACGTGAAGATCGCCTGTCCGATCTGCGGCTTGAGCGCCGCGTCGACCGTTCCGATCCGCCGGCTGCGATCGTAGCCGGTTACCGACGTCGCCATCGTATAGCGCTTCATGTAGATGAGCGAGCCGTCGCGTCGATCGATGAGGTAGAGCCAGCCGTTGCGTGCCGCCTGAAAGAGCACCGGACGGGGCTTTCCACCGATCGTGAGGTTTGCGAGCAGCGGCGTCGCCGTCGCGTCGTAGTCCCACGGATCGTTGGGAGTCTGTTGAAAGTACCACTTGAGGCGCCCCGTGTCGGCGTCGAGCGCTAGGATCGAGTCCGTATAAAGGTTTTGTCCCGGATGCTCGAGCCAGAGCCACGGCGACGGGTTGCTCGTCCCGACGTAGATCGTGTTGGTCGCCGCGTCGTAGCTCGGGGTCATCCACGGACAGGCGCCGCCGTGGCGATAGGTCGCGCCCGGCCACGTCTTGCCGCCCGGCTCGCTCGGCGATGGTACCGTGTAGAAGCGCCAGCGCTGCGCGCCGGTGGCGGCGTCCAGCGCCTCGAGGAAGCCGCGCGCCCCGTACTCGCCACACGAGACGCCGGCGATGATGCTGCCGTGCACGGCCAGTGGTGCGGCCGTCATGGCGTAGCCGATTCCGGGCGCCGCGAGGGCCCGATCCCAGTCGACCTTTCCGCTGCGCGCGTCGATCGCCACGACGTGTGCGTCCAGCGTCGCGAGATAGGCATCGTTGCCGTAGAGGGCCACGCCGCGGTTGACCATGTCGCAGCAGACCGTGCGCAGGGCGACCTTCGGAATGTTCCTCGAGTACTCCCAGAGCGGTTTTCCCGTGACCGCATCCATCGCGTAGACCCTGTCCAGAGGCGTCGTGGCGATCATCGTGCGGCCGTTGACGATCGGCGGCGCCTCGTAGCCCTCCGGTATCGAGAACGAGCGAGTGAAAACGACGTGCAGCCGCGCGACGTTGCGGGCGTTGATCTGATCGAACGGCGCGTGCGCGTGCGCGTCGTAGGTGCGCAGGTACATCAGCCAGCCATCATCGGACGCGGCGTCCTTCAGGCGCGCATCGGTGACGGGTTGCCACGCCGCGCCGCCGCCGCTGCACGACGTGGTAACGAGAAGACCCAAGAGGCAGAGCGCGGGTCTCATGGGCCCATGAACGCCTTGGACGCGGCGGCCGCCGCCGAGGAGAGCGGCGCCGCCCCGGGTGGGTGGCCATGCACCTTCAATAGGAACGCCATGATCCCGAGGTATTCATCAGGACGCAAACCGCCGGCGTTGCCGGCGGGCATGTGCGCCGTCATATATGTCCACACGTAGCTTACCGTCTCCCATTGTACGTTGCCGCCGCCGCCCGCCAGCGCCGGGCCGAAGTTGCCTGCGAGGTCGGCGCCATGGCATTCGGCGCAGTTTTCATAGAAAAGGATCTGGCCTTTCACCGCTTGATCGCCGGTATACGAAGGCGCGACCGGCGCGGTCGGCGCCGCGCCGGCGCCGTGTAGCGCGAGGACGAGGAGGAGAAGGACCAGAGGCGGCACGGCGGCGGCGATGGTTTCGCGACGAGCCCAGACTCCCAGTGTGAGGAGCAGCGCGGCCAACACGATCATTCCGCCCGCGATCCACATCAGCGCGGCGGCGTCGTGCTGATCCCGCAAGGCGGCAGAGACGGAGCCTTGGAGCGCGACGTAGTGCGGGTAGAGCGGTGCCCGCGCGCTCCCGAGCGCCATCCCGAGCAGCGCCCCCTGGGGCAGCGCGAGCGTAAGGAAGAGCAGACGCGCCGGGAAGCTGCACGGCCGCAGCGGGGGCGGCGCGAGGACCGGCAGCCAAAAAAACGCGCCCGCGGTGAAGTAGACCAGGTGCTCCGCGAAGTGGATCGGCGCGCTCTCCAGCGAGCGTTCGTACAGGCCGGAGAAATGCGTCAGCCACAGCGTCGCAACGAAGACGGCGAGCGCAACGTGGGGTGAGGTGACGACGTGCAGCGGACGCGTCGCATGCACGAACCGCGCCGTCTTCGCCTTCCCCGCAACGGCCGCGAACGTCTCGAAGGGCCGCGCGAGCAGCACCAACGCCGGGACGCCGTACAATATGACGAGGTGCTGCAGCATATGCCACGTGAACGAGCGGTCCGCGAGCGCGTCGACCGGCGGTGCGAGCGCGGCCACACCCAGCACGAGCGCCACCGTGAGCCACACGATGTTCGCGCGCTTCACGGCAGCGGCTCCTCGTCGAAGCCGCCCTGAAGGTTGCGGCGCAGGCGGACGCGGGGCGCCTTCTCGACGCCGCCGCGGGATCGAAGCTCGGCGGCGAGCGCGTAGGCGATGGCGAAACCGAGGATTGGTCCGATAATGCAGAAGTAGCGGTAGAATACCGTGATCGTGGTGATCGGGGCGTGCACGTAACGCGCCTGCACGTCGTCGCCGCCGGCGAGCGTGAGCCCCAGGGCGAAGACGAATGCCGCCACGCCGAGCGCCGTGCGCCAGGGTACGTCGCGCGGATTGTCGAGCAGCTGGTGCGATGTTCGATCGCGGCGCAACGCGGCATGGATCCACGGCCAGATCAGAAGGCCCACGAAGAGGACGGCCGGCAACAGCACGGCCGGCCAAAACGGCGATGGGATCGTGTGCCCCCAGAGGTGCGCCGCGAACGCGGGACCCATGCGCAGCGCGCCCTCGAGCCAGCCGATGTACCAGTCGGGTTGCGCGGGGCTCGACGCGCGCCACGGCTCGTACGGCCCCCACAGCCAGATCGGATTGATCTGCACGAGCGCTCCCAGCGCGCCAAGCACCGCCACGACGGCAAACAGCAGCGCGATCGACTTGGCCGCGTAACGAGGGAACATCGGCGAGCCCACGACGTTGTGCTCGGTGCGGCCCGGGCCGGGGAATTGCGCGTGCTTTTGGCGCCACACGATCGCGAGATGCAGCGCGATCAGCGTCGCGATGATCGCCGGCATGAGGTAGATGTGCACGACGTACAGGCGCTCGACCAACTGTTGGGTCGGATAGACGCCGCCGATCAGCAAGAACGTCAGCCACGTTCCGAGCACGGGAACCGACTCCAGGACCGCCACGGCGATGCGCAGCCCGATCCCGCTGAGCAGGTCGTCCGGGAGCGAGTACCCCGTGAAGCCCTCGAACAACGCGGCCCAAAAGAGGAGCACGCCGAGGATCCAGTTGATCTCGCGCGGCCTGCGGAAGGCCGCGGTAAAGAAGATTCGTCCCATGTGCGTCACGATTCCGGCGACGAAGATCAGCGCGGCCCAGTGATGGATCTGGCGCACGAGCAGACCGCAGTTGACGATGAAGCTGAGGTCCAAGGTCGACGCATACGCATGCGAGACGTGCGCGCCGTCGAGCAGTCGGTATGGCCCGTGGTAGACCGTCTGCGTCGCGCTAGGCCTGAAAAAGAAGGCGAGGAACGTTCCGGTCGCGAGCAGCACCGCGAACACGTACAAGTTGATTTCGCCGAGCATGAACGACCAATGATCGGGAAACGCCTTGCGCAGAGCGTGGCGCACGAAGTGCGCGCTCCCCAAGCGGTCGTCGACCCAATCCAAAAACCGCTCAACGTTCGTCATTTCATGCCCGCGGGCCGCGCACGATCAGCTCCTTTCCCAGAAGCCGGGGCCCACGGGTTCGGGAAAGTCGCCGAGCGCGACCAGCGTGCCGTCGCCGGTGACGGCGATCGGCAGTCGCGGCAGCGCGTGATCGGCGGGCCCTGAGACGACCGCTCCGCCCGCGACGACGTCGAACACCGATTGGTGACAGGGACAGAGGAGCTGCCGCGCCGCCGCGCGATACAGCGCGACCGGGCAGCCCGCGTGCGTGCAGAGACGCGAGTATGCGACATAGCCGCGCACGCTGTCGGCGACGCCGTCGGGCAGGCGGATCAGCATGGCTTGCGATTGAGCGTCGCCGACCGCGCCGCTCGGGAACACGGCGATCGCGGAGTCGACGTTCAGGCTGCCGACGTCGACGATGCTACCGTCCTCGCGTACCAGTGCGGACCCTTTGCGCCAGCGCGTGTGAAAGAGCGCGCCGGCGGGCGCGGGACCGAGCGAGCGAATCGGGACGATGAGCGCCGCGGCGAACGCGCCGAGCGCCGCGGAGAGCAGTCCGAGGAGCATGCGCGGGCGCGAGACGGCGCGCAGATCGCTGCGCACCTCGCCGCGCTCCGCCGCGCGCTCGCCCCTCGACGAGGGATACGTCTCGATCTCGTCGGCGACGCGCTCGGGCGGGACGATCCAAAAGGCCCAGCCGAGCGCGGCGGCACACAAGCCCGCCGCGGCGACCGCCATGGCGAGGCCTTCGTAGAGGCGATCGCCGCCGCCGAAGTATGCGGCGATGAAACAGCCGCTGCCGAGCACGGCGACGATGAGTGCGGCAGCGATGGCGTTCTGCTCGCGCGGGCTCATCGCACGAAGTAGATGGTTGCGAAGATGCCGAGCCACACGATGAAGACGAAGTGCCAGTAGTAGGTCATCGCCTCCGCGCCTGCCCGCCGGTTGACCAGCAGCGCGCGGCTGCGCATGCCGATCAGGAGCGCTATTAGGATGCCGATGCCGGCGACGACGTGCAGCAAGTGGAAGCCGGTCATCGTGTAATAGATCGAGCCATAGGCGTTGGTTGCGATCGTGAAGGCGTCTTTCGAGTAGCCGTGGATCGCCACCGACACGAAGCCGATCGCCGCGACGATCGCGCTGGCCGTCCAACAGCGCGCGGCGCGCATGCGCCCGCGATCCATGGCGCGCGTGGCGAGCATCATGACCGCCGAGGCCGCGAAGAGCAGAAACGTTCCAAAAGCGGCTTCGGCGACGTCGAGATGGACCTCGGGAGGCGGCCATTGCCCGCGATTGGCACGAAGGTCGTAGTATGCGGCGAACAGCGCGGCAAAAAACATCAGTTCCGACGCGAGAAACAGAACGACGCCGAGGACGAGTGGATGCGCGCGAACGGGCAACGGCGCAAGCGGCCGAGCGCTGCCGTTCGCCGAAGTAGGCATGGCCTCGTCCTACCCCGGCGGCGCGCTTTCTACACGACGCCCAATGTGGGTAGAAACGCGGCAGTGGAGTGGTTGTTGAATCCGGCGTCCGCACAGGGCGCCGCGATGCGCACCGACTGGTACGTCTTCATCGGCGCCGGTGTCTTCGTCGGAATCTACGTCTACGCGTGCATCGTATGGTGTCTCGTGGCGTATCGCCGGCGCGCCGGGCGAGAGGCGTCGCAGTTCAGCGGGAACACGCCGCTGGAGATCCTCTATGTCGCCGTTCCGCTGGCATTGGTTCTGGCGCTCTTCGGCGTGACGTTCGCGATCGAGATGCCGATCGACCGCGTCGCGGATCCGCCGAACCGGGTCGCCGTCACCGCATTTCGCTGGTCGTGGCGCTTCGAATATCCGGGAGGCCTGACGACGCTCGGCACCCCGATGGCGCCCCCGACGCTCTATCTGCCCGCGGGACAACCCACCGAAATCGATCTTCGCTCCGCCGATGTGACGCATTCGTTTTGGGTGCCGGCCTTTCTGTTCAAGCGCGACGCTATTCCCGGGATGAACAACGTGTTCGAAGTCACGCCGAACCGGACCGGACGCTTCCTCTCGCGGTGCGCGCAGTTCTGTGGACTGGACCACGCACTCATGACGTTCGTGGTGCGCGTCGTGCCGAGCGCGAGTTATGCGCGCTATCTCGCCACGAACGGGGCAGTCGTGCCGTGATCGAGTGGATGACGACGACCGACCACAAGAAGATCGGGATCATGTACGTCGTATCGACTCTGACCTTTTTCGTCGCCGCCGCGGTGCTGGCGACGCTGATCCGCGCGCAGCTGGCGGTGCCGGAGAATTCGTTCCTGAGCGCGCACGCATACAACCAGATCTTCACGCTGCACGGCACGGCGATGATATTTCTCGTCATCGCTCCCTTCGGAATCGGGCTGGCCAACTATCTCGTTCCGCTCCAGATCGGCGCGCCCGACGTCGCATTTCCTCGCCTCAACGCGACGGGATTATGGCTATTCGTGCTGGGCGGCATCACCGTGTTCGCCGGCCTCGCCGCCTACGGAGGCGGAGCGGCTACGGGCTGGACGGCCTACGCTCCGCTCGACGAGTTCTTCGAGGGAACCGGGGCGGGGCAGGATCTGTTCTTCATCGGCCTGCTGTTGACGAGCGTCTCCACGATCCTAACGTCGCTCAACTTGCTCGTGACGGTCTTCCTTTTCCGCGCCCCCGGCATGACGATGTGGCGCATTCCGATATTCACGTGGGAGATCGTCGCGACGGCCGTCCTGGTGCTGATGGCGTTCCCATCCTTGGCGGCGGCGTTTGCGATGGCACTGATCGAGCGGCACATGGGAGGGCACTTTTTCGATCCGGCCTTCGGCGGCAACCCGGTGCTCTATCAGCACCTGTTCTGGTTCTTCGGGCATCCCGAAGTGTACGTCATGATACTGCCGTATTTCGGCATCGTCACGGAGATCGTCGCGACGTTCTCGCGTAAGCCGGTTTTCGGTTACGTGGGGATGGTGATCGCCGCTTTTGCCATCGCCGGTCTGTCGCTCGGCGTCTGGGCGCACCATATGTTTACTACCGGGGCGGTCAGTAATCCGTTCTTTTCGGCCGTCTCCTTTCTCATCGCCGTACCCACCGGAGTGAAATTCGTCAATTGGATCGGCACGATGTGGAAGGGCTCGATCGTCTTAACGGTCCCGATGCTTTTCGCCGTCGGGTTCTTGCTCAATTTTTTGATCGGCGGCATCACCGGGGTGATGATCGCCTCGCCGCCCATAGACTATCACGCCCACGACAGCTACTTCATCGTGCAGCACTTCCACTACACGATCGGGGGCGGCAGCATGTTCGCGCTCTTCGGGGCGCTCTATTTCTGGTTTCCGAAGATGTTTGGTGTCCGGCTCGGCGAGCGCATCGGGCGCTGGGTGTTCGCGCTGCTCTTCGTCGGATTCAACGCGACGTTCATCCCGATGGGCTTCATGGGAATGGAGGGCATGGCGCGCCGCGTCTACACGTACCCGGCGATCGGGCACTTGCCGCTGCTCAACGCGATCGCGACGTTTGGTGCGGGTCTCATGACGATCGGCACAATAGCGTTCTTCGTCGACGTGCTCGTCTCCATACGGCGCAGAGCGCCCGTCGAAGACAACCCGTGGGGCGGCTATAGCCTCGAGTGGATGACCTCTTCGCCGCCTCCGGAATTCAACTTCCACGCGCTTCCGCCGATTCGCGGCCGCCGACCTGCGTTAGAGTGAAAACGTTCGTCGGGCTATTCGCCATCGACGCGGCCTTCGGGTTTGCGATCGCGGTGACGTATTGGTTCGTCGCCCACGAGGAGGCAGCGGGAACGGCGCTGCTGGCGATCATGGGTGCGGCCCTTGCGCTTGCCACGGCGTACGCGGTGCTCGCGGAGCGCGACGCCCACCTCGAAGGCGACGATCCGAACGAAACCAACGAGCAGGCTGCCGGCGAGGTCCTCGGCGTCTTCACGTCGGCGAGTCCGTGGCCGATCCTCATCGCCCTGTGCACGCTCGCGCTGCTCACGGGGATGCTCTGGTCGCCGCTGCTGGGCGCGGCCGGGTTGATCGGAATGATTTTGTGCTTCTGGCGCCTCGGCGCGGAGAGCGCGCGAACGGGGACCTGACTCAGCCGTCTTTGCCCGCGGTGCCGATCGCGCGCACGAACAGCACGAGCGCGCCGAGCCCAAAGAGCCATGCCGCGAAGCCTTCGGCGACCGGCCCCACGTGCCCCAGAGAGAACCCCCCGGCGTCTTCGCCTTCCGGCGCCGCCGCTTGGGTCTGCGAATAATTCACGTAGCGCGCGATGTCGCTGACGTCCTGATCGCTCAGCACGTCGGGGCCGAAGCGCGGCATCACTGATGGCCCCGCCCGAATCGCCTCGGCGACCTGGAACACCGTCGCCTCGCCGAGCGAAGGCGCGACGTCGGCCGCGCCGATTGACGCGCCGCTTCCGGCCGCCCCGTGGCACTGGGCGCAATTTTCGGCGAAAAGTGCGCGCCCGCGCGCGACGTCGCCCGGCATGACGAGCGGAAGCGACGCGCTCGGCCGAACCGGGGAGAAGGAGAGGATGTAGCGCACGAGCTCCGCCATCTGTGGCTGCGTGAAGCGCGGCTCGCGATGGATCTCGTTGACGTCCGGTACGGAGGCCGGCATCCGCCCGGTATCCAGCATGAAATGGATGTCCGGCGCGCTCTTGCCGATCAGGGAGGGCGCGACGTTGGAACCCTCGCCGTGGGCGCCGTGGCACGATGCGCACTGCGTCCCGTACAGATAGGCGGCGTCCTGGGCGCACGCGGCCTTCGACGGTAGCACGGCGCACAGCGCGAGGGCCGCAAACGCGATCCTCACGGGGCCCCTACGATTCCGTCGCACGCGGGTCGACCTGCGTGCGCGGTGCTTGGGTAAGCCCGGGTTTGAGCTGCGCGTTCGTGACGGCCTCCTCCGCGAGCACGTGCGTCAGGATCACGCGCACGATCCCTGCGAGCGGGACGGCGACGAGGAGGCCGATGAAGCCGAAGATCTTGCCGCAGATGAGCAGAGCGAAGATGACGCCCAGCGGCGTGATCTTGACCGTGGTGCTGATAATGCGCGGCGCAAGCACGTGCGCCTCGAGTTGGTTGATGACGGTAAACACGACGATCGCTCCAAGCGCCGCGCCGGCGCCGTTGAAGATCAGCGCCACGATGACCGCAGGTATCGCGCCCGCGATCGGCCCGATGTAGGGGATGATGTCCATGATGCCCGCCCACGCGCCAATGATCACGGCGTAGCGAACGTGCAGGATCATGAGGCCGACGATGGCGAGGATGCCGACGAAGACGGCTACGATGATCTGCCCCCGTATGAATCCGCCGATTACCTGGTCGACGTCGTATAGGATCGCCACCACGCGGCCCCGCGATCGCGGTCTGAAGCTCTGAACGAAGAAACGTTTGATCGTGGACGACTCGGCCAGCATGTAGATCGAGACGACTGGAATGGCGATTGCCACCGCGCCGATCCCGACGGCGATCTCGAGCGCGTTGACCACCTTGGTCGTATAGGCGGCCGCGTTGCGCTCGACGTCGGCGCTTACCTGGCTGGGCATTTTCATGAGCCACTGCTGCGCCGTAGCCGGAAGGTGCGTGAAAAACGGGTTGTTGGGCCCCTCGGCGTAGACGCGCACCGTGCGCTCGATCGTCGGCCAGTCGTGGACGAGCCCCTCGAGCTGCATCACGGCGGGCGGCACCACCAAATAGAAGATCGCGGCCACCACGACGGCTGCGCTGAGGTAGACGATCGACAGCGCGGCCCACAGCGGCAGCCGGCGGTTGAGCCATGCGATCGCGGGATAGAAAAAGTAGGCCAGCAGTATTCCGCCGATCAAGATAACCGCGATGCCGGCGAAGTCGCGCAACACCGCGATCGCCTGCGCGAGGATGAAGTAACCGATGGCGATCGCGGCAAGCAGCTTGAACCATGCGTCCGCCGCGTTACGCCAGCTAGGCCCACGCTCGGCCGTGCGGCCGATGGGCCTTCCAGCTTGGGGCATCAGCAGTAGTCTACCCGGCGCTGGGTATATTCACTTTGTGGGTCCTCATAATGGGCAACGCATGACCGTCCGGATTATCGCCGCAGCGGCCCTGGCATCACTCGTTTGCGCGGCGGCGCCGACGGCGGCATGCGAAGGCGAAGCGGGGCCCGGAGGCTTCGTAAGGAATCCGCCGCTGCCGCCTTTCACGTTCAACGTCGATGTCGCAATGGCGATGCGCCACTTTCCATGGCTTCACTTTCACGTTCTGGGCGTCGGCAGCTACCAACCGGGCAAAGCGTATCTCGTGCACTTTACGAAACTGCCGTGGTTTGCGCCGCACGAGGCGCACGACACCGACCTCGCGATGCTCGAGCCCGCTATGTGGCCGTCGCGCTTCCTCTAGAGGAGGCCGGTCAGGAAGGCGGCAATACGCTCTTCGATCTTCGTGCTCTCGACGATCCCTCGCTAAAGAGCGCGACGGTCGGGCTCGGCCCCAAGTGGTGTGCCCGCCAAATCCAGGCGCTTTACAACGACGGTACCGAGATCAAGATGAACGTGACATTCCGCGCCATCGATGGCTTCATGCTCCCGGCGGACCTTACCGCCGACATCACCGAGCCCCACCTGGCGCTTTCCGCCGACGCGCAGTTCAAGGATTATACGTTCGACGTTCAATCCGCGCGCGCGCCGGCGGCCGTCAACGAGTGAATGCGTCGCAGGATCGTTGCGCTGCTCGCGCTGCCGATCGCTGTGGCGTGCAGCTCCGCCGGCACGCAGAGTAATGGCGATCGGTCCGCGGGCGCCGAGATCTATCGCACGAATTGCGCGACGTGCCACGGCCCGACCGGCGTCGAGGGCGGCGTCGTGGGGCCGTCGCTGCGGCACGAGTCAAGGCGCATGGATTACGGCGCGACCATCTCGTGGATCGAAGATCCACAGCCGCCGATGCCGCGTCTGTATCCTGAGTTCTTGACGGAGAAACAGGTGCGCGACCTCGCCGCGTACGTGAACGCATTGTAGCCCGGCGCCTGGTCGGAGATTGCTCATCCTGCGGGATGGGTAGGGAATCGCAATGCAAGGAAAAGCTACGGTCGCAGGCCACCCGCTCCATCCGATGCTCGTGACGTTTCCGATCGGCTGCTTCGTCGCCGCCGTCGTGTGCGACATCATATCCATTTGGGCCGGTCCGGTCTTCTGGGCGGAGATGAGCACGTGGCTGCTGCTCTTCGGGGTTCTCGGCGCGTTGCTCGCGGCGTTCTTCGGTCTGGTCGACTATCTGAGCGCTCCTATGACCGCCACGGCCAAAAGCATCGCCGCGTGGCACATGACCCTGAACATCGCGATGATCGTCTTATTCGGGCTGGCATGCGCGATCCGGTTCCTCGATCACACGTCGGTCGCGGGGTACGCGCTGACGGGGCTCGGCATCTGCGTCCTCGCCGTCGCCGGCGTTCTTGGGGGGAGCGTCGCGCACACGCACTTGGTTGGATCGTCGGAGGCCGACGTCGGCACCGCGCGCGAGGCCGCCGACCGTACGGCGGCGACGCCTCGGGAACGGCTTGCGCGTGACGCTGAGATCGAGCTCAGTATGCCTTCGGCGCGTAGACGTTGAACGTCAGGGTCCGCTTCTCCGACGTGTTGACGAAGCGGTGCGGAGCGTTCTTCGGCACCACGACGCTGTCGCCGGGGCCCATCGCGAAGCGCTCGCCGTCGACCTCGGCCTCGAGCGAACCGTCGACGACCAGCAGCACTTGTTCGCTCGCGGGATGCTCGTTCGCATACGGACCGCTCTCTTCGCCGGGGTCGAGGATCATCACGGCGGTCTGAACGGCGCTGCCTTCCTCGAGCACGGCAAAGCCTTGCCGGGCCGACGCTACGTTGCGCATGACGGCCTTATACCCCGGACGCTTCGGCCGCGACTTCCAGGTCGCGAATGAACCTGCGCATTTCGCTTCGGCGCGTGTCTCGATCGGGTGCGCGCAGGATGGCCGACGGATGAATCGTCGGAAGGACGGGTCTCGCCACGTCGTTGGAGACGATCAACCGGGCGCGGTTTGCTAGCAGCTTAAAATTCGCTCCCAAAAGCGAGTGAGCCGCGGTCGCTCCGAGCGCGACGATCAGCGAAGGCTTCACGGCTGCGATCTCCGCATCCAGCCATGGCTTGCAAGCACGAATTTCGATCGTCCGCGGCTTGTTGTGGATGCGGCGCTTTCCACGCTGCACGAATTTGAAGTGCTTCACGGCGTTGGTAACGTAGACGCTGCCGGGGTCGATGCCGGCGCGCTCCATCGCGTCGTGCAGCACTCCACCGGCGGGGCCGACGAAGGGGTGCCCGGCGCGGTCCTCGCTATCGCCGGGCTGCTCGCCGACAAACATCATCCGGGCGCGGGCCCTTCCTTCGCCGAAAACGGTCTGCGTGGCGTATTTGTAGAGGTCACACCCGCGGCAACACGCCGCCGCGGCTCGAAGACGCGTCAGCGTGCGGCGCGACGGCATGAAGTCCGCGGCGGACGAAGCTGCGACCGGCACGTCAGGGCGAAAGGATGACGACGCCGTAATGGCGTTGGACGGTTCGCAGAAACGGCTCCTCCGCGGCATCTTCGCTCACCAAGAGGGCATGGGGTTCAAACGGCGGAGCTTTGCCTTCGAAGAAATCGCGCGTGCGCTCTTCGAACGTGTTTGCGCCGCGGACGACGACCTGCGATTCGAATCCGAGCTCGCGCAATACGGTGGCGGCGGCCGACGCCTGCGGTTCGCTTTCGAAGGCGGCGATGGGCATGTGGCTCATATCCCCCTAAGTCACCGGACGAAAACGTGCGGGGCAGACTAGCGCGATACGACCGGCAAGACGGCCTGAACGTGCGCGCCGAATCCGGGCAAGATCTCGACGTCCAACTGGGCGCCGAGCCGCTGAACCAGCCAAAAACCGCGTCCGTGCTCGGTCAGGAGATCGGCTTCGCGACCGTCCGGCGCCGCGCAACCGTCACCATGATCGATCATGTGCAGGACGGCCCGCGGCGTGCGCCAGTCGACTGCGATCTCAACTGGGCCCGAGGCGTGCTGGGCGACGTTGGCCGCGAGCTCGCCGAAGATGAGCTCGGCCGCCTTCACATCGCTGCCTGGCGCGGCGGTGGCTTCGATATAGTCCACGAACTCCCGCCGAGCCGCGCGTGCTGCCTGCCGGTCGCGCGAATCGAATGCCCAGCGCTTGCATTGGACGAAGTTCAGCGCCAGCACGGCGAGGTCGTCGGGCGACTGAGTTCGTATACAATAGCTCTCGATGAAGCGGGCGGGGCTTCCGACGAAGAAGACGACGTCGCTGCCGAGCGCCTCATGCAGCAACTTTTCTCCGGCCAGCGTATCGCGCGTGGCCTCGGTGAGGCCGTCCGTATAGAACACGAGCATCTGGGTCTCGCCGAGACGCTCCGTCACGGGGCTGCTCTCTTCGCCGACAGAGCGCAGACCGACCGGCAATCCCTCGGCATGCAGTTCCCGAAGCGTCCCGTCGGCGAGGCGCGCGATTGGGTAGGGGTGTCCGGCGTTCGCGTACGTGATCGTGCCCCGTGCCGAGTCGACGATGGCGAGGAACGCCGTTGCCACAGAGCCGGGGTAGCGCCGCAGCAGAATGCGCTCGGCGGCGTTGAGGATTCGCACCGGATTTCGCTCGTACATGGCGATAACGTTAATCGCATGGCGCAGCTTGCCCATGACGATGGAAGCTTGGAGTCCGTGACCGGTGACATCGCCCACCGTGAGTAAGACGCGACGATCGTCCAAATCGAACGAATCGTACCAATCGCCGCCGACGCGCAAATCGGATTCGGCGGGCCGGTACACGGCGCTCAGGCTGGCCCCCTCGACGGTGGCGAGCCGGGTCGGCAGCGTCGCCTGCTGCAGCGTGTGCGTTATGCGCCTTTCCCGAGCGAAGCTTTCGGCATGCTCGAGCGCGAGCGATGCGCGACGACCGATTTCTTCGAGAAGCTCGAGGTCGCCGGGGTCATAAGGACGGGCGTTCGAGCAGCATACGATCGCACCGTAGACCGTGTCGCCGGAGAACAGCGGCACCATCATCCACGAAAGCGGACGGACCATTTCCGATAGGGGACCCGGTTGCAACGTCCGGCGCACGTCGGCTTCCGGACCCATCAGGATCGATCGGCGCTTCCGCAGGCACGCCATCATCTCGCGTTCGGTTTCGGCGCGAAACACCGGCATCCGAACCCCCCACTCGGCGACGATTCGAAGGCGGCCGTCCACCAACGACGCGGCCACGGCGTAATCGGCGAAGCCGTCGGTAATTGACTCGAGGAGAAGTTGGAGCGTCCGCGCCGAGTCCAGCGTCGTGAAGAGGCGCTCGGTGACCCGCGCGAGATACCTGAAACGCTCGGTCACCTTCTGCTCGCGTTCGAACGTCTTGATGTTTTCGAGCGCCATCGCCAGCTGGCGCGCTACGACGGTGGCGACCTCCACGTCACGCGCGACGAAGCTGGACGGCCTTTCGAATTCGAGAAAGGCGAGGGTACCGATGCAACTCGCACCGACGAGGATGGGCACGACGATCATGGATCGCGTGTTGGGCACCTGGCCCGATAGGTGGAGCGCGGGCTGGCGGGTGCGCAGGACCTCGCCGAGGATGCCGTCCAATCCCGCCGGCGGCGCCGCCTCGCCTCGCCGTCCGGCGATTCCCTCTAGCCGCAGCACGCCGTCGTCATTCAGCACGTGAATCGTGCAGAGATCGCAGAACCGGTCGACGGCCGCCTGGACGAGCCGGTTCACGATCGTGCTGCGGCTGAGCGAGGAAGACAGAACCATCGACGCCTCGGACAAGAATCGCGTGGCGGCATCGGCGAATCCGGGCACTTCCATCGCGGTCCCGGACCAGTAGCGTACGTCGTCACGGTTGTCGAGCACCGGTACGGCCTGCACCGCGAACGTGCGGGCCGATGGTCCGGACCGGCTGCGAACGTGATAAACAGCGTCGAACCGCTCCGCGCAGAGGACGCATTTGCGCCAAAGTTGTTCGATCTGCGCGATCTCGGCCTCGTCGAGCGTCCCGTTCCAGGCGGGAAGCGCGGGTTTGCACGGCGTGACGGAGGTTACGCGCCCGGATGCGTCGGCTTGCCAGATCGCATCGGTCATCCTTGCGACTACCGGCGACAGCGACGGCGCGGGGCGCTCGGGCGTCCCCAGCCCGTTGAGCTCGCGATCCTCGGGTCGCTTCATTAGTCCGGTAACTACGCTATCGCGGGCGCGATTCCATCGGAAGGCGCCGGTTCGGTTCGGCGCATTCGGGGAACGAACGTCCTAACGCAGCAAGAGGAGGCACTCCCTTTACCGCGGTCGGCGAGATAAGATCAAGGAATGGGATGCTTCCTACCTTTGACCAAGGAGAAAACATGGCAGGACTGCTTTGGACCATAATCGTGATTCTGTTCGTCCTCTGGCTGATCGGATTTTTGGTTCACGTCGGCGGAGGGCTGATCCACATCATTCTGGTGGTCGTGATCGTCCTGATCATCATCAATCTGCTCACCGGACGAGGTGCTCGCGTGTGACCGGTTCGGACCGAAAGGAGTAGCTTCTCATGCCAAGTCGCAAGAGAAAGACCAGCACGCGCAAGAAGAGCACCTCGCACAAGAAAGCCGGCTCGCGCAAGACAGGCCGCAAGTATGGGCGGAAGGCTGGCAAGAAAGTCGAGCGCGCGATGCACGAGATGAAGCGCGGAAAGCTCAAGTCGGGACGCTCCGGCAAGAAGGTGACGAGCCGCAAGCAAGCGATCGCAATAGGCTTGAGCGAGGCGCGCCGCTCGGGCGGCAAAGTCCCCGCGCGCAAGCGCTCTTCGAGGAAAAAGTAAGAACCCGTTGGAGGCCCTCTAAGCGGGGGCCTCCAACTCGGTTGCGCTCGACAGCGGTCCGCGATCGGTGGTGACGCAGCCGCACGTTTGCAGCGCTTTGTCCAAGAGAATCTTCGATTGCGGGTCGTCCCCGCAGATCTGGATGTTCGAGCCGGGCTGCGGCATGTTGATGAGGGCGCGCACGACACGATGGCTGTCGAGCTTGCGCGCGAGCATCTCTGCACCGCTTTGCGTACGGGATCCGCGCTCGCCCTCGACGGCGTCGACGACGACGGCCTGCGCGCCGGATCCCACTGCCGTGACGGCACGGTCGACCTGGTCCCGCGGAAGTGCGAGCACGAGGAGGTCCGAGTGCAGGGCCTGCTGGTACGGCAGTTCCTTCTGCGCCCCGACTTCGGCGGCGGCCCGGTCCGCACGATGCTTGGCGGTCGGATCCCCGAACGTTACTCTGTGCCCACCCATCTTCAACAGGCGACCGATCGCCTGTGCGCGGTCATCTGAGCCAACGATTCCTATAATCATGGAGTCTGCATACCCAGCAACCTGAGGCGGGCCTGGGTTTGGGCATTAACGCGCGCTTGACGGCCATGTCGAACGATCGTATGCTTAAGTTTCTTATTCATAACAAGGCGGCAGGCAATGACGGAGATGGAGAAGGTCTGGAGGCGAATCAAGGACCGGGCGGCCGGCTATGGCGACGCCAGCCTTGTGATCAGCATGGCCGATGCGCGCGGGATCGTTCGCGAAATGTGTCGCGATGAGCTGACGGCGAGGACCGAGCCTACGCCCGATACGGTCGAGTACTTAGCGACCGAGCTGGTTCGGCTGACGTTGGAAGCCGGCGAGATTCGCAGCCCGCGGCTGCGCCGATTCCATCGAGGTTTCGCCTAGGTCGTAGGCCCCGCCGGCTTGAGCGCGCCGGGCCTAGGTGATATACTTACTGGCCGTGCCCCGGGCCAGCGGCGGCGGTGGGAACCCTTACGTGACGACGTGAGACGAGACTTCCCTGCGTAGGCTGCAGCCACCGGTGGGCTCGAGCGGAGCTCCTCCCTTTGAATCTGATCGACGTCAACAACTTCGACGCAATGCGCATCGGCCTCGCGTCGCCGGAGCAGATTCGCGCCTGGTCGTTCGGCGAAGTCAAGAAGCCCGAGACCATCAACTATCGTACGCTGAAGCCGGAGCGTGACGGCCTCTTCTGCGAGAAGATCTTCGGTCCCACCAAAGACTGGGAATGCCACTGCGGTAAGTACAAGCGCATTCGCTTTAAGGGCATGATTTGCGATCGCTGCGGCGTCGAGATCACGCGCGCCAAGGTGCGCCGCGAGCGCATGGGGCACATCGAGCTTGCCACGCCCGTGAGCCACATCTGGTATCTCAAGGGCGTTCCCAGCCGCATCGGTATCCTGCTCGACATGTCGCCGCGCCAACTCGAAAAAGTGATCTACTTCGCGGCCTACGTCGTGATCGATCCGGGCGACACGACGCTGACGAAGCGCGAGGTCCTCTCCGAGCAAAAGTATCGTGAGGCGCGCGAGAAGTTCGGCAACCGGTTCAAGGCAGGCATGGGCGCAGAGGCGATCCGGGAGTTGCTCCGCGATCTCAACCTGCGCAGACTGCAAGAAGACCTTCGCAAGGAATTCAAGGAGACCACGGGCCAGAAGCGGCTGAAGGCGATCAAGCGCCTCGAGGTCGTGGAGGCGTTTCTCGCCAGCGGCAACCGTCCCGAGTGGATGGTGCTCGCGGCGGTCCCCGTGATCGCTCCCGAACTGCGGCCGATGGTGCAGCTCGACGGCGGTCGATTCGCAACGTCCGACCTGAACGATCTCTATCGGCGCGTCATCAACCGCAACAACCGGCTGAAGCGCCTCCTCGAGCTCAACGCGCCCGAGATCATCATCAAGAACGAGAAGCGCATGCTCCAAGAGGCCGTGGACGCTCTGATCGACAACGGGCGCCGCGGGCGTCCGGTCACGGGACCCAACAATCGTCCGCTCAAGTCGCTCTCCGACATCTTAAAAGGAAAGCAGGGGCGTTTCCGGCAGAACCTGCTCGGCAAGCGCGTCGACTACTCCGGCCGCTCGGTCATCGTGGTGGGACCGACGCTCAAGCTGCATCAGTGCGGTCTCCCGAAAGAGATGGCGCTCGAGCTCTTCAAGCCGTTTGTCATGAAGAAGCTCGTCGATCGCGGCCTGGCACATAACATCAAGAGCGCAAAGCGCATGGTCGAGCGCGTGCGCCCCGAGGTATGGGACGTCCTCGAAGAGGTCATCAAGGAGCATCCGGTGCTGCTCAACCGCGCGCCGACGCTGCACCGCTTGGGCATTCAGGCCTTCGAACCGGTGCTCGTCGAGGGCAAGGCCGTGCACCTGCATCCGCTGGTGTGCACCCCGTACAACGCGGACTTCGACGGCGACCAGATGGCGGTGCATTTGCCGCTTTCGGCCGGGGCGCAAGCCGAGGCGCGGATCTTGATGCTGTCCTCGAACAACATCTTGCTGCCGGCGTATGGAAATCCAGTCTCGATCCCGACTCAAGACATGGTGCTCGGGCTGTACTACCTCACGTTCCAGCGCGACGAATACAGCGGGCCGGCAAAGGCCGCGATTCCGGACGATCCCGATCGCTTCGATCGCCGGAAGAAGAAGAACGCGCCGGCGGCCGATGCCGCCGGGGCGGTTCCGACCTTCTTCGACGGCAAGGAAGCCGTGATGGCGTACGAGACCAAGCAGATCGGCCTGCAAGAGTGGATCTACGTCCGCCACAACGGGGAGCTCATGAAGACGACCGTCGGACGAGTGATCTTCAACAGCGCCTTTCCGGAGCGGTGGAACCACGAGTTCGTCAACCGCATCGTCGACAAGGGCGGCCTCCGAAAGATCATCACGGACAGTTACCGCACCTACGGCAACTCCGAGACGGCTCGATTCTTGGACGCGATCAAAGATCTCGGCTTCCACTACGCCACGCTCTCGGGGACGACGGTGTCGATCAACGACGTCATCGTGCCCGCGAACAAGGACGAGATCGTCGGCAAGGCACAGGACGAGGTCGACGAGCTGCACCGGCTCTACGAACAAGGCTTCATCTCGCAGGACGAGCAGTACAACAAGACGATCGACGTCTGGTCGAAAGCCTCCGACGAGGTGACGACCGCGATGCAGTCGTCGCAGAACCCGCTCAATCCCGTCTTCATGATGGCGACGTCGGGTGCGCGCGGCTCGATCGCGCAGGTTAAGCAACTCGGCGGCATGCGCGGCCTGATGTCCGACCCCTCGGGACGGATTCTCGAGATTCCGGTCAAGGCGTCGCTGAAAGAGGGCCTGACGGTTCTCGAGTACTTCATCTCGACGCACGGCGCGCGCAAGGGTCTCGCGGACACCGCGCTGCGCACGGCCGACTCCGGTTACCTGACGCGCCGTCTCGTTGACGTCGCGCAGGACGTGATCATTCGAGAAGAGGACTGCGGCACGACCAACGGCATCGTCGTGAGCGATATCCGTGCCGGCAAAGAGGTGATCGAGCCGCTCGCGGACCGCATCGTCGGGCGCCGCGCCGCCGAGGAGATTCGGTTAGACCCGAAGCGGCCG
>JAFAJV010000112.1 GCA_019235995.1 Vulcanimicrobiota bacterium
TTGGTGATAGAACGTCGGGGTTCCGATCCCGAGGTTGGCCTGGCCGTAGCCCGGGAAGGTTCCGGTCTTGATGACCTGGTTGATGAACCCGGCCGTGCCTGACGTGGCTACGCTCGACGGACCGCCGCCGGTGTAGACCTGCAGCTCTTGCAAGCCGAGGCTGGATTCGGTCGATGAGTTGTAGTTGTCGAAGGCACGGTTGACCGGAATGCCGTCGTACTCGTAGCCGGTGTAATAGGAGTTCTGGCCGCGGACATACGCGGCGTTGAAGTCCCAGCCCATGCCGCCCTGCGACACCTGGACGCCGGGGACGGTGGCCATGGCCGAGTACGCGTTGTTGAGGTTACCGCCGCCGCCTAGCGCCTGCGCGGCCGAGGCCTGCGCGGCGTTGACGCTGTACAGGTCGCTGCCCACGCCCGACTTCACGAGCGAGGCACCGGCCTGCGACGTCACGCGCGCGATCGTCTTGAGCGTCTTGACCATCGTGTACGCGACGTTTTGCGTCTGGTCGGCAAATATCGTAACGCCCGGGAATGACACGCTCTGATAGCCTTCGCGCGTCAGGTTCACGGTGTAGGTGTCGGGGGAAAGCGAAAGGATAACAAAGTGTCCTCCCGCGTCCGTCGTTGCGGTGCGAGTCATCGAGGGCGAGACTGCCTGCACTTCCGCGCCGGCGATCGGCGCCCCCGAACTGTCGTGTACGATGCCCGCGATGTTTCCGGTCACTCCCGCCAGTGTCCATGTTTCCTGGCAGAGTATCAGCACGAGCAACGTTGCGAGCGTAACCACGCAGCGCGCAATGGGATGTCGCTTCATGCGCATGGTTCCTCCTCTGAAACGTTTTAATTGTCACGCGACTCTCGTCGCGCATCCGACCGAATTCAGCGAGGTGCACTTTTGCTTCCTATAAAGCTGAGTAAAGTGTCGCATCGGTGTCATTTTGTTAAGCGACAGGCTCGCGTCTCGACGTCGCCTTAATCAACTAATATCAACCCGGCACCCAATGCGTCGTTGCGGCTCGGATGACAACTTCTTGATGACTTCGCGTTCCGGCGTTCCTTATAATTCGAGGCGTGGCGATACCCTTGCGTCAGTCGGTTCAACCGCGAGAGGGCGTACAGTCTCAGCTCCAGATGGAAGCCGACGTACGCAGGCTCTTGAGGCGAGCGAACGACGCGCTGAGCCTCGCCTCCTTTCCGCTGGCGCAAAGGCTCTGCGACCTTACCGGGATTGCCGCTCCGCGCGAAGCGCTCCGGCAGGTCATCGCGTCGGCGTTCCGAGGCGTCTGGCCGGACACGCGCCTTCGTGATCTTCTGCTCACGGCGGATCTCGACGGACGCGTGTTTCGCAACGAGGCCGCCGCGAGGCTCCAAGTGTCGACGCGGCATCTGCAGCGCCGGCGCGCAAAGGCCGTTTCGATCCTGGCCGCCTACGTTCGCAGCCTGATCGGCGAACGCGACGCGACTGTCGGAGAGCGCGGCAGCATTCCGGGCGACCCGCTTGAAACGATCGCGGAGCTCGTCGCGGATATCGAACCGGCGGTGGCCGCGCGCATACTACGGCTCGGCGGCCCTCGGTCGGCCGAACGCGCGGATTTGCTCGCGGCACGGGCCTCCGTCGAGACCGGCCGCGAGCAGCCGAGCGTCGCGCAGGGCGCGTTCTCTCCGCTGTTCGCGACGCTGCGCGCGCAATCCAAGACGATCGACGGCCGGGCGCAGGAGGCGCGCGAGGAGCTCTGGCCGATCTTCACACGCGCGGCGCGCGATCGCGCCGATGGTTCGGAGCTCCAGTTCGAGTTGGAGTGGCTCGCGTTCTTGCGGGCGCGCTACGGCGGTTGCGTTCGCGAGATGGACAGGGTCGCGACCAATCTCGATCGGTTGGCACAGGCCCATCCGGAATCGGCGACACGAGCGCTGCTGGCGCAGGCCGAGGCAAAGCTTCGGGCCGGCCGGCTCCGCGACGCGGGCGCTCTCCTCGGTCGCGCGGAGCGTCAAGGCCTTCACAGTCTGGCGTTGCGCCAGCTCGCCTCGAGCGCCGTCCTTCGGGCGGAGATCGCGCTGCAGCGCGGTGACGATAGCGCAGCGGAGCGGTTCGCGAGCGGCGCTCACGCGATTCTCGCGGGGCGTCATAGCGACGCCTACCGGTGTGAGGCCACGGCGGCGCGCGCCGCGCTCCGGCTCGGAAAGGCTTGGAGCGCGAGCGGAGACGCGACGAAGCTCTCGCCCGCGGCGTGGGACCGCGTAGCGATCGAGATCGAGCGCGCGCGGCATCTCAACGCAGCCGGAACGCCGGAACTCGCAAGGGCGCGCGCCGTCCAATGCTACGAAATCGCGTCGACCCAGCAATACCTCGCACTCGCGGCACGCGCGGCCGCGACGCTCGGCGCCACGTACGATCGGCGCAGCCGGCAGCGGCGCCAGTGGTACCTGCGTGCACTCGCACATCTGCTGACGACGCGCGATCGTTCGGTTGGCTGCGATCTCTACCCGCTCGAGGCGGGCATCGCGCTCGCCCGGGATCTCCCGGGCGCTCTCTACGAGGGCCTGCGGCACGTCATTCCGGCGTTGCCTCCATGCGACGACGCCGAGGCGGAGCCGGCCTGCACCTTCCTAGCGGGCGCGAGCGCGTACGCGCTGGGACATGCCGACTTCGACGATCATCTGATCCGAACGATCGAAACCGCGGCTCGATCCTCCGTACGCTTCTGTCAGTACCTGCTCTACTTCTCGGACGACGCGACGGACGTCTTGGAGACCGCGTTCGCGGCGATCGCCGGACAGGAGCAACGCGGGGGCGTGGATCAGCGGCTCGCCAACGTGCTGCGCGCGTTCGCCGGCGCGGTTCGGCCGCGCGACGACGTGCGGCGCTTCCTCGTCGGGTGACTAGTTGATCGCATAAAGCGTGCCGTCGGCGCTCCCTACGTACAACACCCCGTTTGCAATTGCGGGTGCGCCTACGATTGAGCCCAGCGCGAAGATATGCGCGATCCCGGCATTGATTCCGTCGAGCGTGTTGCTCGAGAAGAACGCGCTGAGATCCAGATCGCCGTGCTTGTTGACGTGCGCGGCGCGATAGTTCCTCGCCCCGTCGGTTTGGAAAACCGCCAGTACTTTACCGTTCCGAGCGTCCACCGCGTAGAGCGAACCGTCGAACGTTCCAAAATACGCGACGCCGGCGGCCATCGACGGTGAAGAATACGCAAACGTCCCGTAGGTATCCGTGAATATGGAGCGGCCGTTGGCCGCGTCGAGCGCGAAGAACTTGTGTTCGTCGGAGGTCGTGAAGTATACGATCCCGCTGTAGATCGCGGGCGTAGCAATTACCCAGCTCCCGAAATCGTCGTGCTTCCACCGCAGGGCGCCATCGCGGGCGTCCAGGGCATAGAGATGGCTATCGCGGCAGCCGAAGTACACAATGCCGTCCGCCACCGACGCTGAGCCTTGAATGCCGATCTGATTGTGGATCTTTTGATCGTCGCCCGTCTGGAATTTCCAGCGAACCGCTCCAGTCGCGGCGTCGAGCGCGTAGAAGTAGCGATCCCAGCTGCCGACATACACCCTCCCGCCGGCGACGGCGGGGGTCGCGTGCACGACGTCCCCGGTGGCAAACCGCCAGCGTTCGCGGCCGGTCCTCGCATCCAACGCGTAGACGTTGCGATCGCCGCTGCCGATGTAGACGGTTTGAGCGTCGACAGCCGGCGAAGAGATAAACATATCGAAGGGATCGGCCATCATCTGGTTCGGCGGCTTGATTCCGTGAATGCCGGGCGCCGTGAAGCGGCGCTCGCCGGCCGTCTTGAAGCGCCACCGGAGCGTGCCGGTCCGCGCGGCTACGGCATAGACGTAACCGTCGGTGCTGGCAAAGTACACGCTCTTGCCCGCAACGGCCGGAGATGACGTCACTTCGCCGCCCGTCGGATACTGCCAGACGCGCGTGCCGTCGGACTGACGCACCGCGTACAGGTTGCCGTCGTTGCTTCCCACGTAGACGATCCCGCCCGAGACGGCGGGCGAGGAGATGATGCTGCCGCCGGTGTGGAAGCGCCAGCGTACGGAGCGCAGCGACGGCGCCGGCGAAGCGTAAACGCCGAGATGCGCCGCATCGGCTCGGAACATCGTCGTGGCCGGTGCGTCTGCACGGGCAATCCCCTGACACGGCAGCAGCAGGCTCGCCAATACGGTAAGCTTTCGTCCGACGGAAAACACGGGTCGAATTGTACCACGCCTGCGCCGGCTCACTTTCCAGAGTTTTATCAATTCCAGCTCATCGTTTTGATGAATGTTGAGAAGGAAAGGGTAGCCTTGCCTGAGCAAATTCGAGTGCGTAGCCGATGAGTCAAACGCTTCCCGGGTCCCCGCGAATCTTTCGATTCGGGAGTTTCTCGTTCGACGCGATGAGAAGATTGCTGGTGAGAGGCTCGCAAGCCGTACCCGTGCCCGAGCGACTCGCCCTGATTCTCACGCAGCTGCTTCAGGCAAACGGCCGCGTCGTGAGCAAAGAATCCCTGGCGGTCAGCGTCTGGCCCGACGAAGCCGTCAGCGACGCAAACCTCACTCAACACATCTATATGCTTCGTCAGCTCCTGGGAGACAAGGCGAAAGATCATTCGCACATCTTGGCGGTGCCGCGCCAAGGGTACCGCTTCCTGGTCCCCGTCCAGGCGACGAGGGTCGTGCCGGACGAACCCTTTGCCGCCGACCCGGCAGCGCTCGAAGAAATCGCATCGGGAACCGACTTCGAAGCGTTTCGCCACTATTGTCAGGGGAGTTTCTTTCTCGCAAAGCGCACGGCCGCCGATTTGCGCAAGGCTCTGGATTTCTTCCAAAAGGCGCTCGTCGCCAGCCCACTCTACGTGCCGGCCCTCATCGGCTTGGCGCGCGCTTATGGTCTCTTGGGCTCCTACTGGCACCTGCCGCCGGATGCTGCGTTCCCGTTCGCGACCGCGGCGATCGAGAAAGCGCTCATGGTAGAACCCGGCAATGCAGTCGCACACGCCGTCTATGCGAGCTCGTTCTGTTACGCCGATTGGAATTGGGAGCGGGCCCGCGAGGAGACCGAAATCGCCATTGCATTGAACCCGGGATCTCCGCTGATCCGCAACAACGCCGCTTGGATCGACGTTTGTACCGGACGCTACGAAGAGGCGCTGGCGCAGGCGCGTTTGGCACTGGCCCTGGAACCATCCTCGCTATTGAACCAACTGCTTGTCGCGCGCGTGCTGTTGCATTGGGGGAAGTACGACCACGCCACGGCGATCATGACGAACATCATTGCCGCCGACGATTCGTTCCACATAGCCCGGCGCTATCGGGCTCAGGCCCTTCTTCTCGGCGGCGACCCGCAAAAAGCCCTCGATGACCTCGAACGCCTCCCCGGAGAGCGCGGCGAGGATCCCGGCTTTCGGCTCCCCATGCTCGGACGCGCGTACGCCGATCTCGGCGAAAAATCGCGCGCGGCGAGCGTTCTCGAGAAACTGCGCGAGCTGTCTCGCGTAGAGTACGTCGCCTTGTGGAACCTAGCCATCGTCGCGATCGGGATCGGGCTGGCCGACGACGCGCTTGCCTATCTCGAGACGGCCTACGAACGGCGCGAGGCCACTCTTCCCTTTCTGAAGAGCCTCCACTGGTTCGAACCCATCGCCAAGGACAGGCGGTTTGCGGCGCTCCTCGCAAAGGTAGGCCCGTGAAGGCGCTTGCGAGTCGATCCGTCGCGTGGCCCGTTTTGGGATTTCTGACGGCCGTCGCGATCACATCTGCAATGGATGCTTCGGGAGCATCCGCGTTCAGCGCCTTGCCGTTGTTTCCGCTGTTGGCTCTATTCGGTTATCTGCAGCGCTTCTCGCTGTCGGAGCTGGGGTTCACCTGGGGCCGTCGACATGCGCTGCGCGACTACGCGTTCGCCACGCTCTATCCCGTAACGGTCATGGGTGCGATCGTCGGAATCGCCGCCGTAGCCGGGGCCTGGGTATCGCAAACACGGCCATCTACGGACCGGAGATCGACGTGTTGGGCGTCGCGCTGAACGCCGCCGCCGCGGCCATCTTAGCGATTCTGTGCGCGCGCAACAATGCGTTTACAAAAAGCTCGTAGTCTGCTTCTCGGTCTGGCCGCGCTGATCGCCGCGACTAAACTTGCGGCGGCGGGCGACGAACCGCACGCCTCGATTCGCGGCACGGTGGATGGCGTCATACGGCCGATGATGGCGAAAGACGGCATCCCCGGCGCGGCGGTCGCCGTCATCGCCGACGGCTCCGTCTCTCTTTTCAACTACGGCGTCGCGTCGAAAGAAACCCATCAACCCGTCACGCGCAACACGTTGTTCGAAATCGGATCCGTGACCAAGACGTTCACCGCGACGCTCGCCTCTTGGGCGCAGGTCGACGGGAGGCTGGAGTGGTCGGACGAGATCGCGAATCACGTTCCGTCGCTGCGCGAAAGTCCGTTCGGCAAGGTCAGCCTGCTCGCCCTCGCCACGCACACCCCGGGGGGCATTCCTCTACAAGTCCCGGGCGAAATAACGACCGACGATCAGCTGATGCAGTATCTCGAGAAGTGGCGACCCGTATATCCGCCGGGCACGCGTCGCACGTACTCCAACGTCGGGATCGGGATGCTGGGCCTCGCGGTCGCGCGGAGCTGGGGTGAACCTTTTACCGCGCTGATGGAGCAGCGGCTATTTCCCGCGCTCGGCATGAAAAACAGTTTCGTCGACCTCCCCGCGGCGAAAATGAGGGACTACGCGCAGGGATACAGCGAGGCCGGCGCGCCCGTTCGGATGTCGCCGGGAATGCTGTGGTCGCAAACGTACGGCGTTCGCTCCACGGCGACCGACTTGGCCCGCTTCATCGAGGCCAACATGGGAGTGATCCAACTCGACGGGAGGCTGCAGCGTGCGATTACCCAGACGCACACCGGATACTTCGAGGCCGGCCCCATGACCCAGGACCTGGTCTGGGAGCAATACCCGTATCCGGTCGGACTGGCGGCGCTGCTGAGCGGCAACTCGGCCCGGATGATCTTCGAGCCGAACCCGGTCGAGGCGATCACGCCTCCGCAGGAACCGCAGGGTGACACCTGGATCAACAAGACCGGTTCGACCAACGGGTTCGGTGCATACGTAGCATTCGTTCCCGCAAAGCGGCTCGGTATCGTCGTCCTAGCGAACAAGAGTTTTCCCATCGCGGACAGAGTGACCGCAGCGTACCGGGTCCTCACGACGCTCGCGAAGGAAAATTAAAAGGGAGCGCCAATCGACGATTTCCCCCAAACCATGAATTGCACCGATGAGGAGGACCTGTAGTCCGATGCAACTCGAGCCATATCTGTTTTTTGCGAACGGCAAATGCGAAGAAGCCTTAAACTTCTATAAAGACGTCTTCAAGGGTGAGATCGAGGGACTCTCGCGCTGGAAGGAAATGCCCAAAGACAGCGGCGGACCGCCGGTTACGCCCGAGACCGAGAATAGGGTCATGCATGCGAACTTCAAGTCGGCGGGGGTCTCGTTCATGGCCTCCGACGCATCTGAGGGCAAGACCTATGGCGAAGGCCCGATCTCGATGTCGCTCGGCTCGAGCGACATAGCCGAAGCGGAACGCATTTTCAGCCGACTCGCGGACGGCGGAAGCGTCGAAATGCCGCTGGCCGACATGTTCTGGGGCGCGAAGTTCGGGATGCTGACCGACAAATACGGAATCGACTGGATGATCAACTGCCAGACCGAGCCGTAGCAATAGCATGACGGCGGCGATCTGAACGAAGGCTTTTCGAGCTTCCGTGACCAAGCTGCCACGAACCGCCTTTAGCTGCCGGAGCTGGTCGTATGGAAATCGTCATCGCCGAGAAGGGCGCTTTCTATTTCGAGCCGATGATTACGCCGCAAGAAGCACGCGGCCGCGCGAGCGCGCACAAAGCGTCGGCCTTCGGGACTCTTTCCCGGATCTTCTCGCGCCCCAAGGAAGACGACATCGCGATCACCGACCAAGGCCTCTGGTATCTTCCGCTCTGGCATGCGAAGGCGCACCTTCGCTTTCTCTACGACCGTAACGAATCGTATCAGGTGCCGGTAAGGACGCCGCACGTAGCCGCGGTGACGGCGGGCGGCGAGCGGCGCGCGGTCAACGCCGGGACGATCGATCTGCCTGTCGTCGAGCACTGCGAACGCGACGAGCAGCGCGAGCTCTGGCTGGACGCGCTCAACAACCAGCCGATGAACGCTCCGCCGTATCCCCATGCGCGCCCGGCGGCCGTCGACCTGGCCGAATTTGCGCCGGAAGATGCAAAGATCGTCGCGCCGGCGGTGCGTGCGTCAGCGGTGATTCGGGCTCTGCTCGGCGAAGACTTTCGCCCGGCGGACGCCGACGAAATACGGGAAGAGCGCGTGAACGTCGAGTGCGTCGACCTCTACCTTCGGCCGACGTTTAATTTCAAATTCGACTGGGGCGCCAAGAACAAATCTGCCGACGTCGCGATCGACGCCATTACGGGGGAGCTGCAAACGCAGCCTTCCGCCGCGATGGCCGCCGTCGCGAAGCTGCTCAAGCCGGAGACGCTGTTCGATCTCGGCGCGGAGACCCTCAATATCATCGTACCGGGCGGCGCGATCCCGTTGAAAGTCGCGAAGGCCCTCGCCGAGAAGCGCAAGGCATAATTATCAATTTTTTTCAACCGTGGGAGACGGCAAGGACGTGAAGGTGCTCGTCGCGCGCATTCGAAGCATTCCAGGACCTTGAGAAAAGAATGTGTAGCGCTGGCCGCCGCCGCGGTCGTCGCGGGCTGTGGCGGCGGCGCGCCTTCCTCGAGCGCCTTCGTTCCGCTCGCGCGCGTTGCGCCGCCGCCGGCAGTGCAATCGGACCAGCGCGATTCATGGATCTCGCCTGACATCGCGAGTTCACCGCAGCTGCTGTTCGAGTCCGACCTCGGAACGGGCGACGTCGACGTCTACTCGCTGCCGGACATGACGCTGAAGGCGACGCTCACCGGCTTCGCGCAGCCCACGGGTGAATGTTCGGATACCCACGGCAACGTCTGGATCGCGAACACCTACAAAGACGAGATGTTCGAGTACTCGCACGCCGGTAAACGGATCGCCACGATCAAACACGCCGGGCCCAACCCGCAAGCGTGCGCCGTCAATCCCCGCACCGGCGAGATCGCTGTGATGGAGTTTAGCGCCGCGGGTTACACCGGCCCCGGCGAGGTGTACGTCTACTCGAAGCCGGATGCCGCACCGAAGGTCCTGCGCAATCCGGACCTGTTCTACTATGAGTTCGCGCTCTATGATTCCGCGGGCCGCCTTTGGATCGACGGCATCGATGCGTTCGGCACCTCGATGTTGTCGAAGTGCGGCCGCTTGCGTTGCAGCACGCTCATACTGCATGGCGGGAGCATTTTCTCCATTGGGACCCTCGCATGGGATGCAGCGACGTCCAAGCTGACCGTCTTCGACAGTTACTGCCACGACGGGCCGAACCTCTGCAGCTATCCGGTCTCCGAGGGTGGCGCTATAGGAAAGCCCACGCTCTACTTAAGCTACGCGGACGGCGAAATGTGCACCATCTATCAGGTCGCGCTCACGACGATCGGCAAGCGATCCTACGTCGTCGGCGGCGATTCCGAGTATCTGTGCACGGGTTACAAAAACAGCACCGTCGATCTCTGGCCGTATCCGGCCGGCGGCCGTGCGCGCAGACACCGGGGCGGCGTCGTTTTTCCATACGGTGCGGCGGTGAGCCGATGAGAATCGCGCGCGTTACGTGTGTTGCCGCGCTCGCGGCCGGTCTGTCCGGGTGCTCGGCCGGCAATTCGTCCCTGCCGTCGATGCAGTCGCCTGCGGGAATTTCGCACGCGGGAAGCGGCCGCATTGTCCCGCTCGCGTCTCAACCGCCGGTACCGATGGGCATGGCGTGGTTGATGACCGACGGCTCCGTCCTGGCGCAAAGTTTGCTAAACAGACAAGACTTCTACCGGTACTCACCCGACACGAAGGGCGACTACGCGCACGGCTCGTGGCGCCAAGTCGGCTCGCTTCAGGCGGGGTACGCGCCGAGCGCGTTTGCCTCCAGCGCGCTCGCCGACGGGCGGTTCGCAATCAGCGGCGGCGAATACAACACGGGAGGCAAGTACACGCTCCAGCTCACGAATCTCGGCGCGGTGTACGATCCGGTGAAAATGTCGTGGACGCCTC
>JAFAJV010000111.1 GCA_019235995.1 Vulcanimicrobiota bacterium
TACACGACGGCCATCGCGCCGAACCTCTACGGGTTCCTCCAGAGCTACATCTCGCCATACGTGGCCTCGCTGCTGCTGAACTATCGCCACGACAAGCTGGCGATCACACCCACCTTCGCGTTCGCCACCGGCGGCTTCTACGGAACCCCGATGGACGTGACCGGCGTCGACCCGCGTGCGTGCACGCTCAACTCGGCAGCGACGGGCATCACCAAGCTCTCGCCCAAGACCAATCCGTTGCAGTGTAACTACCTGACGACGATTGCGGCGGGCCTAGGGCAGTTCGGCTACCTCTACATCCCCAACCCGCAGACCGGAACGTTTGCGTTCGACAACTACCAGAATCCCAGCTCAGTTGTGGGCAACCTCCAGCTGACCTACGACGTGAGCCCGCGGATCAAGCTGACGGTTCTCGGCGCGAACCTCTTCCACGCGTGCTTCGGCGGATCGTCGACCCCATGGTCGTCGTACTACTCGCCCAGCAACGTGGTCTGCGGCTACACGCCGGCGGGCGGCCCGCTCAACAGCACCATCTACCCGGGGAACTTCTACAACGGCACGAGCATCAACGACTTCAAGGCCAATGGTGCGCGCACGCCGTGGACGCAGAGCTACACGCCGCTCAACCTGAGTAACGGCGGAATCGGCGGCGGCGTGCCGCCCATCTCCGTCTACTTCAATGCGGCGGTGAAAATCTGACGGCCCCGAACTTCTGAGCAGCTAGGGAAGGGACGCGGCCTCGCAACTGGGCCGCGTCCCGCACTCCCTCACATAACGGTGACGGTATGAACCTCAACAGTTATCTTTCGGTTCCGGCGTTAGCGGTCGCGCTCACGTTGTCGGCGTGCTCGTCCTTCGCCGCTCCTCCGCTCGCTGACGAGCACGCCGGCGGCGGCGCGTCCTCCGCCGCGAGCCCGCTCATCTACGCGTTCTCGCCCGACAAATCGTTGGTGGCGTCGTACTCGGCCGGCGATCGAGGCCGCACGAGGCCGATCTCGCTGCTCGAGGGCGCACAAACGCAGCTTTCGGCGGGCAACGGCATGGCGATCGATAGCGACGGCTCGCTGTACGTCGTCGTCTATAACGCCACGTCGAGCAGCGGCCCGTTGAAGCTCCTAGTCTTCGCGCCGAACGCGCACGGCGATACGGCACCGGAGCGTACCGCAATCCTACGCGGACCGGTTTTGGTGGGTCACGCCGTCGGACTGGCCTTGGATGGGCACGGAAACTTCTGGGTGGCAGCGATAGGAAAATTGCTGCGCTACCCTACCTCGGCGAAGGGTCGGGTCCGTCCGAACGAGTCGATTTCCCTGCAGCTCGATACTCCGGATGGCTACATGCCGGCGAATTCCTCGAACGTCGCTCTCGACGCCTCCGGAAACATCTATTGTTCCTGCACGGTCGTCTTTCACGGTAATCAGGCCATCGGCGTGTCCGAATACGCGCCCGGCTCACGCGGAAACGCCACGCCGATCCGCAGCTTTTATGACTTCGCGCTTCCGGAGGTGCCGCCCGGCAGCATCGCGATCGACGGCTCGGGGACGATCTACCTCGCCTCGTCGCTGCCGAACACGGGCGTGTTCGCGTACGCCTCAAATACCGGCTCAGGCAGCGTGACGTACACGCGCAGGTTCGCCTGGGGATCGGGCACCACGATCTCTACGATCGCGACCGACCCCACCGGAAACGTCTACGCGGGGGCTAAGTCAGGGATTGCGGTCTTCGGGCCGAACGCCAACGGTCACGTTCGCCCGCTGCGTACCATGGTTGACGCGAGGCACCTCGCTTACGGCACGGGGACGTACGGCACGCTGCTGAACGTGCACTAACGGCGCGCTAGCCGATCTTCTTGTGCGGCCGGCACAGCGTATCGCTCACATCGCCTAGCATTTGCCGAGCCCGCCGCTCTCTCATTGGCGCGTGCAGCAACGGGGATGTGAGCATAGCCGGAAAAACGACGTCGTTCGTCGCGATCGCCCGTTGCGTCAGGCGGACGGCCTCGTCGGGGCGCCCCAATGCAACGTGTACCTGCGCCAGGCAGTGCGGCTGGACGTTCTGCGAAGCGGAGCGACCGTACAGCTCTCGCAACAAGCGCGATGCACCGAGACGGTCGCCCATGTAGGCCTGAACGCACGCGCGGCGAGCCAGGTTCGCGGGCGTTCTAGGAAGTTGATCGAGATCGTTCATCGCGAGGTCGAGCCGGCCGTCGGCGGCGTAGGCTTCGCAGCGGCCCTGGCGCGCGATCACGCACGAGGGCTGGATCTGGAGGATCTCCGAGTACGAGGCAATCGCGTTCGCGAAATCGCCCGCAATGGCCAGCGCATTGGCGAACTGGCCGTGGCAAGCGATGTCGGTGGGGGCCAATCCGACGGCGCGCCTGGCATTCGTTAGCGCTGCGTTTGAATCGCCGCGCCATGCCGCGATAAAGGAGGCCAGCTGATAGACTGCGGCCGAGCCGGCGTCGAGGTTGCCGGCTCGGTCGAGCGAGCGTTGCGCTTCGCCAACGTCCCATTGCACGAGTCGGAGTTGGGAGAGCAAGCAGTGCGCCATGGCCGACGAACGATCGAGATCTATGGCCTTGGCGGTCGCCGCAAGCGCGGTAGGAAGCACGCTCTCCCAGGTGACGAAGGCATAATACGCAAGTCCGGACGATACTCCGGCCACGCCCAACCAAGCCGGAGCGAACATCGGATCTAAAACGAGCGCGGCTTTGAAGTGACGCATCGCGAGATTGAGACTGCTTCTGTCGCGCCGGTTGGCGTACTGGATACCGGTCAAGTACTCGCGCCAGACGGGCGGTTCGCCGCGTCGCGAAGGCTCGCCGAGTGCAATGGCCTCCGCCGTCTGTCCGAGCGCCCTTTCCGCCTTGACAGCGGAGACGAAGCGGTACCCTTTGCGCGGAATCGTAAGAATGTAGTTATGGCTCTTAGCGCCCTCGTCGAGCGCTCGGCGCAGCATCCAGACGTGCTGCACGATCGTAGCATCGGAGGCGGGCTCGTGTTGCCATACCTCGGAGATCAGCTCTTCCTTCGAGACGGTTCTGCCGGCAGCGCGCAGCATGCAGTGCAAGACGTCAAACGTCTTGGCTGAGAGCGGGACGACGCGATCGCCTCCGACCAGCAAGCGCCGATCGACGTCGAGGCGGTACTTCCCGAACCGAAAGACAGCCATCTTACGCTCTGAGCGTGCGGGCGATGCCTAGCGTGACGGCGCGCTATGGTCCGACGGCATGCAGGATCTCCTTGAAGCGCGGCTGGCCGGCGATGCCCTCGAACCACGGCAGGCTCTTGAGAAAGAGCAAGGCCGGCTCGCGCCGATCGAAGGCCGCAGCGAGGTGAGCCATCCCTTCGTCGAGGCGGCCCAAGCCGCAGGCCACGATGGCGAGATTCCACGGCACCACGTACTCGGTGGCCGCCATGACTTGCAGGCTGGCGTAGAGCTGCTCCGCGCGGAGCGTCTCACCGCAGTCGGCATAGGCTCGGGCTAGAAGCGGCAGCCGAAAGCGGGGTTCTTCTGCTCGCTCCTGGGGCAGGAGGAGAAGATCGGCGAGAGCCTCTGCGGGCTGGCGATTCAGGAGGAACGCCTGAGCGCGGTAGCGTCTTGCGAGCTGCAGCTCGCCGTCGCTCTCCAAGAGCTTTGACATGCGCGCGACGCCGGCAGCGTAATCGCCGGCGTGGATCAACGCAACGCCCATCATCAGCCGGCGCGACAGCGATGAGGGCTCGGCCATGAGCGCGCGCTTCGATTCGTAAATGGCATGGTCGTAATCGCCCGCGCAGATAGCGTGTTCCGTGACCTGGGCCCGAACGATCGACGAATTGGGATTGAGGCGCAGGGCCAGATCTAGTTCGGCCTTGGCGCTACTCCAATCCCAATCGGCATACAGCAAGATGCTCGAAAGCATCGAATGCGCGGCAGCCGACGACGACGCAATGGCCAGAGCCTGGCGCACGGCGTCCTTGGCCACCCTAAAAGCCATGGCCGGGGGCACGTGCCAATCCTGTGCCAAAAGCGTATAGGCGCGGGCGAGTCCGATCAGCGACGGAACGTGGGGGCACGAGGGCTCCGGCGCACCTTCGAAGATCTCGATCGCTCGCTTGAGCGCCGGCGCGGTCCGCCGCTCCAGCAAATAGCTTGCCTCGCAGTAATCGGGAAACGGTTCGAGAGCGCAGTCCTCTACCGTATCGGCCAAGCCCGCCGGCTCGACGATCACGGGCGCGGACAGCCGATATCCCTGACGACTCACCGCCATGACGAGCCCACGATCGCGGGCGTGCTCGCCGAGGATGCGACGCAGCAGGTAGACGTGCTGCGCGATGTTCCCATCCGCCACCGCCGCATCCGGCCACACGCGCGACGCGATGGCCTCGCGATGCACGACGCCGCCGTTAGCCTCGACGAGCATCAAAAGAATTTGAAAGATCCGCTCGGGCAGCGGTAACGCGCGATACCGCCTAAAAAGCAAGCGACGAGCAACGTCGAGTCTGAACTCGCCGAAGCGATAGATGGGCGGGCCGGCGATCGATCGAGCATCAAGCATGTTCAAATCTCCGGTTGACCTTACCACGCCGCTTGATGAGAAGTCATAAAGAGATATAAAAAGCTGAGCCATTGCAACAGGCATCGCGCAGGCGTTGAACGTAACCGCGATCGCCGAATTCTGTTGCGCGACGGCACGCCGGTGCCGGCAACACCCAAAACGCTCGATCTACTCGAGGCCCTTATCAAGCAGGCAGCACGTTTCTATGTTACGCGCTGTTTTCTCCGACGAGTACCGCGCGGGCGTCCTCACACCGGATCGTCATGCGTCCGGAATCGCCTCCGGGCAGCCGCCCTCGCAGCTTGTCGATCGTACGCGGCATGAGCAGAAGGCCGTCGAGCTCCTGGTGGGCTTCGGTTGCCCTTGCGGAGTCACGCCTTTGCGCGGCGAAACGCTACCAGCGAGGCAGACGTGAGCTTCTTCGAACGTCCCGACCCGCGGCTGATGCAAAGCGCCGATCCGACTCCGGCCGGCGCCGTCATCGCCGCGCTCGTACGCGATGCGACAGCTCTCGGACTGTGCGTGGCGGTCGTCGCGGCCGCGTACGCCGTCAATGTCGCGGCGGGCCTGCGCGAGGCCGCGCGGACGCGCGGCAGCATCGTCGTGGTGGGACTCTCCGCCCCCGCGACCATCGTCCGCGACGGTCGCGGCGTGCCGCACGTCAGCGCCGCCGACGACCACGATCTCTATCTGGCGGAGGGCTACGCGCAGGGTTCGGACCGTTTGTTTCAGCTCGACCTGACGCGCCGCTACGCCTACGGCCGCCTCGCCGAGGTGCTCGGCGCGAGGGCGCTTCGCCTCGACGAGGCGCAGCGCGCCGTGGACATCGACGGGATCGCGCGCCGCCAGCTGGCGGCGCTGCCGCCGCGCGATCGCGAGGCGCTGGCCGCGTTCAGCGACGGCGTCAACGCCGCCGCGGCGAATCAGCCGGTGCCCGTCGAGTTTCGCATGCTGCTCTATCGGCCGGCGCGCTGGACGCCGAAAGACTCGCTCGCCGTTGCCGTCGTAGCGGCGCTCGAGCTCGCCGATTCTTGGCACGACGTCTTCGCGCGCGACGCGGTCTGGCGCGGCGACCGGCGGTGCTACGACAGCCGCTTTCCGCTCTCCGACGCGAGGTACGACGTCACGGTCGACGGCGTCGCCGCCGCCGCCACGTCCGCGCCCGCGCCCGCGCGCGACTGCGACGGCTTCGCCGTCGTAGCCGATGCGCCGCGGAGGGCCGCGGGAAGCAACGCCTGGGCGGCGGGCGCGCTGCGTTCGCGAGACGGCCATGCGCTCATCGCCAACGATCCGCACCTCGACCTCACGATTCCCGGGATCTGGTACCTCGTGGACATCCGCGCACCCGGACTGCACGCCGCGGGCGCGACGATTCCGGGAATCCCCGGCGTCGTGCTCGGTCATAACGAACGCGTCGCGTGGGCGTCGACCAATGCCGACATGACGACGACGAGCGTGTTCGTGTCGGGTCGCCTCGACGAGCGAGGCTGGAGCAGCGAGCGCTTTCACGTGCGATTCGCGCCGGACGTGCGCGCGCACTACTATCGCACGCGGGGTGAATTCTCCGTCGCCGACGACAACGATCCGACGCGCATCGCGCTGGTGCGCTGGCCATTGTACGCGCAGACGCGGTCGACGATTTCGACGGCGCTCGCGCTCGACCGCGCGCACGATGTGCGCGACGCGCTGCGAATCCTGGGAAACTATCGCGGCTCGCCGCAGAACTTCGTGCTCGCCGACGTGCGTGGCGAGGTCGCCTATCACGTCGCCGGGCTCGTACCCGACGACCCCGCGTGGGGACGATACGTGCATCCCGCGCGCGACGGGCAAAGAGCGTTCCCCTTGGTGCCGTTCGACCGGCTGCCGCACCGAAACCCCGCGCGCGGCACCGTCCTCGTCTCCGCGAACAACAGGCCCTATGGATTCGGTTATCCATACCGGCTCTCGGCACAGTTCGAACCGCCGTACCGCGCGTATCGAATCGCGACGCTGCTGCGTTCGCGTAGCGCTTACGACGCCGCATATTTCGCGCGGATGCAGCTCGACACGCTGTCGCCGATCGACCTGAGGATTGCGCGCGACATGGCGCGCTTCGCGCGCGAGCATCGGCGCGACGTCGGCGCGGACGGGGTGGTTGCGCTGAGCCGCTGGGACGGTCGTTATACGCCCGACTCGCGAGCGGCGACGCTCGAGCACGCGTTGCGTACGGCGCTGTACGGCGAGGGACGAACGCTCGGCGCGCCACGCGACGAGCGCGACGTCGCCGCGGCGCTGGCGTTCGCCGCGCGCGAGCCTCGGCGCTGGCGAGAGGCGGGCGCCATACGCATCGAGCATCCCCTGGCACCGATGAATTTCTCGTTCCTCAACGGGGCTCTCCTCCCGGGCGCGGGCGACGAGTATACCATCCATCTGCAGGAGCCCGGATTCGCGCAGGGCTTCCGCGCAGTGTGGGACGTCGGCGACTGGGATCGCGGCGGCATCGCGATACCGAGCGGCGAGTCGGGCGAACCGGGTTCCGGACACTACACCGATCTGACACGCGACTGGGTAGGGGGAACACTACCGGCGCTCCCGTTCACGCGCGCCGCGATTGAACGAAACGCCGCGGCGGTGCTCGAGCTCCTTCCATAGGAAGCCGCAGCCTCGCGACATACTACGCCGCATGGACGCTGACGCGATCGTGATCGGCGGCGGAGCGGCCGGCCTCGCGGCGACGCGCCGCCTCGCCGAGCGATCGTTTCGAGTGGTTCTTCTCGAGGCGCGAGATCGCTTCGGCGGCCGCGCGTGGTCGCGGCCCGCGCCGCGCGCGACCACGCCGGCGGAGCTCGGTGCCGAGTTCATTCACGGCCGTGCCCCCGAGACGGCGGCGCTGCTGCGCGAAGCCGGCATGAGCACGATCCCGACCACGGGCGACAGCCCGTTCAGGTCGGCGCCGAACATTTTCGAGGTCGCGCAATCGCTGCGCGAGGACGAGAGCGTCGATCGCTTTCTTGCGCGTTTCGAGGGCGACGAGGAAATGCGGAAGATCGCCGCACTGGCGCGGGCGTTCGTCGAGGGATTCGAGGCGGCCGATCCGGCGATCGCAAGCGTGCGCGCCATCGCGGACGAGTGGCAATCGGGCGTCGATTCCAGCAGCGCGCGCCCGCGCGGCGGGTACGGGCCGATGCTCGACCGCCTCGTCGATGCGTGCGTCGCCGCCGGCGCGCAGCTGCGCCCATCGAGCGTCGCGCGCAAGATCGCGTGGCGGCGCGGGAACGTTGCGGTCGACCTCGTCGGCGAGGGCGCCGAGCCGCAGACGCTGCGCGCGCGCGCCGCCATCGTGACCCTTCCCATCAGCATTCTGCGCCACGCGGGCGACGATCCCGACGTCGTTTTCGATCCGGCGCTGCCTCCCGCTAAACGCGCCGCGCTCTCCGGCATCGAGATGGGTCATGTCGTGAAGATCGCGCTCTGGTTTCGCACGGCGTTTTGGGAGCACGTGGACGACGGGCGGTATCGCGATGCGTCGTTCCTCTACCGTGAAGGCCAGACGTTTCCGGCATATTGGACGCAGTTTCCCGTGCGCAGCACGCTCGTGATCGCCTGGGCCGGCGGTCCGAAGGCGGTCGCGCTGCATGGCCTGTCGGAGAAGGAGCTCGTCGAGCGCGCGCGCAGCGGATTCGGCGCGCTGCTGGAGCAGCCCGAGCTCGCGCGAAGAGAGTTCGAGCGCGGACTGACGCACGATTGGAGCCGCGATCCGTTCTCCCGTGGTGCGTACAGCTACTTGGCGGTCGGCGCCGCGGGTGCGCGAGCTGGCCTCGCAAAGCCGCTGAGCAAGACGCTGTTCTTCGCGGGTGAGGCGAGCTCGACCGACGGTCAAGGAGGCACCGTGAATGGCGCGCTGCACACCGGCGAGCGCGCCGCGGCGGAGGCGGCGGCCGCGCTGCGCACAAAGGCGAATGGCTGAACACGCGGTCCGATCTCTCGCCGCATGGTCGAGCTTCTACGTTATGATTGGCTCCTCGGCGGCGGCGCTCACGGGGCTGATGTTCGTCGTGATCACGCTCGTGACGCGAGCCGAGATGGCGGCGCGAAAAGACGGGCTCGCGATCTTTAATACGCCGACGGTACTGCACTTCTCTGTGGCGCTGCTCGTGTCGGCGATCCTCTGCGCGCCCTGGCGATCGCTCGTTCCGCCGGCCGTGATCGTGGGCGTCGCCGGACTCTACTGCGTCGCGTACGTGCTGCGGGTGGCCGGCCTGGCGAGGCGGCTGACGGGTTACGTCGCGGACACCGAGGATTGGGTCTGGTACGCGATCATTCCGATGGTCGCGTTCTGCACGATGCTCGGTGGCGCGGTCGCGCTGCCCTTCGCCACTACGCAGGCGCTCTACGCGATCGCCGCAGCGTCCCTGCTGCTCGTTTTCATCGGTATTCGTAACGCGTGGGACGTCGTCACGTTCCTCGCGATCAAAGGCCCCCTGCCGCCGGAATAGGCGAGCGCGAGTCCAGGAATGCTTCCAGCGCGCCGAGCGCCTTGGGGAGATTCGCGCGCCCGTAACCGATGCGGAAGCGCTCGTCGCCGGCGTCGAAGACGGTACTCGGCAGCAGCAGCACGCCGGCCTCGGCAACAAGTTGCGCGCAGAACGCCTCGCTGCTGCCGGCGCGATAGCGCGGAAACGCGGTGGTTCCGGCGCGCGGCCGCTTCCATTCGAAGAGCGTAGATCGGCGGGCAAAGAATTCGTCGAGTCGATCGAGATTCTCGGCCGCGATTTGGCGTACGCGCTCGATCAGCGTGTCGCCGTGACGCAGGGCCACGGCCGCGAGCAGCTCGTCCGGGGCGCCGCCGCAGATCGTCGAGTAGTCTTTGAGGCTCGCCATTGCGGCGATGAGCGTCCTGTCGCCCGTTGAGATCCAGCCGACCCGCAAGCCCGCGAGGCCGTAGGCTTTGGACAGCCCGCCGAGCGACACTCCGCGCTCGTAGAGATCGGACGCCGGCGCGAGCCGTTCGGCCTCGCGCTCCGAACCGCGGTAGACCTCGTCGGCGAACAGCCATAGGCCGTATCGGCGCGCCAGCGCGACCACGGCATCCATCTGCGCGCGGTCGAGCGGGTAGCCCGTCGGATTGTTCGGCGAGGTGAGCACGATGCCGCGGGTCGCGGGCCGGACAAGTCGCTCGAGCTCCTCGACGTCGGGCGCGCCTTCGTCCGCGAGGTCGCCGTGCCAGCGCGTCACGTCCGCACCCAGCGCTTCCGCGATCGAATAGTGCGACTGATAGCAGGGAAACTGCACGATCACGTGATCGCCGGCGCGCACGGCCGCGTTCATGAACGCGAAGATCGCCTCTTGTGCGCCACTGTGCACGAGGATGCGATCCGCATCGGCCGTCGCGTAGAGCGAGCCGATCGCGTGCCGCAACTCGTCGCCGCCACGCGAATCGGTGTACCCCAGTCGAAGGTTCTCGAGCCGCTCTCTCGAGCCGGGCTCGAGCTCGAGCAGCTCGCGCAGGCTCATCGTCTCGGGATCGCTGGAACACATCAGATATCGCGCGCTGAATTCGTGTCGCGCGAAGAATCGCTCCAGGGCGAAGGGGCGAAGCTTCATCGAGTTGCAGCCGTTGTCGCGCGGCCGGCGCGTCTCCTTCACGCGGTTCGCGCTTCACACGGCAGTGCGCGTGCGCGAACGGAAGTAAAGAAACGATGAGATTGCAGTGAACGGCGCGGGGGCGCGGGGAAGATGAAGGGATGCGATACAGAGCGGCCTGGTACGCGTTGATCGCGATCGCCGTCGTGGTGATCGTCTTCGAATTGTTCTTCCGTTATCATTACGTACAGGGTGGCGACCGGCTCTGGCGGATCGATCGCGTCACCGAACAGGCGTGCCTCGTCCGCGTGGGCGCACCGGACTGCGCCGCCGGGGCGGCGGCCGCGACCGGCCCGCGCGCCGCACCGCGCGCGGCGCAAAACCCATACCTGGCGTCGCCGACGCCCGAACCGAATCCGCGCTAAGGGCTTCCCGCAGCGATCAACTCGATCGTGTTGCCGGACGGGTCGCGGACGTACAACGAGATCGCCCCGTCGTCTTCGGTCCGGTCTTCGGCGATCGCGACGCCAAGGGCCGCCAAGTGCTCTCGCAGCGCTCGCGCGTCGCAGTGCGTCAGGCGCAGCGCGACGTGATCCACGTTGCGGCCTCCCGCGATGGCCGGTCTCGCCCACTCACCTTCGACATCGCGACGTCGACGAGATCGAGATGCGAAGAGCCGGCGCGCAGCTCGACCATGCCGTACTGCGGCATCCGAGACTCCACGACACAGCCCAGAACGTCCTCGTAGAAGCGCACGCATTCGGCCATCCCGCTCACGATGAGCAGAACGTGATCGAGGCGCTCGATCGTAAACGGCGCTCGGCTCGTCCGCATGACCTATTCTAACACGGGTAAGAACGTCCCATGAAAGCGGTCTTGCTGGACGTGGACGGCACGCTCGTGCAGAGCAATGCCGCGCACGCGGAGGCCTGGTCGCGGGCCCTGGCCGCACACGGTTACGACGTCCCCGCGGAGACGATCCGGGGCTGGATCGGCATGGGCGGCGATCGGGTGCTGCGCCGCGTGGATTCACGCCTCTCTGATGATACCGAGCCGGGAGCATCGATAGAGCAGCTGCGGAAGGAAATGTTTTTGCGCGACTTCGCGCCCGGGCTCGTGCCGGCGGTCGGCGCGCGGGCGCTGCTGTGCCGATTCGGCTCGGCGGGGATGTTGCGCGTCATCGCCACGTCGGCGAAGGCGGAGGAGCTCTCAGCGCTGCTGAAGGCCGCCGATATCGAGGACCAGGTCGACCTTACCACGACGTCGGACGACGCCGAACGATCCAAGCCCGATCCCGACATCATCAACGTCGCGCTCGCGAAGGCATCGTGCGCGAGCACCGATGCGATCTACCTGGGCGACACCCCCTACGACGTCAACGCGGCCCACGCCGCCGGCGTGCGCGTCGTCGCGCTCACCTGCGGCGGCTGGGATCGCGACGCTCTTGCCGAGGCCGACGCGATCTACGACGATCCCGCCGACCTGCTTCGAGATTTCGATCGGCTGAAATGGTGACGGCAGCCGTCGTCGAACGGTTAGCGGCTCCAAAACTCTCCTTCGAGGAGGATAGCATGGCTCGAAAGTTTATCGACTGTCGCGAGCATCCAAGCGAGAAGAACTGTACCGTCGCGATCTCCGCCGACACCGAGGACGAGGTCGTCGAAGCGGCGGCGCAGCACGCGGTCGCGGTCCACCAACACGCAGACTCGCCGGAGTTGCGGCAAACGCTGCGCTCCGCCGTGCGGGACGGGTCGCCGGCCTAAACCACCTCGTGGCGACGACCTACGTCCCCTCGTCCGCGCCGGCGTGGAAAACGAACTTCACGATCAAGCGGTTTAACGTGGCCCCGGCCGCCGGGCTGCCGAAGTTTACGTAGAGCTCGTTACCCTTGGCGAAACGCTCGTGAAAGCCGACGGCGAGGTTGTTGCCGATCTCCGTCGCGAAGCCGCCGCGCCCGTTGATGTCGCGCAGCTC
>JAFAJV010000065.1 GCA_019235995.1 Vulcanimicrobiota bacterium
GTCCGCTGACCGATGCCGAACGTCGCCTTTGCGGAATGCGTGCCTTGGAAGGGGACGTCGGGCACGCCGTGATGCACGACTTGTACGTGGCGCGGATCGATTCCGTAGATTTCCTCGAGCAGACCGCGTCCTGTCTCGGAGAGCGCGACGACACGCGCGGCGTGTTCGCAGAGCTCGCGCGTGACGCGCAAATACGCTTCGTCCGGTTCGGGCAAGACCGTGTGCAGCGTGAGCACGGCGGGCTTTTCGAGCAATCGAAGGAAGTCGACGAGCCACTCGCCGCGCTCGCCCCCGAAGAGCCCGTATTCGTGCTGGATGTTCACGAGCTCCACCGGATAGCGATTCACGAAGTCCGCGGCCGCCGCGTAGCTTGCCCGTTCCTGCTCAGCGATGCGAGCGACCACTTCCGGCGGGTAGCGGCGCACCTCGGCGCCGGGTTCGTCCACGGCGATGACGGGCGCATTCAAATGAAATGCCCGGTCGTACGCGTCGACCATATCCTTGGTAAAAGTCGCGATTCCACATTCTCGGGGAGGATACGAGCCCAAGAATAAAGCGCGTGGCGGTAGCATGTGTGCGAGTGACTCCTCCGCTTCTGGACCCCAATTTACCCGGGCGCAGATGCGGAATAAACCGAATGCTCCCTAGCTAGCCTGGTATCCTCTCGGGCGGCGCGCCCAAGCGGGTGCCTGGTTCCAAGATCGCGCCCGGGTCGATCGTGACGTCGTGGCCGATCACGCTGCCGTGCGCAACGCGGGCGTTGGCCCCAATCGTGACCCCGCTTGCCACGATCGCTTCTTCTATAATGGCGCCCGCGCCGACGCTGACGTGCTCCCAGAGAACGGACTCGCGCACGGCGGCGGCTGCGCCGATGCTGCAGCCGCGCCCGAGCACGACATTCGGACCAATGGTCGCGCTCGCGTCGACGACGACGTCGGCGGCCGCGAAGATCGGGGGGACGACGCGGGGGTGCCCGAACAGCGCCTCTCTGCCGGCGCCGTTGATACCGGGCTCGACGGCGAGCGGCATCGCACCGCTCAAGACGTCGCGGTGCGCGGCGAGATACTGTTCGGGGCGCCCGAGATCCAGCCAATAGTCGGCGGTCGTGAACGCATACAGGGCCTTCCCCTCCGCGATCGCCTGCGGAAACGTCTCGCGCTCGATCGAGACCGCGCGGCCCGCGGGAATCAGGTCGAGGATGTCGCGCTCGAGCAGATAGGTGCCCGCGTTGATCTCGTCCGTCGGCTCCGTCCCCTTCGGCGGCTTCTCGACGAACGCAGTGATGCGGCCGGCATCGTCGTGGACGACGCAGCCGAACGGCGACGGATCCTCGACGCGGATCAGGTGCAACGCGCCGATCCCGCCCTTCTCGTGGTGAAATTCACGCATCGAGCGCAGGTCCAGACTCGTGAGGACGTCCCCGTTGAGCACGAAAAACGGCCCCGTGATGTGGCGTTCGACGTTCTTGATCGCCCCGGCTGTCCCGAGCGGCGTCTCCTCGATCGCGTACGTGATGTTCATGCCTAGCCCCGAACCGTCGCCGAAGTAGTCCACGATCGCCTGCGGCATATACCCCGCCGCGAGAATCACGTCGCGGATTTCCGCGGCGTACAGGCGCTCCATCGTGCGCGCCAGGAACGGCACGTTCAGGATCGGCACCATCGGCTTTGGCGTGCCGTATGTGAGCGGACGCAGTCTCGTTCCCTCGCCGCCAACCAAAACGATCGCCTGCACAAACACGCTTTTCGTCGCGCCTATTGTGAAGGGCCTGTCGCGGCGTCACCTGAGCTTGTCGAAGGGTGGCATCGCTTCGCATCAGGGTCCTGCAAAATGCCACCCAGTTGGCACGCGCGTTTCGTAACATCGTGGCATGCCACGCTTATTACACGATTGGAACGCGGTGCAGGCGTATCACGATGAAGGACACGGTTTTGTCGAATCCTCACAGCGTTTCGGCTTTAGCCACACGGCTTGGATCAAGGCGATCCAACGCGGGAAACTTCGGGCAGCGCCCACGCCGTTCAAGGATCGGCGCCTGAAATATGACTGGGCCGAGGTCCAATCTTATCACGATGCCGGTCACAGTTATCGGCAGTGTAAGGCGCGGTTCGGATTTGCGCCGCTTCCTGGACGAACGCGGTTCGACGAGGCGACCTGAACGCGCGAGCCTTCGGTATGCCGATCGCCGAGCTACTTTCAGACCCAGGACGAAATCGAAAACACGTGAAGATGCGACTCCTCAACGCAGGATTGTTAACTAACATCTGTCGGTCCTGCGGCTTATCGGAGTGGCAAGGAAAGCCTCTCAACATGCACATCGACCATATCAACGGCGTGAGAGACGACAATCGACTTGAAAATCTGCGAATGCTTTGTCCCAATTGCCACAGCCAAACGCCGACCTACGGGGGCCGCAACCTGAAGCGGGCAGGCGCCGCGAGGTAGCAAGGTACAACCCCGTGGGCGTGGTATAATCGGTCGCTACCGGTCCCGGGTAGTTCAGCTGGAAGAACGGCAGACTCTGAATCTGCATGTCGGTGGTTCGAGTCCATCCCCGGGAGCATAAGGCCCCATCATCTAGTGGCCTAGGATGCCGCCCTCTCACGGCGGTAACGCGGGTTCGAATCCCGCTGGGGCTAAACTTTGTGAGGCTCTATGCGCCCAAATACTGGCGTCAACACAGAGCCTCTTTCCTTGTTATTTTCGCCGATTGGATGATCGAGCGCGTTTGCGCTCATGCCACCGTGGCAGCAGGGAGTCCCATAGACAAGCTGGGGTCGACCTCAGCGTATTCGTTCACGCAGATGCCGGCCGTAAGGGGTTCGAGAAAGTCGCGGACGCGCGCAACGGATGGCGCCTCCCAGAGACACACGGTCGTGGACCGATCCGCGGCGGAAATCACCTGCGGTAAACGCAAGTCTTGAGGAATCGTCGCGCTGTTCGCCATTTCGGAGAAGCGCTCCGGATCGCTGATGCGATGGATGACCGAAACAAACATTTTACCGACCTCCTTAGCGGTTAGTGAGCGGACCACGTCCAGCCGGTCATGAGCCACCCCGACGCGTTTTTCTGTAGGGCGACCGTGAGGACGCCCGACGTCTCAACGGTCTTCCCCTTCGCTTTGTACGCATAAGTGGCGGGAAATGCGGCGTAGGCTCTATCGCCGGCCACGTTGATGTGCCACGCCTTGCCGAGCGTCACGAGCTCGTCGGAAACGCCGTTCTTCTTCGAGCTCGCAGCATGCGAGCTCCACCAGGCTGCACACGTCGTTGAGTATTGATACGGCGGGATGTTCGAGATGATGTACGCCGGCGACGTGCAGAGTGATTCCCACGTCTTAGCGTCGCCCTTGTTAAACGACGCTACGGCGCCGTTGATCACGGCCATCACGCCGGTCGTGTCGGACGCGTTCGCCCGCGACGGAGCAAAAACGACGGCTGCCGACAGAATCACGCCGGCGACGACGGCAAGTAGGACCTGCTTCATGCTGCCTCCTTCGCCCGCCCGCAAGCAGCGGGCGGAGGGAGCCGACGTTCTTCGTGCGAGCGCCTGCTCCCCTGTCGTGGCGCTCAACTCACTCATCGGATCGCGAGCCCCGGATCCTTGAACGCGAAGCTGCCCGGGAACGTTACCTTTCTTTGTTGCAGCTTATTCAATGCGATATCGCCGTATCGGAGTTGAGCGCCAAGGTTTCCGTCGCCCGCGCCGGTGCTGGTGATGTGCCCATTACAGATCGCAAGCGCGATCGATCGAATATCCGCTACGAGGTCCAGCGCGAAGCGCAGCGTCACCGGCTTGAACGGCTCGATGGTCACCGCCAACTGCGGATACACGGTTTTCTTGAGCCGGTGGCTACCTAGGTACACGACCGATCGCTCACCCTCGGGGTGCTTCGAGCGGTCCGTATACTCGTGCAGCGCCTTCGCCACGCTCCACGCGCGGCCCAACAGCTCGAGCGCGTCCATGTTGAGAACGCTCTTGACCGCGTCGGACGCTTGAGCGCCGATAACGCCCCAGGCTAGTCTGGTCGCTCCCGCGCCACTCTCGTCGGAGAGTGCTTCCTTCATGGTGCGTTCGATTTGCAGCTCGCTCGGTAATAGATCGCGCACCTGCAATCCGCTAGGATCCGACATCGCGCTCCTCCCGCATCATGATTTCGCCATCGCCTTCGAAGGACGCCTCGCCGTCCTCCACGCTCGCTCGAATGTGCGTTGCGGGCCCCACCCTCGTCGCCTCGCCGTCGAAGCTCACCGGCCCGTCCACGTCGAGGGAAGGATGGATCGTCAGCGCACGGCTCGTCATTCGCGCCCGCCGCATCCCATTGCCGATCGAAACGCCTAATGCGCCGATAACCAACAAGGCGCCGGCGGCGAGCAGCCACCACGCCCAGCCTTGCCCTCGTATGCCGATCGTGACGCTTACTTCAGATCCGACCGGCGCAAGCACACCCGCCAACGGAGCCTGCTCCGTAACGGGCGCCGAAGCGCTCGCATGAGCGGTGACGGAGCCCAGGCGGAAGCCGTCCTTCTCCAGCACCGCCTTCGCGTCGTCGAGGGATCGGCCCAACACATTCGGTACGCCGTTCGCGCCGCTCGCCACCCAATATCCGACGAGCGCGCCGCGCGATAGTCGCGTGCCGGGGGCAGGATCCGTGCGCGTCACTCGCCCCGCCGCAAGGCTGCTCGGCTCCGCGCCCCTGTAGATCGCGCGGAGGCTGCTGCGTCTGACGGTCGACGCCGCCGCTTGCTGCTCAGCACCGACGACCGAAGGAACCAGAACCGTGGCGAGTGTTCCGGCCGAAGGCGACGCCGCGTGCGTTACGCGCGTACTTGGGCGCGCCGTTGCGCGCGGCGGCGTCGGCGTTCGGGGTGATCGAGGAACGCGAGCTGCCGAAGCGGAGCGCAGCGGCGTGCGCGCAGGGGCTGGTGTGCGCGCGGCTGGTGTGCGTGCCGCGGCTGGTGTGTGCTCAACGGCTGGTGTGCGTACCGCGACTGGCGCGTGCGCCACGGTCGGGGTATGGATCGCGACCGGCGCGGGCTCCGGCGTCCTTTGTGCGAGCGAACCGTCCGAGACCGCCAGCGTGATCGCCTTGACGTAGCGCGCGTCAACCCCGGGCAGCGGCGATTGTGCGAGCACGAGGCCCGCGGGGCGGCGCGACGGGCGCATCTGCCGATGCGCCGGCAAGCCGAACTCTGTGAGCGCGCGTGCCGCGGCGGGGAATCGCATTCCTACGTAATTCGGAAGCGGAATCGGCTCGCTTTTCACCGGCTTCGCCGTCGCGCCCGCAATCAGGGATCCATCGGAAACGCCGAGGGTCACGACTCCGGTCGTGCGCGCATCGACGCCCGCCTCCGGCGACTGATCTACGATAACGCCCGCCGGACGACTCGAAGCACGCTTCTCGCGTCGTGTCGTTAAGCCGAGCCCTTTCAACGAACGTGCCGCCGCGGGGAATCGCATTCCCACGTAGTTTGGCAAAGGGACCGGCTCGCTTTCCACGGGTTTCGCCGTCGCGGGCGGGGGCTTCGGCGCTCTCGAAGGAGCGGCGCTCCCTGCGGCGAGCGATCCGTCCGAAACCCCCAGGGTGACGACCGTCAGTGCGTGCACGTCGACGCCCGGCTCCGGCGACTGATCCACGACGACGCCGGCGGGACGACTCGAAGCACGCGTCTCGCGTCGTGTCGTTAAGCCGAACCCTTTCAACGAACGTGCGGCGGCCGGAAATCTCATTCCCACGACGTTCGGCAGTGCAACGTACGGCGCGCTGCTCGGCGCGCCGCTACTGCCGGTCTGCGCAAATGCGGGACCCAGTGTTACGACGGTCAGCACGGCTGCGGCGACCAGCACGCCCTTCACACAAACTCGGTTTCGGCAATTCTCGACCGCAGGACTCCGTCTCGGCGGCGGCCCGGCAAGGCCGGCCGGAGCCGAAGCCGAAAGGCTGCCGCTGACAATGCGCTATGGGTTCGGTTTTCTCTTCCTCCTCTGCGCCGTAGCTTTGCTGCAGACCTCAACTCAGCCGATTCAGGGCCCCTATCCCACGCTGCCGCCCGGCCCCGCGTCCTCACAGCAGACGATGCCTCCGATCCAGATGCCGTCTCCGCCGGCCGCGACCGGACTCCCCGCGACGACCACGCCGAGCACCGGTCCATAGCTCACGCCGCCGCGGCAACCCTCGAGCGCCACCGTCGCAGCGCGACGAATCCCCAGGCAAGCTCGACGACGCCGAAGGGCCAGGTTCCCGCAAGCCAGCCGTACGCCGAAGCCGCGAAACAACCCAGCGCAAATAGAAACGTGTACGCGGCTCCGCGAGCTTCGAGCGCGTAACAGAGCATCATGAAGGCCACCGCGGCCGCACCGAAGTACGTCAGCATAGGCGCCGCCTGTTCCGAGCGGCGCGCTAAATCCTACCAGGCGCCGACCGCCGCGTCGGTGCCGCCGCCGGGATAGAACGCATTCGTGGAGGTCGAGGCGCCCGGCGCGAACTCGTACATCGTATCGTTGTCGTAGTTCGGCCAATAGATCGTCCCGTTGGCGGTGACGGCGAAATCGCTGTAGAAACCGCCGGACTCGGCGGCGGTGATCCAGCGCGACGGCGTCGTTCCGCCGGGTGCGAATACGGCGATGGTGCCCCCGGAGCCGCCGACGTAGATGTTTGCGGACTTGTCGGCTCCGAGCGCGCCGCCCGGGAGATCCTGCAGGTTGAGGTTCGTGGGCTGCGTCGATCCGGGGGCGATGCTGTAGACGTTACCCGTCTCGTGTTCGATGTCGAACGTCGACACGAGGAGGTTGCCGTGAGGATCGAACGCTAGACCCTGCGGTCCGCCGCGCTGCGTCGGAATGCTGATGGTTTTCGACGGCGAGCTCGCGCCGGGCGGATACACCAAGACGACGCCGCCGGATTGGCTGTCGGCCACGTACAAATTATCGTAAGCATCCACGGCGAGCGAACCCGGAACATACAGTCCCTTGGTAATCGTGAAGAACGGCGTCTTGCTCCCGCGCTTGTATTCCACGATGCTCGCCGGCCACGTGTCGTTCGACAGGTACAACGTGCCGTGCGCATCGACGAGGAGACCCTCTGCGCGTGTCACGCCCGAGGTGATCTGGCCGAGTAGCGGGGGATTCTTCTCGTTGATGTTCGCCGAGAAGTACCCGACGGCGTTGCCGAGGCCCGCTGTGAAGAGCAGATTCTGGCGGCTGCGACCGGCCGGGAGCGGCGCAGCGTGGGCCGCAGGCGCCAGACCGGCCGCCGGACTGCCCGGCGGCAGCGCGGTCGAGACGGCGTTACCGGCGCCGGAGCACCCGTCGAGCGTCCCGAACGCCGCAAAGAGACAGGCAACTGAAACAAAAGTGCACTTCATCATCGACCCTCCGAGTCGCAGTCCGCCTTCACGATAGGCCGGCCGGGTGAAAAAAGTCTGAACGTGAATAGGATCGCCGGATGAACATCATTTGCGCCGCGTCGTGCCGCTTTGCCGTCTCGGCGGTGATTGCCGTGGCCGTGGGATGCACGCGCGCAAGCACGCCGTCCGGGCCGCCGCACGTCCTGCGGATCGCGTACGCGGGCGACCCCGCGTCACTCGTTCCATTCGTCGCGATCGATCAGAACATCATCGCTCTCGACACGCTCTTCTGCCAGACGCTCGTCGGGCTCTCCGCCGACAATCGCGACGTTCCAATTCTCGTGACGCGGATTCCGTCGCGGCGTAACGGCGACGTATCGGCCGACGGCACGCAAATTACCTACCGCTTGCGCCCGGACGCGCACTTCGCCGACGGCGTTCCGCTCACGTCCGCGGACGTCGCGTTCACGTACCGGGCCATCTTCGATCCCCGCAATCGGGCTACGTCGGTTGAACCTTATCGGCGCATCGCTTCGCTGCGGACGCCCGACCCGCATACGGTCGTGATGCGGCTCCGCAAACCCTGGAACGCGGCGGTCCACGTTCTCTTCGCGCAGGCGGACTTCGCTTACGGCATCCTGCCGAAGCACGCGTTCGCCGACACGAAAGTCGTCGGCTCGCCTTGGGAAAACGCGCCGTTCGGCAGCGGCCCATTCCGCGTCAAGACGTGGCTCCGAGGCGATCGCATCGTCCTGGCGCCGAACCCGTACTACCGGCCCCGGCCGAGGCTTGCCGAGATCGTGCTCCAGATCGTGCCGAACCTCAACTCGAACTTCGTGGCGTTGCGCGCGCACGCGGTCGACGTCGGCACACTCACGGCCGAGGACGTGGCGCAGGCCGAACGCCTGCCGGGAATTCGCGTCCTTCGCATTGCGGAAAACGCGACGCGAATGCTCTACCTCCAGACGCAGGCGCCCCCGACGCGCGACGTCCGCGTGCGGCGCGCGATCGCTCACGCGCTCGACTATCACGCGCTATCGGCCGCATGGCGCAATGAGTTTCCAAGAGCGACGTCGTTCCTTCCACCGCCCATCGTGCGCTGGGACAGCGCCGCGATTCCCGCCTATCCACACGATCCGGCGCTCGCGCGCCGCGAGCTCGACGCCGCGGGCTGGGCGCCGCGGCTCGGGATCCGCATCAAAGACGGCGTCCCGCTCGGCGGCCTGATCGGCGTCAACTCCGAGGATCCGATCAACGTGCGAATAGCAACCCTGGTCCAGGCTCAGCTCGCAGCAGTCGGCATGGTGCTGTCCATCAAGGCCAACCCGACGCGCATCTGGTTTAGCCCGGACGGCCTGCTGCGCAACGGCAAAGCGACGATCGTCGGCGAGTCCTGGGTCGGCGGCGGCGACGCCGAGCAGTCGCTCAACCTGCGTTGCGTGCAAGCCGTCAAGGGCGGCGATAATCACTCGTTCTACTGCTCGAGTCGCTTCGAGGCACTGTTCGAGGATCAGGCGCGCACGCCGAGCGAAACCCGGCGCGAGCAAGACTTCGATGCTATCGCCGCCTTGGTCCACGGTGATGTCCCCATCATTCCGCTCTACTACGAGTACCGGCTGATCGGCCTCAGCGACCGCGTGACGGGGTACCGGCTCAACATGCTCTGGATGCCCGTCGACGCGGAAACCTGGGACGTCAGGACGTAGCGTTCGCCTTCTCGCGCTCGAATCGAAGCCGTCCGCGCTCGCGCGCCTTGGCGGCCTCAAGCCTTCGATCTCGCGGCGGGGCGTGGGTAACGAGCGACGCGAGCAGCTCGCGCGTGGTCATCGCAACGCGCTCCACCGCGAGTTCGAAGGCCGCCTCGTTCGCCTTCGATGGTCGCGCACATCCGCTCACTTTGCGGACGAACTGCAACGCCGACGCGCGGATCTCATCGTCCGTCGCGGGCGGCGCGAAGTTGTAAAGCGTCCTGATATTTCGACACATAGGACTACCTTTCTCGTTCGGCCTCGGCCACGAGCCTCGCCGCGGCGACGTCTTCGACCGCGAGGCCGACGGACTTGAAGACGGTCGTCGCGGAGGGCTGCGGCGACGGTTTGACGCCCGCGAAGATCTCCCCGATCTCGGCATAGATCGGCGCTTCGGCAATCATGACGTCGCCCGCCTCGACCGCTGCAGCTTCGCGCGAATCGACGAGCACGACGTTCGCCATCGCCGCATCGTCGAGCTCGCGCCAGTCCGGTCGCGACGACCCGACCGCGTTGACGTGGGCGCCGGGCTTCAGCCAGGCGCCTTCGAGGATCGGCTCTCGCGCGGCCGTCGCGGTCACGACGACGTCGGCTCCTCGGACGGCGGATTCCGCAGAATCGGCGGCCGTCGCGCCGTGCTCGCGCGCGAAGCGTTGCGCGTGGGCGGCCGTGCGGCTCCAGACGCGCACCTCGGAAAACTTGCGCACCGCGCTCAGCGCCTCCAAGTGCGCGCGAGCCTGCACGCCGCTGCCCAGCAGCGCCAGAACGCCGCAGTCCTTCGGTGCCAGGCGCCGCGTGATCGCGGCCGAGACGGCCGCGGTCCGCATCTCCGTGATCACGCGCCCGTCCATGACCGCGAGCGGCAAGCCCGTAGCGGTCCGGTGGAGCACGATCGTCGCGTTGTGGGTATGGCGCCCGGTGCCGGCGTTGACGGGATAAAACGTCACGAACTTCACTCCCATCACGTCGCCGACGACGGCCGGCATAACGCCGAGATAGCGCCGCCGCTCTTCGATGGTCAGCACGGTTCGCACCGGCTGCAGAACGGCGCCGCGCGAGAAATCCGCCAGCGCGCTTTCCATCGCGTCGATCAACTCGTCCCAACGCAGGCGCGCGCGCACCGAGTCTTCGTCCAGGTAGATCACCGCGGATCGCCGGACGCTAGTGGGAAGCCGCGATCTGTGCCAGGGCCGCCGCCGCTGCGGGAGAATGCGGGCTGGCGACGAGCTCCGACTGCAGCGCCGACCTCGCGACGCCGGGCTTTCCGAGCCGCAGAGCCAGCTGCGCCAGCGCCATGTGCGGCGAGTAGTAGTACAGTGGCGGCGTCTCTTCGCCGAGGTTCTTTAACGTGTCCGCATCCGCCGAGGCGCGCATCAAGAGCGCCAGCGCCGTCGAGTCGTCGTGGTTCAAGAGGGCGATTTCGGCCTGGAGCGTTGCGCGCATCGCGCCGTAGAGCGCGGCGGCATAAGGATCGCCGGCGGGATCCTTCGGAATTTCCGCGAGAGCCTGACGCGCCCGCGCGCTATCACCGAGTTTTGCATAGGCGAGCCCGCGCGTGAACGGCATGGTCGCCGTCTTTCCCTGGACGTACGGCAGCGCCAACACGTCCTGCCACTGCCGGTTGGCCACCAGTTGGTGCGCGATCAGCACCGGATCGTCCTCGCGACGAGCGACGGCGATCGCTTCGGGCAAGTGCCCCGTCTCGGTCAGCGCATAAAGCAGAAAGTCCACGTTATGTTCGTGGTAATATCTCGGCGCGCTGTAGTACCCCGGATGGCAGCACGTGAAGTCCGCAAAGTCCATCGCGACGGACCGCTCGCCCACGTTGCGTGCCTCTTCGTACAGGCCGACGTCGAAGAACGTGTGGCCGGGCATGTGCGTGAGGTGTGAGTCCTCCGCCGGGAGGCTGTACGACGCGAGACGCCTCGCAGCCGCTACCGCAACCTCGGAATGATGCGCGAACTGAGCGGCATGAATGTAGAAATGCAGCAAACCGACGTGCCCTGGAAACGCCGCCAAGTCGGCCTGGAACAGCGGCAGCAGCGCGGCGACGCGCGCGGTCCGCGCCGCGCGCTGAGCGGTCGTCAGTGCCGAGTCGTCCGGGTTCCCGACCGCGACGTAGAGCGACGCCTCGGCGTAGAGCGCCGCCGCGTCGGGATCCTTGGGATAGGCCGCAGCGATGCGGCCGAGCGCGTCGCGATAGCTCACCAACAGCGCATCCGGCGATGCCTTCGGCTTGGCATCGAAGCGCGCGGCGGCGGCATCGATCAGCGCGCGATCTTCCGCGGTAGCGTACCGTTCGAGCGCCTGAGCCTCTTGGATCGCTTCACGCGCTTGCTCACCGCGATCGTCGGTCGGCGCGACGTTGAGATTCGGCGCGTTGCTCAGCGCGATGCCCCAGTATGCCATCGCCATCTGCTTGTCGAGGTCGGCCGCCGTATAAAACTCGTGCTCGGCCGCCTCCGGATTGTAGGCGTAGTAGTCGAGCAGGCCCCGATCGAACGCAGCCTGCGCCTCGGCATTGATCGAGACATCGTGATGGACGAGGGTCTGCGCGCCGGCCGCAACCGTAGCGCTTAGCAAAAAGGCGACGAGCGCCGGGGGTGTCTTCATGGCGACGGCTTCAACAAGCGTCCGGGCCGGACATTTTCTCGATATCGCCCGATACTGCTATGCTGGTAGTGATGACGCTTCGACTCCTCGCCATGGCTCTGATCTGCGCGGCGAACGCCGCTCCGGCGCTCGCCGGCGTTACGCTCGTCGGCGAGGACGATTACCGGCTCCTCGTGGCACTTCATGCGCCGGCCGTCGCGCCGGACGGAAAGATCGCGGCGCTCGTAGTCTCGAGCGTCGTCTGGGACGAGGACCGCCGCACCGACGAACTGGTCTCCGTCGACCTCGAGAGCGGCGCGCGGCAGACGCTCGTGTCCAACCGCACCGGCCTCTCCGACCCCGCGTTCTCACCGGACGGAACGCGTCTCGCCTTTTTGGCCGACGAAGGCAGCGGCGACGGCGCGGTATCGCAGGTCTTCGTCATGCCACGCGGCGGCGGAGCGGCGACCGCGATCACGCACGCGAAGGCCGGAGTGAAGCAGTTTGCATGGCGTCCCGACGGACTCGCCGTCGCGTACGCGGCGGAGGAGCCCGAGGCGCAGCTCACCGGAGCGGATCGGTTTCGCAACAGCTTCATCTTCACCACCGAACCGATCGTCGCGCGGGCGGCCTCGCGGCCGGTTCACCTGTTCGTGCAACGCATCGGCGGACAGGCCGCGGCGCAACTCACGTTCGGCTCGTCGAGCGTCGCCGACGGATCTACTATTTCCTGGTCGCCGGATGGAACGACGCTCGCGTTCACGCTCTGTCGCAGCGCGACGCTAAACGACCAGAGCTATTCGCACGTCGCATTGCTCGACGTCGCGAGTAAACGCGTCCATTCGCTGACGGGACGCACGATGTGGGAGGCCGACCCGCGCTTCTCGCCGGACGGCGCGAACATCGCGTACGCATACAGCGACGGTGACCCCCAGGTGAGCCTCGTTCGTCTCTATGTGACGACGCCTGCCGGCGGCCGGGGTTCGCCGCTCTCGGAGTCCATCGATCGTTCGATCGGCGACGCCGTTTGGTCGCGCGATTCCAAGAGTCTGGTGGTGGCCGTACCGGACCGCACGACCAACGCTTTCTATCGAGTTTCGCTGCACGGCGCGGTCAGCCGCATCGACGTGGGAGGTCTCACGCCCGGAATTCCGCTCACGACCACCGGCGGCGCGGACGCTCCCGCGCTCGCCAACGCAATCGCCGACGACGGAACGCTCGTCTTCGTCGCGACGTTCACGGCACAGCCGCCGGAGCTTTTCGCCTACTCGCCGGAGCGTGGAACCGTCAGACTGACCGGCTTTAACGCAGCTTTGGGGCAGTTCGCCTGGGGCCGGGCCGAACGACTCACCTTTCCCACGACGACCGGCGTCGCCGGCGACGGCGTGCTCTACTTTCCGCCGGACTTCTCGTCAAATCGCCGTTACCCGCTGGTCGTGTACATTCACGGCGGTCCATCGGATCCTTCGATGCTCGAGTTCGACTTCTGGGCGCAGGTGATGGCGGCTCGTGGCTGGCTCGTGCTGCGACCGAACTATCGCGGCAGTCCCAACCTCGGCCTAAGGTATCAGCGCGCAATCCTCTACGACCCCGAAGACGGCCCCGGAAGGGACGTCATGGCCGCGGTCCACGCGGGCCGCGCGCGAGGAATCGTCGACGCCTCCCGCATCGCGGTCTCGGGTTGGTCGTACGGC
>JAFAJV010000124.1 GCA_019235995.1 Vulcanimicrobiota bacterium
ATCGACCGCGGAGCGGAGATACGCTGCTACATGCGGGACCCGGACGGATACCTCATCGAGGTCGGCCAGTCCACCGGCCTGCTAGAGGGCAAGCTCGCCGCGAAGGGCTGAGTCGGCGGGTCTCTGCGAGCGCCCGTGTCTGGATGAGTTGCGGACGATAGAGGCAGAGGGCAGTCGTAGCCAGAGGGGTTGCGGCCATCGCCGCGCCGCTGAACAGGCGACGCTCGCGCTTTTGGGCTGCCGGAGCCGTCCGAGCCGGATTCGAGATCGTTCTCGTTGCATCCCGACAGCGACGGCTTCCTGCACGCTCGAATCGCCTCGTATGCGAGTTGGGCCATGGCGCTGGTAAGAGCTTAAGCCTTCATGGCGGAGCCGGATTCTTCTGCTGCCGGTTCTGCGTGATGACGACGAGAAGAATCGTCAAACCAAACAGGATGACGATTACGATCAATGCGGCGACGATTCCGTTGCGAAGGACGAGTGCCGCGCCGAGCAGAGCGCCGGCAAACATCGACACGACCGACGTCGCGCGGCGCGGGAATTTCGAGCCAATGCCGCTCGAGTAGTCGGCGGCGATGCCGGTGATCGTCAACGTCAACACGGTGGTGGTGAAATCGGGAACGGCCATCTTGCGAACCGCCGCGTTCTGAACACCCATTGCGAGTGCAAGCAGCGCCGTTAGCGCGTAGGCGGAGAGCGTGCCGACTTGCACTGCGCTCGCCAACGTTAATGCCAGCGCCGCTATCCCCAGTAAAAACTTCACGACCGTCGCCTGCAACAGTAGATGCGTATTGTTTTGCACGCGCCGAATCATCGCACCCCCGGCCAGCGAACCCGCCAAAAAGGCGGCAACCGCGATCAGCGAGCCGAGTGCGGAGATGCCGCGAAAGCCCGCAACGGCAAAACCGAGAAACACAACGTTTCCGGTCATGTTTGCAACGAACACGTGTCCTAAGCGCAGATAGCTGATCGCGTCGACCGTTCCCGTCGTGATCGTGAGCGCAATGAGCGCCCACGGAATCATGGGCGCATCTACATGCGCCTGCTTGACTGCTGCCTGTTCCATAATTTCTGCACCGTTATCGGTATCGAGCTCCAGTGGTGTGCGGTCGCGACGATCAATCGGGCATGTTTTGTCTCGCATGGCACGGGCGTCGAGTGGATCCGGATTTGCTGAGAACCATGCGCTGATTTGTGATACAGGTGACGCTAGGCCTTACGCCACTGATCCGGTTTGCCGCGATTTGTGTGCCGTACGCGCTCTGCTAACACTTCGCCGGACGTCATGTCGTGAGCGCGGTCGATGCGCTCTGTCCTCCGAGCGCCCCTTGGGCTTCGCTCCAGGATGACAAAGTCGGTGCGATAACAAGCGGGTCGAAGCCGCTCGTGTCCCAGTTGGCCGTCTTCACGCCGGCGTCGTAGCCGCTTTGATAGAAACTCAGCAAGGTTGCGAGCGGGTCTTCGGCCGTCCGAACGGCGTCGTACCGTAAACCGCCAAGGTGTCCGCCGGGGACTTCAAACCACGCTGCTTCCTGTGGCAACAGTGGTTGTTGCGCGAGCGCTACGGGCTCCGGCGCGGTGTACGTGTAGTACGTCGGTGCCGGCGTATTGGCGTCGCCGGCCCAGAAGCCGAACGCAATTACTTCGTGCGAGTACGCTTCTTTTTGCACGCGGTCGGGGCGCATCGACGTGTCGGCGCGTTTTCCGCTAAATCGCGACATCGCTAAGTCGAAGGTGTGCCAGTAGATGTGCACGGGGCTCTGTTTTCCTTCAAAGCGGGACGCGAACGTCTGCAAGGCTCCGGCAGACCACGAAAGCACTTCCCAAAAGCGACGGGCCATCACGTTGTCGTAGCTGCGATGTTCTTCGTCGCGCTCGAACGGCGTCGTCATCGGAACGCCGTAGGGCTTAGACAGAATCTTCATCTCGATCCCAAACTTGCGCAGTTCCTCGAAGATCGAGCGATAGAACTCCGCTACGCTCAAGCCGTCTCGCAATTCAAAGCCCGCCGGTTCATGCGCACCGTCGCTTCGGATAACCAGCCGATGGTCGATAAAATCGAACTCGACGTCAAAGCCGGTCCCGCCCCGCGTCATGCGATGCGTTCGCAAGCCGCGAGCCGAGGGGAGTAAGGTAATGTTCCACCAGTGATTGCGGTGGGCAGTCGAGCCGAGCTCGATCTTTCCTACGATTTGCGCCCAAAGGTGCAACGTCGTCTTCGTCGGCTCCCATGCGTCGTATGGTAATGGAGGCAGCACGCCTCCACTATACCAGAAGCCGGTTTAAAAACGCGCATTAGCGCTGCACCGCAGTAGAGCGTGGTTCAGTTTCCCCGCCAAGCGCCCCTGGCGATCCCGAAATGTCACCCTGGGCGAAGGATCCGCCCTTTCCGCCACGAGCCAGCAGAGAACCGAGCGCCGCGGTGGCCGAAGCCATCAGAGGAAATCGGATGACCCTTGGCGCTCTGCTTCAGGACCCCGGCGAGTTTTGCGTAATCCCTTCAACCGGATGAAGTGATTGCATCGCGGAATGCGTGACTTGCAAAAAAGTTGCGGATCACCCGAACACCGATCGGATCTGTGTACCGAGCTTACCTTCTCTATCGAACAGCAGATCGTCAGGCTGTCCGGGGACCGCAAACTCCACAAATTTGCCTTCCGACGAAACAATACCGATTCGGCTCTGAGATCTCGCCGCTGGGCCCATATGAACCCCCTGAATGTCGCCCACCGACCACTCCAAAACCGGTTTCGGTAAACCAAATAGTGCCATCCGAGCTCTCGACCAGTTGCCCCGGCATTGTGCCTAGCGGCAAAGCGATCTCATGGAACGATTGCGATCAAGCGCGCGGGAAACCCGGAGCCGCCGCGCGGTTTGGGAAACGTCACCATGACAAGCGAGCCGGCTTCCGGAACGCGATCGAGGTTCGTCAGCAGCTCGATCTGATAATGTCCGTGATGCAGGATCCACGATTCCAGCGGATACACATTGCGCGACGTAACGAGGCCCGGATCGGTGTCGGTCGTCTCGTGCCCCGTCGCAACCGCATGGCGCTGAAGATAAAGGTACTGCAGCACGGGCAGACTCCAGCCCGGATAGTGCGCGATACCTTTCGAGTCTTTGTTCTGCATCGCTGCTTCACTCCCAAACCTCTTCGACCAATCCGTCCGCATCGCGATAAACGCACCGGTGGGAATCGGCCCGTGCTTCGCTTCCCACGCGCGAACGTCGTCCATCGAGAACACGTAATCGGGATTGCGAGCGACCTTTTCGTGCACGTCGATCACGACGAGCGGCAAGAACATTTGCTTGGGATCGATCTGGTCGACCGTCTTCCCACCCGGCGTGAAATGCGCCGGCGGATCGACGTGCGTTCCCCACTGGCCGACGTGGCAGAACTCCTGCGCGAAAAAGCCATCTTTTTTATACGTGAAGAGTGTACGCACCGTCTCGTTCGGGAAGCCCGGCCAATGCGCGATTCCGGGCCCAAACGCGTGCGTAAGGTCGACGAAGTCGTGGCTTGAGATAATACGATAGGCGCTCATCAAATCGCCGTTCGATGCGGCATTCGTGCCGTGCGTCGCAATTGAAAGGCCGCAGATCGCGCCGCCGACGGCGAAGCATGCTGCCGATAGCGTGTGTCTCATAGCGGTGGCACCTCCGTTGTCCCCTCGTCCCAGACGGTGATGTTGTAGGTACTTGGCCGATTCGATGCTGCACGACGCGGCCCCGTCGACGGAGGGCCTCGGCGGGTCACGGCAATCTTGCGCCGACTGATGGATCGAGCTACAGTAGCGCGGTCAGCCGGATTTCCCAGCGCAAGTTACGTCATACACGCCTCTCAGCGGTCCTTGAGACTACCGATCGCACGCGGGGATACGCATCGCCTCCGGAGGCAACAATTGCCGAAGGCCGGACGATCCGAATCTGCTCTCGCATGAACAGCGAGCACTCAGCTTCGGTTCGATGGGATTCGAGCTGTTACCTATTGTCACATTTTGTCAAGGACGGGTTGGAAACGGTCAGAATCGGGAGGGACGAACGGGGAACCAGTGCGGCGAAAAAGCTGACGGGATAATATGTTTCGTAATGGACAGGAGCGCAGTTTATCCCTTCGGCTTCCAGTTTTGCTCGCGAATGCGGGCCGGAGTTCCCGTTACATACCGTCGCTTTTCGAACTGGTCAGCCAGCCACTCAAACCATTCCAAGTCCAGCGGATGAGTTCGTTCGAGCCGCTGGGCTTCCACAAACGCCTTCAGCCGGTGCCAAACCGCGACGGTCGCTCCTCCGCAGACTTCTTGGGTGATTTCAAACGAGATCGTACGCCGGTAGACCAGCGCTCCCACCATCTCAAATCGGATGGCCACGGTGCGGACCGCCCCTAAATACTCGGGACCGCGCGACCGCAGTTCGTCGGCTGAAAGGTCTTCCGGCAGCGTCATCACGACGTCGAATGCGCGCACGAAGTCGTTGTCTTGAAATATTCGCACCAATTCGACGGAGGCCGTATCGCGCCGCTGCTCGCGTAACTGGCGAATCTGAGCGAAGCCGCCAATCGCGGTCGCGACGATCACCAATCCGGTAAACGCTGTGCTTAGCGCCGTCAAAGCTTCCCAGTTCATCAAGGGCTGTTCCGGGACGGAGTCAGAGACATCCTTGCCGACTTCCAATCAGATCGACCCGGGAGTCTGTCACATTTTGTCACGGACAGGGCCGGAAGCCGTCGGGATAGTAAGGTACTATCAGGGAACCGGTGCGGCGAAAAAGCTAACAGGATAACACTATTCGGTAACGGTCGGTATCGGCTGGAATCCCCGGTTGAGGGTTCGACTCCCGGCCACCCAAAATTTGTCCGTACCCCTCACGGGTAAGGCATCTGGTTCGCGCTCATTGCCCGACCCATATCGGTCATCGCGCAATTTTTAACTCGAGCATTCGTGGAAGTGGACCGCGCCGACTGCTCTTTTGAAACGCTCAAAGCCGCGGCATTGCGCGACCGTCTGAAACCTTAGAGGTACCTCGGAAGTATACAAGCCATGCGTTCGGTTTTCGCAACCGCGCTCAGTGCAGCGCTGCTTTTCGGCGAGGCGGGCGCGGCATCAGCACAGCCGTCCGAACCTGCGTTCCCGGCGGCCGCAGTCACGGCTGCCGTTACTGCCATATTGGCGGCGCAGAAAGCTCCGTCCGCAACGGTTGAGGTGGTGCAAAACGGCACAGTTACCTACGTCCACGCGTTCGGTGTACGCGACGTGGGAACCAATGCGCCGGCCGACATCGGAACGCACTATGAGATCGGCTCAATGACCAAGCAGTTCACGGCGGCCGCAATATTGCAGCTGCAGGAAGCTGGCAAAGTGCACATCGACGATCCGGTCTCGACGTATTTGCCCAACGCACCTCATGCGCGCGAGATCACCGTTCGTCAGTTGCTGACGCAGCGCAGCGGGCTTTTCAACTATACCGACGTCCCTCAGTTCGAGGATAAAATCAGGACACCGGGCAGCTACGCGAAGATCGTCGCGCTGGTCGGGAGCAAACCGTTACACTTTACACCCGGCAGCCGTTGGGAATACTCCAACACCAACTACATCTTGCTCGGTCGCATCATCGAGCTCGTCTCGGGCCAGCGGTACAACGATTACATTCGCGAGCACGAGTTCGAGCCGGCAGGCATGACGCAAACGACCACGATCGCGCACGAAGCCAAAACGCCGGACATGGCGCGCGGCTACACGCTCGACCACGGGCAGGTGACGCCGTCGCTGCTGCTCGACGACGCGTGGCCATGGTCGGCCGGAAATATCGTGAGCACTGTCGGTGACTATGAGAAATGGATGGATGCGCTGACTAGCGGCAAGATCGTCACTCCGGCAGATTTCGAGGAAATGACCACGGCGACGGCCGCTAACCGGATCGATACGAACTCTGCCTATGGTTTCGGCTTCATTATCGATCAGACCGACGGTCAGCCGAACATCTGGCATAACGGTGGCACCAACGGCTTTTACACCGACGGCGCGTACTTCCCGCGCCAAGAGACGCGAATCGCCGTCTTCACCAACCTCGATACTGCATTTCCCGAAGCCATTGTGGCGAAGATCTTCGAGTTGGCGTTTC
>JAFAJV010000001.1 GCA_019235995.1 Vulcanimicrobiota bacterium
GTTCGAGCCGCATGCGCTTCGCGATCAACGAATTCGCGCCGCGCCGAATATGCAGGCCTGGGCCCGCGCGTCGGCCGGCGGCTTTCTGGACGGCGGCACGGTCACGGCTGACGATGAGTTTCTCGCTTTAACGATCGCGGGATCCGAAGGCGTGGTCGCCGTCGAGGCCGTCGACGGCGGCGCAATCGTCGCCACCGGCGCGATGGACGTGCGGGGTGAGTGTTCGGCGCTGTTTGCCGCCTCGACGCTGCCCGGATTCCGCGGTGCCGGTTGGCATTTGGCCCTGATCCGCGATCGCATCGCGCGTGCCCGCGATGCGGGCGCGCGCTTCATGCGCGCGACCGCTCGCCCCGGCAGCACATCGGAGCGCAACTTTCATCGCTGCGGCTTCACGACATTGTACACCCGCGCGTTGTGGGAGCGAAAACGAGATAAAACCTCAACGTAAGTCGATCTCACTGCCATACGTATGGCACGCTGCCGCTCTATTATTCATGCATGATCCAAAAGACGTTTCGCGGATGGTGCACGAATGGCTGCGGAAACGGTATAAAGAAGGGCGCGAGCAAATATTGTTCCTTTTCATGTCAGCGTCAGCACGACTTGAAGCGGCGCGTACAACTTATCGAGGCCGGCACGTATCAGTGTCGCGGCGGCAATACGTTCTTGCGTCGCTACCTCATACGACGTCTCGGTGAAAAATGCGCCGCCTGCGGATGGAACGAGCGTCACCTGAAAACTGGTAAGGTCCCAATCGAGCTCGAGCATATCGACGGCAACTGGCAAAATAACCGTCTCCAAAATCTAACTCTGCTTTGTCCGAACTGCCATTCGCTAACGCCAACCTTTCGAGGGCTCAACCGCGGACGCGGCAGAGCCTACCGGCTCGGCGGCCGTGACAATCCAATCGAACCTAAGAAAAGCGTACGTCTGCCGGTTCGTTCTAACGCGAGAAAGGTTTCGCGGATACCGTTGATGCAACTGGAACTGACGCTGCCGACGTAGCCAAGCGGTTGAAGGCGCCGCCCTTGTAAAGCGGACCCGAAAGGGCACGTGGGTTCGAATCCCACCGTCGGCTCATCTTTTAAGTCATGCAAACCGTTAATCCAAAGTGGAAATCCGGCGGACTCGTGCTCGTGTGCGAGCGCTGCTTCAAGGAGCGGATACCCGAAGAGGATCCCGACGTCGCCGCGCGCATCGGCGATTTCCACCTGCGCAACTGGCTCAAGGAACGCCTCAAGGCCGACGGCCGCTGGGGCGCGATTCGCGCCATCAGCACGAGTTGCATGGACGTGTGCGCGCGCGGCCGCGTCACGGTCTGCATCGAGCCGCATGACGCCGAGCCGGCCGTGTTCGTCGTCGACCCCATCGAGGAGCGTGAGGACGTTTATCGCGCGGTCGTCGAGATGCTTGGCTGAGCGATTGCGCGGTGGAGCGCGGCGCGGGCCAGTAACCGCGTCGAATCGAGCGTGGGGAGCGCCGAGTTTGAGTCGTTGATGATCAGCGGAATCTCGGTGCAGCCCAGGATCACCGCATCGCAGCCCTCGGCTTTCATTCCGTCGATGACGCCCTGGAGATACTGAACGCCCGCGGGCTTGAGCACGCCGTACACCAGCTCGTCCATAATAATGCGATTCATCTCGTCGCGCGCCTCACCCGACGGCCGGACGTAGCTTAGTCCCCGCGCCTCCAACTTCTCCGGATAGACGTCGCTCATCACGAGCCACCGCGTGCCGGTCAGGCCGAGCCTGCGGAAGCCGCGACTGTCGGCCTCTTCTGCCACGACCTCGGCGATGTGCAGCCACGGCAGCGGGGAGCGCGCTTCGATGAACGGCAGCGCCTGATGGATCGTGTTGTCGGGGCAGATCAGGAAGTCGGCCCCGGCGCGTGACAACCTCTCCGCCGAGTCGAGCATGATCTCGCCGACACCGGCCCAATCGTCGCGCTCCATGCACTCGTTGTATCTCGCGAAGGAGGGCGAACACATCGAGACGTCCGGATGCGCGTGCGGACCGAGCAGCTGCGCGCCCTCGAAGCAGATCGTCTGATAGCACAACGCCGCGCCCGGCGCGGAGCAAGCGACGATTCCGACGTGGAGCATTTTCATCGAGACTAGTCGGTTATTTGTACCGTGAGAGGGGGCATCTTCAAGAGATACAGCAACAGCGTGTTGCTTTGCCGGCTACCTCCTGGAACCGGCGCACCGGCTGGAATGCAAATGCGCCCATCGATCACGGCGGCGCTCGTCCCGTGGCGGCCCTCGGGCAACGGTGCATATTCCGACCAACGATTCGACCCCGGATCGTACGCCTCATTAGTCGTAAAGGCCGTTGCCATGCCTCGCTGCTCGCCGCCGATAGCAAAGATTTTGCCCGCATAGTCGATCACGGCCATTCCGCTCCGCGGCGTCGGCATCGCAGCACCGGACTTCCACTCATTCGTCCGGGGATCGTAGATATCCACATAGGCGGTGTTATGAGCGGGAGTATCGATGCGGCCGCCGATCGCGTAAAGACGGTCGTCATACGCGACGAGGCCCATGTGATCTCGGCCGACGGAAAGCGGCGCACGCGACGAATACCGGTTCGTCGCCGGGTCATAGACCAGGTGCGTGGTGACGCTGTGCACGTCGCGGCCACCGACGAGATGGATCTCATCGCCGAGGGCCACCACCGAAACCGACCCAAGCGCATGCGGCAGCGGCGCGATCGGCGACCAGCGATTGCTTGCGGGGTCGTAGACGTTCGCATCGGCCACCGCTGCGTTGTTTTGCGAGGAGAAGCCTCCGAAGGTGTAGACCTTGCCGTGATAGCCGACGGCGCCGACGTGATTGAGGCCGCGCGGCAGTGGCGCGACATCCCGCCACGTGCCTGTCATTTCTCCATTTTCGGCGCTTGGAGTAAAAACTTCGACCAGCGACTGATCGACGTTTCCGTTGGCGTATCCGCCGATCACGTACATGCGTTCAACGCTCGCGACGACGATCGTCGCGACCGCTACCTCGCTCCGCGCGACCGGCAGCGGCGGCCCCGCGCTCCAGCTACCGGGAAGCGAAACCGCCGCAATAAGGACTACTGCGGCGGGCAACAATCTGATCATTCTTTGACAGCCCTTCGACTTCGCTCGCTGTGCTCGCTACGCTCAGGGTGACAAAGCTGGGTTACTGGAATTCGAACTCGGCCAGGTTCTTTTCGATCTTCCGCTTCACGCGCTGGAGCGCGTTGTCGATCGACTTTACGTGCCGTCCCAAGTCGCGCGCCATCTCCTGATAGCTCTTGCCTTCGAGGTACGACTCGAGGACCTGCGATTCGAGCTCCGACAGATTCTGCCGGATGCGCTGACGGATGTCGTCGGAGACCTCTTGCGTCACGACCAGCTCTTCCGGGTCGGAGGTCTTCTGGGAGGCCATCACGTCGAGCAGTGTGCGCTCGCTGTCCTCGTCGTAGATCGGCTTGTTGAGGGAGATGTACTGGTTGAGCGGGATGTGCTTCTGCCGGGTGGCCGTCTTGATCGCCGTGATGATCTGCCGGGTTATGCAAAGCTCGGCGAAGGCGCGGAAGCTCGAGAGCTTGTCGGCCTTGAAGTCGCGCACGGCTTTGTAGAGGCCGATCATACCCTCTTGGATGATGTCCTCCCGGTCCGCCCCGATCAGAAAGTAGCTCTTGGCCTTAATGCGAACGAAGTTTTTATATTTATTAAGGAGGTATTCCATCGCGAGGTTGTCGCCCGTCTTCGCGATGGCTACCAGCTCCTCGTCGATCCGCTGCTGGTACTCTACTCCATCCGACACTGGATGGGTCATTGCCATAATTTTGTTTGCCTCGTGGGGTAGATGTGCCGCATGCGCAGGCCGCGGCCCGTCGGGCGCGGCACATCGTGGCTAGTATATAGGAGGTTCCCCCTCTCCCGTCAAGGACGAAGCGAGCACTCCCGTTGCCTTAAGGCCTCGTAAATAAGAATAGCGGAAGCGACCGAGGCGTTCAGCGAGGGCACGCGCCCGTGCATTGGAATCCTAACCAAATAGTCGCACTCTTGCTTCACTAGGGCCGACAGCCCGCTCCCCTCCCCTCCGATGACCAGCGCCAGGTCGCGGGCAAGGTCCGCCCGGGTCAGCTCGGTCGCCTCGAGCGAGGCATCGGCGCCGACGACCCAGATGCCGGCCTTCTTCATCACACGGATTGCATCGGCGATGTTCGACACGCGCGCGATGGGAAGGTGGGCGGCCGCGCCCGCGGCGGCCTTCCGCACGCTCGCGTTTACGCCGGCGGAGCGCCGCGTGGGCAGGATCAGCCCGTCCGCGCCGGCGGCCTCGGCGGTGCGCACGATCGCGCCGACGTTATGCGGATCGGTCAAATGATCGAGCACGACCAGCAGTCGCTGTCGGTTCCAGTTTCCGCCGCCCAGCACGTCGGCGAGGGACACATACGGAAACGGAGGCGCGATCGCCACGACCCCCTGATGCGCCTTGAACGGGAGGCGCTCGAAGAAATCACGGCGCTCGACCCGCACCGGAACGTTGCGCTCCTTCGCCTTGACGAGCAGCGCGCGAAGCGGCGAGTCTTTGGTTCGATTTGCGGCGATGTGTATGAGCCGTAGCTCCTCGCCCGCGGCCAACGCTTCCGCGACCGCGTGCATCCCGTAGACCAGATCGTCGAAATCTAGCCGGCGACGGTCCAGGTCGTCCCTTCCTTCGAGTCCTTTACCTCGATGCCGCAGCGCTGCAACGCGTCCCGCAGCCGGTCCGATGCGGCCCAATCCTTGGCACGACGCGCGTCGTCGCGCATCCCGACGATGCGCTCGATCGCCTCCCGCGGCGTCGCGGCCTCGATAACGCTCGGCGCGCGGTTGACGCGGGCTTCGCTCAGCGCGTCCCGCAGTCGCTCGACGAAGTCGGGTGCGAAGTCGACTCGCGCCTCTTCCAGCCAATCGTCCTTCGGCGCGATCCCGAGCACGCCGAGCCAGTAACCGAGGCGCCGAAACGCGAGCGCCGCAAGGGCTGGATCGTCCGCGTAGCGCGCCGCGTTTCCTACGAAGTCGTAGAGCACGGCAAGCGCCGCGGCCGTATTCATATCGTCGTCGAGCGCCGTCTCCATGCGGTCGTCGAGATCGAGCACACCGGCCGCCTCACCGCGCTGCGCGCGCGCCAAGAGGCGGTACGCCGCCTTCACGCGCCCGAGTCCAAGTGCCGCCGCGGCGATCGACTCCTCGGTGAAGTTCATCACCTTGCGATATCCCGTTTGCAGGAACAGCCAGCGAATCGCCTGTGCATCGTGGCGTTGTAGCAGCGCGGACAGCGGCTCGAAGTTCCCGAGCGACTTCGCCATCTTACGGTTGTCGAACAGCAGGAGGCCCCCGTGCACCCAGAAGTTCGCCATCGGAGGCCGCGTCATCAGGGGCTCGCTCTGCGCGATCTCGTTTTCGTGGTGCGGAAAGATCAAGTCCGCGCCGCCGCCGTGGATATCGAAGCCGGTTCCGTCCGGATCGAGCAATACGTGGGCCATCGCCGAGCACTCGATGTGCCAGCCCGGACGTCCCTCCCCATACGGGTCGAACGCCCATCGAGGCTCGGCCGGCTTCGCGAACTTCCAGAGCGCAAAGTCGAGCGGGTCTTCCTTATGCTCGCCCACCTCGATTCGGGCGCCCGCCTCGAGCTCGTCGACCTTACGGTTCGCCAGCCGCCCATAGTTGGCAAACGTAGACACGCGGTAGTAGATGCCGTCCTCCGACACGTAGGCGTGGCCCTCCTCGATGAGCTGCCGGATCATCGCTTGAATCGGCTCGATGAACTTCGTCGCGTACGGCTCGGCATCGTACTCGAGCACGCCGAGCTTGCGCATCGAGTCCTTGAACTCCGCGTAGTACCTATCGACGATCGCGTGATAGTCTTCGCCGCTCTCCTTCGCCGCATTGATGCTGCGGTCGTCGATGTCGGTGACGTTTTGTACGTAGGTGACGCGAAAACCGCGATGCCGAAGATACCGCCGGAGCACGTCGAAAAACAGAAACGAACGGGCGTGGCCGAGATGTGCCTGCGCCGACGGCGTTAGCCCACAGACGTAGATGCGCACCTCTCCGGTGGGCAATGGTTCGAACCGCTCTATGCCGCGCGTCCGCGTATTATACAGCTTCAGATGACCCAGCTCCAGGCTTCTTCCTCGGCGGCGTCGCCCTGCTCCAAGACGGAGAGGCGTTGTTCGAGCTCGACCAGCCTGCGCTGCATGCGTGCGATCGCATCGGATGTCGGATCCGGCATCTCGACGCGCGGGCGATCGGGCACGGCGCGGATCGGTTTCCCATCCTGCGCGACGACTCTGGCCGGAACGCCGACGACGGTCGCGTTGGCGGGCACGTCTTTCACGACGACGGAGCCTCCGCCGACTCTGGAATTGTCGCCCAACACGATCGCGCCCAGCACGCTGGAGTTCACGCCGACGACGACGTTACGCCCGAGCGTCGGATGGCGCTTGCCGTGCGACAAGCTCGTGCCGCCGAGCGTCACTCCTTGATAGATCGTGCAGCCGTCGCCGATCTCTGCGGTCTCTCCGAAGACCACGCCCATGCCGTGGTCGATGAAGATCCCCTTGCCGATCTTCACGCCCGGATGAATTTCAACTCCCGTGAGAAACCGTGAGACTTGCGAGAGAAAGCGGGGCAGCAACGGAATGCCGGCTCGATAGAGCGGATGAATCAGACGATGCGCGACGAGCGCGTGGAAGCCCGGATAGGACAGCACAACGTCCAGCCAGCCGCGAGCCGCAGGATCGCGCTCCAGCGGGGCCCTCAGATCGGTAAAGACGTCCTCGAAAAAGCTGCCCATCTGGAACAGTTTAACCCGAGCCGTCAATCAACGGTTGAATGGCCATAGGCGGCTGATGGGGCTGTACCGCGCTTCCTCGACGCCGAATCATAAGCGACTTGGCAGGTACGGCCGATCATCACACGCTCGTTCTCTCGAAGCAGCGCCTCGTCGCCGTCGCGCTTCACATTCGACGCATGTTCAACGTGCCAACCGAGACGCTCGCAACGAAGCAACGCGAGGTTGGAAACGAGCCCTAAAGCACGCTTCCTGGCGGCTCCCAAACGAGCGCAGCGTTGATCGACCTTGCGGTGGGTTGCTTACCTTGCTACAATAAACTGTGGCAGTCGCGTTTAGTCCGAGCTGCTTCTTCGCTATGGGGGCTTTGCCATGAACTCTAGATCGCGTTCAATCGGTTACGTGCTAGGCTTGTGTGCTGCAATCGCGGTGCCGGCCGGCTGTGGAGGATCGCAGCTCGGGTTCGGCCCGGGCGCGCCGACCGGAGCGAAGCCCGCCGCGCGCACTGCCGCAGACGCACGGGCGGGCACGATCTATCTTGGATGCTGCTTCGGGAGGCAACAGATGCGCACGTATCCCACCGACGCGGACGGAAACGTCCCGCCGGACATCCTCCTCGCCGGCCCTAAGACGCTCTTGAACGAACCACAATCGCCGTTCGTCCGGGCGAACGGCGCGCTCTGGACGTGCAACCTTAACGGCGCGATGCTGGGCTTTCCTCCAGGCGCACATGGGAACGAGGCGCCGATGGTCCGCATCGGCGGCACAAACAATCCGGTGAACCTCTGCTTCGCGATGACCGTCGCGCCGACCGGTCGTCTCGCGGAGGTCGGCATTAGCTCTCCGGCCCACTCCGTCTTCATCTGGCGGGCCGGCTCCAAGGGCAACGTGAAGCCCACGTGGATCATCCATGGCGACGCGACGAAGCTCAACTTCCCGAAAGGCCTCGCCTTCGACGCAGCCGGAAACCTCTTCGTGACGGGCGGCACGGTCGCGGCGACCGCGCGAATTACGGTGTATGCGCACAACGCCAACGGCAACGTCGCCCCGCTGCGAATGATCTCGGGGCACGACACGAAGCTTTCCGACCCGCGAGCCATTGCGATCGGTCCTTCCGGCGGCAGGATCTATGTCGCGGACCACTTCCAGGTCCTCGCCTTCCGCATTGGTGCGCGCGGCGACGCTAAGCCGGTCGTCACCATCACGGGCCCGCAAACCGGTTTGTCGGGCGCGACCGGGCTCGCGTTCGATTCGGCTGGATTCCTCTATGTCTCCAACAACCACCGTGCGGGTTACATCACCGTCTACAAGCCCGGCGCCAACGGCGACCAGGCGCCGGTTCGCACGATCAAGGGCAGCAACGTGTCGGTACAAGGCTTCATCAGCGTGCGGTGACGAGGGCGACCGCGTGCACGGCGATGCCCGTCCCATCGCCGGTATAGCCCATGCCTTCGCTGCTCTTCGCCTTGACGCCGACGCAGTCGCGGGCTAAGCCGATGCGTTCCGCGACGTTTTCGCGCATCTGCTCGATAAACGGCGCGAGCCTCGGGCGCTCCACGACGATCGTCGCGTCAAGATTGACGATGGCAAAGCCGGCCTCGCGCACGGCCGCCGCGCACTCGGCGAGCAGCCCCATCGAGTCGGCATCCTTCCAGCGCGGATCGCTGTCCGGGAAGCGCGAGCCGAGGTCGCCGAGCGCCGCAGCGCCCAGCAGCGCATCCGCGATGGCGTGCGCGAGCGCATCGCCGTCGGAGTGACCGAGCGCGCCGCGCTCGAACGGGAGGCGAACGCCGCCTAGGATGAGCGCGCGCCCCTCTACGAGACGATGCGCGTCGAAACCATGGCCGATGCGTGGGCCAGTTGTCATCCTTCGACTGCGCTCCACTTCGCCTCGCTGCGCTCCCTCAGTGTCGCTTCGCTCAGGATGACAGTCGCGCGCACGATGTCGGCCGGAAGCGTCACCTTGAAGTTTTCGCTCGTCGCGGGAACGATCACGACCTCGATCCCTGCCCGCTCGAGCAGCGACGCGTCGTCGGTGACCGCGATGCCCTCCCGCCGCGCGCGCTCGTGTGCGCCGCGAAGCTCGGCGGCCATGGCGAACTGAGGCGTCTGGGCCGCCCAGAGCGTGCGGCGGTCGAGCGTCGTCTCCACGCGGCGCGACTGCGCCTCGACGACCTTGATCGTGTCGACGACCGGCGCCGCAAGCAACGCGGCTCGTCCTTCGCGCACCTCACGCATTCCCGCGCGCACGTCTGACGCACCCACGAGTGGACGCGCCCCGTCGTGCACGAGTACCGCCTCGATCTGCGGCGAGACGGCCATGAGGCCTTCGTACACGCTGCCCTGACGCGACCGGCCGCCGCGCACCACGTGTGCAGCCCGATCCGGCGCGAGCCGCGAGACCAGCGCGCACATTTGCTCCAGGCACTCGGGCTCCGTCGCGACGATCAGCTCCTCGATCTCCGGCATCCCGGCGAAGCGCCGGATCGACCATCCGACCATCGGGAGCCCAGCCAACTCGAGAAACTGCTTCGGGCGGCCGAAGCGTGCACCGCGGCCCGCGGCCACGACGACCGCCGCCCACCTCACGACGCGACGCCCTCGCGCTTCGGCCGCGCGAAGATCATACGGCCGGCGACGGTTTGCAGCACGCTCGTGACGATTACGTCGGTCTCTTCGCCGATCAAGCGCCGCCCGTGCTCGACGACGATCATCGTGCCGTCTTCCAAATAGCCGACGCCCTGGTGGAACTCTTTCCCCTCGCGTATAACGGCGACGTGCAGCTCCTCGCCGGGCAAAACCACCGGTTTCACCGCGTTGGCGAGCTCGTTGACGTTCAGCACCGCGACGCCCTCGACTTGCGCAATGCGATTGAGATTGTAATCGTTGGTCACGAGCTTTGCCTCCAGCTCCTGCGCGAGCCGCACGAGTCGAGCGTCGACGTTGCCCGGTGCCATGTCGTTGTAATCGCGCTCGCTGATTTCGAACACGCCGAGCTCCTGCAACCGGCTCAGCACGTCGAATCCGCGCCTGCCCCGAGTGCGTTTGAGGGGGTCGACGGAATCCGAGATCGCCTGAAGCTCGCGCAAGACGAAGCGCGGAACGATCAACATGCCCTCGAGAAATCCGCTCTCCACGATTTCGACGATGCGGCCGTCTACGATGGAGGACGTATCCACGATCTTCGTGGCGCCGCCGCTCGTGTTTGCGACGGCGCCCCGCGGCACCGGAACGATTCGGATCTTCGCACCGATGCGCGCCCCCAGATACGCGGCGAAGATTGCGACGATCAAATAGAGGACGATCGCGATGTATGTTCCGGCGCGCCCGATGTCCGACAGAAATTCGAAGACGATCCCCTTGATCAGGAAGGCGATCAGCAAGCCGACGATGAGACCGACCGCGCCTCCCGCGATCTCGGCGGGCGTGAGGCGCTCCATCGCACCCTCCGCCTGACGCAGCTGACCTTCGAAGAGCGCCTGCGCCGGCGGCGCGAGCAACGCGCCGATGACGGCTCCCACGACCGGTGACAGGATGAGAAACGCGAGCTGCAGTGCCTCATTGGCGAAGTGCGGCGAGAAGAGGCTGAAATAGGCCTCACGTCCCAAAAGGAAGCCCGTCACGCCGAACACGAGAATGAATGCGGCGCGCAGGACGGTCTCGGACAGGTTGCCAGGTTTTACTCGAATGTCAAAAACGCTCCGCAAACGTCGTTGGCGAAGAACCGCCCCCGTCGCGTCAAGCGCACCGCGTCTCCGACACGCTCGAGCAATCCCGTCCGCGCAAATCGATGGACGACGGGAGCATACTCTTCCATCACGTTGATACCATAGCGGTTTTTGAAGTCGCCGACGCTAACCCCTTGCGTCGTCCGAAGAGCAAGCATCATCGCCTCCCCCGCGCGCCTGCGACCCTCTAGCCGCTCGGCGTCGGCCGGGATGGGTTCGCCGGAGAGCGCCGCCGCAACATAACGGTCGAGCGAACGCGTGTGCAGCGACCGTACGCCGGCGCGGTATGACGCGGCGCCGACTCCCAGTCCGATATACGGACCGTTCGCCCAGTAGTTGAGGTTGTGCGCGCACTCGTGCCCAGGCCGAGCGAAGTTGCTGATCTCGTACTGCCGGTAGCCTCCCCGCTCCAGCGTCTCGATGGCAATCGCGTAGAGCTGCGCCTCGCGCGCGTCGTCGAGAAACGCGTCCGGCTCGCGCGCACGCCACGCCCCGTAGGGCGTGCCGTCTTCGACCGTCAATCCGTACGCCGAGATGTGATCGACGCCCAGCGCGAGCGCCGCGCGCAGCGAGCGCCGCCAGCTTTCCGGCGTCTGTCCCGGCACCGCAAACATCAGATCGAGCGAAACCGAATCGAGCGCCGCGGCCCGTGCGGCGGCGACGACGGCCTCGATTTGCTCGACGTTGTGCTTACGCCCGAGCGTCCGGATCTCGGCGGGATCGAAAGATTGGACGCCGATCGAGAGCCGAGTTACGCCGGCCGCGCCGTAGCGCGCAAGGTCGCCGTCGCGTACGAGCTCCGGGTTGAGCTCGATCGACGTCTCGCGTGTGCCCGGGAAGCGCTCGCGCAGCCGCGCGAGCAGTGCGGCGATCGAGTCACGATCGTACGCGTTAGGCGTTCCGCCTCCGAGGTACAGCGTGCCGGCCGGCGTGCGCGGCTCTCGCGAAATCTCTGCGCTCAGCGCCTCTAGATAGTTGTTCGCCGCCGAGCCGCGCAGCGGCCACTTCGCAAAGTCGCAGTAGGGGCAGAGATACGGGCAGAACGGAAGGTGGACGTAAACCCCGAGCATCGGGCCGTCACGTTGCCGCCAGATGTGGTGCGATCAGCTCCGTGATCTTGCCGACGACGTCGTGTTTGGATTCCTGCACCGCAGCCTTGATCGCGTGCTTGATCGCCCTGCGGCTCGCTCGGCCGTGCGTGAAGATGCAGTTGCCGCGAAGCCCGAGCAGCGGCGCGCCACCGTAGGTCTCGTAGTCGAATCTCTTGCGCAGCTGACGCAGCGCGGGCGCCAGCAATGCGGTGCCGAGTTTCGTTAGCAGGTTTCCGCCCAGGAGCGCGTCGCGCATGACGTGAGCGAGATCGGCGAACAAGCCCTCGCCGGTCTTGAGCACCACATTGCCGACGAATCCGTCGGCGACAATGACGTCGGCCAGATTGTGGAAGAGGTCGCGTCCCTCCACGTTGCCGATGAAGTGCACGGGCGCCGCTTCCAAAAGGCGCGCGGCCTCGAGCACGAGTTGGTTGCCCTTGCTTCGCTCCTCGCCCACCGATAGGATCGCAACGCGCGGCTGCGTGACGTTTAGCACAGCCTTGGCGTAAGCGGAGCCCATGATGCCGAACTGCTCGAGCCACTCCGGACGGCAATCCACGTTCGCGCCCGAGTCCAACAGAACGGTCGGGCCATTGAGCGCGGGCCACACCGTCGCGATCGCCGGCCGCGAGATTCCTTCGATCGTCCGCAGCTTGATGAGCGCGATGGCAAGAAACGCGCCGCTGTTCCCGGCCGAGACGACCGCATCAGCCTCGCCGTCCTTAACGAGCGTCACGGCGACGCCGAGCGAGGTGCCCGCGCAAGAGCGCACGGCGGTTGAGGGCGACGAGTCCATCGCAATCGCCTCGGGCGCATGGACGACGTGGACGCGCTCCGCGCCCGGCCCCCGAAGGAGCGGCCGGACCCGCGCTTCGTTTCCGACGAGCAGAATTTCGGCGTCGAATTCGCGTGCAGCGAGCAGCGCCCCGGCGACCGGTTCCTCCGGCGCGTGGTCCCCGCCCATCGCATCGACCGCTATGCGCGCCTTAACCTCCACGGCGGCCGGTCTTTGGGAGCCACCCCGTGATTCCTTGCCTGTCGTCAACATTTCGGCTTGCCCCGTGACGGCGCTCATGGTACTATCTGCCGGCTATGGCGAAGCGCTGCGAAATTTGTGGAAAGGGCCCGAAGGCGGGTAACAACGTGAGCCACGCGATGAATAAGACGAAGCGGCGCTGGCTACCGAACCTCCAGTCGGTCCGCATCGACGACCGCGGGGTCCATCGCACGGCACGGGTATGCACCGGTTGCTTGCGCTCCAAGCGAGTTACGCGCCGGGCGTAAAGGCCGTCCTCCCGCCGAAGTGATCCCAGCCGGAGCGCTCCAGAGGCGCTCCGTTCCATTCTATCTCCGGCGCCGCCCGCAGGACGCCGACGCGGTGGAGGGGACGCCCGAACCGCGCCGCGTAGCGCCCCGCGAGATGCGCGAAGGCGCGCGGACGGACGGCGACGAGCAGCTCGAAGTCTTCGCCGCCCGCGAGCGCATAGCGTACCGGATCCTCGCCGCGTGCCGCGGCGACGGCCGCGGCTGATTCCGCCACCGGAACAGACTCCAGCGTCGCCCCGCATCCGCTCGCCTCGCAGAGGCGAGCCAGATCGGTCGACAGCCCGTCCGAACAGTCGATCATCGCGTCCACGTTACGGCTCGCCGCCAGGAAGCGCCCGTCCGACAAGCGCGCCTGCGGCCGTCGAAATGCGCATAATGCGGCACGCTCCAACTCGCTTCGAAGGTGCACGGGCGCGCGCGTCAGCTCCAGTCCGGCGCGCGCCGCGCCCAGGGCGCCGGTCACCGCGAGCACGTCACCGGGCCGTCCCCCGCCGCGCGATTTCGCGTTGGACGCTCGAACCTCACCGACGACCGCGATCGCGATCGTCAACGCGTCCGATCTGGAGAGGTCGCCGCCGACGATCGAGAATCCCGCCTCGGCCGCGCAGGCCGCGAAGCCGCCGTACAGCTCCATAACGTCGGCGATGCCGATGGCGGGCGCCAACCCCAGCGCGACCGTCGCGAGGACGGGGCGCGCGCCGGTCGCCGCAAGATCGCTCACGTTCGCCGTCATCGCCCGCCAACCGACGTCTTCGAGCGACATCGCGTCGCGAGTAAAGTGAACGCCCTCCACGAGCATGTCGCTCGAGATGGCGCTGCGGTGGGAGCGCGACGGCTGCCAAAGCGCTGCGTCGTCGCCGATCCCCTTGGTCAGCGGCCGGATCGCCGCGATGATCTCGTCTTCGGTCACGCGATGAGCGCGCGGACCCGGCGTAACTCCTGTGCCGGGTCGGGCGCGCCGAATACCGCCGCGCCCATCACCAACGCGTCCGCGCCCGCCGCGACGAGCTCGCGAGCATTATCCGCCCCGACGCCGCCGTCCACCTCGATCAGGCACGCCGGATTGCGGCGGTCGACGAGCGCCCGCGCCTCGCGCACCTTTTCGATCGCGCGCGGGATGAACTTCTGGCCCGAGAAGCCCGGGTTCACGCTCATCACCAGCACGGTGTCGCAGTCTTCGATGATGTCCTGCAGCATCGAAACGGGCGTCTGAGGGCAAAGCGCGATGCCCGCCTTCGCGCCGATGTCACGAATGTGGGTGAGGAGCCGTTGCGCGTGCGGCGTCGCCTCCAGATGAAACGTGATCCGATCGCACCCGACATTGCGAAAATCGTCGGCGTAACGCTCCGGGTCCACGATCATGAGGTGCGCATCGAAGATCAGCGGCGACAGCTTGCGCAGATCGCCGATTATCTTGGGGCCCCACGTGATGTTCGGCACGAATCGGCCGTCCATGACGTCGAGGTGCAAATACTCCGCGCCGGCCTCTTGCACGGAGGCGATCTGCTTGCCGATGTGCGCGAAGTCCGCGGCCAGCAACGACGGCGCGATGATGGTCGCCACGTTAGAACGCGGCCCCAGGCGTGGGCGACGCCTTAGCGTTGTAGACGCGCGGCGGCTCCGTCCCGAGGCGCGTCTCTCCCACGAGCGTATCGTTCACGTACATGTCGAGCAGCGACGTCCCGACCGTCGTCACGACGAAATCGAGTTTCTGCCCGGGTTCCGCGAAGGCGTGGTAGAGATCGTAGCGGCCGGTCGCGTCGGTGACGGAAAGCCGCACGTCGAGCTGCTGGCCGTTGGCGACGTTGTCCGGTTCGGGTACCGAGACGAGCACGTGCGCCTGACGGACGATGTATCCGGACTCGTTCGGACCGGCGCTGACCTGCAGCGCCACGGGATCGAAGGAGGCGATCTTGGCGTTCGGCGCCGGCACCTGACGCGCCACCATGCCGTGGGGCGGCGCCGCCTTGCCGAGCGGCGTCCAGACGACCTGGCCCAATTTGATGCCCGCCTTCGCAGCCAGGTCGCGGGCCTGATCGATGGTCAGGCCGACGAAGTTGGGCACCGGAACCGTCAAGCGAGCGCCCCGGCTCACGACGAGCGCAACCGCGTCGCCCTCGTGCACGCTGACCAGCGGAGCGGGATTCTGTGAGACCACGTGACCCTCCGGGATCAGATCGCTCTTCGCATACGTCACCTTGCCGAGCTGCAGATGCGCGTGCGAGAGATCCAGCTGCACCTCGCGCATCGACTGATACCGGAGGTCCGGCATGAGGCGCGCGACGATTCCATCGCTGATGACGAACGAAACCTGTCGCCCCTGACGCACCTGCGCTCCGGACTCGGGACGCTGCATGATCACGACGCCCTGCGGATAGCGATCGCTCGTCGTATGGTCAACAACGGCGGAGCTCAGCTTCAGGCGCTCGATCTCCGCGTTGGCATCGGTGAGCGTCTGACCGACGAACGACGGTATCGTCACGACCGATGAGGACGGCAGCAAGAAATCGTAGATCTGGCGCCCGAACCAGACGACGACGGCCACGAAGATCACGAGGACGATTGGAAAGATCCAATCGCGCGGAAGGTACGCTTGGAGTGACGACCTCAGGCCAAAGCCTCCAACGGCACGCTGCTGAAGTCGAGGTTGCTAAAGACGCGCGCGACGTCCTCGTGCTCTTCGAGCGCGTCGAGAAACTCGAGCGCCGCGTGCAGCCCGGCGCCTTGCAGCTCGAGCTTCGTCTTCGCTCGCATGCCGAGATAGACGTCCGAGATCTTCGCGCCGCGCGCGCGCAGAGCATCGCGGACATCCGCTAACCGCGCCGGCTGCGTGTAGATGACGGCGAGCTCCTCGTCGTACTCGATGTCCTCGACACCATCGATGAGATGCTCCTCAATGAACGCATCCTCGGCTTTTCCCGCCGGATCGACTTCGATCGCGCCTACGCCGTCGAACATCCAGGTTACGCTTCCGCTTTCACCCAGCGTGCCGCCATGCCGGCTGAACACGAAGCGCAGCTCGCCGGCGGTGCGGTTGCGATTGTCAGTCGCCGCGTCGGCGACGACGGCCAAGCCATGCGGACCGTACCCCTCGTAGCGAATTTCCTCGATCTCGGCGGCGCCGCTCGGCCCCACGCTGCGCGCAATCGCGCGTTTTATGTTATCCGCGGGCATGTTGAACTCACGCGCCTTCTCGACAGCCATCTTCAGCCGATAGTTGGCCTCGGGATCCGGAGAACCGCCCTTCGCGGCGAGGATGATCTCCTTGCTGAGCTTCGTGAACAGCGCTCCCCGCTGGGCGTCGACTTTGCCCTTCTTGAGCTTGATGTTGTGCCATTTGGAATGCCCGGACATGAGGGGACCTTCGTTAACCCGGACCGATAATCCAGGTGGGGAACCACATCCGCTGGTGCCAGGCGCTCCACGAGATAGGGTGCGCCGCCAGTATCGGATAGAAGTAGACGAAGCCCAATGCCGCCGCGGCGACGTAGGCGCCGACGCCGGCGGCCCCCATCCAACCGCCGCCCTCGCGCCGCTTCGACCACTCCCAAAGTCGCTGAAGCACGACGACGTTGCAGAGACAGATCAGCGGGATGTCGACGTAAAAATGGTAGGCGAAGGTGATGCGGGGGGATCGCATCCACGGCAGCCACTGCAATAGATACGTCGCGACGATCAGAGCATATCCCTTGTTGCGTTCCCTCCATGCGAGCACGGCTACCCACGGGACGCAGAGCAATCCAAACCAAAGAATCACGGGGTTCGGCATCGAGGTGATCTCGTAGACGCAGCAGCCTTTGGGATCGTTGGTGTCCTTGCGATGGTCCTGATAGTAATATGCGATCGGAACGTAATCAATCGGCCACTCCCACCACTTCGAGGAATACGGATGCGTGGCTTTGAGCGTGTCGTGATAGTCGAACATCGACTTCTGGCGGTAGACAAGATCGTTCGCGTTGTGGATCTCGTTTGGATCGGGCGATTGACGCGCGAGGTCCGGCACCCAGGCGAGGAGGTAGACGGTCGCGCTCACGACCAAAATCGTGATCAGCGCAGCGTCGAGCCGAAACCCCCTGGGATTACCCCAGAGCGCGGGACGCAGCTTGTTTCGAAGGTAGAGGCCGGAGGCCGCGATCCAGATCAAGATGACGAAGCTCACGCCGAAGCCCATCACGCCGTACCACTTGCTGCTGACGAGCAGCCCCAACGCCACGGTGAAGAGCACGAGCCAAAGCTTCGAGGAGCGGCCGCTTTGGATGGAGGCGGGCGCGTCCGCCCGTATCTCATCGCCGGCGTAGCGCGCGCGGCCCTCCGGCGTGTCGTACGAGACGGTCGCGTCGCGACGGTATTCGATCCGCAGCGGGTCGTCGTCATAGACCAGCACGCCGCCCTTGGCTTGCGAGATCGCCCCGCGTTGTATCTTACCGCGCTCGTCGACCGTGCCGCCGTCCGCCGCGAAAAGCACGGTCCCGCCGGCGCCCCGCAACGCATGGGAGCCCTCGGCATAGGTGAGCTCTTGCCTGCCATCGCCCAACCACTTCGGAAACGCGACGTACCGGATCACCAAGTAGCAGACGCACCCAACGTAGAGCATGACGATGACCGACGAAGCCGCGTCGAACCTCCACGCTGCCCGGCAGATCTGCCCGGCGATGGCGCCGGCGAGCAGCGCGGCGGCCGCGCCGGCGGCGAACGCCCACGGCGGGACGGTGACGTGACGCCGCTCGCCGACCTGCGAGCTGATCCAAAAGCGGTAGAACGCGTACACCGCGAGCGTCGCGAAGAATATGACGAAGCCTTCCGGCGTGGCGATGCGAGATTGCACGAAATGCATGCCGTCGAAGGTGAGCAGCAGCGCGGCGATGGTCGAAAAGAGCGTCGAACCGGTGATCCGCTTCGCAAAGACGTAGAGCAGCATCACCACGAGCGCGCCGAACACGACGTCGAGGAAGCGCCAGCCGTAGGAGTTGTCGCCGTTGCTCATGTGCCCGACGATCGCGTTGAGTCCGGTCCAGCCACCCAGGCCGTGCCCCGCGGGCATGCCGCCGAAGAGCATCATCGAGAGCGCCACGAGCAGTTTGCTCAGGGGCGGATGCGTGTTCTCGTAAATGCGCAGGTTTTGGAGATACTCTTCCCCCGCACGCGCGAAGTAGATCTCGTCGAAGACCTTCTCCGCCGGCCACCAATAGCCGATGAAAGAAAGGATGAAGTTGCCGATGCCGAGCGCGCCCGCGATCGCGTAGTCCAGGCCCCGCATCGCTACGAGCCCCTCGCGCGGATTGAACCAGTCGCGCACGCCCGCCACCCACGACGGCGCCTGTTCGCGGGCCCCCTGTGCGCGTTCGCGGGGCAGCTCTCGCGCGGGGCCCGCGGCGTCGGCGGTACCTAGATACTGGTACCCGAGCCAGAAGAACGCCGCGACGGCCACGCCGGACAATATCGACGTCCACGGGCCCCAGAGGTTTTGCGAATTCGCGCCGGCCACGTTGTTCGTGACGACGTTCAGGTATTGCAGGCTGTACGCCAGGTTCGCGAACAACACCGCCGAAAGCGCGACCGCGCCCCACAGGTAACGCCGCGCGAACGGAATGCAGGCGATCGCGAACAAGACGCCGTTGAAGAGATATCGCTCGTGCATGCGCGTCGCCAGCACGAAGAAGGCGAGCGTCGCGATCGCGCATCCTTCGAGCAGCGCCCGCGGCGTACGCTCCGCAACGTAGCGCCACGTCACCAGCGCGAGGGCTGCGCCGACGAGCACCATGCCCCAGAGGTACTGCGGCAAAATGAAAATGTATTGGCTGTCCGGCAGCCACAGCGTGCCGCGCACGGCCCACAGATTGAAGGCGTTGACGCTGTTGTACGGATAGACGTTCGCGCCGTATGCATAGCGCTCGATCAGCCACGCGAACGCCGAGAGCGGGTTGCTCGGATGGAACGGCTCCGTCAGCGCGAGCGCAAGCAGCAGCGCCGCTGCGGCACCCAGCGCCGTGGCGACGAGGCGCGCCCGCCGGCGCGGCGCGTCAACGAAGGCGAACGCGACCATTAGGGGCAGCAGCACTGCGGCCTGCGGCTTGATCAGCAGCGAGTACGCAAACGAGAGCCACGCAAAGACAATCCAATAGGTTTGAGCGGGCGCGTCTGCCGGTTCATCCGCGGAGCGAAGCAACGCGTAGATCGCAAGCAGCGCGAAGAGACCCGAGATCGAGTCAACCTGTCCCCACAGCGCGGAGATGTAGATCGTCGCTGGATTGAGCAGGTAGAAGGCCGCCGCGCCGAGCGCATATCCGAACCCGGCGAAGCGCCGAACCACGGCGTACAGGAGCGCGCCGGCGCACAGATCGGCGAGGATCGCCGGCAGCTTGACGAGTGTGCGCAGCGCCGCGTAGCCGTGATCGTGGGCGGCGAAGAACAGCTGCCAGAGATGCCCCACGACCGCGAGGATGTAGAAATAGCCGGGCGGGTAGTCCGCGAATCCGATCGTCGAATAGAACGAAGCGAAGCCGTGCTGGGCGAGTGCGATCGCCCAGGCCGAGTAGGTAGAGACGTCGGTCTTGAAGCCTTCGTTGTTGACGAACGCGAGGCGCACGAGCAGCCCCGCGAGCAGCAGGACCGGAAGTGCCCACGCGAGCGTCGTTTGGCGGGCCGACGCTCGGACGGAGCCGTCGGCGTTCATGGCGATCCCTTCAAGACGCCGGGGCGAGGTCGAGCGTGCTCAAGAGATAGTCGCGGAAATCTGCGTTGGGACAGCCCTCGATCACCGCCAGATGCTCGGCCGCAGCCCGTTGCGCCGCGTCTCTGGCGCGCAGCGTATCGAGCGCGTCCACGACGCGCGCGATCGCGGAAGCATCGAGCGCTCGTCCCGACGCATAGGCGTCCGCGACGGCGCTGCGGGCCGCGCTCGGCGGTTGGCCGATCGCCCATACGACCGGAAACGTCCACTTCCGCCGCGCGATGTCCCCGGCAGCGGTCTTCCCCGTCTCGCCCACGCTCGACCAGATGCCGGCGACGTCGTCGCGAATCTGGAACGCCATCCCGTACGATCGTCCTACGTCGCCGTAGGCGGCGATCACCGGTTCTCCGGACGCGGCGGCGTGCGCGCCCAGCCGGCAGGAGGCGTCGAAGAGCTGGGCCGTCTTGCACTGGATCATGCGGTAATAGCCCGGTAGATCGACGCGGCGCTCGGACTCGAATTGAAGGTCGAGCGACTGACCCTCGCACATCACCGCATGCGCCTCATGCAGGAGCGCGAGCATCCGCAGCACTCGGTCCGCGTCGAGGTGCGCGGCGGCCTGTTCCAGGCTGAGGAAGCTGAGCGCGCACATCGCGTCGCCGGCATTGATCGCCTGCGGAATCCCGTACGCGCTCCAGAGCGTCCGGCGGCCGTGGCGCAGCTCGTCCCGATCCTCGATGTCGTCGTGAACCAGCGAATAGTTATGAAAGATCTCGACGGCGACGGCCGCGTCCAGCGCGTGCTCGGCGGGCGCGCCTTCGCTCGTGGCCACTCGCAGCACCATCTGCGGGCGCAGTCTTTTGCCTCGCCGGGCGGGCCCGTACGGCGCATAGCCGAAGTGCCGCAAAAGCATATCGGAGATCTCTTTCGATCCCCGATATCCGGCTATCCGTTCCTCGAGGGCGTTTTCGAAACGCTCGGTAAAGTCGACGACGCTAAGCAGAGGCGGCGAGCTCCTCCATTCGCGCCTGAACCTGATCGACGAGCCAACCCGGGGTGGAAGCTCCCGACATGAGGCCCGCCACGTCGACCCCGTCAAACCACCGCGCCTCGAGCTCGTCCGGCCCCTCGATGTGATAGGCGCGCGCGCCGTGCGACTCGGAGAGATCGGCAAGGTGCTTCGTGTTCGCCGACGTCTTTCCGCCGACGACGATCATCACCTCGACGTCCTTGGCGAGGCGCAACGCCTCGTTCTGACGGTTGTGCGTATCCGTGCAGATCGTGTTGACTGCCCGTACCTCGTAGTACTTCGCAGATAGTGCGCGAACGATCTCGGTGAAGCCCTCGCCGGACCACGTCGACTGGACCACGACTCCGACGCGGCTGGAGCGCGGCAATTTTTCGACGTCGGCGGTGGACTGGATGCACCACGCGCCAGGCACGTGGCTGAGGGTCCCCTTGACCTCGGGATGGTTCGGATCCCCAATGACGATGATCTTGTAGCCGTCGGCCTTGAGCTTCTCGGCCTGCACATGAATCTTGGTGACCATGGGGCAGGTCGCGTCGATAATCTCGAGCTTCTTCTCCTTGGCCTTGTCGAAGACTTCGACCGGAAGGCCGTGAGCGCGCACGAACAGGGCGCCTGCGTCCACTTCGTCGACGGTGTGGGCGTTCTTCAATCCGCGCGACTCGAGGGATTCGACCATCTGCGGGTTATGCACCACGTGCCCGAGCGTCGTCACGTCGCCTCGCGCAGCGATCGCCTCCTCGGCCTTCTTGACCGTGATGGCGACTCCGAAGCAGAATCCCTGAACGGACGCCTTACGTATTTCCACCGGTGTTCTCCGCTAGAGCCCTTATCGCGTTCATGATTGCGAGCGTGAACTTCGCCAAGTCGTCGCGCGTTGCTTTCCGCCCCGTGGGAGGCTCGAGCGGCGCTCCGAACGCGACGTCGATCCGGCCTAGCCGGAGGGCCTTCTCGGTACCGCGGATGCTGGCCGGGACCACCGGGGCGCCGGCCAGCGACGCCAGCAGCGCGACGCCAGTTTGCGCCTCGACGTCTCCGCTCCTATTGCGAGTGCCCTCCGGGAAGATCCCGACGGCTCCCCCGGACTGCAGCACCTCCAGCGACCGCTTGATCGCGGAGGTGGCGCTTCCCCGGCGGTCGACGGCGTATGCGCCGAGCGCCCGGATCAGCGCGCCCAGGAGCGGGATCTCGAACAGTTCTTTCTTCGCCATGTAGCTGATCCGCCGCGGACAAAAACACCCCATCGCCACAGGATCCAGATACGAGACGTGATTGCACGCGACGATCAGCGGACCGGCGGACGGCACGTTCTCGGCGCCGCGAACCCGCCCGCGCCAGACGACGCGCACCACGAACCGCACGACCGCCTTCGCAAAATCGTAGAACCTCGTATTCATCCTTTCCTTCGACTCCGCTCAGCACACAAGCTTCGCACCAGCGCGCAGATCTGGTCGACGACGCCGTCGGCATCGATGTCGCTGGAGTCGATGAGGTGTGCTCCCGGCGCGGGCTCCAGCGGCGACACGGCTCGCGTGCTGTCGATGCGATCGCGCTCTTGGAGCTCCGCGCCAAGCCCGTGCGCGTCGACATCGACGCCGGCCTGCTCGAGCTGCCGGCGACGCCGCGCGACCCGCGTCTCGAGCGAGGCGGTGAGAAAGATCTTGATGGCGGCGCCGGGGAGAACGACGCTCCCGATGTCGCGCCCGGCCATCACTACGGAGCCCTTTCCGGCGATGCGGCGTTGAGCGTCGACCATCGCGGAACGCACCTCGGCGTGCGCGGCGACCGCCGAGACGATGGCGGTGACTTCGTTGCCGGCAAGTACGGTCTCATCGAGCTCCGCGCCGCCGGCGAAGATGCGAAAGCCGAGAGGAGCGCTTTCGTCCAGCTCGACCTCGATCGGCATCGTCGCCGCGAGGCGCGCCAACGCGGCGCCGTTATCCACGTCCGTGCCCGTACGAAGCGCGAGATACGCTAGAGCGCGATACATCGCGCCCGTATCGAGGTAGAGCATGCGCAAACGCCGCGCGGTCGCGCGAGCGACGGTCGTCTTTCCCGACGCGGCCGGCCCATCGATCGCGATCTGCAGCTGCACCGCGCATCGTTCCCTCGGGATGATGGCGTTGCCCTCCAAGAGAAGGGCTGGCCATGGCCAAGGCGCGCAGCGTGTATTTTTGCTCGGCATGTGGGTTTGAATCGACGCGCTGGCTCGGGCGCTGCCCACAATGCGAGGCTTGGAACTCCTTCGACGAACGACCGTATACCATCGCGGCGCGAACCCGCGGCTCCACATCGGCGACCTCACGTGCGATCGGACCGGTCGCCTTACGCGAAGTCGGCTCCGCCGGCGTCGAGCGCATCTCCGTAGCGATGCCGGAATTCGACGCGGTGCTCGGCGGCGGAATCGTGCGCGGAAGCTTGACCCTCGTAGGCGGGCCGCCGGGCGCGGGAAAGTCGACGCTGCTGCTGCAGGTCGCGGCGCGTTTGGCAGAGCGCGGCGACGTCATGTACGTCTGCGGCGAAGAGTCGGCCGCGCAGGTGAAGCTTCGAGCCGAGCGTACGCTGGCCGCGGGCTTCGCGCCGCGACTGCTGGTCTATCCCGAGACGAATTTACGATCCGTGCTGAACGGCCTCGAGCGGCACGCACCGCTCGCGCTGATCGTGGACTCGATCCAGACCGTGTGGCTGCCCGAATCGGAGTCGTATGCCGGGAGCGTGACGCAGATTCGGGACTGCACGCAGGCGCTGATGGAGCACGCGAAACGAACCTCTTGTGCAACCTTCATCGTGGGACACGTCACGAAGGACGGCGCGATCGCCGGTCCGCGTCTGCTCGAGCATCTCGTCGATACCGTGCTGTATTTCGAAGGGGAGACCAGCGGCGAGCACCGCATCCTGCGCGCCTACAAGAACCGCTTCGGCTCGATCGACGAGATCTGCGTCTTCTCGATGCACGATAGCGGGCTGCGTGAGGTCGCGAATCCGTCCGAGTTCTTCCTCGGCGCGCGGGAGCAAAGACCGAGCGGTTCGTGCGTGGTCGCTTCGATCGTCGGGTCCCGCCCGGTGCTGATCGAGGTGCAGGCACTCGTCGGAGAGACCAGCTACGGCACCCCGCGGCGGCTCGCGAACAACCTCGATCAGCAGCGTCTGGCGATGATTCTTGCGGTGCTGGAGCGCCGCGCGGGGTTCGCGCTCGGAGCGCACGACGTGTACGCGTCCGTCGCGGGCGGCCTGCGCGTGAGCGAGCCGGCGGCCGATCTCGGCATCGCCCTCGCGATCGCGTCGTCGTTTCGCAACGTCGCGATGGCCCCGGGCACCGCCGTCTTCGGAGAGCTCGGACTCTCCGGCGAGATACGCACGGTCGGCGCAGCCGAGCGCCGCCAGGCTGAGGCGGGTAAGCATGGCTACCGGCACGTGATCTGCCCGGGCAATGCGCGGGACATCGCCGACGCAATCGCGCGAGCGCTGGGATGACGGGCCAGCTGTTCGAGATCGTTCCCAATCTTTCCGAAGGCCGCGATCCCGAGACCATCGATGCCGCCGCTGCGGCAGTCGAACGAACCGGAGCACGGCTGATCGACCGCAGCAGCGACGCCGTGCATCACCGCAGCGTGCTGACGGTCGTCGGCAACGCCGATCAAGTCGTCGCGGCCGCGGTTGCGCTCGCTGGGATCGCCCTCGATCGCATTGACTTGCGCGCTCATCGCGGCGCGCATCCGCGCATCGGCGCGCTCGACGTCCTCCCATTCGTTCCGCTGATGCGGGCCGGGCTGCCCGAGGCGGTGGCCCTCGCCCATCGCGCGGGCGCCGAGATCTGGCGGCGCTACGGCGTCCCCTCCTTCTACTACGGCGCCGCTTCTCGCCGAAGCGAGCGTGCGCTGTTGCCGGACATTCGCCGGAACGCGGATTGGGCGCCCGACGAAGGGGACGTCATGCGCCACCACAGCGCCGGCGCGATCGCGATCGGCGCCCGGGACCTTCTGATCGCTTTCAACGTTGAGCTAGAGAGCAACGACCTCGCGGCCGCCGCCGCGATCGCCCGGACGATACGCGAGCGCAACGGCGGCTTGCGCTCGCTTCGCGCGCTTGCCTTTCCGCGCGCGGAAGGGCGCGTGCAGGTATCGCTCAACATAACGGATTATGCTGCAACGCCGCTGTACCGCATCGTCGAGTTGATCCGAGCCTTGGCCGCCGCTCGCGGCATCGAGTTGCTCCGCTGCGAGCTCATCGGATGTCTTCCTTGGGCGGCGGTCGAGGCGACGGCCGCATACTACTTGGGAGTCTCAAACCTGTGACCGCTCATAGATTGACCGTGCTGATCGCGTTCGCAGCGGCGCTTGCATTACCGCAGGCCGCGGCCGCGCAGAAGGGGCCCGGCGACGCGGGCATCTTCACGACGACGCTGCACAACGGGCTCCGCGTCGTGGTCGTCGAGGACCGCGCCGCGCCGGTCGTGCAGACGGGTGTTTGGTATGGGTTCGGCTCGCTGCAGGAGACGCCCGGTAAGACGGGCCTCGCTCACGCGCTCGAGCACATGCTCTTCCGGGGAACGCCGGAGGTGTCGTCGGGCGGTCTCGACGACGTCGTGGCCCGGCTCGGCGCGCGCATGAACGGCGAGACGAACTACGACTTCACGCAGTTCTACTTTGTGATGCCGGCCGACAAACTCGACGTCGCGCTGTACATCGACGCCGACCGCATGCAGCACGCGTCGTTGCGCGCGTCGGATTGGGCCATCGAGCGCAACGCCGTGCTCAACGAGATCGACGGAGATGCCAGCTCGCCGTTCTTCAACCTCCTCGCTCGCGTCCGCGAGGCGGCATTCCCGGGGCAGCCAAGCGGACGGACGCCGCTCGGTAATCGGGCGGACGTCGCTCGCGCGACCGTCGCCGACATCGCGCGCTACTACCAAGAGTGGTACGCGCCGAACAACGCCACCCTCGTCATCGCCGGCGACGTCAATCACGCCATCGCCTTCGCCAAGGCGCAGCGCTACTTCGGCGCCATTCCGCCGAAGAAGCTGCCCGCGTGGTCCAAGGCGACCCCGGTGCCGGCGCACGGCCGGACCGTCGAGGCGCAGTTTCCGTTCCCGTTCGAGATCCTCGACCTCGCGTATTCGATCCCCGGCGACACGCAGCACGGAGAGCCCGCGGTGAGCACGCTCGCGACGCTCATCGAAAACCAGCGCTCGCCCTTCTATCACGCGCTCGTGGAGAGCAACATCGCGCTCGCCATCGAGGCGAATGCCGATACGCAGCTACGCGGGGGCCTGCTGCACGTGTTCATCGTGCTCGACCCGGGCCGCACCGGCAGCGAGGCGCAGCGGGTCTTCCAGTCAACGCTGAACTCCGTGCTGCAGAGCGGCTTCGATCCAGACCTCGTCGTCGCGGCGAAGCGGCTGACGATCGCGGAGCGCTTGTTCGCCGCGGACTCAATCGGCGGGATCGGGGATCTCGCCGGCTACACGTACGGAATCGTCGGTGAAAAGATCGCGGACGAGGACTCGCGGCTTGCGGCCTTGACCGACGCCGACCTCCTCGCCGCCGCGCGCGGCTATCTGAGCCGCCCGACCGTCGTCGGCCACCTGACCCCCAACGAGAGTCCGCCGCGCGGGAACTCGCAAAAGAGCACCGCCGAGGCCAGCGACGACTTTTCGAAGCGCGTGCCGAACGGCCCGATCGTTACGCCGGCTTGGGTGGCGAAGGCGGTGCGCACACCGACGGCCGCGCGCAGCGTGCTCGACCCGGTCGAGTTTACGCTTCCGAACGGACTGCGTGTGATCGTGCAGACGAAGACGGACCGGCCGACGTTCGTTTTGCGCGGCGAGATCGCCTCATCGCCGGCATTCGAGCCGGCGGGGAAACAGGGAATCATCCGGCTCGCCTCATCGGTCGCCGACTACGGAAGCGAGAACTACCCGTTCGCACAGCGCCGCAAGGCGACGGACGAGATGGGCGCACTGGTCGAAACGGGTCGCGAATTCTCCGCGCAAGGCGAGACCGCCGACTTCGAGCGAATCGTCCGGATCGTCGCGGATGGCGAGGCGAATCCGACGTTCGCGGATCCCTGGCTGGGGATTGAACGGGCACAGCTCGCCAACAGCCTCCAATCCGAGGGCAACATCTCGGGCGTGATGATCGATCGCGCGTACGACCGGCTGCTGCTAGCCAGCGACGATCCGTCGCTGCGGCAGCCGACGCCGCCCAGCGTGCAGGGAATCACGCGCGACGATCTGCTCGCCTATGCGAAGGCGTACTGGCGGCCCGACCTCACGACCGTCGCCGTCGTTGGGAACCTCACGCCGCAGCGCGTCCGCAGCGCGCTCGACTCTGCGTTCGGGTCGTGGCAGTCCGGCGGCGCCCGCCCGGACCCGCGCCTCATGCCCATGCCTCCCGCGTCGACGGGTCACGACTACATCGGCACGGCGGCCAACCAAGTCTACATTCGGCTGGGGCAGCCGGCAATCTCGCGTTCGAATCGCGACTACGACACGTTCCTCGTGCTCAATCAGATTCTCGGCGGCAGCGGCGCCTTCGAATCGCGGCTGTGGCAGGAGCTGCGGCAGAAGCGCGGGCTGGTCTATAACGTCAACAGCGAGCTCGACGCCGACGCGGATCGCGGCGATTTTCGCGTCGAGCTCAACGCGTCGCCCGACCGCGTGGTAGAAGCGGTCGAGCTCGTCCGGCGCGAGCTCGAGCGTCTCCAGAACGAACCGGTCACGGAGACCGAGCTTCAAGAGGCCAAGGCGCGCTTGGTCGGCAACGCGCTGCTCGATGAGGCGTCATCCAACGGGCAAGCGAAGCAGTTGATCGACATCGCCGTCAACGATCTCCCGCTCGACTACTACCGCACGCTCAACGAGCGCTTCTCGCAGATCACCGCGACTGACGTCCAGCGGGTGGCGCGGGCCTACTTGCGGCCCAGCCGCCTGGTCGAAGTCTACGCCGGACCGGCCGGTCCGTGGTCGTACCACACGATATGATCGTAACGATCGATCCTACCACCGGAGACGTGATCGAACGCATCCCGCCGATGGACCCCGCGCAGATCGACGCGAGGCTCGACGCCGCCGCAAGTGCCGCCCGCGCGTGGGGACATGAATCGTTCGAGGATCGCGCCGCGCTCCTGCGCTCGGTTGCGCGCCGACTGCGTGAGGAAAATGGCTCGCTCGCCGCAACGGCCGTGCGCGAGATGGGCAAGCCGATCGCCCAGGCGCGGGCTGAGGTAGAGAAGTGCGCCTGGGCGCTCGATTACTTTGCGGAGCACGGCGCGGCGATGCTCGCGCCGCAGGACGCACCCTCCAACGCCGCGCGCAGCTACGTCGCGTTCCGTCCACTGGGCGTGCTCCTCGCGATCATGCCTTGGAACTTTCCGTACTGGCAGGTCTTCCGCGCGGCGGCACCCGCGCTCGTGGCGGGCAACGCCGTGTTGCTTAAACACGCCGCCAACACGACGCGATGCGCCCTCGAGATCGCGCGCATCTTCGACGACGCCGGCGCACCCGAGGGGCTCTTCGGCGTTCTGCTCGCGCGTGGCGAGGAGATCGATCGAATCGTGGAAGATCCGCGTATCGCCGCGGTCACGCTTACCGGAAGCGAGCGCGCCGGCGCGGCCGTGGCCGCTGCCGCCGGCAAGGCCTTGAAGAAATGCGTGCTCGAGCTCGGTGGATCGGATCCCTTCGTCGTCCTAGCCGACGCCGATCTCGCCGCGGCTGCGACGACCGCCGTCAAGGCGCGCTTTCAGAACAACGGCGAAAGCTGCATCGCCGCGAAGCGCTTCATCGTCGAGGCGCCGCTCTACGATGAGTTCTTACGGCGGTTCGTCGAGCTCGCCGCCGCCCAGGTCGTCGGTAACCCGATGGAGGAGCGCGTGCAGATCGGCCCCTGCGCACGCGCGGACTTGCGAGACACGGTACACCAACAGGTTTCCGAGACGGTCGCGCAGGGCGCGCGCGCGGCGCTGGGCGGCACGGTCGGTGATGGGCGCGGCTTCTTTTATGATCCGACGATCGTTGCGGACGTCGTCCCCGGCATGCGCATGTTCGACGAGGAAGTCTTCGGGCCGGCGGCGGCCGTGGTGCGCGCGAGCGACCGCGAACACGCGCTCGGGCTCGCTAATCACTCTTCGTTCGGACTTGGCTCGAGCGTATGGACCCGCGACGTGGCCGGCGCCGAAGACTTTGGCGCGCGGGTCGAGGCCGGCGCCGTCTTCGTCAACGGCATGGTCGCGAGCGATCCGCGTTTACCCTTCGGCGGCGTCAAGAAGAGCGGCTACGGCCGCGAGCTCTCCGCATTCGGCATCCACGAGTTCGTCAACATTCAAACCGTCTGGATCGCCTGAGCCCTATTCCGGCAGTAGTCGGCGATGCGCAGGATGCCCTCGCGAACGCGCTCCGCGGGCGCGACCCAGCTGAGACGCAGCCATCCTTCCATGCATTGCCCGAAGGCGACGCCGGGAATCGCGACGACGTCGTGGCGCTCGATCAGCTCCTCGGCCGCCCGATGCGAGGGCGTCCCATCGGGCAAGCGCACGCAGACGTAAAAGGCACCCTCCGGCGCGACGAAGCGCAGGCCGGACTCCCGCAGCGCCGCCAGCAACTCCACCCGGCGCTCGCGATACCACGCCGCGTGCTCTTGCAGCCCGCCGGGCGTGTTGAAGACGTCGAGCGCGACGTGCTGCGCGAACGTATCGGCGCACGACGTCGCCCATGCGTGCACCTTGATCGCCTGCGCGACGAAGTCGGCCGGCCCGAGGATCCACCCGAGCCGCAGGCCGGTGAGCGCGTTGCTCTTGCTCAACGAATTCGTGACGATCGTGTGCGCATAGATCTGCGCGAAATACCCGGCGCTCTCGGTGAAGGTCTGCTCGCGGTAGATCTCGTCGTGAACGATCCAGATCGGGTCGCCCTCACGGCGCTCGAGCGCGCGGGCGAGAGTCTCGGCGGCGGCGAGCGAAACGACGCGCGCCGTCGGGTTGCAAGGCGAGCAGAGCACGATGGCGCGCGTGCGTTCGCCGATCGCCGCCGCGATGCGCTCCGGATCGAACGCGAAATCCTCGTCCCGGCTCATCGCGACGCTCCGGGCCGCCGTCCCTTCGAGCGCCGCCATCTTGGCATACGACGGAAACGCCGGCTCGACGATCAGCAGCTCGTCGTGCGACGGATCGAGGAGCGTCTTGAGCACGACGTACATCGCTTCTTGCGATCCTACCGTGACGCACACGTTCCGGCTGTGCTCCCTGTCGGGGTAGGAGTAGTGGCGCGCGATGCGGTCGCGCAACGCGGAGTCGCCGGCGTTGGGTGTGTACCTCAGACCATGCTCGCTTACGTGCCGCAGCGCGTGCTCCAGGTGCTCGCGACGGGGGCGCAGCGTCGGCTCGCCAAGGCCGAGATCGATTGACGACGCTCGCTTCTTCGAGGCGATCTCGCGAATCAGCGATGCGCTAATGTTGAGGACGCGAGGGTTCATGTTGCGAGCTCGAATTCCCGCAGCGCGGCGTTCAGCGACACCTTGAGGTCCGTCGCTTCGCCACGGGTCCCGACGATCAGGGCGCATGGCGTTGCATATTCGCCGGACGCGAACCGCTTCGGCAGGACGCCCGGGATCAAGACGGCGCGCGCCGGCACGCGCCCCTTCGTGATCGATGGCTCGCTCCCGCGTACGTCGACGATCGGAGTGCTGGCCGTCAGCACGACGCCGGCGCCGAGCACCGCTTCACGCTCAACGCGCACGCCCTCGACGATGATGCACCGGGATCCGACGAACGCGCCGTCCTCTACGATGACCGGCGCCGCCTGCGGCGGCTCGAGCACGCCGCCGATTCCCACGCCTCCGGACAGATGTACGCCGCGGCCGATCTGCGCGCACGATCCGACCGTTGCCCACGTGTCGATCATGCTGTCTTCACCGACGTAGGCGCCGATGTTCACGAAACCCGGCATCAGGATCACGCCGCGTCCGAGGAAGCTCCCGTAGCGAGCCACGCCCGGCGGCACGCAGCGAACGCCAAGCTTCTTGTAATTGCGCTTCACGGGAAGCTTGTCGAAGAAGACGAGGCCGTCGCCGCTCCGATCGCCGATCCAGTCGATCTTCCGCCGCCGGAAGTAGAGCAGGATCGCCGACTTCAACCATGCGTTGGTCACCCAGTCGCCGTCCCGCGGCTCGGCCACGCGAACCTCGCCCTCGTCCAGCATCGCGATCGCCTGGTCGACGGCACGACCGGACCGCCCGCGCACGTCCGCATCGCCGCGTTCGAGTGAAGCGATCCGAACTTGCAGCTCTTCTAGCGTCACCGGGCCAGTGCTACGGCGCCGGGTAAGCCTGCCCCCGCCCGCGGCTGGAGCTACAGGGGCGGGTATGCCTCGGAGCGCATAATCCTAGGCCTCCAGCGCGAAAGGAGTTTCCGTGTCCAATTCGCCGAGCGACGAACAACGCATCAACGCCATCCGTTTTCTCGCGGTCGATGCCGTCCAAGAGGCTAACTCGGGCCACCCCGGCATGCCCATGGGCGCCGCTGCCATGGCCTACACGCTGTGGACGCGCCACCTGCACTTCAACCCAAGTGATCCGGACTGGCTGAACCGCGATCGTTTCGTCCTCTCCGCGGGGCACGGGTCGATGTTGCTTTACGCGCTGCTCTACTTGACCGGTTACGATCTCACGCTCGACGACATCAAGAACTTTCGTCAGCTCGACAGCAAGACGCCGGGACATCCGGAGGCTGAGCGAACGCCGGGAGTCGAGGCGACGACCGGACCGCTCGGTCAGGGAATCGCCGACGCCGTCGGCATGGCGATCGCCGAGGCGCACCTCGGAGCGGTATACAATCGTTCCGATCAATCGATCGTCGACCATTTTACGTACTGCCTCTGCGGCGACGGCGATCTTATGGAAGGCATTAGCCAGGAGGCCCTCTCGCTGGCCGGGCACTTGAAGCTCGGCAAGCTGATCGTCTTTTACGACGACAACCTCGTCTCGCTCGCCGGTCCCACCGACGTCACGTTTACCGACGACCCGGTCGCGCGCTTTGACGCGAGCGGCTGGCACACGCAGTTGATCGACGTCGATCACGGCAACGACGTCGACGCGATCGACCAGGCGATCACGGTCGCGAAGAACGTCACGGACCGGCCGTCGTTCATCGCGGTGCGGACTCACATCGGATATGGCTCGCCGCGGCAAGACAACTATCTCGCGCACGGCGAGGCGCTCGGGCCGGAGAACGTCACGAAGGCCAAGGAGTTTCTGGGGTGGCCGCTCCAGCCGGATTTCTACGTGCCGGAAGACGTCCTGCGCTTCTATCGCGAGGTGGGCGAGAAGGGCTCCCGCCTCGAGGCGCAGTGGCAAGCGACCTACAATGCGTGGAAGCGCGCGAACCCGGAGCTCGGCGCAACCCTCGAGCGAGCGCTGCGCAAAGAGATGCCCGCGAATTTGCCCTGGCCGACGTTCACGGCCGAGAACGGCAACGTTGCAACGCGCGACGCCGGAGGAACCGTGATGAACGCCATCGCCGTGTCGCTCCCCGAGCTCGTCGGGGGCTCCGCGGACTTGGATCCGTCGACGAAGACCTACCTTAAGAACTGCGGCGACTTCGAGTCGGGGAATTACGCGGGGCGCAACATTCATTACGGCGTGCGCGAGCACGCCATGGTGGCGGCCACCAGCGGCATCTCGCTGCACGGAGGCCTGCTGCCCTTCGCGGCGACGTTCTTCAACTTCTTAGACTACTGCAAGCCCGCGGTGCGCCTCGCGTGTCTTATGAAGATCCGCGCGATCTACGTCTTCACGCACGATTCCGTCTTTCTCGGCGAGGACGGCCCGACACACGAGCCGATCGAACAGCTCGCCATGCTGCGAGCGACCCCCAACTGTTACGTCGTGCGCCCGGCCGACGCGATCGAGACGCTCGAGGCGTGGAAGCTCGCCGTCGCGAGCAAAGATGCCCCCTGGGCGCTCGTGCTCACCCGGCAGAAGGTGCCGTTCCTGGGCGCGCGCGACGCCGCGGTCGGCAAGGGCGCGTACGTCATCGCGGATGCGGAGGGCGGCCGGCCCGAGCTCATCCTCATCGCGACCGGCTCCGAGGTCGCCCTCGCGATCGACGCAAAAAAGATCGTCGATGCGAAGGGCGTTCGGACGCGCGTCGTTTCCATGCCCTGCTGGCGGCTGTTCGACGAACAACCCCAGTCGTATCGAGACGAGGTCTTGCCCCCGGCGATTGCCGCGCGAATGTCGATCGAGGCCGCGGCGACCCTCGGCTGGTCGAAATACGTCGGTGACCACGGGTTCGCGTTCGGAATCGATGAGTTCGGCCGGTCGGCGCCGGCCGCGGCCATCGCTAACGCGTTCGGCTTCACCCCGGAAAACGTCGCCGACGTAGCGCTGCAAAAATTCGCTTTAGCTGCCCATTAGGAGACGACCGTGGAGAAACAAGTTCAGGAACTGCTCGACGCCGGTCAGAGCGTGTGGATCGACAACCTGCGGCGAAGCATGTTCGCCTCCGGCGAGCTCGCGCGCCTCATCGACCGGGGCGTCCGCGGAATGACGAGCAATCCGACGATCTTCGAGAAGGCGATCGGCGCGGGCAACGACTACGACGAGCAGCTCGCATCGCTGATCGGGTCGGAGAAGAACGCCGACGCGCTGTTTTGGGACCTCGCCGTCGCCGACATCCAGAGCGCCTGTGACGCGTTCGCGCCGGTTCACGCGTCGTCGAAAGGCGACGACGGATTCGTCAGCCTCGAGGTCTCGCCGCTGCTCGCCAACGACACGTCGGGCACGATCGCCATGGTCGAGGAGCTCTGGAAACGCGTCAACCGCCCGAACGTCATGATCAAGATCCCCGGCACCAAGGAGGGGCTGCCGGCGATCGAAGAGTCGATCTATCGCGGCTACAACATCAACGTCACCCTCGTCTTCTCGGTCGAGATGTACGAGCGTGCGGCGCGCGCCTACGTCAAGGGCTTGGAGCGGCGCGTCGCCGAGGGCAAGCCGATCGACAAGATTCGATCGGTCAACTCGGTCTTCGTCAGCCGGATCGACACCGCGATCGACAAGCTGCTTCAGGAGCGCATCGCCAAGGGCGAAAAGCTCGAGCAGCTCCTGGGCAAGACCGGTATCGCCGGGCTGAAGCTGACCTACCAGAAGTTCAAGGAGATCTTCCTCGGCGACGAGTTCGCCGCGCTCCGCGCGAAGGGTGCGGCCGTCCAGCGCCCGCTCTGGGCATCGACGTCGACGAAGAACCCGCACTACCCCGACCTCATGTACGTCGAGAACGTCGTGGGCCGCGACACCGTCAACACGATGCCGCCCCCGACCTTCGACGCATTGATCGATCACGGAAAGATAGCTGCGGACACGGTCGAGAGCGATCTTCGTGGTGCTACCGACGTGATGCGCGCGCTGCAGGACGCCAAGATCTCCCTCTTCGACGTGACCCACCAACTGCAGGTCGAAGGCGTCACCCTTTTCTCCGACTCGTTCGCGGCGCTGCTCGGCGCGATCGTCTACAAGCAGAAGCTCCTCGGGTCGGGGGGAGCGGAACGCGTGCGGCTGTCGCTGGGAGCGTCGCAGCCGGCTTACGACTCGGCGCTCGCGCGGCTCGCCGAGGCCGATTTTCTCAAGCGGATCTGGGCGCACGATGCGACGCTGTGGTCGAGCGATCCCGAGGCGGTCGCGATCATCAAGAAGTCGCTGGGATGGCTCGACATCCAGCAGCACATGCTCGAAGAGGTGCCGGGACTGAAGTCGTTCGCCAACGAGACGCGTGAAAGCTCGGGCTTCGCCGTCGTCTGCGGCATGGGCGGCAGCTCGCTGGCACCGGACATCCTCGCCGACACGTTCGGGTCGTACGACGGCTACCCGCAGCTGTACGTCCTCGACTCGACGTGCCCGCAGCAGATCAAGGAGCTCGAGGGGCACATCCACATCCCCCACACGCTCTTCATCATCTCGAGCAAGAGCGGCACCACGACCGAGCCGAACGCGTTCTACGCGTATTTCCACGAGAAGGTTTCCAAGCAGGTCGGTTCCGCCGCGGCCGGGCGAAACTTCGTCGCCATCACGGATCCCGGAACGACGCTCGACAAGGAGGCCCAGGAGGCGTCGTTCCGAGCCGATTTCCAGAACGATCCCAACATCGGGGGGCGGTACTCCGCGCTCTCGTTCGTCGGCATCGCTCCGGCGGCGATCGCGGGGTACAACGTCAGCCTCCTGCTCGACCGCGCGCTTGGAGCGATGCATGCCAACGACCGGAGCGTCGATCCGCGCACGGCGCCCGGCGTCCGGTTCGGTGCCGCCATCGGTGGCCTCGCGACGAACGGACGCGACAAGCTCACGATCGTTACGCACCCCGACGTGAAGGCATTCGGCGCGTGGGCCGAGCAGCTCATCGCGGAGTCGACGGGCAAGCTCGGCAAGGGGATCGTTCCGATCGAAGGCGAGCCGCTCGGCTCCCCGCAGGACTATTCCGACGATCGCACCTTCGTGTACGTCGGCGCCAACCTGCCGGCTCCGGATGCCGGCGTCGACGAGAAGCTCAAAGCGCTCGAATCCGCCGGTCATCCGGTGATTCGGTTGGCGATGAACGACCGGTACGACCTCGGCGAACAGTTCTACCTTTGGGAGATCGCGGTCGCGGCCGCCGGCGTAATCCTCGGCATCAACGCATTCGATCAGCCCAACGTGCAAGAGTCGAAGGATAACACGGTGGCGCTCCTGGCGCAGTACGCGAAAAACGGCAGCTTCGACGAGCCCAAACCCGACGTCGGCGGATCGGCCTTCGACGTCACCTATCTCTCCGGAAGCCGCGCGATAAGTGCTGAAAATCCGGCACAGGCGTTGGCGGGACTGTTCGCGCAGCTGCGTCCCCACGACTACAACGCGATCACGGCCTACATCGCCCGCAACGAGACGCACTCGAACCTGTTGCGGGAGCTGCGCGTGAAAATCCGCGATGCGCATCGAGTCGCCACGACGGTCGGCTTCGGTCCGCGCTTCCTCCATTCGACGGGCCAGCTGCATAAGGGCGGCCCCGACACGTGCGTCGCGCTGCAGATCACTGCCGACGATCCGGACGACCCGATAATCCCGGGCATGAACGTCGGTTTCCGCACGCTGCTCGCGGCGCAGGCGCTCGGCGACTGGATGTCGCTCGACAAGCGAAATCGCCGAGGCGCGCGCGTGCGCCTCAAGGGTCCAGTGGAACATTCGCTGCGCGCGCTCATCGCGGCGGCGGACGAGGCACTGGCGGTCCGCGCTTAACGTCGAGCCTGGCGGGGTACCCTCATAACAGCGCGGTTCCCCCCAGCGCGCTGATGCTACTTTTGAGGTACGGACGATGGCACGTTACCGTTTTGCTTCCGAACGTTGGCTGGGGTCGGTTCTTTTACCGGCGTTGATCTGCGGATGCAGCGGCACCGCTACGCCGTCGATTCCTCTCTCCGCTGCGGGTCGCCCGGAGGGTCTGCGCTTGGCTTTGGCCCCTGGAGTGCGGCACGTCTTTCTTGCCGATGCAGTTACCAATACCGTCACGATCTTCAGCCGCGGCACCGGCACGAGGTCGCTGAGCGGCTTCAACGAGCCGCAACTGATCACGACCGATAGCGCCGGCAATCTGTACGTCGCCAATACGCTCGACGAGAATGTCGAAGTCTTTGCGCCTCCCTATCGCAACGCGCCGTCTTGGACGATCCCTGATTCCGGCGAGTGGCCCGTCGACGTCGCCGTCGCCAAAGACGGGACCGTGGCGGTGATCAATATCTGTCGGGCGAGCGGCACGCAGTGCGGGGGCGCGGGAAGCGTGTCGTTCTTTTCCAACGCGCACGCCGAGTCGCCGTGCGCGACGGTGAGCGGAGGCACGATCATCTCTCGAACCCTCGCCGCCGGCTTCGCTGCGGACGGCACGCTCTACGTCGCGGGTGTCAACAACTATATTACCTCGAGGCTGGGGGTCATCGCGGGAGAGTGCGGCGCCAAGAAGCTCGCCGCGCTGCATCCGAGTACGGCCATCCACTTTGCCGCGGGCGTTCAAGTTGACACGAAGGGCAACATCGCGACCGTCGACAGTGGAGGCCCTACGCGGGGAACGACGATCGACGTCTTTGCTGCGCCCAAACCCGGCTCCCGAAGGCTACAACTCGTGTCGCAGCAACCGCTCGACGACTCGAGCGTCGTCGCGAGCTTTGCGCTGACGAGGGACGGTACGCATCTCTATACCGCCGAACCCCAAGTCTCCAACGAATACGAGTATCCGCAGGGCGGATACTCTCAGGGGCAGCTGATCCCACCTGGAGCCGACTTGATCGAAGGGGTTGCGCTGACGCCGGCCGAGGTGCCGTAGGACAGGAGCCTGCTCCGAACCGCATAAACTCCGATGCACCTAAAACTGCTATCGAAAGGCCGGCGCAAGAATGCAACTCGGGATGGTCGGACTCGGAAAAATGGGCAACTACATGACGCAGCGCCTGATCAAGGGCAGCCATCAGGTCGTGGCCTTCGATCGCGATTCGCAGGCGGTTGCAAAAACCGTTGCCGACGGCGCGACCGGTGCGAACAGCCTTGCGGACATGGCCGCAAAACTGACCGAGTCGCCGAAGGTCGCGTGGGTCATGGTGCCGGCCGGGCCGCCGACCGACGACACGATCCACGCGCTGGCCGATGCGCTAGGCCGCGGCGGCATCATCATCGACGGCGGCAACACCAATTATAAAGATGGTCTCCGTCTCTATGACGACTGTAAGGCCAAGGGCGTGTCGCTCATCGACGCGGGCACGAGCGGCGGCGTCTGGGGACTGACGGAAGGCTACTGCCTCATGGTCGGCGGCGACGACGCGGCCGTGCGGCACTGCGAGCCGATCTTTATCACGCTGGCTCCGCCGAAGGGTTACGCGCACGTTGGGCCACCGGGCGCCGGTCATTTCTCGAAGATGGTGCACAACGGGATCGAGTACGGGCTGCTTCAGGCATACGGAGAGGGGTTCGAGATCCTGAAGGACTCGCAGTACGACTTCGACCTCGGGCAGCTCGCCGAACTGTGGACCCACGCCAGCGTCGTGCGCTCGTGGCTTCTCGAGCTGCTCGTGGCGGCGTTTCGCGAAGATCCGGGCCTGAAGGACATTCGCGGCTACGTCGACGACACGGGTGAGGGTCGCTGGACGGTCCAGGCCGCAATCGACGAAAACGTGCCCGCGCCGGTGATCACGCTCTCGCTCTTCGCGCGCATGGCGTCGCGTCAGGATGAGTCGTTCAGCGCGAAGGTCGTCGCGGCATTGCGCAATCAGTTCGGGGGGCACGCCGTCCAGAGCGAGGCTCATGCCTGACGACGCGGTCGCCACGGCGGCGCGCTCGTCCGGCGACGGCGCCGCCAATCCGCTGCGCGAGGGCCTGGCATCGGACCGCATCACGAACCCGTGCAGCGCGGTCTTCTTCGGCGCGAGCGGCGACTTGTTCAAACGCATGCTGCTGCCGGCGGTCTACGCCATGCGATTGAGCGGAACGCTCCCGACCGACTTCGCGCTGATCGGTTTCGCGCGGACCCAGTACGACGACGACGGCTTCCGCGACTACTGCCGCAAGCAGCTCGAGCAATTCATGCCCGACGGCCAGAAGCCGCAGGGAGCGCTCTGGGACGACTTCGCGCGCCGGATCAGCTACATCACGGCGGACTTCAACGACACTCGCCACTTTACGGCGCTGAAGGAGCGCCTCGCCCAAAACGACGAGCAGCTGGGCACGGCGGGAAACCATCTGTTCTACCTGTCGACGCCGCCGCCGGTGTTTCCGGAGATCATCAAGCACCTCAAGCTGGCCGGTTTGGACAAGGACGCCGCCGGCTGGACGCGGATCGTCGTCGAGAAGCCTTTCGGCACCGACCTCGAGTCGGCGCGCAAGCTGCAGAGCGTCATCGAGGCGGTGTTTCCGGAGAACGAGATCTACCGAATCGATCACTACTTGGGCAAAGAGCCGGTGCAGGACATCATCGCCTTGCGCTTCGCCAACACCATCTTCGAGCCGATTTGGAATCGGAACTACGTACAAAACGTCCAGATCACGTCGGCCGAGTCGCTCGGCGTCGAGCAGCGGGGCGCCTACTATGATAACGCCGGCGCGTTGCGCGACATGATCCAGAATCACGTGATCAACCTCCTGGCCTTGGTCGCGATGGAAGCCCCGATCTCGTCGGATGCCGACGACATCCGTAACGAGAAGTACAAGGTGCTTTCGGCAATCACGCCGCCGCCGCACGCCGGCGTATGGTCGATGTCGGCGCGCGGCCAGTACGGCCCCGGGACGATCGACGGGCACGCGGTGAACGGCTACCGCGAGGAGCCGGACGTGGCGCCCGACTCCAACACCGAGACGTTCGCGGCGGCCAAGCTGTACATCGAGAACTGGCGGTGGGCCGGCGTTCCGTTCTACCTGCGCTCCGGCAAGCGGCTGCCGCGGAAGGTCTCGGAGGTCGCCGTGACATTCAAGCCGATCCCACACCGCTTTTACGGCGAGTCGACGGATCGGATCGAGCCGAACGTGCTCGTGATCAAGATCGAACCCGACGAGGGAATCTCGATGCGTTTCGAGGCGAAGGTGCCCGGACCCAAAGAACACGTCCGCAGCGTCTACATGGACTTCAACTACGGTACCGGCTTCGGCGTGCAGTCGCCTCCGGCGTACGAGCGGCTCATCGGCGACGTCATGCTGGGCGATCAGACGCTGTTCACGCGATGGGACGCCGTCGAGCGCGCCTGGGAGATCGTGACGCCGATCTTGGAAGTCTGGCAGAACACGAAGGACTTCTCATTTCCGAATTACGCGGCGGGAAGCCAGGGGCCGGAGAGCGCGCAGGCGCTGTTCCCCGACTGGCGCCACTTGTGAGCATCGATCTCGGCGCCGTACTCGAGACCCTCGGCGAGCGTTCGCGCGAGCGCGGCAACGACGTGCAGGTCGCGCTCATGACGCTCGTGGTCTTCTTCGAGGACGAGGCGATCGGCGAGCTCGCGCGCGACCGGATTCATACGCTCGCATCCAAACATCCGTCGCGCGTGATCGTCCTGGACGGGACGCGCGACCCAACCGGCGCGCGCGTCGAAGCCGGCGACTGGATCGAACTGGGCGCGACCGGCTGCTCGGCCGAAACGCTCCGTTCGGCGATCGCCGCGCTGCGTCTGCCCGAGGCTCCGCTGGTGCTTCTCTGGATCGCGCCGGGCATCGGCGATGACCCGCGCTTTGCCATGCTCTCGGAGCACGTGCAGACCGTCGTCTATAACAGCTCACTGCTGGACAGCGGTCACGAGGCGCTGTGCGAGCTCGTCGACTACGTCGAGCATCATCCCCGACTTCCGCTCGCCGACATCGCATATCTTCGGTTGGCGCCGTGGCAGGAGAGCGTCGCGATCTTCTTCGACGGCAAAGACGTCGAGCAATTGTACGACCTGCGGTACGTCGAGATCGCGTGCGGCTCCGAGCCCGAAGGCTTCTACCTGCTGGGCTGGCTCGCGAGCCGGCTGCACTGGAGGCCGTGCTCGGAGCGTGCGCTTCTGACGCGGCAGGGCAGGCAGATCGAGTTCGAGATCAGACGTGCGGGCGAGCCGCGCAGGATTTCCTGCGTCGCGCTCTCCTCATCGCGCTCGAAGTTCGTCGCGGAGGTCGACAAGAACGCGGAGACGATCCAGCTGAGCGTCACCGGGTCCAGCCGGCATCCGCAGCGATACCGCGCGATCACCAATCCGGGCATCGCCGCATTGCTGGAACGCGCGATTCTCTGGGGGCAAAACGACAGGATCTTTCACGACTCGCTCAACGCGGCGGGCGAGATTCTCGCTCACGGAAAGGGGTAATGGTGCCGGCGCGAGGCGATATGGACGTCTACCGCGACCCCGCGGCGCTCGCGCGAGCGCTGGCCGACGTCATCGTGGCGACGGCCGGGCTTGCCATGGCCGAGCGCGGCGCGTTCCGAATCGCACTCTCGGGGGGCCGCACGCCGCAAACCACCTACGAACTGCTAGGCCGAGAACCGCTCAGCGATGCAATCTCGTGGAGCGACACCTTCGTGTACTTCGGAGACGAGCGCTGCGTGCCGCCGAACGACGAGCAGTCCAACTATCGGATGGTCGAGCGCGCGCTGCTCGAGCACATTCCCATCCCGCCGGCGAACGTGCACCGGATTCGAGGAGAGATCGACCCGGGCTTGGCCGCGAACGAGTATGCGTCGATCCTGCGCGCCGACTTCGGAGACGCGCCGCACTTCGATCTGACACTGCTCGGCCTCGGCAAAGACGGGCACACGGCATCGCTCTTTCCCGGGACGCCACCGAATACCGACGACGAGTCGCTCGTGCGTGCCGTCTACGCCGACGCGGACGTGATGTGGCGCGTGACGATGACGCCGCTGGTCATCAACCTGTCCCGCAGCGTGGCCTTCGCGGTTGCGGGGGCCGACAAGGCGCAGATTCTGGCCGAAGTCTACGAGGGCCCGACCGATCCGGTGAAATATCCCGCCCAAATCGTGCATCCGGCATCTGGCAAGCTGACCTGGTTCGTCGACGAGCTCGCCGCCGGGATGCTTCGAAAGAAGACGCGCTGAAGCGGCTCGTTCTCAACGCCGACGACTTTGGGATTGCACCGGAGGTCAACGAGGCGGTGGAGCAGGCGCATCGCACTGGCCTCCTGCGCGCGGCGAGCCTCATGGTGGGCGCGCCCGCTGCCCACGACGCGATCGAGCGCGCGCGGCGTATGCCTGGGCTCGCCGTCGGACTGCACGTCGTGCTCGTCAATGGGCGGCCCGTGCTGCCCCCCGAGCGCATCCCCGCGCTCGTCGACGAGCGCGGCCGCTTCCTCACCGACCTCGTGGGTGCGGGCATTCGATTCTTCTTCCGCCCGGGCGTGCGCGCTCAACTCGCCGCCGAAATTCGTGCGCAGTTCCAGCGGTTCGGCGAGACCGGCCTCCCGCTCGATCACGTGGACGCGCAGTCGCACATGCACGTGCACCCGACCGTCTTCGGTCTGATCATGCGGATCGGCCGCGCGCACGGGATGCGCGCAGTTCGCATTCCGCGGGAACCGTTCGGCACGACGCGCAGCATCGCGCCGTGGCTCGCGCTCATGCGAGCGCGCGCGCGGCGCGCCGGGGTCGCGTACAACGACTACGCATTCGGCGTGACGGAGGCCGGCGCGCTCACCGAGGAGCGCGTCTTGCGCCTTCTGGACCGGCTGCCGGACGGCGTGACCGAGATCTTCTTCCATCCGGCGACTCGACCGTTTAGCGGCGCGGATCGCGGCACCGAACGCTTCGCATGGGAGGGCGAGCTCGCGGCGCTGACCAGCCCGGCGGTGCGCGACGCCATCGCGCGCAGCGGCATCGTCAGCACGACATACGGCGAAATCGTGAGCCGGCGAGCTTGATCTTCTTCATCATCGCGATCGCGGGTGCGGTATATCTCGCCCTCGCGGCGGCGCGTCTCGCCGCGTTCGCGTGCCGGCCCCTCGAAAGGGCCTCGGAGTTTCTGCCGACGGTCACCGTCCTCAAGCCGATCGCGGGCCTCGAACCGGATCTCTACGAGAACCTGGCATCGTTCTGCGCGCAAGACTACGACGAGCAGTACGAGGTCGTGCTGTGCCTCCACTCGCGCGACGACCCGGCACTCGAAGTCGTGGAGCGGATCGCCCGCGACTTTCCGGCGCGGACCGCCATCGCGATCGGCCAGGCGGCCGGAATGCTCAACCCAAAGATCGCGAACCTCGCCAAGCCCGAGGTCGAGCTGCGCGGCGAGATCATCGCGATCGCCGACAGCGACGTGCGCGTCGGGCGCGACTACCTGCGCGCGCTTGCCGCGCCATTCGCATCCGCCCGCGTAGGAGCCGTGACGTGCCTCTACTCCGCGATGCCGAACCGTACCATCGCCGCACGTCTCGGTGCACTGTACATCGAGGACGGCTTCGCGCCGTCGGTGCTGGTCGCGCTCGCCATCGGCAAGCTGTGCTTCTGTCTTGGAGCGACGATGGCCGTGCGTCGCAGCGTCCTCGAAGAGATCGGCGG
>JAFAJV010000055.1 GCA_019235995.1 Vulcanimicrobiota bacterium
ATGGAGGTGTATGCGGGATTCGGCGAGCACGTCGACGTCCAAGCCGGTCGGCTCGTGGATGAACTCGAGCGCCTTGGCTACGGCGACAACACGCTGGTCTTTTACATTTGGGGCGACAACGGTTCGTCGGCGGAGGGTCAGAACGGAACGGTCAGCGAGCTGCTGACGCAGAACCAAATTCCGACGACGATCGAACAGCACATCGACGCGCTCAAAGACATTGGCGGATTGGACGCACTCGGGACGCCTCTGACCGACAACCAGTACAATGCCGCGTGGGCCTGGGCCAGCAGCACGCCATACAAAGGCACCAAGCTGCTGGCTTCGCACTTCGGCGGGACTCGCAATCCGATGGCGATTCGGTGGCCGGCGAACATCAAACACGATCCCGTACCACGGACACAGTTTCATCACGTTAACGACGTCGTCCCGACGATTTACGAGATCCTCGGGATCACGCCGCCTTTTGAGGTCAACGGCGTCGAGCAAGACCCCATCGACGGCGTGAGCTTCGCGTACACGTTTAACGATCCCAAAGCCAAAGGGCGGCTGATCACACAGTATTTCGAAGTCATGGGAAGCCGCGCGATCTATCACGACGGCTGGATGGCGAGTGCCTTTGGACCGCGTGCTCCCTGGGTTCCGGGAACGCCGCCGGGCATCGCTACGTGGTCGCCGGACAACGACGTTTGGGAGCTCTACAACCTCGAGGACGACTGGAGCCAGGCGAACGATCTCGCGGAGAAGATGCCGGACAAAGTTGCGCAGCTCAAAGAGCTATTCATCGTCGAGGCCGCGAAGAATAAGGTGCTGCCCATCGGCGGTGGCCTTTTCATTCCGGTCTATCATCCCGATTTGCGAGTTGCGCCACCGTACACGGAATGGACGTTTTCCGGAGACACCGTGCGGATGCCGGAGTTTTGCGCCCCCGCGCTCGGCAACAAGCCGAACGTCGTGACGATCGACGCGACCATCCCCGCAAACGCGAACGGCGTGCTTTACAAACTCGGCGCAAATTCAGGCGGGCTTACGCTGTTCGTCGAGGACGGGATCCTCTGCTACGAGTACAACCTTTTCATCGTGCAGCGGACGAAGATACGTTCAACAAAGAAACTCCCCGCCGGCAAGGTAAAAATTGAGGTCGACACTTCGTACGCCGAGCTTCGGCCGGCCGGTCCGCTCGACGTAACGTTGAAGGTCAATGGAGAGACGTACGCGCAGGGGCGCGTCCCGGTCAGCGCGCCGTTGGCGTTCACCGCAAACGATTGTCTGGACATCGGCATTGCGCTTGGGTCACCCGTCTCGCTCGACTATCGAGAAAAAGCACCGTTCAAGTTCAACGGCACGATAGAGAGCGTTCACGTCCAGTACGTGACCACAACGAGGCCGGCCACGGTCACCGCTGCGGCCAAGTAAAGTGAGAAGCGAGCGCAAGAACCTCGGCGAGGGGCTGCGCGCGGCAATCGGCCGCGACAATTAACAGCACTTAAGACTGGGAGATTTACTGTGAGCACCTCCAACTCGCTCAGGCCAAGCTATCGACGGCCGGATCTCGGCGCCGTGACGGTGTCATCCTGAGCGAAGCGAGCGCAGCTTTTTCATCCTGAGCGGAGGTGCGAAGCGCCGGAGTCGAAGGGCGAAGTACGGTACAATGAACCCGCCGCGATCAATTCTTCGACGTATCGAACACGACCTGATCCCACTGCCAGAGCTGCTCGAAGAATTTGCGTGCGAGATCGCGGTCGGCCATCGCGCGGCCCATATCGCGGATCCGACGTTTCCCGTCGATCGCCTCGAGTAGGCGCTCTTGGCGTGCGTCGATCGGGAGATAGAGGTCGGTAAATGTGTGGTTGCGGTTGATCAGCACCGCCACGGCACCGCGCGGCAACCGATCGCGCACGACCAGCGTGTCGGGAAGCCGGATGGGAACGTAGTTGAGCCACTCGTCCCCGCTAAAGTCGAGAACCGCAGGGGAAAAGTCGCGCCGATACGCGACGAGGCTGTGGCGTACCATCGTTCCGCGGAACAACTCGAGCGCCGCGTACTGTTCGTCGGGCTCCAAGGCTGCGAGCCTGGCATGGTGTGGGGACGACGCGATCGCGCCGCACCACGGTAAATAGGGCGCCTGGCGAATCCAGCGCCCAAACACGAGGTCCGCTCGATCGAGGAATTCCATCAGCTGCGGCACCGAGTACGCGCGATCTTGCGGATGGAGCAGCGCATCGGCGACGCCGGCCTTCGTTTCGAAGTCCCGCGACTTGTGAAGCAGCGACACGATTGGATGATCGGGCGGCAGCGCCTTGAGGCTCGCCGCAAGCTCGTCGATCTCGGCATCGCTCCAGTCGATGCGTAGGCGCCTGCAGTACTCCTGGAGCATGTAGACGCCGGCGCGGCCGTAGGGAGCGTAGACCATCAGGTGCAGCGCGCCGCGGGGCGCGAGCACGTTGCGCAGCGCGCGCAGTCCCGCGTCGGGATCGGGCAGGTGGTGGAGCACGCCGGTGCAGACGACGTGATCGAAACTTTCGCCGAGTTCGCCGGCGCGCTCGACGGGGAGCTCATGCAGCTCGAGGTTGTCGAGACCGTATTTGCGCTTCAGCTCGCGTTCGAAGGCAATGCTCGGGCCGCTGAGGTCGACTCCGACGATGCGGGCATTCGGCCAGCGCACGGCGTAATGCGCGGCCTGCGACGTGCCGCAGCCCGCGACGAGAATGCTGCGGTCGTCGCGGTACGACTCGCTCGGCCAGAAGAGATGCGAATCGACACGCCGGCGCTGGTCGTCCCAACGCCGGCGATACCGCTCGATGTCGTCGACGGGCGGCGGGTAGGGGTGGCTTTCATAAAAATCCCCTACCCGCGAGTGCGCTGTGTTATCCGTGCGGCTGTTTAACCTGTTCCATGACCGCATCGAGATTGAAGGAAGCGGGCTTCTGACGCGGCGGGAACTTCACGAAGTCCTCGATCTGCTGCGCGACCACGGCCTGCATCAGGTACATCTGCGGTATGTGATCGACTAGCCAATCCCAGTAGGTGTTCGAGTTGAAATCGGCGCGCTCGAACGGATCGCGGCGCAGATTCACGATATGCGGAACGCGAAGTTTGACGAAGGGCTCGGCCCAGAGTTGCATGGTGTGGGCACGCTGGACGGAGAGATTGAACTTGTAGTCGCCGACGCGCACCGCGATAGCGTCGCCGTCGTCGCTGAAGTACATGATCGCGTTTCTCGGGCTTTCCTTCGTCTGACCCGAGAAATACGGAATCATGTTGTAGCCATCGAGGTGCACGTGGTACGCTTGCCCGTTGACCGTAGTGCCCTTGAGCAGTTCCTCGGTCACGTCCGGGTTGCCGGCCGCGGCGAGCAGCGTCGGGAACATGTCGATGTGCGAGACGATCCCGTTGTACACCGACCCCAGCTTGATCACGCCGGGCCAGCGGATGAAGCTCGGTACGCGCCAGCCGCCTTCCCAGTTCGAGTCTTTCTGACCGCGGTATGGCGTATTAGCGCCATCCGGCCACCCGTCGTTCTCGGGGCCGTTGTCGGTCGAATACATCACGATCGTATCGCCGGCGAGCCCGAGCTCGTCGATCTTGTCGAGGATCATGCCGATCTGCTCGTCATGCACGACCATGCGGTCGCTGTACGGATCTTGGCCGCTCTTGCCGAGGTTCTTCTCGGCGACGTGCGTCCGGAAGTGCATCGCGGTCGAGTTGTACCAGCAGAAGAACGGCTGGCCCGCCTTGGCTTGTTTCTCGATCCAAGCGATGGCCGCCGCGGTGATCTCCTCGTCGATCGTCTCCATGCGCTTCTTCGTGAGGGCACCGGTGTCAGTGACTTTCTGCTTGCCGACGCGGCCCCAGCGCGGATCCGTCGTCGCGTCGTCCGTGTCGGTCGCCCAGCAGTGCAGGACGCCGCGCGGTCCAAACATTTCTTTAAACTTCGGATCCTTGGGATAGTCGGGAAGCTCGGGCTCCTCTTCGGCGTTGAGGTGGTACAGGTTGCCGAAGAACTCGTCGAAGCCATGAACGGTCGGTAAGAACTCGTTGCGGTCGCCGAGGTGGTTCTTGCCGAACTGACCGGTGGCGTAGCCTAGCGGCTTGAGCATCTCCGCGATCGTCGGGTCTTCCTTCTGCAGGCCGACCGTAGCGCCGGGCATGCCGACCTTCGTGAGGCCCGTGCGGATCGGGTTCTGCCCGGTGATGAAGCAGGCGCGGCCGGCGGTGCAGCTCTGCTGCGAATAGTAATCGGTAAAAAGGCCGCCCTCGTTGGCGACCCGGTCGATGTTAGGGGTGCGGTATCCCATGCTGCCGTTGCTGAACTTGCTGATGTTCCAGATACCGATGTCGTCGCCCCACAGGATCAGGATATTCGGTTTCTTATCGGGCATGTAGACGCGTCCTTTCTATGCGCCGGCGTGTGCTGCCATGGCTTTTTGAATCTGCTCCTTGACCTCGTCGAGGTTGAACGACGCGCCCGCCTGCATCGGCGGAAACTCGATCGCGGTCTGCGCGAGTTTGCCGACGACCTCTTGTATGAGCACGAAGCGCCAGAACTGATAGGCGAACCAGTTGTAAAAGGCGAGGGATCCCGTGAGTCCGGTGCGCTCGAACGGATCCAGCCGAAGGTTCACGAGGATCGGCCAATCGACTTTCACCGTGCCGCCCAGCCACCCGTTGGGCTGATCGATGAAGCGATACTTGTAGTCGTTGAGCCGAATGGCGCCGAGGGTTCCCTCCGCGAAGTAGAAGAACTCGTGGCGCTTCGAGGGACTTTTCCCGGTGATCAGGTCGAGTTGATTGTATCCATCGAGATGCACTTTGTACGTGCGATCCCCAAGCTGCTTGCCATCCTTCAGCTCGTCGACGATGTTTGGATCTCCGGCCGCTGCTACGAATGTCGGAAACCAGTCGAGACTCGCGAAGAGACCGTTCTCCACTTTCCCTGCAGGTATTTTGCCGGGCCAACGCACGATGCACGGGACTCGGAATCCGCCTTCCAACACCGTGCCTTTGCCGCCGGCGAACGGCGTCTGCCCGCCATCGGGCCAGGTGAAGTTCTCGGCACCGTTGTCGGTAGTGAACATGACGATCGTGTTGTCGTCCACGCCCTGGTCTTTGAGTTTCTTCATCACGGCGCCGACGATGTCGTCGAGTTGCGCCATACCGGCCTCCGATTCGGACCAGCCGTTCTCCGGCGTGCGCATGCCCTGATACTTTGCGGACAGATGTGTAACGATGTGCATGCGGGTTGGGTTTAGCCATACGAAGAACGGCTTGTTGTCGGCCTTGGCTTTGTCGATAAAGTTGAGCGCGTGCTGCAGGATCTCGTCGTCGACCGTCTCCATGCGATCCGGATAGAGCGTCCCGCAATCCTCGATGCGCTGCTTGCCGACTTTCCCCCAACGCGGATCGACCGTCGGGTCGTCCTTTTCGGTGGCCCAGCAGTGCAGCATGTTGCGCGGGCCGACCTTGTCTTTGAGGTCTTGCGGATAGTTCGGATGCGCGGGGTCTTCCATCGCGTCGAGGTGATACAGGTAGCCGAAGAACTCGTCGAAGCCGTGAAGCGTCGGCAAATATGGATTGAGGTCGCCGAGGTGATTCTTGCCGAACTGACCGGTGGCGTAGCCCATCGACCTCAGAACGGCCGCGATCGTCGGCGCCTCGTCCGGCATTCCGATCTTCGCGCCGGCCTGCCCGACCGTCGTCATGCCGGTACGCTTAGGGATTTCGCCGGTGATGAAAGCGGCGCGGCCTGCCGTGCAGCTGGCCTCGGCGTAGTAATCCGTGAATCTGACTCCCTCGGCGGCGAGCCGGTCGAGGTTGGGCGTCCTGCTCGCCATGATTCCCTGGTGATAGGCGCCGACGTTGAACCATCCTATGTCGTCGCCCATGATTGCTATGATATTGGGCTTGTCTTGAGCTGGCATTGGCAGACTCCTTGGAAACGCAAACGTAGGGAGAAACGCAATTGTACCGTAAACGCGGCTTGGTAACTATCCTAAAAACGCACCAAAAGGACGGTTCGAGATCGTTAACATGAGTTAAGATGGTCGCGCAATGACGGAGCGCGTTTCTAGCGCCGCAACGGCGGTTGCGCCAAGCCGTCGATTCGTCCGCGGCCTAGGCCCCGGTCTCGTTTCAGGCGCCTCTGCGAACGATCCCACCACGGTCGGCGCGATCGCCGTAGTCGGCGCGGCGACCGGTTACGGCATGGCGTGGCTCGTAGTCTTGCTGCTGCCGATGCTGGCCCTCGTGCAAGCCGTCGCGGCCTCCGTCGCGACGATGTCGCAGATGAGCTTGCAGCAGGCGATTCTCCAGAGGTTCGGGCGGGCGCCCGCGATACTCGCCGCCGCGGCGATCGTACCAGTCAGCTTGTTCACGCTCGGGGCCGACGTCCAGGCGGGTGCGCAGGCCTTCGCGCTGCTCACCCGGCTGCCGTTCTTCTATTTCGTCGTACCGATCGTCGCCGCTTCCGGCTGGCTGCTCGCTACGAAGTCGTACCTCCGAATCGAGCGAGCTCTCGCGTCGTTGACGCTGATCTTCCTGTGCTACGTCGCAGCCGCGATCTTGGCGAAGCCCGACTGGGGAGCGGTGCTCCACGCGATTCTCGTGCCGCGCTTCGAGCTCTCGCCCGTCTTCGCAGGTGGCGCCATCGCGCTGCTCGGCACGACGCTTACGAGCTACGTTTACTTCTGGGAATCCATCGAGGTCGCGGAGCGGCGGCCGGCGCCGTCGCAACTGCGAGCCGTCAACACGGATGCGGTCGTCGGAATGCTCGTCGCAGGCTCCAGCTTTCTCTTCATTTTGATCGCTACGGCCGCGACCTCCGGGGCGCATCACGTTTCGGTGCAAACCGTTGCCGATGCGGCGGTCGCGCTACGGCCGTTAGCGGGCTCGCTCGATCAGATGGTCTTCGGCATCGGATTGCTGGCATCGGCGGGTGTCGCGATTCCCGTGATCGCCGCCACGAACGGCTACGTCGTCGCTCAGACCTTCGGCTGGCGCGCCGGACTGACGAACAAGCCGGGCGACGCAGCCGCGTTCTATTGCGTGATCTTTCTGTCACTGGCTTTCGCTGCGGTCTTCGCGCTGCTCTCCGTGCCGACGATGACGCTGCTCTACTGGGTTTCAGTCATCGCCGGATTGGCGACTCCCGCCACGCTGGCGTTTACCATGCTGGTCGCGCGCGATAGAGTCTTTATGCGCGGAAAACCGATCGGAATAGCCCTAGCAAGTGCCGGCTGGCTCGTCACGGCGGTCGTCGCGGCGTCAGCCCTGGCCTTCATCGCCTCCGCCGCGCTGCACTAACGGTGCTCTAATTCATATTTGCGTTTGAGGCAATAGGCTGTGATGGAAAGAACGAAGCATGGTCGAACTCTACCAGTGCACCCGCTGCAGCAGCCCCTTCGTCGCGCATGACGAAGAGCTGATAACCCGTCGCGGCGGTTCGTGCCTGGAGTGCGCGAAGATCGAAGTCCTCAAGAGCATCGGGCTGCCGCCGGACTTTCTGACGCGATTCCCGTACGCCTAGGCGACGGTAAACGCCACGACGTCGTTCTCTTCTCGATAGCTCGTCCACCACAGCTCGCCGTCGAAGGTGAGCCCGCGCGCCTCCGCGTTGATCGGCGCGATTGGTTCGGCCGGCGGCGCGCCAACGTTTACGTCGATGCGCGCGAAGGTCAGGTTGTCGAACTCTTCGTCGGCTGACAGCATGCGGCAATTCCCCGGCGCCTGGAACGCGAAGCCGCCGCAACGCGTCGGCAGGGCGATTTCGCGGCGCGCGCTGCCGCTGTCGTCCAGCTCGAGAATGCGGCGCTTGCCCTGTTGGCATAGATACAGCGTTAACCCGTTGGCGGCGAGATGCGAGCCGGTGACGTCGGGGCACGGCGTTTTGCTGCTCGCATCGAAGCCATGCTCAGGCGTGAAGCGGAAGAGATAACGGTCGTCGTCGTCGAGCGCGACGACGACGCGCATCGCGCCGTCGACGGACGCGAGCCCGTAGGGCCGGCCCGGAGCGTCGACCTCGTGCGCGACGGTCCACCGGCGCGCGTCCATTCCGTAAAGCTTGTGGGTGTCCCAGGATCCGATCCACAGGAGGCCGTCGTGGAACGCCAGGGGCTGCGGCCGCCCGCCCGGCGACTTGCGGCGCTGAACTTCCTTTATGGTCTGCATGGGCCGTACGACGCGCGGCGGGGCGCCGCGGTTGCAAAATCCGTTTGGCATCCCGGTTCGTTGACGGGGAAGTGCGGACTGATGGTTGCAGCGACGGCTGGCGCGGTGGAAGACGCGAGCCGGCTCATGGAGCGCGTGCGCACCCGTGACGCGGCTGCCTTCGAGACGCTCTACGACGGCTATCATCGCCTCGTCTACGGGCTGGCGCTGCGCGTGCTCGCCGATCCGGCCGGCGCCGAGGACGTCACGCAAGCCGTCTTCCTCAAGATCTGGGACAACCCGGAGCTCTTCCGCGGCGGGAATTTCGGCGCGTGGATCGCGCGGGTCGCGCGCAACCGGGCGTTCGACGCCGTCCGCGCGCGCAACGTGCGGGCTGAGGGCGATTTCCCGGCCGCGCTGCCACTGGACGACAGCCTCGAAGAGACCGCGATCGCCAACCTGGATGGCGTGCGCGTGCGCGACGCGCTCGCCCACCTGCCACCCGAGCAGCGCGAGCCGATCGAGCTCGGATTCTTCGGCGGCATCACGCACGAGGAGATTGCGCGACGCTTCGGGCTGCCGCTGGGAACCGTGAAGACGCGCATTCGAACCGGATTGCGCCGGCTGCGCAACGCCCTCGAGGGAGCGATCACCGTATGAGGCCGCATGACGAGATGCTCGAGGCGGTGGCCACATACGCGCTCGGCGCCCTGCCGGCACACGAGGCCTCGCAGGTGACCGCGCATCTGCGGGACTGTGCGGAATGCCGCGCCGAGTACCGGTCGTTGCGGCCGGCGGTTACTGCCGTCGCGTACTCCGCCGAGGCCTGCGTCGACTCGGCCTCGGGCGCGGCGGCCGTAAGCCCATTGCTCAAAAAACGGATCATGCGGCACGTGCGCGGCGAGGTGGGGCGCCCCCGCGAATTCCGTTCGTGGCCGGCGTACGCCGCCGCGGCGGCCTGCCTCGCGCTGGCGATCACTGCCGGCCTCTTCGACCTTTCGCTCAACAATCGGCTCAACAAAGAGCGCGCACAAGTCGTCGAGCAAAACCAGACGATTGCCGATTTCATGGCGCCCGACTCACTGCGTCACCCATTCGCGCAGGGTGAGGTGCTGATGCACGGCCAGCGTCTGTATATCGCGATGCGCGACATGCCGATGCCGCCGCACGGCAAGGTCTACCAGGCATGGACGCTCGCGAAAGGCGCCAAGAGCGTCGCGCCCTCGAAGACCTTCATGCCCGCCTCCACGGGAATGACGGTCGTGCGCCTTCCGGAGGCGGCCACGACGCTGGCCGCCGTCGCCGTCAGCATCGAGCCGGACGGGGGCTCGCGGCAGCCGACCAGCAAGCCGATTGCGATGATTAGCCTCCAGTAGCAATCCGGGGCGGCCGCTCCGGCGTTTCATCCGAGTCTTATCTCTCGCGGAGAGCTACGGCTCGGAAAGGGACCCATGAAGAATCTTCGATGGACCGCAATCGCGGCGGCCCTCGTGATGGCCGTCACCGGCATCGCGGTGGCCAAACTGATGCCTAACGTCATCGACCAGCCTACCCGCTTCAGCGGCTCGTGCTGCGTCTACACCGGTGCGCCGGCGCTGCAAGTGACGCTTTCGATGATCGAAGCGGGCGGAGGCCCGAGCAACTTCGACACCGCGACGCTGCTGAAGGTGCTCGCGGGCTCGCATTTCGACGCCGAGGTGGCAAAGCTGACGAAGCAGTACGGCAAGGACCAAGTCGCGCAGTTTCTCAAAACCTTCGACTTCGTCGTCGCCGATTCGCTGAAAATCGTGACGGCCAAGAAAGTCGCGCTGCCCAGCAAGCCCAACCCGGATCCGAAGAACGGACCGGCGCTCGCGGGCGCGCTCTGGGCGGCGGGACAGACCGGTGAGGCTTACAACGTCGAGGTCATGCTCGATCGCGCGGTCTCGCATCCGATCCACGTTCAGGTCATGCTCGACATCGACAAGAAGTACGGGCTTGCCGCAGACGCTCAGTACCACGCGATCCTCACGACGGCCATGAAGGATCTCGCCGCGGCCTATCATCTCAACGCGATGGGCCAAATGCAAAGCATGTAGCGACGGCGCCCGTGCAGGGTGGCGCATCACGCCAACGAAGCAGGCGCGACGATGCACCGAAATCGTATCGCCGGCGCCACCCTTGCGGCAGCAGTGATAACGACCCCCCTCTTCAGCATTCCGAGCGACTTCACTCGCGAATGAAATACGTTTTGTACTATCAGTCGGCGCCGGACGTGGCCGAGAAAGCGCCGCTGCATATTGCGGCGCATCGCGCGCGCTGGCGAGAGTTCGCATCGGACGGCCTCGCTGTTGATGATCGGACCTTTCGCAGATCCACGCGAAGGGGCGATGGCAATCTTCACGACGCGTGAAGCGGCGGAGAACTTTGCGCGGGGCGATCCCTTCGTGCTCAACGGTGTCGTTTCGCATTGGGTCGTCCGCGAGTGGGCAGAAGCCTTGTCGCCGCAATGACTACTCGATGGGTGGCGCGACCGGCGCCGGCGTCTGGCGTGGCGGATGCAGCAGCGACATCGAGAAGTACGCGCCGATCCACGAGCCCAGCGCCGCGAAGATCACATAGGTCCAATCTCGCGTATAGGTGATCACGGCGAACGACGAGAGCAGGTACCAAACGCTGCTCCACGTCGCCGCCGAGACGCGCCGCCGGCTGGAGACGGAGGCCGTAAAAAAGACGTAGACCGCGTCGGTGGCCGCGGTGCTCGCCGCGACGCCGAGGGCGAGCCACGGGTGAAGCTGGGTGACATGCTGCAACATACACGCATGTTCGCACTTCCAGGCTTGTCATCCTGAGCGGAGCTGTGGCTACCGCAGCAGCGTTTGCGAGGGCGTCTCTCCGAACATCGTGCGGTAGTCGGTCGTGAAGTGGCCCATGTGCCAGAAGCCCCAGTCGGTGGCGACGTCGATGATCCGAATCGCGTCGCGGTGCGCTCGCTGGAGCGCCCGATGCACGCCGTTGAGGCGAATGCGTTTGAGATAATCCATCGGGCTATAGCCGGTCACCGCCTCGAAGGCGTTGATCAGTGAACGAGAGCGCATGCCAGAAACCTGGCTCAGGTCGAGCAGCGTGAGCGTCGCATCCACGTTCTCGCGCATGTACGTCTCGCAGCGGCGAACCGCGGTGAGCCGGCGGTTCAGGCACTTGGACGACTCGACGACTCGCTCTTCGCCGCGATCGATCGCGGAAGCGAGCAACGGTATCAACGTTCCGCTGACGCTGCGTCGCGGAGGGGCGTGCGATATCGAAAAGCTACGGTGCAGAAGCCTACGCAGACGGCTCGCAAGGAGCGGGTCGTGCGATAATCTTTCCTGCTGCAGGTCATCGAGCAAGGTCAGCGCATCCGGTGAGCGTGCGAAATCTCTGGCGATCGAGTGCCGGTCGATGCTTATCGTGTAAAAGGAGCCGGCGCCGGATGTCGCAAGCTCGACGCGGGCAGGGCTCGAGAAGATGCTCCGCGCATCCATCTTAGCGCCAAACCACCGGGCGCGGGTGCGCGGGTCGGCGAGGATGCCAATCACGGATTTTTCCTTCGGTACGCTCGCCTCGCCCTTGAAGCCGACATTCATTTTCCGTAAGGCGAGCCGCAACGGGCTCGCGTCGACGAAGCCGTACCGTACCTCGAAGTTCCCGGGCTCGAGCTGTGCCCATGCTACGGTTTCGGGCGCATAGGTTCCCTCAGCCGACCGCTCCAAAAGTTGAGACGACTGCAAGTTTATTCTGGACAGCTTAGCCACCAAAAGGGATGGTGTGAGGGAAAAATTTTGGAAGAAGCTAGGAAGGCTTGGCCGGTTGCTCTCTCAGCAGCTCGCCTATCAAGCTCTGTCTTGCAACTTCCGCGCGCTCCGCGGCATCCCTTTCTAGTTCGGCGAAGATCTTTTTCATGTCGCTCGCGAGGCTAGGAGTCTCATAACCTGCGGCGCGCCAGCGTGCGCGTAGATCGTCGTCGAGACGCAGGTAGAGCGCCGGATCGGCCTCGTTCGCGTCTCGAAAGCGCTGCTCGACGCGTTCGCGCCGGGCCTCAGTCAGTTCATGTTCGAACGCCGCGGAATCCGCCCAGATCGCTTTACCGTCGCGAAAGATTTGGATCGCGTCGAGACCTCTGCGCCGAAGTTCGTCCTGTTCCCACTCACATTCGTCGACAGACCTCGCGAGCGCTGCGCGGATCGTAAACTCCATGATGCGATTCAGGAGCGCGGGGTAGCTGACGCCGTCGGCGAGGCGGTGCGACTCGCCGATGCGCGCGGCATAAAGCGGTATATTCACACCAACGTATATTGTAACGCGCAGTCTCGCCGGCGACTTATCCCAGAATTGCAAGAACCCGGCTTTTGCGCCTTTGGGATAGACCGTGCGAGCCGGACCCCGGTACAATCGAGCCCGAAAGGGCTGTATGACTTCAAATAATGGCATGAGTCGCTTTTTCGCCTGCGCGGCGCTGTTTGCGTGCGCGGGTTTGGGTGTTACGGCGCGCGCGCTCGCGCAGGAAACACCTTCCCCTGCGACGCCGGCACCGGCAGCGAGCCCTACATTCATGGATCGGGAGTACGACGGCAATCTCCACCTAGTGGCGGCGCCCTATCTGTGGGCGCCGACCGTCGGAGGTACGTTCGAGTTTACGGTGCCGAACTTGCCGCGTCGCCCGGGCGGTAAAGTTACGGGGAGCGCGTCGGTCCCGCCGATCGACTACCTTCCGAAAATCAACTCCGCCGTGATGTTCGCGTTCGACGCTCGCAAGGGCGGAATCGACATATATGGCGACTACATCTATCTCAACGCCACCGTCAGCGCGTCCGCCTCCGCCACGCTGAGCGGCCCATTTGGCCGGTTGCAGATACCGGTGAGCCTTAACACCAATGCCCGCCTGCGCGAATCGATCTGGGAGGCGGCGGCGGGCTTCGCGGTTGCCAAGGGTCACGACGCCGACCTCAGCATCATTACCGGCATGCGAGAATACCCACTGAACTTGTCGATCGGCTATTCAGCCACGATCGGCTCCCGCCGGCCGTTCTTCCGATCGGGCAACGTGCTCACTGCGGGCATCGCCCAGGACGTGATCTTCGGCCTGCGCGGGAGGGCCTACTTCGGCGATGGGCATTGGTACGTGCCCTACTACATCGACGTCGGCAGCGGCATCGGCCAGTTGGCCAATACGACGTGGCAGGGCTATTCCGGCGCCGGTTACACGTTCAATCACGGTCAATCGCTGATCTTTCTGTACCGCGACCTCACGTACAACGATTTCGCGCCTGTTTCGCACGTGCAGAAGCTCGCGATGTACGGTCCGCTACTCGGCTATACGTTCAACCTCTAGGGCCGCCCGTGCTGCTCGCCACAACGGCGGCGGTCGTCGCGCAGGCGCCGCAACCGACCCCGACGCCGGCGAACTCGGACACCGGGGGCTTTGATCCGAGCCAGCTGACGCCCGCGCAGCAGGAAGCGCTTCGGCTCGCCGTCATCAAGACGTCGCAGAACCCGGTCGGCAACATCACCGTCGTGCCGTTTCAGAACAACGTCAACTACGGCGTCGGGCCCTACACGCGGCTTCAATACAACCTGAACGTACAGCCGGTCGTTCCGATCATGTTGAGTCGAAGCATGAATCTGATCGCACGCACCATCATCCCCGTGCTTAATCAGCCGTCGGTTGCACCGCCTGCCATCTGCGCTTCCGCCTTCGGATGCCCGTCGACGTTCGGGTTGAGCGATGTGCAAGAGCAGCTGTTCTTCGC
>JAFAJV010000064.1 GCA_019235995.1 Vulcanimicrobiota bacterium
CCTGGAAGAGGTCGTACGCGAGGTTGTTGTCCTTGGCGTTGTACTGCACTTGGTATGTCTGCGGTTCTTGCGCGTAACGTCCGGCAGAAAAACGCAGCACGGTATCCGGGTTCACCGTGTACGTGAGACCTAGGCGCGGCGTAAACGCATAGTCGGCCAGCGTCGGAGTGTAGTTGTTACTGAGCAGGAGATGGCCGTCCTGACCGTCGGGGTGCACGGTCTGCACGGGATGCGCCGGTATCGAGCGATCGATGGGGCAGTCGAAGCCGATGAACGGCGTCGGCGGCCGGCTGCTGGCGGGCGGCGACGGGATGAAGTATGGTGAGAGCGTGACGGGGTTGTAGCAAAACTCGCGCTGTCCCGCCAAGAACCAGAAGTTCTGGCCGTTGTTCGAAGTGTTCGCGAGGTTGTATTCGTAGATCTCGTCGCGTAGGCCGAGGTCGATGTTGAGCCGGTCCGTCGGGTTCCACAGGTCTTCGAGCGCGAGCGACGTGAAATTGGGCACAACGTTGTTGACGAAGCCGGAATTGCCCGTGTAGGTGATCTGCCAAGTCGCGTCTCCGAAGGCTGCGCCCGGCTCCGGTTGCGTGAACGTGCCGCTCGTCGCAGGGCTGTTGCACGGCGCGACGGCATGCGAAACGTAGTTGAAGCACTCCTTACCGTTGGTCAGATTGGTTGCAATCGTGGTGAGCGTGTTGTTGAAGTTGTTGTTGTTGTAGCGGTTCGTCGTGGCGGTCGTATAATTGGTGTCGAAGGTAAGCAGGTGCTGCGAGTTTAGCTGGTCGGCGAACGTGAAGGCGAGGCCGCGGGTGTGCGATTCGAGCTCGTAGTCGTACGCATTGACGCCGAAGCCGAACAACGGCGTCCCGTAGCTGAGCGGGCTGGTCTGCAGCCAGTCGGAGTAAAACGTGTAGCCATATATCCGAAAGTAGGCGTTCGATCCCATGTTGTGCTGATATTGGATCTTGGCGATGGACGCGTTGTTCCAGAACGCGTCGCGCGCATCGAGCGGGACGGCGGAGTAAGTGCCGGGCGCGCACTCGCCGGCAACCCGCGGCAGGTACGTATAGGAGTTATAGGGGTCGATATTGGCGCAGCGATTGCCGGGGGAGCCGGGAGCGTAATACGGCACCGGAGCAACACCGGTTGGGCTCTGACCAAAGTGCGTGTTGCTCGGCCAGGTGATGAAATCGCCCCAGTACCCCGGCACCGGCCCGCTGCCCTGGACCTCGTTGAGCTGCGTGATGATGTGCGGACCCAAGTCGTTCAGCGAGCTGAAATAGGTGCTGTGAATCGCCACGATGTTGTACAACACTTGGACGTCGTCACGGCCTGCGTCGTGCCGGTGCGGGACGCCGATGTGAAGGTTGACGACGCTCTCGCGATCCGCGATGTCCGAATAGTTCGTGTAGGCGGGTGACACCGTCTGATAGCACCCCGGGTCCCCGCCGGGCGGCGTTTTGAGGAAGCCCGGTTGTCCGGGTTTCAGTTGGAACGGGTCATACACCGGCGATGCGTTCGGTCCGCCGTAATAGCCCGAGCCGCTCGGCGGTACGAAGCCGCACGTGGGGAAGACGCCCGCGAACGCAACGTTAGCCGTGTTGTATACGATTGTCGGGTAGCCCCAGACATCGCCGAGGTTGCTGCCGTTGAACTGGTCGAGATAGCGGTAATCTTGGTTGTAACCGCCGATGCCCAAATAGTATGAGAACATCCGGTCGGGCGTGGCGCCGCCGACCTCGAACTGCAGGCTGTGGTAGTAGGTCGGCGTGCCGATGCCGCCGTTGACCGTGCCGTAGCCCGGATACGTTCCGGTTTTGATTACTTGATTGATGAAGCCGGCGAGTCCGCTCGTGCTCTGACCGACGGTTCCGCCGCCGGCGTATACTTGCAGCTCTTGCTGCCCGAGCGAGCCGGCCGTGCTGCCGGGATAGTTGTCGAACGACCGGTTTACCGGGACGCCGTCGAATTCATAGCCGACTTGATCGTAGTTGCCGCCGCGGATGTACACCGTTTGGTTCCAACCTTGCTGGTTCGGCGGCACGAACACGCCGGGAACCGTCGCGATCGCGGAATATGCGTTGTTGAGGTTGCCGCCGCCCCCGACGCCCGCGGCCGCCTGCGCGACGGTGGCGTTGACGGAGTAGACGTCCGTGACCGTACCCGGCTTGACCAGGTCCATCGTCGAGCGAGCCGTTACGCGAGCGATCGTTCGCAGCGACGGCGCGAGCGCGACCCGAATCGTCTGCGCCTGGTCCGCGAACACCGACACGCCGGTGATCGCCGCCGTCTCGAAGCCCTGCTTTGCGGCCGAGATCGAATATGTGTCGGGAGCCAGCGAGAGCATCGAGAAGCGGCCCGACGCATCGGTGACGACGGTCAGTGTTTGTGACGGGCTTGCCGCAGTGACGCGCGCGCCCGCTACGGGGGCTCCGCTGGTGCTCACGACGATCCCGACGATCGTCCCCGTGGTGCCGGCGAAAAGCGTGGCCGGCGTGAAGGCAATCCCGCCGCCAATCGCAAGAAATGCGAAGAGGTTCCGCAACGCGCTTCTCATGGACTTCTCTTCGTTGACTTTAACCTATGTCATCCTAAACGAAGGCGCGAAGCGCCGAAGTCGAAGGGCTCCAGCTTGTCGAAGGATAGCGGAGCGAGCAACGTGGAGTCGAAGCACGCGCAGTATGGACGTGATCGCCGGACCTCGCGCCGTACGGGCGCCGCGCGGCTCGGAGCTCTCCTGCATGGGATGGCCGCAAGAAGCCGCGCTGCGCATGCTGATGAACAATCTCGATCCGCAGGTCGCCGAAAGGCCGGACGAGCTGGTCGTCTACGGCGGGAACGGTCGCGCCGCGCGTTCGTGGGAGGCTTTCGAGGCGATCGTCCGAACGCTGCGGCGCCTCGGGGACGACGAGACGCTGATCGTGCAGAGCGGGAAGCCCGTCGCGGTATGGAAGACGCACGCGCGCGCGCCTCGCGTCTTGATTGCGAACGCCAACCTCGTGCCGAAGTGGGCGGACTGGAGCGTCTTTCGCGAACTCGAGGCGCGCGGCCTGACCATGTACGGTCAGATGACCGCGGGCTCGTGGATCTACATCGGAACGCAAGGCATCGTTCAGGGAACCTATGAGACGTTTGCCGAGCTTGCTCGGCAGCACTTCGGCGGATCGCTTCGAGGACGCGTGACGCTGACCGCCGGCGTCGGCGGGATGGGCGGCGCGCAGCCGCTCGCGGTGACGATGAACGGCGGCGCGTGCCTCATCGTCGACGTGGATCGGGCGCGCCTCGACCGCCGCCGCGAGCTGCGTTACCTCGATCGGGTTGCCGCCTCGCGCGACGAGGCGCTACGCGAGGTCGAGGCGGCGCGCCGGACGGGCGAGGCGCTCTCGGTCGGCTACGAAGGCAACGCGGCGGTCGAGTTTCCGGAGCTGTACGAGCTCGGCTTCCGTCCCGACGCCGTCACCGATCAGACCTCGGCGCACGACCTGCTCGACGGCTACGTCCCCGCGGGCGTGACGCTCGAGGAGGCCCAGTCGCTCCGCAAGCGGGATCCGCAAGAGTATCAGCGGCGCGCGCTGGAGAGCTGCGGCGCCCACGTGCAGGCGATGGTCCGATATCTCGACGCCGGCGCCGTCGTGTTCGATTACGGCAACAACATTCGCACACAGGCGGAGCGCGCTGGCTTCGCTCGCGCGTTCGCCTTCCCTGGATTCGTGCCGGCGTTCATTCGGCCGCTGTTCTGCCGTGGCTCCGGTCCGTTTCGCTTCGTCGCGCTCTCCGGCGACGAAGGAGACATCGCGCGCTGCGACGCCATGTTGCTCGAACTCTTCCCCGAGAACGCGTCGCTGGCGCGCTGGATTCGACTGGCGCGCGAGCGCGTCGCGTTTCAGGGCCTTCCGGCGCGGATTTGCTGGCTCGAGTACGGCGCTCGCGCCAAGGCGGGCCTCGCGTTCAACGAGCTCGTGCGCAGCGGCGAGATCAAAGCGCCGATCGTGATCGGCCGCGATCATCTCGACACCGGCAGCGTCGCCTCGCCGTATCGTGAGACGGAAGGCATGCGCGACGGCAGCGACGCCGTCGCCGACTGGCCGATACTCAACGCGCTGCTCAACACCGCCGCGGGCGCGCACTGGGTCAGCTTCCATCACGGCGGCGGCGTCGGAATCGGCTACAGCCTGCACGCCGGAATGGTCGTCGTAGCGGACGGAAGCGACGATGCGCGCGAGCGGCTCGGATGCGTGCTGACGACCGATCCCGGGATGGGCGTCGTCCGCCACGCCGACGCGGGGTACGAGCTGGCCGTCGAGACCGCGGACGCGAAAGGCATCGATTGGCGCCTCTGATCGTCCGAGCGCGGACGGTCATCACCTGCGACACCGAGGTACCGCAATGCGGCATCACCTTCGACGGGCTGGGGAGAATCGACGATGCCGCGGTCGTGGTCGAAGACGGCTTCATTACGGCGGTAGGGCCGGCCTCTGTCATCCGCAAACAGGGGTCGGCCGAGATAGATGTGCGCGACTGCGTGATCGTGCCGGGCTTCGTCGACGCGCACGCGCACCCGCTCTTCGCCGGCGACCGCGAGCCGGACTTCGCCGCGCGTCTGCGCGGCGAACCGCCGCCGCTGGGGATGGCATACACGATCGAACGCACGCGGCAGGCGCTGCTCGACCCCGCGGAGTTCTACGAAAGGACCGTTGCACCACGCCTGCGCGCCATCTTCGCACACGGCACGACGACGCTCGAGTGCAAGACGGGCTATGCGCTGCACAAGCCCGGCGAGACCGCACTGCTCGACTTGATCGCCGCCCACCGCGACGATGCGAACGCGCCGCGGCTCGTCCCGACCTTTCTCGGGGCGCACGCGCTGCCGCCGGAGTTCACGCGCGAAGAACCGTTCGTCGACTATTTAATCGATCAGGTGATCCCCGCGGCCGCGGCGCACGGCGCCGTCTATGCCGACGCGTTCTGCGAGCCGGGCTTCTTTTCACCGGAGCAGACGCGTCGCTACCTCGACGCGGCGCGGCTGCACGGCATGCGGCTGCGGGTGCACTGCGACGAGATGGCGTACGGCGGGGCGGCCGAGATGGCGGCGGGACTCGGCGTCGACGCCGTTGACCACTGCAACTACATTCGCAAGTACGACGTCGGCGTCATCGCCGAACGCGGCATCGTGACCGTCGCCTGTCCGGCGACAATCGCATATCTCGATCTGCCGAAGCGCGCGCCGGTGCGCGAGCTGCTGGAAGCGGGCGGCGCGGTCGCACTTGGGAGCGACTACAACCCCGGCACGTCGCCGTGTTTCAACCTGCAGACGGTGGCCTATTTCGGCCGGAAGATCTTCGGGCTGAGCGCCGCGGAGGCGCTCTACGGGGTGACGCGGGCTGCGGCGCATTCCGTGCGGGCCGACGCCGGACGCATTGCCGCCGGCGCTGCGGCGGACTTCGTCGCGTTGCAGATCGGCTCGCCCGACGAGTTCGGCTGGCAGTTCGGCGGCAACCTTGCCGCACTCGTGGTGAAGGATGGAATCATTGCGCATTGTTAGCGAGTTCGTCCGCTGCGCGCGAGCGCTCGTCGGCGGCGAGTTGCGCGAAGATTACGCGTTCGTCGTGCGCAACGGCGATATCGTCGCGGCCGGGGACTTTCGCGACGTGCGCGACGCCGCGCGAGACCTCGATGCTCGCGCCTTCCCTGCCGATCGGCTCGTCGTGCCCGGATTCGTCAACGGGCATAGCCACGCGTATCAGATCCTGCTTCGCGGCTGGGCCGACGACCGGCCGTTCGCGAAGTGGCGCGCCGACGCGCTCTATCGGGTCGTGCCGCGCCTGACGCCCGACGACGTCTATTGGACCTTCGTCGCCGCGTTCGGGGAGATGCTCGCCGCCGGAATCACGACGGTAGCGGAATTCTTCTATCTCAACGGTTCGGGAAACGCGCACGCGGAGGCGGCGATCCGTGCCGCGCGCGACACGGGCATTCGGCTCGTGCTCGCACGCGCATGGATGGATGCCGACTACGCGCCGAAGGAGTTCCGCGAGCGCATCGACGTCGCAGCTGAGCGCACGCGTGAGCTGATGGAGCGATATCCCGAGGCGAACGTCTGCGTCGCTCCGCATTCGCTGCACGCCGCCTCGCACGACATGATCCGCGCCGCGGCCGAGTTTTCGCGCGAACGCGACTGCATGCTCCACATCCACGTCGCCGAGGCGCCGTACGAGGGAGATGCGACCCGCGAGGCGACGGGCCGCAGCCCCGTGCAGCTGCTGGAAGAGCTCGGTGCGCTGGGCGGACGCACGGTCGCCATCCACGCGATCTACGTGTCCCAGGACGACCGCGAGCGCATCGCGCGCAGCGGTGCGCGCGTGATCCACAATCCGATGACGAACCAGTATCTCGGCGACGGCATATGCGACGTCGTTGCGCTGCAATCGCTGAGGGTGCCGACCGGTCTCGGGACGGACGCCGACGTGCGGCCATCGCTGATCGATGAGATGCGAGCGGCAGCGCTGCTGCAGAAGATCCTGTACCTCGATGGCGCCGCCCTCGGCGCGCGCTGCGCCTTCGATCTCGGCACGGCGCAGGGGGCGGGGGCGCTTCGCGTTGGGGGCGGCGAGCTCGTTGCACCGCAACCCGCGGACTACGTCGTGCTCGACGCGTCGAACATCGATCCGTGGTCGCCGCCCTGCAACGCCGTCGTCTATCGCGGCGAGGACGCCTGGGTCCAGGCGACCTTCGTCGGCGGCCGGCGGGTGTACGTCGGCGAGCCGTCGCCGCTGGTTCGACGCGCCCGGGACGAGCTTGCGGCGACCGCGAAGCGGCTCGCATGAATAGACGCGCCGTTGGTACGATGTCGCTGGTCGCGCTCGCCCTCGCCCTCGCTGCCTGTGGCGGCGGTAAGTCGGCCGGCGGCAACGCGTCGCGCGCCGCGGCTTCGCCGGCCGCCGCGCCGTCGATGGACTGCAACGGCGAGTCGCCGGTTTGGGCCCTGCGCAACCCGAAGGTCTACCTCGAGCCCAGCGACCCGCACTATGGCAAGACGAAGCATGGGCTCTATATCTGCCGCTCCCAGGCCCAGGCCCAGGGCTACCGGCCTGCGCGAGAGCCCTTCCGGAAACACCGCCGCCACCACCACCGCCAAAGCACCTAACGGTCCGAACCAGGCAGGTGCGTGCAAGCACTTGCATTCAGGCGGCGCACCGTGCTAGGCTGTGCGTGCAAGTACCCACTTGCAGAACTGATGATGCATCGAAGCAAGATCGCCGGCGGGCTCGCTCTCGCGCTGGTCGTCGCAACGGGCGGCGCCGATGCGGCCGACGTCGGCCCCGCGCCTGAACAGCCCGCCAATGCCTGGACGATCGTACAGCGGATGACGGAGCGCAATCCGTCGCTGCAGTCATACCGCGCGCGCGTCCACGTTGACGTCAGGATGCTCAACTTTCCATTCCTCGCGCCCAAGCTGGACGGAACGGAGTATTACCGGCGTCCCGATTTCTACGTCGTCGTCTTCGATCGGATGCCGGGGTACGCCCGAGGCTTTTCGCGGCTCTTCGACGACATCGGCAACCCGCGGGCCTGGGAGAGAAACCAGAACATCGCCGTGGAGGGCACGAGCTGGCTGCGCGGCCGCGCGACGATCGTGCTGCGCCTGACGAAGAAGATCCACAGCGACATACTCGACCACACACTCGCATACGTCGATCCGACGGATTACGCGCTGTTGCAGATGGAGTGGTATTACACGAGCGGCGGAAAGATCACGATGACCCAGCAGTACCGCACCGAGGGCAACTATTCCGTGCTCTCACAGCAGCACGCCACCATCGACATCCCCCACGTGCACGCGATCGCCGACGCCTCGTACGGCACGTACCAGACGAACGTGCCGGTCGCGCCCTCCGGCTTTGGCGCCAAATGATCGAGACCCGTAAGCTCACGGAGTCGGGACGCTCGGCATCGCCCGAGGAGACGCGCGAACGGATCCTCACGGCGGCGCGCGAGGTGATCGGGCGCAAGGGGAAACGCGGTGCGACGACTCGCGAGATCGCCGACGTCGCCGGCGTCAACGAGGCGACGCTCTTTCGCCACTTCGGCACCAAAGAGGCGCTGTTGGTTGCGTGCGCGCAGCACTTCTGCGGTTACGTGCAGCTGGCGGACGTCGCGGCGCAGTGCACCGGCCCGGTCGCCGACGATCTGCTGCTGCTCGCGCGCATGATGTTCGCGCGCTTCGAGTCGCTGCAGGACATGATCCGGTGGTCGCTCGTGGAGCAGGAATACGAGAAGGACATCTTCGCCGAGACGGCCTGGCAGCCGCAGCTCGCGATCCTCGCGGTTCTTACCGAGTTCATGCGGCGCAAGGTCGAGGGCGGCGAGCTGACCGGCGATCCGCAGAAACTGGCGATGGTTTTTCTGGGACTCGTCTTCATGCACGCGCTGGGGCGCAAGAAGTTCCCGGACTCGCTGCTCCACAGCGGCGACGCCGACGCCGCGCTGCGCTTCTACATCGACGTATTTCTCAATGGGGTAAGGAAACGGTAATGGATACCCGCGAGCAAGACCAGCAAAAGACGGTAAAGCGGCGCGAGGGGAACGGGCCCGGACGCGTCGAGGAGCGAGGCGCGCAGCCTCCCGACTCGGAAGAGGCACGGTCGCGTCCGCGCAAGCGCATCTTCTTCGGGATCGCGGTCGTGATCGTCGTCATCGTGGCCGTCATTTGGGGCATCCCGTGGCTGAACTTCATGCTCTCGCACGAGGGCACGGACGACGCACACGTCGCGGCCGACGTGGTCGCGGTGACGAGCAAGATTCCCGAGCGCATCGACCGGATCTTGGTCGACACGAATCAGCCCGTGCGTCGCGGGCAGCTCTTGATCGTGCTCGACAACAAGGACGAGCTCGCGAAGCTGCGCCAGGCGCGGGCGCAATACGACCTCGCGATCGCAAACCAGCGCGCCACGACCGAGCAGGGACAGGGCGGCGTGTCACAAGCTTCGGGCGAGATCTCGGCGCAGCAGGCGCAGGTGCCGGTTGCCCAGGACGCGGTCGCGCAGGCCCAGAGTCAACTGCGGGCGGCCCAGGCGCAGGTCCCCGCCGCGACGCAGGCCTACGATAAGACCCAAGCGGATCTCTCGCGCGCGAGCTCGCTGGTCAGCACGGGCGACGTGGCTGCACAGACGCTCGATGCAGCGCGCGCACAGAACGCCGGCGCCGCGGCGCAGCTGCGCGCGGCGCAGGATCAGGTGAGTGTCGCCGAGGCGAACGTCGCCGCCGCGGAGGGCCGCGTCTCGGCCTCGAACGCCGCCGTGTCGGCGGCGTCGGGCGCGCTGACGACCGCGCAGGGCAAGCTCGCGCAGGCATCGGATCCGAGCCAGGTCGAGGGTGCGGCGGCCCAGCTCTATCTCGCGAAGCAGAACCTCGATTACACCCGGATCTACGCGGCCACCGACGGCTACGTCGGGCAAAAGAGCGCGGAGGTCGGGCAGACGATCGGCGCCGGCATGACGCTCATGACGATCGTGCCGCATCACGTCTACATCACGGCCAACTATAAGGAAACGCAGATGGGCCGAATGCGCGTCGGGCAGTCCACCGACATCCATGTCGACGCGTATAAGGGCGTCACGTTCCGTGGGCACGTCGCGTCGATCAACCCGGCATCGGAGAATACGTACGCGCTCGTTCCGGCGCAGAATGCGAGCGGAAACTTCGTCAAGGTGACGCAACGCATTCCGGTACGCATCGAGATCGACGAGCAGCGATCCGACATGCCGCTGCGGCCCGGCATGAGCGTCGAAACCTACGTCCGCGTGAAGTAGGGCTCACTTGTTCGGGGGCACGTTCGAAAGCCCGGTCGTCGAGCACGGCGCGCGCAGGGCGATCATCAGCATTGCGGTCATCACCGCGACGCTGCTCGAGATCATCGACGTAACGATCGTCAACGTCTCGCTGCCCAACATCCAGGGCAACTTCGGCGTGGGCGTCGACCTGGGCGCCTGGGTCGTGACGGCGTACCTGATCGCCAACGTCGTCGTGATTCCCCTCAATCCGTGGTTCGCGGCGCGCTTCGGACGGCGCCAGTATTTCTTCGGCTCGATCTGTATTTTCACGGCGGCGTCGCTGATGTGCGGCCTCTCGAACAGCCTCGGACAGCTCGTCTTTTGGCGGCTGATCCAAGGCCTCGGCGGCGGCGGGCTGATCGCGACGTCGCAGGCGATCCTGCGCGACACGTACGGCATCAAGGAGCAGGGCAAGGCGCAGGGCGTGTTTGCGCTGGGCGTCATCGTCGGGCCGGCACTCGGACCCGTCATCGGCGGGTGGATCACCGACAACTGGAACTGGCACTGGATTTTCTTCATCAACATTCCGATCGGCATTATTGCGGCGACGCTGATCTACAACTTCCTGCGCAACCCTGCGGAGGGACACTACCGCAAGCTCGACTGGATCGGCCTGATCCTGTTGTGCATCGGGCTCGGCTCGATGCAGTTCGTGCTCGAGAACGGCCAGCAATACGATTGGTATGACGACGCGCGGATTCGCTGGTTCACGCTGACTTCGGTCGTCGGCCTCGCCGCGTTCGTGTGGTGGACGCTGCGATCCGCGATTCCGGTCGTGGACCTGCGCGTCTTGAAGTTGCGCCAAGTAGCGGCCGGAAGCATCCTGGGCGCGGTCCTGGGCGTGAGCCTGTACGGGTCTATCATCATCTTGCCGCAGTATCTGATCAATTCGCTCGGCTTCACGGCGACGCTCTCCGGTGCGACGGTCATGATCCGCGCGGGTGCCGTGCTCTTCTTTACTCCGCTCACGGCGATCCTAACCCAGCGCGGGCTCGTCGACCCACGTCTGCAGGCGCTGCTCGGCTTCGTCTTGCTCGCGATCTCCAACTGGTGGCTGGGGAGCATCACGACGCCGGTCTCCGATTTCCATAGCCTCGTAGCGCCGCTGATCCTGTCCGGCATCGGCCTCGCGCAGATCTTCGTGCCGCTCTCCGTTTCGGTCATCGGGAGCGTGCCCGACAAAGAGGTTCCGGCGACCGCCGCGTTCTTCAATCTGTCGCGGCAGATCGGCGGAAGCCTCGCTGCCGCGATCCTCATCACGCTCCTGGTGCGCGGATTCACGATCCACCAGACGGAACTCGCCTCGACTCAGACGCTGGCGCGGTTGCCGACGGAGCAGTTCGTGCTGGGCCAAGGCGGCGAGCAGAACCGCGTGACGATGGAGCGCCTGCGCATCCTCGTGTCGGCGCAGTCGGCCGTGCAGTCGTACGCGGATACGTCCCGCTGGGTCGCAGTCATCACCCTCGGGCTCGCGCCGCTCGTGTTCTTGCTGCGCAGGCCGCGCATCGGCATGGCTATCACGGAATGAGGTCCCCGAGAAGCCGCGCGCTCCCGGCGCTCGTCGCCGCCGCGGCCATCGCGGCTGCCCTTCTGCCGGCGCGCCCGATGGCCGCGCCGGACGATGCGCTGCCGCCCCGCGCCGTCGTTCCGACGGCGACGTCCACCCTGCTGCTTCCGATCGTTCCCAGCGTCGCGCCGGGCTACGCGGCGCCGCAAGTGACACCGGGCTCGCCGGCAATCGTCGGCGTCACCGCGCGGCCGTTCGTCGGCATCTCGCTGCAAGACGCGATTGCGATGGCGCTGCTGCGCAACCCGAATCTCGCGGTGTCGGCGTCGAACGTGCGAGTCGCGCGCTACAACGTGGTCGAGGCCAAGGGCGCGTTCGACGTAGCGCTGCACCTGCAGCCGTCGTCGAGCTACTCGGTGAATCCGCCGGTCAACTTCCTGGAAGCGGGTCCGGGCGAGCTCGGCGAGTACGGGCCCTCCGCCGCGCCCGTGTTCACCACCGGCCCCGGCAACATCATCCAGCATCAGTCGGGCTTCCAATACGGCGTTGCGGGCCAGACCGTCAATGGCACCACCTATAACGGGTCGATCCAGCAGGAGCGCACCTATAACAACACGGTTTTCAACGCGTACAACCCATACTATCTCGCCTCGCTCAACCTGTCGGTCACGCAGCCGCTGCTAAAAAACGCCGGCATGAACTCGACGAAGCGGCAGCTCAAGCTGGCCTTCATCAACTCCGACGCCGCCACCGCGCAGACGCTCGTCGACGCGTCCACGACGATCTCGCAGGTCGAAGACGTCTATTGGGATCTCGTCGCCGCCTGGCGCAACGTCGCAATCCAAGAGGCAGCGCTCAAGGAAGCAGTCGCGCAACAGCAGAGCAACGTCCGGTTGGCTCGGCGGGGGGCGGCGGCGCCGATCGACGCGATTGAGTCGCAGACTCAAGTGTCGAGCTCCCAAGACGCCGTCTACTCGGCGCTGCAAAGCGTGTCGCAGCTGCAGAACCGGCTCAAGAGCCTGGTCGCGTCCAATGCGCGCGATCCGCTCTGGGATGCCAACCTCGTGCCCTCGACGTCGGTGCAGGAGTTGCCGACGGCGAGCGACCTCGCCGCCGTGATCGCGGAGGCGCAACGGAACCGTCCGGAGGTGCGGCAGGCGGAAGACGAGCGCCTCGCCGCCGGCGTCGACGTCGTCTTCGCGAGGAATCAGTCGCTGCCGCAAGCCGACCTCCAGGCGCAATACGAGAGCAACGGGTTCGCCGGGCTGCTCACGCCCGTCCCGGCGTTCATCCTCGGCTATTGCACCAGCTCTAGGGCGAACGGCGGCCTGGGGCTGCAAACCTGTCCGACGCCGCCGCCCAACACGCAAGGCACGATGCCGTGGGCCTACCACAACATGTGGGCCGGATACTTTCCTACATTCAACGTCGCTTTGATCGTCGGCTATCCGATCCAGGGCCACGTCGCGCGCGGTCTGCGCGGCGTCGCGAGCGAGGAGGTGACGCAGGCCAAGGTCGCCATGGCCAGCGTCGCGCAGCGCATCGGCGCGGAGGCGCGCAACGCGCTGCAGAGCTACCAGTCTGGGCTCTCCAAGCTCGCCGCTTCGCGCCGCGCGCGCGAAGCGGCGGAGACCGTGTATGCAAGCGAGCTGCGCAAGTTCCACAACGGCGAGTCGACGACGTATCTCGTCCTGCAGCGCCAGGTGCAGCTCGATCAGGCGCGGGGGAGCGAGCTGCGGGCGCAGACTCAGTTGAACGAATCCATCGTCGAGCTGCAACGCGTCGAGGGCACGATCCTGCGCAGCAACGGCGTCGACGTTCAAACGCTCGGAACGCGGGCGCTGGCGCAATAGGAATCGCGCAATCGTGAACCGTTTCGCCCTCGTCGTGGCAAGCGCCGTTATCGCGCTTGCGGCGCTGCCGGTGCAGCCGACGTCGGCGCAGCTCGACAGGGCGCCGCAGCGTGCGACCTTGCCGACGGAGGTACCTTCGCCCCGGCTGCCGGTGGTGCCGAGCGTCGCGCCCGGCTATCGCGCACCCGACGAACAGCCCAGTCAGCCGCAGATCGTCGGCGTGACGCAGCAGCCGTTCGTCGGCATGTCGCTGCAGGATGCCATCGCGATGGCGCTGCTGAAAAATCCGGACCTCGCCGTATCCGCTTCGAACGTGCGCATCGCGCGCTACACGATCGTCGAGGCCAAGGGCGCCTACGACGTGCAGCTGCAGCTCAAGCCGTCCTCGAGCTTCTCGGTGAATCCGCCGCAGAACGCCTTCGAGGCCGGCCCCGGCGAGCTCGGAAAATATTCGCCCGGCCCGGCGTCGACGCCGGGCGTGATCTACACGACCGGGCCGGGCAACATCATCCAACACGAGTCCGCGTTTCAATACGGCGTCGGCGGCCAGACGGAGAACGGCATGACGTACCAGGCCGGCATCCAGCAGAGCCGCACCTATAACAACACCGTCTTCGACGCCTACAACCCGTACTACATCGCGACGCTCAACCTCGCGGTAACGCAGCCGCTGCTGCGCAATGCCGGCATGAACGCCAACAAGCGCCAGCTGAAGCTGGCCTTCGTCAACGAGGACGCAAAGGCGGCGCAGGCGCTCATCGACGCGTCGAATACGATCGCGCAGGTCGAGGACGCATACTGGCAGCTCGTAGCGGCGTGGCGGAATGTTGCCATCCAGGAGGAGGCGCTGCGCGAAGCCATTGCCCAGCAGCAGAACAACGTGCGTCTCGCTCGTCGGGGTGCGGGCGCGAACGTCGACGCGGTCGAATCGCAGACGCAGGTCGAGACGTTTCGCGACGACGTCTACTCGGCGTTGCAGAACGTTTCCGAGCTTCAAAATCACCTGAAGAGCCTCGTCGTAACGGACGCCGGGGATCCGATCTGGCGCGCCAACCTCGTCCCGTCCACGTCGGTGCAGCAGCTTCCGGCGCCGTCGGACTTGGCCGCCGTCATAGCGGAAGGGCGGCAAAATCGCCCCGAGGTTCTGCAGGCGCGAGCGAAGGCGCATCAGGCCGACGTCGATCAGGCGTTCGCGAAGAACCAATCGCTGCCGCAGGCGGATCTGCGGGCGCAATACTTGAGCAACGGCTTCGCGGGGCTGCTGACGCCCGTCCCGCCGTTTCTCACAAACGTGTGTTCCAACTCCGCGCTGACCGCGTGCCCCACGCCGCCGCCGCAAACGCAGGGCGCGATGGCTTTCGCTTATCACAACATGTGGGCTGCGTACTTCCCGACGTTCAACGTCGCGCTCATCGTCGGCTATCCGCTTCAGGCCAACCTCGCGCGCGGGATGCGCGGCGTCTCCGCCGAGGAGCGCCGGCAGGCGACGATCCTCATGCAGGGCGTCGCGGTGCGCATCGGCGCCGAGGCGCGCGTTGCCCTGCAGAGCTATGAGTCGGCGCTCGCGCGCCTCAATTCGGCGCGACGTTCGCGTGAAGCGGCGGAGACGGTGTACGCGAGCGAGCTTCGAAGGTTCCACGCGGGCGCTTCGACGACGTTTCTCGTGCTGCAGCGTCAGGTGCAGCTGGCGCAGGCGCGCGGCCAGGAGCTGCAGGCGCAGACGGATCTGAATCAGGCCATCGTCGAGCTGCACCGCGTTGACGGCTCGATCCTGACGGACAACGGCGTCAACCTGAAAACGCTCGGAAGCCAGGCGATCGGGCGATAAGGTGAGGGGCTCGAGGACGCGCGCGCTGTCGGCAGCAGTCGCGCTTGCCGCGCTCGCGGCGGGTGCCTTGCCGGTGCGCCCCACTTCGGCGCAGGCGGACGGCGGTCTGCCGGCGCGAGCGTCTCTGCCGACGCCGATCCCGTCGCCGAGCCTGCCTCCCGTGCCGAGCGTCGCCCCGGGATATCACGCTGCCGCGGCGCCTCCGGGCTCCCCAGCGATCGTCGGTGTGACCCAACAGCCGTTCGTCGGCATCTCGCTGCAGGACGCGGTCGCGATGGCGCTGCTGCAAAATCCCAACCTTGCAATCTCGGCCTCGAATGCGCGAATCGCGCGATATCGCATTGCGGAAGCGAAGTCCGCGTTCGACACGCAGCTCATGTTGGAGCCGTCGTCGAGCTTCTCGGTTACACCGCCTGAGAATCTCTTCTTTGCGGGCCCGGGCAACCCGGGATTGTACACTTGCCAACCGATTGTCGGCCCTCCGTTTCCGTGCGAGACGGCGGGGCCCGGAAATATCATCCAGCATCAATATAATTTCCAGGGTTCGTTTTCGGGGCAGCTCGTCAACGGCACGAGCTACAGCATCGGCATCGTGCGGACGCGCACCTACAACAACACGCTGATCAATACGTTCAACCCGTACTATCAGTCCTCGCTGAACCTCGCGGTGACTCAACCGTTGTTGCGCAACTTCGGGATGAACGCCGGAAAGCGCGCGCTCAACCTGCAGCTTCTTACCACCGATTCGCAGGAGCAGCAGGCGCTCGTGGACGCCTCCAGCACGGTCGCACAAGTCGAGGATTCCTATTGGAACCTTGTCGCGGCCTGGCGCAACGTCGCGATCCAAGAAGAGGCGCTGAAAGACGCGGCGACGCAGGAGCAGAGCGTCGCGCGGATCGCGCGGCGCGGCGCGGTGGCTCCCGTGGCCGCGGTCGAGGCCCAAAGTCAGGTTGCGAAATTCCAGAGCGACGTTTTTGCGGCGCTCGAAACCGTCTCTCGTCTTCAAAATCAGCTCAAGAGCCTGATCGTCTCGGATCCCGACGATCCCATCTGGCGCGCCAACTTGGTGCCGTCGTCGCCGGTGCAGCAGCTGCCGGCGGTCCAAGGCTTGTCCACTGTCGTCAGGCTCGCCGCTTCGTATCGCCCGGAGGTGCGGCAAGCCCAGGATCAGATTCGCCAGGCCGACGTCGATCGGGCCTACGCAAAGAATCAACTGCTCCCGCAAGCCGATCTTCAAGTGCAGTACCAGAGCAACGGTTTCGCCGGACTGCTCGCGCCCGTGCCGGGCTTTGAGTCGACCGGGTGCAATCTGCCGACGGGCGGCTGCCCGACGCCGCCGCCGGAGACGCAGGGCAAGATGGGGACAGCGACGGCCAACATGTGGGCCTGGCGCTATCCGGCGTTCAACGTCTCGTTTAACGTCAACATTCCGCTGGAGAATTCGTTCGCGCGAGGCCTCAAGCAAACGGCGGAACAAGAGGAGCAGCAGGCGGCCATCGAGGCGCAGGGTGTCGATCAGCGGATCGGGTCCGAAGCGCGCGATGCGCTACAGAGTTATCAATCGGCGCTCTCGCGGCTCTACGCCGCGAGCCAATCGCGCCAGTCCGCGGAGGCCGTGTACGCGAGCGAGGTGCGGAAGTTCCATGCGGGCACGTCCACGACGTTTCTGGTGCTGCAACGCCAGGTGCAGCTCGCCGCGGCGCGCGGCCGCGAGCTGCAGGCGCAGACCGATCTGAACAAGGCGGTCGTCGAGCTGCAGCGGGTCGAAGGCACTATCCTCGAAGCCAACGGCGTCAACCTCCAGACGCTCGGCTCCAAGGCGCTGCACTAACCTTGCCGCCAGAAGCTGCGCAGAGTTACTAGCAATTTTGCGGCGTCGGGCGCAGGGCGATCCACGATCAACAGCCACAACTGGCCGTATCGTTCGAGTTTGCCACGCGCGCCGGCGCTCGCCGCCTCGCGCTCGACCTCGTCCGGGGCACCGATAATGGCCCATCGCACGGAAGAATTCCGAAGTTTGCCACCGTAATCCAAGTAATCTTCGTGGGGGCTCTTGGGGACTGCCGCGATTTCTTCGTGGGTGTCGAAGTTCAGGTCGTATACCCACACGTAGTCGCCGTAGGCCATTTGGATGCGATGTCTCACCAAAGCATGCTCGAGGCTCTCGTAATCCGACAGCTCCGCAGTGAGTTGCGCACGCAATTGGCTGCCCGGAAGCCCATACAACAGTAGATTTGGGATGAGGAGCGCCGCGACAGTGAGGCCTGCTAAAATACGGCTGGCGGACCAAAGGCGTTCTATTCCTATCCCCAAGAAGATCGGAACCACAACGTAAAGAGGCGCGATGTAGCGAGGCGTCCATCCACGAATCGATCCCGCGGCCGACGCGCTGAAGATGCCGACCGACGCGATGAACGCGAACAGCACGAGCAGTCCGAGCTCTCGAGGTGAATGAGAACGGCGTGGCTCGGCCGCGTTGCGGTGAACGACCATCGCAAAAGCAACCGCTGCGAGCACGAAGGCGGCGATGAGTACCGGGGTTTCGGACCACCAGCCGGACGTTCTAAAGAGCAGATGCGGGAGCAGGTAACTCAAGAGCCACACGGAGTTGTCCCAGGCAGAATAGATGCTCGGCACCGAACCCGAGGCCCAATTGTGCGTGAAGGTCGGGAAGCCGCCGCTCACGTTGCCGACGATCCATGGCAGCGCGCCGATCGCGGCGGTGAGGATGGGGGCCGTCGCTTCGCGGAGCACCGTCGAGTGTCGCCGTAAGGCGATCCAAGCTATAGCCGGTATGACGATCATGAGGGTCTGAAGCGAAAACCAAATGCCGATCCCGACGCTGAATCCAAAGCAAAGCCGCTGCCACAGCGCTCCTTCGCGCCGCCACAAGACGGCCAGCCAGAGCGTTGCCGCACAGGAGGCCATGATCTCGCCGTAGCCCCACGGCGGATATGTGACGGTCATAAACTGTTCGGGCGGAACTATTGCGAAAAGGAAGGCGACGCACGCGGACTTCGGACCTAATAACGCGCGCAGAAACAGCAGCATGAAGATGAGGAACAGAGCCCCCCACGTGAGCCCGGTTAGAGCCAACGCCATTCTCTCGGGTCCGACGAGATGAAAGTACGCCGCCGTCAAGTAGCAACTCGCAGCGCCCAAGCGAAAACCGCCGGGGAAGAACACCGGGTGCTGGCCGTGGGTAATCCCAAACGCACAAAGCCCGGCGAGAATCGCGTCGGGATCGACCTGGAACATCGCCGGTGGAAAGTACATCGCGGCTCGGATCATTATCCCGAGCGCAAGCAACCCGAGTCCGAGCCACGACCAGCGGTCGAACTTCACGCTACGCGCGATACGCCTTCTTGCGCCACAGCACGGTTCGCCCGAACAGGCTCGCCGCCCAAACCGCGAGGCTCAGGAAGTCTCGAGCGGGCGCGAGCCAGAGGTCGTCGGATCTGCGGACGCGCAGCGCGTTGCGCGCGAGATAGTGCACCGCGACGCGCAGCGCGGAGACGGCGGCGAGCAGCGGGATCCCCCAGGCGAGATTGCGCGATGCCGCCAGGTAGATCAGCGCGAACGGCAGCGCGTAGGTCACGAAGGAGAAGGCGTAGCCGACGGGCGCCAGCGCGAGGTTCGTGCGGGACCAGCGCAGCTCGTGCAGCCACAGCTCGTGCAGCGTCGTCTCGCAGACGGTCGTGCTCACCACGTAGCGCGAGAGCGCGACCTCGCGGCCGCTGCCGGCGACGAGTTCGCCGAGCCGGTGATCGTCGGCAAGCCGTCCGCCGACGGCGGCGAGTCCGCCGATCTCTTCGAGGACGCT
>JAFAJV010000082.1 GCA_019235995.1 Vulcanimicrobiota bacterium
GACGACGCGATTGACCAATCCCCATGCAAGAGCCGTCGGAGCGTCGATCGGATCGCCCGTGAGCAGCATCTCCATCGCGCGCTTGCGGCCGATCGCACGCGTAAGCGCCACCATCGGCGTGCTGCAGAACAGCCCGATGCGCACGCCGGGCGTGGCGAACGTCGCCTCGGTGGACGCCACGGCGAGGTCGCACGCCGCGACGAGCTGACACCCGGCCGCGGTCGCAACCTTCGCGGCCTCGGCGATCACGGGCTGGGGCGTCGCCACGATCCTCGCCATCAGGGCGACGCAGGCCTCGAAGATCGTGCGGTACGCCTCGACGTCGCGGTCGACGAGCTCGCGCAAGTCATGCCCCGCGCTGAAGGCGGCGCCTTCGCCGCGCAGGATGACGGCGCGTACGTTCGCATCCCCGCCGATCTCCGCCAGCGCCGCATCGAGCTCGCGCATCATCTGCAGCGACAGCGCGTTGCGCTTCTCGGGACGGTTCAACGCGATCACCGCGACGTCGCCCTCGGGTTCGACGATCAGGTTCTGCAAATCGAGCATGCCGCGGACGTTCGCGCCGGCTAGAAGGGCTCTTCCCAAAAGTGCTAGACTGGAATCTAGCAGGCGGCCGATTGGGCCCACCGATCTTTGGAGGAGCGAGGTCAATGAGGACCCCGAATTTCGCCGGCTTTGCGTTCGTCATTTGCATGGGCGTTACGCTCGCCGGCTGCGGATCGCAGTCACAAGTCGCACCCATTCCGCAGCCGGGCACGGCGACTCGTTACAGCGTCTCGGCATTGACGACGCCTCTGGGCGGCGGGGTTGCAGAAGGAATCAGCAATCGGGCTTGGGCCGTCGGCTCCTCCAACGGGTTGGGACGTTGCTGCAGCTCCCGCGCCGTATTGTGGCGGGACGGCAAGATGACGGACCTCGGCACCCTCGGAGGGCCCAACAGCTCCGAGCAATGGCCCGTGAAAGACGGCCGCGGGCTGATCGCCGTCGTCGCGGAGACGTCAAAGCGCGACCCGCTACAGGAGAACTTTTGCGGTTTCGGTACCGGTTTAATCTGTCTCGGAGCCGCCTGGAAGAACGGCGTGTTGCGCGCCCTTCCGACGCTCGGCGGAAACAACGGGGAGGCGCTAGGGGCAAATGATCGCGGCCAGATCGCCGGATACACCGAAACGGCGATTAACGACCCAACCTGCTCGCCTCCGCGCATTCTCGATTTCGAAGGCGTGGTCTGGGGACCGAAGTCCGGCGAGGAGCGACAACTCCGCACGCTGCCCGGCGACGTCGTCTCCGGAGCCGACGGAATCAACGACAACGAGCAGATCTTCGGCGTGTCGGGAACGTGCTCGAACCCCACGCGCCACGGCGTGCTCTGGCACGCTGGAACGGTGTCCGATTTAGGAAACCTCGGCGGCGCCTTGAATACCTTTCCCTGGGCCATCAATTCGGCGGGCGACGTGGTTGGTCAATCGGATCTCGCCGGCGACGCGACGACCCACGCGTTTCTTTGGACGAAAGCCCAGGGGATGCAAGATCTTGGCGCTCTCTCGGGAGACGGTGCGAGCCTGGCATTCGGCGCCAACAACCATGGCCAGGTCGTGGGCGGGTCGTGCACCACCGTTCAATACAGCAAATGCCGCGCGTTCCTTTGGCAACACGGAGCCATGCTCGACCTCAACCAACTGGTTTGTGCGTCGACCTCCCTGCACTTGTTCTTCGGCAACGACATCAACGACCACGGTGAGATCGTCGGGTACGCCTTCGACAGAGCCACGCGCAAATATCGGCCGTTCTTGGCCATGCCGCACACCGTCGCGAAGGGGGCGAAGACGTGCTGAACAGGCCGAAGATGGTGCTGACCTTAAAGCTGCAATAATCCGAACTGGAAAAAAGCCGAGCTAATCTGATGAACGTTTAAGGAATCTGAAATAAAAGGCTGCGAATACCAACACGATTCCGATATTCACGATTAGCCGTTCCCAGGCGTGTCCATGGAAGAACACGACGTCGACGGTGACGACGACTGCTACCAGAAGCACTACGTAAATGGCGACCAGGGCGATGACGGGCTCGAACCGCCGACATCCTCCTTGTAAGGGAAGCCACGAAGAGCAGCGGCCGAGCACAAAACGCCGAAAACGCAGCAGGATAAGCCTTTCTCGAAACCGCACTGTCCGCAATACGAGCCATATCCGCCACTAGGCTCCGAAAGTTCGTCCTCAGAGCTTTTTTGATCAAGGGGACTTCATTGTGGTGAAACTTCGAAACGCGGCGTCAATGGTTCGTTCGCTCAGCGCGACTGCGCTCTTACCCCTGATCGCGTGCTCCTCTGGCCAAATAGCTCCGGTGGCACTACCTTATCCAACGTCTTCGCAAGCCGATAATCGAACGTCACTTGCCGGACCGACTATCGCAGCGTTCGACAGAGCCGGCGCGGCGAGACTTGAGGCGCAAGTCGCTATGGGGCGAATACGCATTCACCACGAGGTTTACGCGCCTCATATAACCGATCACCGTACAATGATCCTCGCGGACGGAAGCGAGGTGGCGCTGCCGCCAGATTACGGGGACAGTTTGGCGGGTCGCTCTAACTTAAGGCTCATGGGCTCGACTGTTCCAGCCTGTGGTTGGAGCGGCAATAACCCGCCGCCCTGTAGTGACAACACGGGTGCCTTTAGACGCGTTTACAGCGGACCCGGATTAAGCGGTGCTGACGCGACGATAGTCGGCGGCACGATTGAAAATCCGAACGGAGCCCCAGATCAGGGCTACATCTACATTGAGGGTTGGACTAGCCCGAATACCACGGACTCCGAGGCGGGAATTTTTCTCAATCAAGCTGGCTACTATTTTTACTATAGTACGCCGCAAACGGGAATGAAAGTCGTTTCCTCTCCGCATTTTCCCGTTGGTGACACCATGCAGCTGTTTGTTTCGAGTGGCTCTAAATGTTGTTTCATAGCGGTTACTTTGTGGGATTCGACGTGCGGCAAGCTGGGCGACCCCAACTGCACAATCGAGGTGGACCCAAACGCAAACGGATGGGTCGGTAATTGTTGCATTATGGCGCGGATGTCGACGATCGGTCAGCGGGATGGTGACGACTTCACCGACGGCACTGAGTTTGGTCCATCAGTATGGTCCGGCGTCCAGCAATCAACGGGAACAACTGGACCCGTGAAATTCGTGCCTGCCGGCTACCAAAGATATCCCAAAGATACGTCCAAAGTCATAGTTCAATTCCAGGACGCGGACGACGAAACCGACACGATAGACCTTCACTCATAGCGCAGGAGTATGATAACAGTGAAGCCACAGTCCGGATGTAGTATGCTGACCTCATTAGCCGCGGCGTCGCTGGTCCTGGTGGCAGTAGCGCCGTCGCAGCCCGCTGCTCAACCCTATCGCGTGATCGACCTCGGTAAACCGGGTATCCCCACCCTCTCAAGCGCTCAGCGCGACTGGTTAATGAAAATAGAGCGGACGCCCTACTACAAGCAACGCCTTGCAACGCTTTGGTTCGTCCCGCAGCCCACGGGGGACAAGAATGGGCCGCCCCTTATTGTTTTCGATGCTCACTCCACGAGCCGAGCTGCGATCGAAAGCAACCACGTGTCGAGCGGCTTTTGGGTCATCGGCGAGCACTGCAACGTTGTTTATGTGCAGGGGTTTGGCGAAATGCCGATGTCCGATGTTAACGATCCTGGCTGCGAGAGCGGGAGGGCGCAAGTCAAGCCATAGGGCAGAATATGGGCGATGACGGGCTCGAACCGCCGACATCCTCCTTGTAAGGGAGGCGCTCTCCCAGCTGAGCTAATCGCCCTTAAGCGACCTAGTATCGCGCTGCGATCTTCTTCTGCAGCAGCGCGACGGCCGCCCGCAGCTGCGCGTCCTTGTCGGCCTCGCCGAAGTGCGCGTCCTTGTTCTCCACGACGCTGACGTCCGGGTCGATTCCGCGTAGGTTGATGTCCCGGTGGTTCGGCGTGAGGTAGTGGGCCGTCGTGATCTTGATCGCGGCGCCGTCGGGCAACGGCGTCAGCGTCTGCATCACGCCCTTGCCGAACGTCTTCGCTCCCACCAGCGAGGCGATGCCGTCGTCTTGGAGCGCACCCGCGGTGATCTCCGAAGCGGACGCCGTGTACTGGTTGACGAGCACGGACACCGGCAGCGTGATCGAAGGATTGCCCTCGGCGTCGATCGTCGTCGCGTGCTGACCGCGCTCCTCGACCGTGAGCAGCGCCTTGTTGGCGATGAAGCGCGAGCTGATGTCGAGGGCCGAGTTGACGTAGCCGCCGCCGTCGTTGCGCAGATCGAGCACGAGGGCCTTCGCACCCTGCTCGTTCAGGCGCGTGATCGCCGCGTCGAACTCGCCCGGCGTCGCGCGGCCGAATGCGATGATCCAAACGTAGCCGATCCCATCGGGCAGCATCTTGAAGACGACCGTCGGCGGCTGCACGTTGTCACGCGTGATCGAGACGGCGAGCGGCGCTCCGTCGCGGCGCAGGCTGACCGCGACGACCGTGCCCGCCTT
>JAFAJV010000131.1 GCA_019235995.1 Vulcanimicrobiota bacterium
AGGACGAGGTCGTCGAAGCGGCGGCGCAGCACGCGATCGCGGTCCACCAGCACGCAGACTCGCCGGAGTTGCGGCAAACAATACGCTCCGCCGTGCGGGACGGGACGCCGGCCTAAACCGCTTCGCCGGTCGCCTCGACCACGGAACGCTACGTCCCCTCGTCCGCGCCGGCGTGGAAAACGAACTTCACGATCAAGCGGTTTAAGGTGGCCCCGGCCGCCGGGCTGCCGAAGTTTACGTAGAGCTCGTTACCCTTGGCGAAACGCTCGTGAAAGCCGACGGCGAGGTTGTTGCCGATCTCCGTCGCGAAGCCGCCGCGCCCGTTGATGTCGCGCAGCTCGAGCGAAAACGAGCTTTCGCTGCTGAGGTTGTAGCCGAGCGAGATGCGGCGTAGCCACTGCGAGTCGAGCACGCCGTCGGAAAACGCGCGCTGGTACGTGCCGTCGTATTCGAGGCCGAGACTCATCCGCCGCCCGATCGGACGGCTCGTGACGATCGAGAACAGATGCACGTAATTATCGCCGAACGGCCCCCATGAGTAGCTGACGTCTACGGGCGAAGGAGTCCCGTCGCGGTAACCGATCGGTATCTGGTAGAGATTGAACGGCTGCGTCACGCCATCGAGATAGCACGGATAACCGGTGAAGCTCGACGTGAACAAAATCGGGCCGCTACACCCTGGGCCCGCCGGGATCGAATACGAGCGCAGCTGGCCTACGGCTTCGCCGACGCCGTCGAGGGAGAAGAGATTGGGGAAGGTCGCAGTCACGAAGAACTGCGTATCCGCTTGATGGACCGCGCCGGACTCGTCGAGGAAGCGATCCATCGTAAAGAACAGCGAGTAGTTCTTGATCCCGGGAGTCGTGCCCTGAAAGTCGGTCTCGAACTGCGGTCCGCGCATGTCGGAGTTCGGCGTGTAGCCGTCGATCGGGTTGTAGTTGGGCGAGACGTCGAGGTATCCGGCGTTGACCTCGAAGTTATTCTTGTGCCGGTCGACGAAGAATTCGGTGAAGTCCGCGTGGCCTTGCGGAACCCACGTGCCGTCCTCAAAGGAATGATCGAAGAAGTAGATCATGCCGTTGCTGTAGTCGCGCGCCTCGGCTCCCAACTCCATCGTGTCGTCGGTCCCGGCGATGCTGTGGTTGGCGAAGACCCCGTCGCTCCAGTAGATGAACGAGCCGCCCGGAACGATGTGTTGATAGCCGTAGGCCTGATCGCTGAACGTGTTGTTCGTCGTCTCGTCGTATCCGTGGAACGTCAGCGCGCCGAAGCTCTGATCGCCGGAAGTGCCCTCGACCTTGGCACCGCTGTCGAACGGTCCCACCGAGGGCGAGTAGAATACGAGGAAGGGCGGCTGCACGTTGGTTCCGGCCGGCGTGCGCGGGGCGTTCGAGGCGTTGATGAAGGCGGCGCCCTGCGCGAAAAACGGCCGGTACTCGATGAGCTGCCGCGCGAACTCCTGCGGCACGATCGTCTGCTGATCGATCTCGACATTGGAGAAGTCGGGATTCAACGTGCCTACGAAACGAACCGTCGGGCTCAGGGGATAGCTGACGTCGGCGCCGTAGTTGCGCGCGTTCTCCGGTAGGAACGTCCCGTTGGGCTGCTGCGCCAGATTGCGGTCGTTGCCGATGCTCGCGAGCGCGTAGACGTCGGCGCGCGGCTTCGGACGCGTCGCCGCCGACGCCGCGAGGTCCAGGCCTCCGGCGGCCCAGAAGCGCGTATCCGCGAACGTCGGCCACGTCCCCGCCGCCGCGTCGGCCATGATCGGGTCCCAGACCCACGAGATGTGCTCTCCGCGCGCGGCGACGCCGCGGACGAACTGAAAGCGCCACGTCTGCTTGCCGCCGCGCGGCACGCGAAGCACGTCCAGCGGGACGATCAGGACCGCGCTCCAGGAGCCTTGCGCGACGCTCCCGGCCGCGCTCCAGCGCGCGCGGTAGCGGACGTTCTCGTTGGCTTGTTCGTAGCGCACGCCGCGCGGCGTCGCCTCGAAATAGTATGCGTCGCTTCCCGTGCCGCTCGTATCGAGGCCGATGCCGAGGAAGTCGTCGAGGCCGAACCCCACGTCGTTCGTCGTCTGTGCGGCGACGACCGGGACGCCGGCCTGCTCCGCCTTGAAGCCGACATAGATGTTCTTGTCGTCGTACAGCAGATAGGCGGTTGTCGCGAGAGTCGCCGGCGAGCGCGTCGTCACATTGATCCACGGTCCGGCGCCGTCGGGGACCTTGCCGGCGGTCCACGCCGGGTCCGCGAGCGCCGGATCCAGCGGAAGTGGATGCGGCGCGCGAGCGACCGCGAATGAAAAGGTACCATTCACGGCGGCCCTGACGGGCGCGCCGAGCAGTACGAACGCGACGGCCGTCCAAATGCACACGCGGAGCACAGCGAAACTCAGTCTAACATCGGCGCATTGCGCGCGCCTTCAATTCGCGACGATTTGATGGTTCGTTGATGGTCGGCAGCACGACAATCTACACGTTCGGGCATGGCACGGCCGGCGAGGTCGAGCTGGCCGCTCTGATCCGCGCGGCGCGCGTCGAGGCGGTCGTCGACGTGCGAAGCGTGCCGAAGAGCCGGGCCCATCCCCACGTCTGGGCCGAGCGGATGGCGCTATGGGTGCCGGACCTCTCCGGCGCGAGCTACGAGTGGCGCCCCGCGCTCGGCGGTTTTCGCAAGCCGCGCGCGGACAGCCCGAACGTGGCCCTTCGCCACCCGTCGTTTCGCGGATACGCCGACTACATGCAGTCGCCTGAGTTCGCCGCCGCATTGGCGCAGCTGCTCGAGGACGCCCGGCGTCGCCGTACCGCCGTCATGTGCTCGGAGACGCTCTGGTGGCGCTGCCACCGCCGCCTCATCGCGGACGCGCTCGTTCTCGCACGTCGCGTCGACGTGCAGCACCTGATGCAGGCCGGCGCGCCGCAGCCGCATCGCGTGACGCCGGGGGTGCGCCTACTGCCGGAGGGACGTCTCGTGTACGACGCCTCGGAAAACAGTTAGAAGGCGTCCGGGCTCAGGGCAACTCCCGACGGCTGGCTCAAGTCGCGCGAGATCGTTCCGACGCGCTTCCATCCGCTCTCGGACTGGAAGATCGCGACGCTGCCGTTGCGCTCAGAATAGCCGGCGTCGGCCACGTACATCCGCACACGGTCGCGACCGAAGCTGATCTGCTCCGGCTGGCTTCCCCCTACGAACTGCTCGAGTAGCTTGTATCCCGCTCTCGTGTGGTGATACACGCTCACGAAGCCATAGTGGAAGTTCAACGTGTCGTTCGCGACCGCGAGCGCTCCGCGAGCGGTGAGGCCGAGCCCTCGCGGCGTGATCAGGCCCGCAAGAGACAGGGTCAAGCCTTTCGTGTGCCCCGCCCGGAACTTGAGGACCTTCCCGCCGCCCACCGTTGCCATCGAGACGTATAAGGCGTTCGACGTATCGAGCGTCATGAACAGCGGATAGCCGCCGGCCGCCTTCAATGGAATCGTTACCTTCGGAATCGTGCTGCCGGCCGGATATTCCGTGATGCAGATGCACGTGGCGCCTGCCTGTGAGATGTAGACGGTGCCGTCGTTTCCGACGACGACGTCCGTCGGATTCTTCGCCGTCGGGTATCGTTCGAACGGCACGGTCTGTCCCGGGCGATAGACGGTGACGGACGCGCCGCGCAAGTTCGCGACGTAGAGATTTCCGTTCCCGTCGACGAACAGGCCGTCCGCGCCCGATATCCCGTCCGTAATCCTTCCGATGCGCGGCGGGTCGCTTACGCCGGCGGGGTAGATCTCGACTCCGTTGTTGTCTGCGACGTAAATCAGGTTCTTGCCGCGGCGCGCGTCGTTCGAAATCCCACTCCCCGGCGCGTGCGGCGCAAACGAAGAAACGCCGGCGCAGCCGGCGAGCGCGAGACCCAATACCGCGGCAATTCGTGTCATGAGTGCTGGTCGGCGCGCGGAACGCTCCGTCGCTCGAGCAACTCGTCAACGAGCTCGACGATGCCGTTCGACGCCGCCTCCAGAAGAATGCGACCCTTCGCGGCGGAGGCCTTGGTGGGATCGCCCATGACCCCCGTTCGGCTGAGCTGGCTCCAGTGCTCCATCATCGCGAGGGGACCGTCGCCGGCGATCAGGTCGGTCCAGTAGCTCTTCGACGGCCGATGCGAGAGTTCGGCTACCGCCTTGTTCATGTCCACGAGCTCCGGCCGGAGCGCCAGATAGAGGGAGGTCTCGAACTCGCACGCGTGATTCATGCCGCCGACTTTGTCCGACTCGCGCAGCGTCTCGGCGGCCTCGCGCACGCCGGGCGCGGCCCAGTAGTTGACGGCAGCGGTCAGCGCGCCGGTCTGGACCACGCACTGCCGCGCGACGATTTCGGCGAACGGCGTGTTGCTGCCGTGCCCATTGACGATGAGGATGCGCGAGAATCCGTGGTGCGCCAGGCTCTTGCATACATCGAGGCAATAGTCGATGAGCGTGTGCGGACCGATCGTCAGCGCGCCGGGGAAATCCATGTGATGCGGGCTGTAACCGTGATTGATCGCGGGCACGAGCACGATGCGATCCGCCGCCCGCGAGGCCGCGAGCTCACAGACGCTCGCACAGAGCGTGAGATCGGTGTCGATCGGGAGGTGTAGACCGTGATCCTCGAGCGTCGCGATCGGCACGAGGGCCACGCATCGACGCGCTGCGGCGTCGCGGACTTCGGGCCACGTCATCTCACCGTAGCGATACTTCTGCGGCATCCGCGCGTAGTTCTTGAGCACGCTGGAAAGTAACTTTCGGGCGGCGCCGGGAATATCGGCGGCCATGAACGCCAAGGCGCCGATGCTCGCTGTGGCCCTCCTTGCGGCGGCGTGCGCGGGGGCCGGAACCGCGCCCGCGCCGGGCCTGCCGAGCGCCGCTCGCATGCTCCCTGCGAACCTGAACGGCCTGCGCGTCTCGGGCAACCAGCTCGTCGACGGCAACGACAACCCGGTTCACTTGCAGGGCGTCAACCGCTCCGGCACCGAGTACGCGTGCGTTCAAGGCTGGGGCATCTTCGACGGGCCGAACGATGCGCGGTCGATCGACGCGATCGCGTCATGGCGCGTCAACATCGTGCGCGTCCTCCTCAACGAAGATTGCTGGCTCGACATCAACGGAATGAACCCGGCCTATGCCGGCAGGAAGTATCGAGACGCGCTCGTCGATTACGTCAATCTGCTGCATCGCCACGGCATGTACGCCGAGGTGTCTCTGATCTGGGGCGCTCCCGGCACCTACAAGGCGACGTATCAGCCCGATGCTCCCGACGAGGACCACTCTCCGGCGATGTGGTCGAGCATGGCGGCCACGTTCAAGAACGACCCAAACGTGATCTTGGCGCCGTGGGGCGAGACGACCGTGGGCTGGAAATGCTTCATGCGCAAAGGGTGTGACAACGAGGCGACGTACGGCTCGAGCGGCAAATTCTATCTAACCGCAGCGATGCAGCAGGCCGTCAACCGGATGCGGGCGGCGGGATATCACGGCGTCATCTCGATTCCATGCATCGACTATGCCAACGCCTGCGGCAAAATCGACGGGTCCGATTACAACGGATCGACGTGGCTGAGGTCCCGCCCGAGCGATCCCGACGGGCAGCTCGTCGCCGAGGCGCACGTCTACGGCAAGAACCTATGCGACACGGTGAAGTGCTTCGACTCGAGCATGAAGCCGATCACCAAGGTCGTTCCGCTGATCTTCGGCGAGACGGGCGAGACGTACGACGCATCCGACTGCGGATCGAGTTATATCTCGACGTTCATGAATTGGGCCGACGCGCACGGCGTCGGCTACGAGGCCTGGACCTGGGACACGTGGGGAGGCTGCGGCGTACTGATCAAGAGCTATCGGGGGACGCCGTCCAGCGCGTGGGCGCGCTGGGTCGAACACCACTATCTCTCGCGCTAACGCCGCGCCCGTGACTCTCGACGCGAAGCGCGTGTTCCGCTTCGTCGCCGTCATCGGCGTCGTCAATTTGTTTGCGGACATGACGTACGAGGGCGCGCGCGGAGTCGCCGGAGCCTTTCTGGGTCACCTCGGCGCGAGCGGAGCCGCGGTCGGAGCGGTTGCCGGGGGCGGCGAGCTTGCCGGCTATGCGATCCGCTTGGCGTCGGGCGCGATCGCCGACCGCACCGGACGCTACTGGCTCGAAATCTGGGTGGGGTACGCGATCAACGTGCTGTGCGTTCCGGCGCTGGCGCTCGCGGGAAGCTGGCCGGCCGCGGCCGGGCTCATGATCGGCGAGCGCGTCGGGCGCGGCATCCGCAAGCCGGCCACGTCGGCCGTCCTTGCCGAGGCCGGACATGCGATCGGACACGGACGCGTCTTCGGCTTCAACGAGGCGCTGGATCAGATCGGCGCGACCATCGGCCCGCTCCTCGTCGCGTTCGCCATCGCCCGTGCCGGATACAGCCTGGGCTTTGGAATTCTCGTCGTCCCCGCGCTGTTGACGCTCGTCTTCCTGCTCGCTGCCACGCTCGCCGGCCGCGAGATCGCGCCGCGCTCGCAACCCGAGGACGCAACGATTGTGGATTCGCGCGCGTTCCGCCGCTACGCGATCGGCGGAGCGCTCATCGCTGCGGGATACGTCGACTTCGCGTTGATCGCATTTCGCTTCGCACGCGATCACGTCGCCGGTGCCGCGGCCATCTCGGTCTGGTTCGCGGTCGCCATGGCCGTCGGCGCGGTCACCGCGCCGATCCTCGGCCGGCTCTTCGATCGTTCCGGAAAGCGCGTGGTGGCGCCGGCAATCGCCGTCACCTCGGCCGCGACCCCGCTCGCGTTCTTGGGCGCCGGTGCGGTCGCGGAGGCCGGTGCCGCGTTGTGGGGCGTCGGCATCGCCGTGCAGGATGCGATCTTACTCGCGCTCATCTCCGGCGTGATCGCGCGCGGGCGCAGGGCGACGGCGTTCGGAGTCTACGACTTGGTCTTTGGGGTTGCATGGTTTGCCGGGAGTGCGATCGCCGGCATCCTGCTGGACCAGTCGATCCTTGGCTTGGTTCTGTTCTCGATGCTGCTGCAGCTGTTCGCGATCCCCTTCTTCATTTGACCGTGCTGCGGGCGTGCCCGCGAGCTGGCGTTTGCTTCCGCTTAGGCTTGACCGCAATGGGAATTATGGGAGCCATGAAAGCTTTGCTTACGATTCTCAGCGGCGTGGCCGGGATTGTGGCCTCTACCGCGATCGCCGGCGCTCAGGGCGCTCCGCCGCCCGCACCACCGCCCTATGTGGATTCGAGTTGCGGCGCGTGGCAGGGGGACACGTGGGTACCCAGCGGCAACTGCCCGACGGTTACCTATCGTCACCAGGTCGTCACGGGAACGATCGTCTCGGTGAAGGGCCATCTCGTCACGCTCCAGCAGACGAACGGGCAGGTCGTGATCGACGACAGCGCCGCGTTGAACAACCAGACGACCGGCCGCGTAGCCGTCGGACGGCAGATCGTCGCGCACGGCTACTGGCAGGGCAACAACTTTTACGCGACCGCGATCACCGGCGGTCAGCCGCCTCCGTAGATCCTCGAGGCTGACAACCGTGACGCCGAGGCCGGCACGCGAACGTGCCGGCCTCGGCCGTCGTTATTTGACGGTGACGCTGACCGGCATCGACGCGATGCCGTTGGCTACGACCACGAGTGTGCTCGCGCCCGTGTCTGCGTTCTTCGGGACGTCGAAGTTCGTGGATACGATCTTCTTGCCGGTCGCTACGCCCATCGTGCTGTGATCGTGCGTGCGCGCGTAGAAGACGTGCTTGGTCGAGGTATTGGTGATGCGAACCAGCGGGTAGTTCGTCGCGTTCTGGTATTCGTCGCCGAACGCCATGGCCATGGATAGACCGTTGAACTGCGTGCCGGTGATCTTGTAGGTTTGCCCCCGGGTAACGGTGCTCGAGACGTATTTGATCGTCGGGGCCCAGCTCGCCTTCGGCGACCCCGTGGGATTGAAGAGCACCACGCTGCCGTAGTTCAGCATCATCACTTGCCCGGTCGGAAGCAGAAGCGGCGGCCCGGACTCGCTGCCGTCTTGCGTCCAGGTCGTGCCGTTGAACTCGTACATCTCGCCGCTGACGCCGAACACCAGCACGTTCCCGCTGGGCAGGAGAGCCGCGAAGTCGTCGCCGGCATTGTCGCCGTTGGGAAAGTCCGGTCCGACCGTCCATTTGCCCGTCGCCGTGCTGTAGATCGCGGTGTGGCCCGTGCCGGTGCCGTTGGGAGCGGAGCCGGTTGCGAAGACGGTTCCGTCGGGGCGCAACATCGCGGGGCCGATCTCACCCGGCGGATAGTAGCATTCGTTGGGGCCGTACAGCAGACACCCGTACCGCGACGGCGAGTGGAGATCCACGATGGTCGAACCCGCGCTCGTCCACTTCTGCTTGGCCGGGTCGTAGATCTCCGAGTTCGGGGCGTTCTTCACGTCCGCGGTGAGCACGGTGCCGTTGGGGAGCAGCGTCCAACCCTCCTCGGCGTTGAAATCGGACTTGCCTCGGTCGCCGACTTTCTTCCATGCGAGCGTGTGCGGATTGAGGATCGCGTCGCGATGTGTCAGTTTTTGCCCGACGAGATACTCGCCGTCGGGCAGAACCGCCGAGGGCGAATCGCCGATCGTCGACCAGTTGTGCGGATGTCCGAGCGGCGTCCACGTGTTGGCGACCGGATCGTAGACGGCGCCGAGGTTGGTGAGCTGCAGATCGTAGCCGTTGCCGGGATAATTGTATTCGCCGCCGGTGATGACGAAGCGGCCGTCGATCTGCACGGCCGACGCGAATGCGGAGGGTCCGTACGGCGGGTCTTGTAACGACGCCGCCTGCGCCCACGTCCCGTCGGCGTAGTTTCCGGAGGCGTCCGGCGTGTAGCGGTACCAGATGCTGTTCGTGTAGGTCTGCGCGAGCACGGTGCCGTCCGTCATGAGGAACGCCAGCTGCATTCCCGGCACGGGCGGTTGATGCCTCAGCGGCTTGAACCGCGCAATGACGCCCGGCCGCAGGTCGTTGGCTACTTGCGGACCGACGCCGGGCAGAACGGAATGGGCGCCCGAACATCCCGCCGCTCCGACGGCGAGCGCAGATGCGGCCCAAAGGCACGCTGACTTAAGGGTAAAACGAACCACGAATGACCTCCAAGGTTGGGAGCTACGAGCGAGACCCGCTACCCTTTGAGGCCCGGAGGGGGTTTCCCGCTAACCTTGCTTCTTGCGGCGCTTGCGCGCCGCCTCGATGAGCGCGAACGCCTTTCTGCGCGAGCACGTGCCTTCGAACCGTATCTTGTTGCCTTCGACCTCGGAGTACTCGACCAAAAATCGCTCGATGCCGTCCAGCGTGTCCTTGGGAACATCCTTGAGCTTTTCGTAGGCGTCGGTCGTGAGGGTAACGCCGTCTTGGCGCTTGGGGCAGGCGACGACGCGGTCGTTGACGACGCCGTTCTTCTTTAGGAGGATCGCGCCGAGCACGCGCACCTCCAGCAGGCAGCCCGAGAACGTCGGCGAGTCGTTGATCACCAGGACGTCGGTGGGGTCGCCGTCGTCCGCGAGCGTCTGCGGGATGAAGCCGTAGTCATACGGCCAGGCGAGGCCTTCCGCGAGTGTCTGCTTGAGCACCATGATGCCATACTTCGGCTCGAACGCGTACTTGTGTCGCGTCTGCGCCGGCGTCTCGATGACGGCATGAACCAGCTTGCCGTCGCCGTGCGGCGAGTATGTCGGAATCGCGTCGTAGTCGGTCGGGTTGATCGGAGGCTTCGCCACTTTTGAAATGTTACCCAAAAGGGAACCGCCGCACCATCGAGCAAAATCCGGCAAGGAGGATTGGGCCGTGTTTTCAATGGTTTCTCGCGTTGTCGGCGGCGCATTGGTCGCCGCCGTAGCCCTCGCCAGCTTGCCGCAGAGCGCCGCGGCGCAGGCCGTCTCGGTGACGATCAACGGGCAGCCGCTCGCGCTCAGTCCGGGCCCGATCGAACGCGCCGGGCGAGTCTTCGTCCCGCTGCGCGGCATCTTCGAGCGCCTCGGCGCCACGGTCGTCTATGCCTCCGGCACGATCAACGCCACCAAGGGCGGTACGACGGTCTCGCTGCACATCGGTTCGACGGAAGCCACCGTTAGCGGAGAGCCGCAGACGCTCGACGTTGCTCCGTTCATCGTCGGCGCGACGACGTACGTGCCGTTACGATTCATCGCCCAATCTCTCGGCGCGCAGGTTGGTTACGACGCGAACACGCGCGTCGTCTCGATCAACATGGCGCAGCCGCTGCCGCCGCCACCTCCGAGACCGCCGCATCCTCCGGTGCCTCCGCCGTACCCGCCCCCGTCGACCGTAGTGCGACTGCGGCTCCAGGAGCCGGAGCCGGGCGCGAACGTGCGCGATCGCTTCAGCGTAATCTCGGCCGAGTTCACGGCGCGCGTCGACGCGGGCACCGTCCGCGTCTATCTCGACGGTAACAACGTCACCTACCGCAGCGGCACGTCGTCGACGGGCTTCTCCTATAAGCCGCCGGCTCCGCTCGACTACGGCTCGCACACGGTGCGCGTCGTCGGCCGCGGTCCGGAAGAGACGCCCTTCGATCGCTCCTGGTCGTTCCAAGTGATCCGCTCGGGCCCGCCGCCGCCTACGATGCGCTTGACGATCACGCAGCCCGCTCCGAACGCACCCGTCGGGCGCACGTTCGACGTCGTCGGGAACACGGTTCCCAACGGGCACATTCGCGTGACCGCGGGCCCGCGGCCGTCGTCGACAGGCCAGTTCAGCGGCGAGACCGACGCCGGCGCGCGCGGCAACTTCCGGATCACCGTCACGCTCACCACGATGCCGGGTCAGCAGGCCATCTCAGTGCGGGTCGTGGCGACCGACCCGGTCTCTGGACGGAGCACGGAGTCGATCCTGCAGCTGCGTCTCAACGAATAGTGCGGTGCTTTAGACTTTCTTAACCCGCCGCGCGTACGCTCTGGCGCATGGGCAGAAAATTCGTTGCACTCGCAATCGCGCTCGTCGGCGTCGCCGTCAGCGCCTGCGCCGGGCGCATGATCGGCGGCAATGCCGCGGCGCCCGGCGGCGGCACGTACGTGCTCCCGCCGCTCGACTCGGATCTCGCGATCACGGCGAACCTGCCAAAGAATACAATCGGCGAGGAGAAGCCGGACGAGGGTCTCGGCATGGTCAAGTCGCCGAAGTGGCAGGCCGAGGTGGGCGGATACACTCAACAACGCTACTCGCAGGTGCTCGGCTTCCCGCCCGGCACGAAGATCACCGTGCGGAATCTCTCGAAGACGACGGAGCACACGCTGGACGTCGTCAAGGTGATCTCCAAGCCGCCGGCGATATTTCCGCGCAACCCGAAGCTCTTGGTTGGAGCGCACGGCCACGGAAAACTCGAGGCAGGCTATGCGAGCGGTCCGATCAAGCCGGGCCACTCCGTCACGATCACGCTCGTGAAGAGCGGCGTGTACTTGATCGGCTGCGCTTTCCACTACCACTTCGGAATGCACGATGTGTTCGTCGTGAGTCCGCACGCCGCTCCGGGTAAGCAGGCGACGCCGCCGCCGACGTCGCACCCGACGACCAGCCCGACGTCGCGCTCCAGCTACGATCCCTAGACTACTCGGATGACGCTCGAGCGAGTCTCGTCACGGACGGCTCGCTCAATCGGGCGCACAATCTCTTCCTGAGCAGCCTGATTCGGCCGGGCTTCCTGCGTTTGGAGCGTGTTCCGCCGGTTCGCGGATGATGCGGCCATTTATCGGCGAATGCGCTAGATTCCAGGAGGTTCGCATTATGCGTAACGGCCCGTTCCTCGTTTTCGCCGCGGCTCTAGCCGCATGCTCGGGCGGCCCGGGAACGCCGCCGGTACCGGCGGGTGAAACCGGATCGGCGCCGGCGGCGTCGCCCGATTTCGGGCGTTATTCGTCGCTCTACAGCTTCGCCGGCAAAGCCAGCGGGGGCGCACCGCAGGCGGGGCTCGTGCTGCACAACGGTCTGCTGTACGGTACGACGTCGTCCTACGGCAAGGGCTTCGGTACCGTCTTTTCGGTCAGCCTAAGCGGAAAGTTACGCGTGCTGTACGCCTTTACCGGGTTTCCCGACGGCAGCTACCCGCAAGCCGGTCTCGTCTGGTTCAACGGGGCGTTCTACGGGACGACGTCAGCGGGCGGGTTGCACGGCGGAGGTACGGTGTTCTCGGTTTCGCCGGCCGGCAGCGAGCACGTCGTCCACAGTTTCGGAAAGCGCGGTGACGGCGCGCTGCCGCTGGCCGGACTGGTCGAACTCAGCGGCGGTCTCTACGGCACCACGGAAAACGGCGGCCGGGCCAACAAGGGGACGGTGTTCGAAATCGACGCTTCGGGTCACGAGAGCGTGCTGCATAGTTTCGACGGAGCTCCGACCGACGGCGGGCATCCGACGGCCGCGCTCGTTCCGTACAAGGGCGCGCTCTACGGCACGACGCGCGCCGGCGGTCAGCTCGCGGCGGGCGGGACCGTCTACAAGATCACGGCGCTCGGGCAGGAGCGCGTCATTCACAGCTTCGGCGTGAAGCCCGGAGACGGCGCGAATCCCGCCGCGCCGCTGGCCGTTCTCCACGGGGCGTTCTACGGAACGACGCTGCACGGCGGAAACGCGAGCGGGCTCGGCACCGCGTTCGCGGTCACACCGAGCGGCACCGAAGAGGTTCTGCACCCGTTTCGCGGGGGAGCGGACGGCGAGTTTCCGCTCGCGGGGCTCGTGGCCGTCAACGGCGTTCTCTACGGAACGACGATGAGCGGCGGCCGGCTTGAGGGCGGACCGAATCAGTGCCTGCCTAACATCGGCACGGGGGGCGAGTCCTGCGGCACCATCTTTAAGATCAACGTGTTCGGCGACGAGCGAGTGATCTATCGCTTTCGCGGCTATCCCGACGGCGCCAATCCGGAGGCCGGCTTGGTCGCCGTGCGCGGCATTCTGTACGGCACGACGACCTGGGGCGGATCGCACGTCGAATACGGAACGGTCTTTCGCGCCTGGTCGCGGTGACGCGGCCGGCGCTGTGGCGAGGATGCGCAGCGGAGCTTAGTGCGTTCGTAATCGTCGCTTAAGAGTCGCTTGCTAGCATGGCTAGCGCATGCTACTCGCGGAGAACGCAGCGGCGGCGCTCGGCGGCGACGACCGCGCGCTGGCGAGGATCGCCGATCCCGAGCTGCTCGCGTGCCGCAGCGCCGATGACGTGGCGGCGTATCGGCGCCACGCCGGCGGCTCCGGCTTCGAGGATTTGCTCGTCGCCGGGATCGTGCTGACCTGGTCGGGCGACGCGCCCGGCGCGTACGCGCTGCTGCGGGAATCGCACGATAGAGCGGCCG
>JAFAJV010000003.1 GCA_019235995.1 Vulcanimicrobiota bacterium
AAAGACGGCGGCCGGACCTGGAAAGACCTAAGCCCGCCGCATGGCGACAATCACATCGTTTGGATCAATCCGCGCAATCCGAAGATACTGCTCGTCGGAAACGACGGCGGCGGCACGGTATCGGTCGACGGCGGCAACACGTGGAGCAACGAGCACAATCAACCGACGGGGCAATACTACCATGTCGCGCTCGACGATCAGTTTCCGTTCCACGTCTTCGGAGCCGCGCAAGACGAAGGCGCCTACGAAGGGCCGAGCGCGGCCGTCGGCCCCGGCATCGGGCCCGGCGAGTGGTATAGCGTCGCGCTGGGCGAGAGCACGTTCGTCGCTCCCGAGCCCGGCGACCCGCACGTGACGTACGGCAGCGGCTATTACAGCTCGTTCGTGCGGCTCGATCGCGTCACCGGAGACGCCAAGAACGTGAGTCCATGGCCGCGCTACATGTCCGGCGCGTCGTCGGCTGAAACGAAGTATCGCTTCGGGTGGACGCATCCCGTCTTCTTCTCGCCGGCGAACCCGCGGGAGCTGCTCGTCGCCGCGCAGGTCGTCTTCTCGAGCACCGATCACGGCCAAACCTGGAAGATCCTGAGCCCCGACCTGACACGCAACGACCCCACCACCGAGGCCGCGACCGGCGGGCCGGTGGACCTCGACCAGACCGGCGCCGAGACGTTCCCCGACATCTCCGCGCTCGCCGTCTCGCCGCTCGATGGCGACGTTCTGTGGGCGGGCTCCGCGGACGGCCTCGTGCACGTCACGACCGACCACGGTGCGCACTGGAACTCCGTCACGCCGCCGCAGCTGCCGCAGTGGGCGCAGATCAGTTCGATCGAGCCCTCGCACACGAGCAAATCGACGGCCTACCTCACCGCCTCGCGCTACATGTGGGACGATTACCATCCCTACGTCTACGAGACGACCGACTACGGCGCTCACTGGACGACGCTCACGAATGGCCTGTCGGCCGATCAGTACGTCTTCGTCGTGCGCCAGGATCCGCGCGAGCCTCGGCTGCTCTTCGCAGGGACGCGCAGCACCGTCTACGTCAGCCTCGACGGCGGCGCGCAGTGGCAGCCCCTCACGCTGAACCTGCCGGGCGTCCAGGTCCGCGACCTCGCGATCGACACGCGCGAGGGAGAGCTCGTCGCCGCCACCCACGGCCGCGCATTTTGGATCCTCGACGACATCGCACTACTGGAACAGCTAGCTCGGCAGACGTCATACTCCGTCGCGACGACGCAGCTTTTCACCCCGGAAACCGCCTGGCTGAGCAACGCATACGGCGGACCGCCATTCTCGATCCCCAACTTCGGCGACAACCCCGATTATGGCGCGGCCATCTTCTTCAACCTGCCGAAGTCATACGACGGCCGGACGCCGCTGACGCTTGAGTTCTTGGACGGCAACGGGGCGACCGTCCGCAGCTTCACGCTGCATCTCAAGAGCAAGCACGAGAAGAAGCTCACACCCGAGCAAGAGGACAAGCTCGATGCGAACCAGCTTCGCGCTCGCGACGTCGAGCAATTGACGGCCGCTGCGCCCGGAATGAACCGCTTCCTCTGGGACATGCGCTACACGCCCGCCTACGACGTGCCCGGCTTCCGCGTCACCCAGACCGACGACTTTCCCGATGTCGCCGACGGGCCGACGATAGTCCCCGGTAAGTATACGGCCGTACTCCAATACGGCTCGACGCAACTCCGCGCCCCATTCCTCGTGCGCCTCGATCTGCGTCTGCATCCCGCCCCGGGCGATCTGCAGGCGCGACTCGCGCTCGAGATGCAGATCCTCGACACGATCGATCGCCTGGATCGAGCGATCGCTTCGGCGATGAACGCGCGCACGAAGGCACCGGCCGCGCAGGGGCTGCTCATCGACGCCGAGATCGCGAACCTCGTCATGCTGCAGATGAACGCCAGCGAAGCCAACCTGTTGCACGAAACGAGGGTGCGCGAGCAACTGGGCTTCCTGATAGGATCACTCGAGGGAGCATATCAGCGTCCAACGGCGGCGGAGTACGCCGCGTACCAGCAAATGGACGCGGAAGCGGCCGCAGGCGAACAACGCCTACGGACGCTGGCGTCGCGTTAGAGCGGAGCGCTCAGGAGTAGCAGTAGGAGTCGGAGGACGCGTCCCCGCCCTGCAGGCGGACCTGGTGGGCGCGATGCCCGCCGTCGAACTCGAGGAAGAACTTCGGGTCGACCGCGATCGCGCCGTCGCCGTCCACGTCGAGCTTCACCATCCAGCTGCCCACGCCATCGGGATAGAATTGGTCGTCCCACGCGCGATAGAGCGAGTTGGTGAAGTAGACGCGCCTCCCGTCGCGGCTGATCTCGACCATTTGCGGGCCACCCGCGAGCGGACGCGACGGGTTCGCAGGGTGCGGCGCTCGCCGGGCGATGCCGCCGATGTGCACCGAGCCGACCAGCTTCGGCGCGAAGGGGTCGCTCACGTCGTACTGCCGCATCTCGCCCGTGCCCCAGCACGACGCATAGAGATAGCGATCGTCGAGCGACAGGTCGATGTCGCTGAGCAGCGGCGGAACGGCCGAGAACCCTTTGAGCATGTCCGGCAGCTGCGCCGGATCGGCGGGCTCGGCGGGAATCTCGATCACCTTCTGCACCGCCCACGCGCCGTTGTTGCGATGCCAGAGCCAAATCGAGCTCGACAGGTCCTTGAGCGACACCACGACGCCCGCGAAACCGTAGGCGTTCGCCGGATCGTGCGACGGCCGCAGCTCGAGCACCATCTGCTGTTCCGCGCCCAGATCGATGCTCTGTGCGTGGCGGCGGCTTCGTAAATCCCAGAAATGCAAGTGATGCCCGTACTTCCCGCCGAGCAATAGGTTCGGATCCAGGCCGCCTTCGATCATGTTGGGCGTGCCCCATTCGCTCGTCACCATCACGTCCTGGGTGAGATGCCACCAGAAGTCGTAGGCGAGATATTGCGGTCCGCGATCCGCCTCCCACGGCCCGATGACATCGAAGGTGTCGCAATCCAACATGAAGATCCCGCCCGGGCCGTCGCCGGCGGCGTTACCCAGAGCGCTGACATAGATGGCGTCCGGCCCGCAGTGGACGGTGTGCGGGCGCGTATAGCCGGCGCGCTCGACGATCTCTTCCGGCTCGATGACGCGCGCGATGCGCGGGTGCGCCGGATCGGGCTTCGTATCGATGATGTGAATGCGCGACGACCGCAGCCCCGGCACGATGAGATAGCGTCGCTCCACGTGCGGACGCGGCGCGAAGGGGCAGAGTGCAGCGCTACACGCGTTCCATCCGAAATGGTGCAGCTCGTCGCCCGTATTCGGCAGTTCGACGCGATCGAGCTCTCGGGCGAAGCTCGCCGACGACGGGTCGACGTCGACGACGGCGAGCGCGTCGGGCGATCCGTTTCCGGAGGCGCTGAGCAGCGCGACGTACGCGAGCATTTCCGGCGGAGCCTTCATCGCGTCCTTGGCTGAAGCATAAAAGGTAGGATCGGGCTTCAGTAGCATAACTGACCTCCGTGCGGGGTCTGCGATAGTTATACGAAGAGCGCGACAATCCCCGTGACGATCAGCGCGATCGCCCAGATCACGTCGACGTTGAGCCATGCCGTGCGGAGAAAGCTCACGCCGACCTTTGCGTAGACGACGAGCGCCACGGCCGTCATCGTGGCCAGATAGCCGAGCGTATGCACCGCGAGCATGGCCGCGCCCGCGGCGTAGGGGGCGGTGGACGCTCCGGCGGTGACGAAGGGCACGAGCATCAACCCGGCGCCGTGCGCGGACGACATCAGGAATCCCCAGAGGCAGAGGCCCCAAAAGCCGACCCGCATGCCGACCCAGCGAGGGTGGCGGATCCGGATCAGGCGATACGCACCGAATCCGAGCAGCACCCCCGCCGCGACGCCGTGCACGACCGGACGCGGAAGGTCGACCGCCGCCGTCACGGCGAGTGCGACGATCGCCGCGACCGAGGCGATGTGTCCCACGGCGAGCGGCACGATCGCGAGCAGCACCGCGCCGATGCGCCGCTCCTGCATGCCGAGCGCGACCGCGAACAGCCAGCCCATTGCGGGGTTGAGCCCGTGATAGCACCCGAGAAGAAAGAGCGCGGTCCACGCGAAATGACCGCTCATTCCGCCCATCAGCTTGGAGGTTTGCGCATCGTGCATCGCCGCCTTTCGTTCCGCATCGCGTTCTGCGCGCTGTCGGCGTTCGTCTTAGCCGCGTGTGCGTCGCACGCCGCGCCGCCGCTGCCGTCGGCGCTCCTCACCGCGCCGGCCGCCAACGCGTTGCCGGACGCCGGACCACCGGCGTGCAAGGGTCAGAAGACGTCGAAAAACGACGCATCGCTGACCGTCACCCTCTCGACGAAAGGCGGCTCGCTCTGCATTCCCGCGTACGGCGGATTCGGCGGGACGATTAAATACCCGGGTGCCAGACCGTCGGTGAAGCTCAAGCTGATCAGCAGCACGAAGGATTACGACCACCTGCCGAAACTCGGCCAGGGCTCTGCGATCTTCTATTTGCAACTGGCGATCTCAGGCGGTACGACCTTCCAGTCCAAAGTTCAGGCCGGCGGCGGCCTCACCGCCAAGACCATCGTAGCGGGCAAGCCGTACACCGCGTACGGCCAAGCCACAATCTCGGGCTTTCCAATCGATTTTGGCCCCTGCTACTCGGTCGCGACGAAAGGCAAGTACGGCGGCGTCATCGGCGGAATCGGCACGCTGCTCAAAGGACAGATCATCCCTTTCGCCGCGAGCGGCGTGATCGAGCTCTACTCAGGCAAGCAAACTAGAACGAAGTGTTGATGCCGCCGTGGCGGCCGGCAACACGATCCCGGCGAGATTGAGCGGATCGTAGGCGCCGATCGCAACGGCATCGGGCTCGACGCCGGTGCGGCGCACGGCGCGCAGCGCGTCGATCGCCTCGGGCAAGGCGAACTGTTCGCCGACGTATCCGGCCACGAAGCGCCCGCCGCGAATCTCACCCCGCGCCTCCATCCGCCGTAGGGCGATCAACAGCTCGCGCCACGGCGGGGCGAGGCTCTCACGCGCGATGACGTCGCGGAAGACCACGCCCCAGCGCGCGAGGAGCCGGCGCGCGAAGGCTTCTCGGTCGATGCGTTCGGTCGCCGCCGACAGCAGCGTCCAGCGTCCGCTCGAGGAACGGGGTCGCGCGCGCAGCCCTTTCTCTCCGAGCCGGCGCTTCGCGTCGCTGAGCGAGCGCAGTGCGTCGAATCCGTCCGCCGTCACCAGCCCGGCCGCGACGAGCTGCCAAAGCGCCTCCTCCACCTCGCTCGGCAGCCGTTTGGTGCTGCGCAGAATCTCCGCGAAGAAGGGCGCGTGCAGCTCCTCGATGCGTTCGAGGACCTCGCGAGCCGCGTGCGACAGCGCGGCGACGTCGCGCTGTCGCCGCACGATGAGCTCGTGCGCGCTGTCGCGCAAGAAGAGCGCCACGGGCGCGAGCCGGGTCGGCCGCACGCGAGAGCGTTGCCCCGAGGGATTCGGATCGAGCGCAGGGTGCGGCGTGAGTCGCCCCCACATGACGTCTCCGGCGTAGCAGAGACGATCGAGATACTCGGAACGGTAGCCCGCCACGCGCGCCGGGAGGACTTGTCCCTCCCAGGCCACCGACGGGATCTCGTAACCTTCGAGCTGACGAATGATCTGCAACGTCCCGTCGATGCCGTGCAGCCGGGAAGCCGGCGCCGCGTGCTGCCAGCGCTGCAGAAACGCGACGTACTGCGCCGAGGTGACCGGCTCGATCTCGCGCCGCAGCCGCCCGATCGTGAGCCGGTGAATGCGCGCGAGCACGCGCCGGTTGCACCACTGCTCGGAATCGCCGGAACGCGTGAACCGCCCGCGCAGCACCTGGCCCTGGGTCTCGAGCCGCAGCAGCGCCATCTCGACGGTCGCGGTGTCGACGGATAGGCGCTGCGCGACCTCACCCGCCGTCACGGGCCCGCTGCACTCCAACCAGCCGCGCAACACCTCGGCGAACGCCTCTTCAGGCGTCTGCGCAACGCTCTCGCCGCCGTGCGCCGCGATCTGCGGCACGATCGTCGCGCCGGGATACGCGGCACGCGCCAGCTCCAGCCGCTCGGCGCACGTCCACAACTTTTTGTCATCCGGAGCCAAATCGAAGGATGTCGCGCGATTTGCGGCGACGAGCTCGTCGTACCAGGCCTGCCACTGCGCGACCGGGGGCAGCACGATCAGCGTCGCGAGAGCATCGTGCAGCTCGTCCGCATCGCGCACGACCGGCCACGATTCGGCGGCGACCTCGGCGATCGCGGCCGGGTCGAGCATGCCCGCTCCGTCCACGTCATCACGCATCGTGCGCCGCAGCTGCACCGCACGGGCGCGCCGCTCTTCCAACGGAGCGTCGTCGAGGTATGCGAATGGATTCGCGTTGAGGATCTCGTGACAGAAGACGGAGGGCTCGGGCGTATCCACCGCGACCGTGCGCACGCGTCCCGCCTCGATGGCGTCCAGCACCTCGACGAATCGGTCGAAGTCCATCGCCTCGCGCAGGCAGTTGTCGATCGTCTCGCGGACCAGCACGTGATCCGGGATGCGGACCGGGCCCGTGAGATTCTCCGGGCAGGCCGCCTGGTCCGGGAAGACCGCCGCGAGCAGATCGTCGGCTCGCATGCGCAGCAGCTGCGGCGGCACCTTGCGCCCGCCGCTGAAGCGCAGAATCGCGAGGGCGCGCGCCGCGTTCCAGCGCCAACGCGCCGCGAACATCGGCGCGGGCAAGAGCGCCTGCGTCAGCGTGTACTCCGCGCTGGCCGCCTTGACGAACTCGAACACGGCGTCGAGCGGGAACGCGTGCTGATCGCTGAGCGACAGCACGATGCCGTTGTCCGTCGCCGCCGCCTGCAGCTCGAGATTGAAGGATCGGCAGAAGCGCTTGCGCAGAGCGAGGCCCCACGCGCGGTTGATGCGTGCGCCGAATGGCGTGTGCAGTATCAGCTGCATCCCGCCGCCTTCGTCGAAGAAGCGCTCCGCCGCGATGGTCTGTTGCGTGGGGACGACGCCGAGGATCGCTTTGCCCGCGCGCACGTACGCCACGGCCTGCTCCGCTCCGGCTCGGTTCACCCCGCATTCCGCCACCAGCCATTCGCATGCGGCCTCGTCGTCGCGCTCGTCGATCGCGGCGCGCACGTCGCACACCTCGCGGGACAACTCGATCGTGCGGCCCAGCCCCTCGCCGTTCCAAAACGGGATCGAGGGCGGCGCGCCGTGCGCATCCTCGACGCGGACGACGCCGGCCTCGACGCGGCGGATGCGCCACGAGTTCGTCCCGAGGAGAAAGATGTCGCCCGCCATGCTCTCGATGGCGAAGTCCTCATCGAGCGTCCCGATCGCGTGGCCGTCCGGCTCGACGATCACGGTGTAGTTCGCGGTATCCGGAATCGCGCCGCCGCACGTGAGGGCCGCGATCCGCGCGCCCCGGCGCGCTCGCAACCGGCCGTTGACGCGGTCGTAGTGCAGGAACGTGCCGCTGCGGCCGCGGGACGTCGTCACGCCGTCCGCGAGCATCGCGACGACGGCCTCGAAGTCGGTACGCGCGAGGTCACGATACGGAAACGCGCTGCGCGCCATCTCAAACAGCGCGTCCGCTCCCCACTCGTGCTGCGCGCACGCCGCCACGATCTGCTGCGCGAGGATGTCCAGCGGGGCGCGCGGGATCGTGAGCGCGTCGAGCGCGCCGGCGCGGATCGCGCGCACCAGCGCCGCGCATTCCACCAGCTCGTCGCGGGTGGTGACGTAGAATACGCCCTTCGGCAGTGCGCCCACCCAATGGCCCGATCGGCCGATGCGCTGCAGCGCGACGGCGATCGCGCGCGGCGATCCCAGCTGCACGACGAGGTCCACCGAGCCGATGTCGATTCCGAGCTCGAGCGAGGCGGTCGCGGCGACCGCCCGCAGTTCCCCGCTACGCAGCCGGCGTTCCACGTCGAAACGCATCTCGCGCGCGAGGCTTCCGTGGTGGGGCATCACGGAGCCTTCGCCGAGACGCTCGTTAAGCGCGAACGCGACGCGCTCGCTCATGCGGCGCGTGCCGACGAAGATCAGCGTCGTGCGGTGGCTGCGGATTCGTTCCGCGATCCGGTCGTAGATCTCCGCCCACATCTCCGCGCTTGCGACCGGCCCCAGCTCGTCGTTGGGAACCTCGACCGCGATCTCCATCGCCCGGCGGTGCCCGACGTCGACCACTTGCGCGCTGGGACTCAGGAAGCGCGCGACCTCATCGAGCGGCCGCACCGTGGCGGAAAGCCCGATGCGCTGCGGACGCGCACCGCCTTCGCGCGCGACGAGATCGTCTAGCCGCGCGAGCGTCAGCGCGAGATGCGAGCCCCGCTTGTTGCCGGCCATCGCGTGAATCTCGTCTACGACGACGCAACGCACGCCGGAGAAAAGCTTGCGCGAGCGCTCCGCGGTCAGGAGGATGAACAGCGATTCCGGCGTCGTCACGAGAACGTGCGGGGGCTTGCGCAGCATGCGCTGGCGCTGCGCCGGGGTCGTGTCGCCGGTTCGCACCGCCGTCCTAATCGGTGCGAGCTCGATCTCGCGTTGCCGGGCCAGCGCGGTGAGCTGCGCGAGCGGCTTCTCGAGGTTCTCGCGCACGTCGTTCGAGAGCGCCTTGAGCGGCGAGACGTAGACGACGAGCGTGTGATCCTCGAGCGTCCCGGCGGCGGCGCGCCGAACCAGGTCGTCGAGCGCCAGCGTGAAGGCCGCCAGCGTTTTGCCTGAGCCCGTCGGCGCCGCGATAACGACGTCGCTGCCGGCGCGAATCGCGGGCCAGCCGCGCTCTTGCGGCTGCGTCGGCGTACCGAACGCGGTTGCGAACCACTCGCGCAGCAGCGGATGAAAATCTTCGAGCACTGCTTCCTTAACTACAACGCCGATGCGGTGGGTTCCGTGGGCGGATGGCGAAAGGGCCCGCATGCGAGGCACCCTCTTGGTCGCGCTCCTCCTCGCGGCATCCCCCACGCTTGCCGCAGCATCGGCTCCGTTGCAAGTGAGAGACATGGCGCGCATCGTCGACCTCGAGGAGCCGGCGATCTCGCCCGACGGAAGCAGCGTCGCGCTCGTGACGATCGAGCAAGACCCGCGCCATGCGGCCTACGTCGACAGCCTCGTGGTCATTGACACGACTGACGGCCGCAGCCGCGTGCTCGTGCGCGGGCACGACGTCGCGGTACCGCGTTGGTCACCCGACGGCTCGCGCATCGCGTACCTGGCCCGGCCCGCCGGGGAAGAATTTCGCCAGCTCTTCGTGCGGACGACTCGGGGCTCGGCGCGGCGGATCACGCGTGCGAGGGGCGAGCTGATTGACGCGGCCTGGAGCCCGGACGGCGGCAGCATTGCATTCGTGGCGGCCGACTATCAGGCGCCGGCCACGTACTTCTTCGCCGGCGACAACGACTACACGGCGGCGGCGCTCACGCCTCCGGACCACCTCTGGATCGTGCAGGCAGCCGGCGGGCGAGCGAGGCGGCTGACGTCGGGGTCGTGGACGATCGCGCCGACGGATCCGGGAGGCATCTTCTCGCCGCAGATCGCCTGGACGCGCGACGGCCGCGGCGTGACCTTCACGCGCGTGGAGAACACGTTCAGCGGCGACGACGAGCGCTCGACGCTCTGGCAAGCCGACGTTGCATCCGGCGCGCTGCACAAGCTCACGGCGCGCACCGAACTCGAGCTCAGCCCCGCGTACTCGCCGGACGGCGCGGCGCTCGCGTATTGGTATCCGCTGCGCGGCGACTTCAACTCCGAAAACACGCTGCGGCTCGCCGACAATGGGCGCGACGTCCTGCTCTCCGAGCAGCTCGACCGTAACGTCGCCGGCACGCTGTGGCTTCCCGGCGGCCGCCGGCTGCTGGTCTGCGCGGCCGACGGCACGCAGATGGATGCGTGGACGATCGACCTCGCCGGGGGCCTGCAGCGGTTTCCACTGGGCGACCTCCACATCGTGTGCGATCCATATTCCAGCAGCACGTTCGACTCCGGAATCGCCGCCGACGTGGCGCGCAATGGCTCGATCGCGTTCCTCGCGACGAGTGCGGCTAGTGCACGCGAGCTGTATTACCTGCGGCCGGGCTCAGAGACACCGCGCCGCCTGACGCACTACAACGACTTTCTGTCGAGCATCGCGCTCGGCCGGATGACGGAGCTGCGCTGGACCGGTCCCGACGGGTTCGCCGAGGACGGCGTCGTCACGTACCCTCCCTTCCCAGAGAGAAGTTATCCCGTCGTGCTGCTGATCCACGGCGGCCCCGGTCTATCAAGCACCCGCGACTTCGCGTGGGAGCAGTGGCCGCTTGCTCAGATGATCGCGTCGCGCGGGTACGTCGTGCTTCAGCCGAACTACCGCGGAAGCGACAACCTCGGTAACGCCTACATGACCGCGATCGTGCGCAACACGGTCGCGGGACCCGGCGCCGACATCATGGCAGGGTTGGCGGCGCTCGAGCGGCAGCCCGGCATCGACGCCTCGCGCGTCGCGGTTTCGGGCTGGTCCTACGGCGGCGAGCTGACGTCGTGGCTCATCGGTCACTATCACGCGTGGCGCGCAGCGATCTCCGGCGCGGCCGTCAACAGCGAGTTCGACGAATACAACCTGTCCACGTCGAACGTGCAAGACCGCTATCCGCTCGGAACGTCGCCGTACACGGACGACGGCCAGCGCATCTACCGCGACAACTCGCCGATCACGTATTACCCTGCGATCACGACGCCGACCCTCATCTGGGGCACGACGCTCGATCCGGTCGTGCCGATCACGCAGTCCTACGCCCTCTACCACGCGCTGGCCGACAACGGCGTGCCGGTGCGCTTCGCGGTGTTCCCGGCGACGACGCACGGGCCGGCGGATCCGCGCCAAACGGCCGTCCTGACGAAGCTCTGGCTGGACTGGCTCGACCAGCACCTGCGCTGACCTCATCCAATCGGCTCGCCGCGGCGTTCTATAGGGCATGATACGCATCTCCGCAATCGTCTTACTGCTCGCCTTATGCCTCGGCGCCGCCGCGCCGCCCCGCACCGCCTCGGAGCGAGTCGTCCTCGCCGGCGGCTGCTTCTGGGGAATGCAGCTCGTCTTTGGGTCGCTGCGCGGCGTCGATCGGGCCGTCGCAGGTTATGCCGGCGGCAGCGGCCGCACCGCGCAATACGAAACGGTCAGCACGGGCACGACCGGTCATGCCGAATCGGTCGAGGTCACGTACGATCCATCCAAGATCTCGTTCAAGCAGTTGCTCGACGTGTATTTCCTCGTCGCGCACGATCCGACCGAGCTGAACCGCCAAGGCCCGGACGAAGGCACGCAGTACCGGTCGGAGATCTTTTACACGTCCGACGCCCAGCGCACGGAAGCGCTCGCCTACATCGCGCGCCTCGAGCACCAGCACGTCTACGCGTCACCGATCGTGACGATCGTGGCACCGCTGCGCGGCTTTTATGCCGCCGAGGCCTACCATCAGGACTACGCGGTCCACAACCCGCAGAATCCCTACATCGTCTTCAACGACATTCCGAAGATGAAGATCTTGCGCGAGAAGTTTCCGAGCCTCGTGAAGGCAAGCGCGCCCTTCAATTAGAGCGGCGCGTTGTCCGTGTTCTGCGCGTACGAGCGCGGATCGAAATACCAATCCGGCAGCGTCGCCGGAAACGCGATGTTCGTGAAGTCGTAATCCACTGTCGCGTCGACGCCGAGATAATCCGCGTCGGCTTGGTACGTGGGCGTGCCGTGGATGTGCGTCACGACCGGCATGTTGTTCAGCCAGCCCAGCGTGACCGTGAAGAGCATCGGATAGACGTGGTGGCCGCTGTCCTCCTCGTAGAGCTTGTCGGTGGCGACGACTTTCTGAAGCTCGAGCGTCTTGGCGTCGACGTAGAGCTCGCGCAGGCGATTGCGGTCGGGGTCGCGGCGCGGCAAGATGCTCACGTGGATTTGATCGCCCTCGTTGGCGACGCGCACGACCCGATAGTCGAACTCGCCGAGCACCGTGACGCTCGCGATGACGGGCGGGAGGCTCCCGGTCGGTTCCGGCGTCGGCACGAACTCCCGCGGATTCGTGTGCGGATGCACGGGCGCTGGCTCGAAGAGGTCCGCGGTCGGCGGCCCGGGATCCCAGGGCTCGTTGAACGACGGCCGCAGAAACTCGAGCGTTCCGCGAGAGGAGCCGCGATAGACCCGGCGGCCGAGCGCGGCGCGATCCGACGTGCGGCACCAGATGTGATACGTGTAGCTGTTGACCAGGTCGGGATAGCCGTCGTCGAGCGTCTGCTTGCGGATCAGCGTGTACGTCACGTAGGGCGGCGGCGGGCGGTGCGATCGAAACTGGCGCCGGATGTTATAGAGCAGCTTATCCGGCGAGGGCAGCGCGATCGGGGTCGCGGTCGGGCCCGGGCGCGTCGTGGCATGCGTCGGCTGCACGGCGATCAGTATGCCGAGCAAGACGAGCGCGGCAACGAGCGTGGTCCTCACGCCTAATTTTTGGCTACGCGACCTTGGAGGGTCCTGTATTTTGTTTATCGAGGCGCCATCCGTATCGCGCCGTCGAGCCGGATGACCTCGCCGTTGAGCATTTGATTCTCGACGATGTGACGCGCGAGCGCCGCATATTCCGCCGGCCGCCCCAGGCGTGACGGGAAGGGCACCTGCTTGCCGAGCGACTCGCGCGCCGGCTCGGGGAGCCCCGCCAGCATCGGCGTGTCGAAGATTCCGGGCGCGATGCTCATCACGCGGATCTGATGCTGCGCGAACTCGCGCGCGATCGGCAGCGTCATTCCCGCGACGCCTCCCTTGGAAGCCGAGTACGCCGCCTGCCCGATCTGTCCGTCGAAGGCCGCGACCGACGCAGTGCACACGATCACGCCGCGATCCTCGCCCGGCTCGGCCGCCCGTTCCAACATCTTCGCCGCCGCGAGGCGGACGACATTGAACGTGCCGATGAGATTGACCGCAATGACCTTCGTGAAATTCTCGAGCGGCAGCGGCCCGTTTCGGCCGATCACGCGCTCCGCCGTGGCAATACCCGCGCAGTTGATCGCGCCGTGAAGCGCACCATAGCGCTGCGCCGCCGCGTCCACGGCTTTCTGCACCTGCGCGCCGTCGGTGACGTCGGTCCGCACGAAGCAGACCCGTTCGCCGAGCTCGCGCTCCAGCTCTGTCCCCCGTTCGCTGACGTCGCAAATCACGACGTTGGCGCCGCCGCGAGCGAACTCCGTCACGCAGGCGGCGCCAAGGCCGGAGCTGCCGCCGCTCACCAAAAACGTTCGTCCGTTTATCTGCATAGGCGGCTGTGGTTACAGCCTTGCAACGCCGATATCCTACAGCTCCGCCACCAAGGCGAGGGAGCGGGGGTTCCTACCAGCATGGTGCGCATGGAGACGATAGCTTTTTACGGAGCGGGAATGCTCGGCTCCGCGATGATTCGCGCGATGCTCCGGCGTGGCGTGGCGGTGCGCGTGTGGAGCCGCACGCGACAGAAGGCCGAGACGCTGGAAGCCGAAGGCGCACGGGCCTTCGCCGATCCGGCCGAGGCGGCGACCGGCGCGGACCGCGTGCACCTCTGCCTGAGCGACGACGCCAGCGTCGACGCCGTCGTGGATGCCGCGTTGCCGGGCATCGTGGCGGCGGCGCCCATCATCGATCACACGACCGTGACGCCGCAGGGCGTCGTGGAGCGCGCGCGCCGCCTCGGAGAGGCGGGCTATTCGTTCCTCCACGCGCCGGTCTTCATGGGGCCACCGATGGCGCTCGAGGCGACGGGCGTGATGATGGTCTCCGGCGACGTCCAGCTCGTGGACCGCGTGCATGCGGCGCTCGAAAGCATGTGCAGCGATCTGCGCTATTTGGGAGAGCGTCCGGACGCCGCGGCGATTTATAAACTGATGGGGAACGCGATGATACTGACCGTCGTCGCCGGCATCAACGACGTGCTGCGTATCGGCGAGGAGCAAGGACTGTCGCGCGAGCAGGTCTACGCGCTGTTCGACTTCTACGATCCTTGCGGCCAGATCAGGGGACGGGGCAAGCGCATGGCCGGCGGCGACTACGATCCGGTATGGACCGTCGACATGGCGCACAAAGACGCAGTGCTCATGCAAACCGCGGCGCATCACGAGCGGCTGCCCGCCGTCGACGCGGTCGAAGCGCTGTTGAGAAACGTCTCCGACCGGGGCCTCGGCGCGCTCGATCTCGCGGCCGTCGCGGCGCGACGCTAATCCGGAGGCGGCGCCGGCAGGGGCGTCCGGCGCGGCAACGGCGAGCCGGTCCAGAGCGGCCGCACAGTCGGCGACGGCGTCGGCGTGAAGACGGCGTTTGGCCCCACCGACGGTACGCTCGGACGAAACGGCGTCGGCGATGCGAGCACTGCCCGCGCCGGGACCATGACGACTAGGCGGCGGGCGAACGGCTCGTAGCGCACCACCGCGCCGAGGGCGCGCAGCACGGGTCCAACGGCGACGAAGTCACCGTTGAGCTGCTCGGGCAATGCGTGCGCCAAAGCAACCCGCACTCTTACGTTTCCTCGTTGAATGACGAGACTGTCGCCTACGGACCACACCCGATCGGCGAGGCGCGTCAGCAGCGGGCTGACCGGCGCGTAGATCCGGCCGTCGAGCGCGTAGGCGTGCACGTATGCCGCGAGGGGGCGGCCGTCGACGATGACGCTCACGGGAGTCGGCGGTGGGAATGTCGGCACGTTGCCACGATATACCGCCTGGGATGAAGCGACTCATCTCCGCGTTTCGTGAAGCCACGGTACGCTTCGCTCGGGACGGCTGCGCCTTCCACGCCCAATCGGTCGCGTTCAACGCTCTCTTCGCGCTCTTTCCGTTGACCGTATTGGCCCTCGGCGCGCTGACGCTCGTGCTGCCCGAGGCTGAGCGCCGGGCGCTCCTCTTTCTCGACACGTTGGCGCCGACGCTCCACGACTACGTCGTCGAGAACCTCCAATCGTATATCTACGGCCGAGGCATCTCGAGCATCATCGCGCTGGCGTTCCTCGTATGGTCGGGGAAGAATCTCTTCATGGGGCTCGCATACGCGCTCGATCGCGCGCTGAACGTCCCGAAGGGGCGCCCGCTCGTCCACAACCTGTTGCTCTCCGTCGTCATGTTGCCGGTCACCGGCATCCTGCTGATGATCGCGATCGGCTTGCCGATCGCGCTGTCCATTACGTTTCACTTCGCCGGAATCGAGGATCCGCGGCGGATCACCCACACCCTCGCGTATCTCGTCTCGATCGCGCTGGTCTTCATCGTGGCCGTCGTGCTCTACCGCTTTCTTCCGAATTGCCGCGTCACCTGGGCGTTCGCGTTGCGGGGTGCGGCCGTCGTGGCGCTCGCGTGGCCCATCGTTCAGATAACCTTCGCTCAATACCTGACGCACGTGGACTTCACGCACGTTTACGGCGCCCTGTCGGCGCCGCTCGTCCTGCTCCTCTGGTTCTACTGCATCGGCTCGATCTTCTTGTTCGGCGCGGAATACAGCCTCGCGTGGCCGACCGGAGATTCCGCATCCGCTACAGAACAACCGGCGTTTGATGCTTGAAGGACTCTTGCGCCGCCTCGTTGGACCGGCGCTGCTCTCATCCGCGATCGCGCTCGCTGCGGCGACGCCGCCCCCTCCTCCGCCACCCACGCCGGGGCCGCCCATCGCCGGGCAAAATCCCGTGGTCGTCGTCTATCCTTTCGACGTCCAGACGGGTGCCGATCCGAAGATCGGCATCGCCATCGCACAGATCCTCGGCCAAGAGATGGTAGCCGCCGGCGGCATTACCGTGCCTCCCATACCGCAAGGCATCAAGCGTGCCGACTTCCTGCAATACGCGCATGACGCGCACGCAGACTTTTACGTCAGTGGCTACGTGACGCCGGTCGGCGACAGCGCCGCGGTCGTCGAACAGGTCGTCAGCGTCGAGAGCGGGGTGATCCTCTTCTCACAGACCGCGCAAGTGTCGAGCGTGGCGGACGTCGCGTCGCAGTCGCTCCTGGCGCGCTCGCAGATTCTCGCGTTTGTCGGGCGGGGCACTCAAACCGTGCAGACGCAGACCGCGAACACGCCGGCCCCGACTTCCACGAACGGTGCCCAAATGCCGCTGCGCGGCATCGCGAGCATCGTCGACTCCGTCTTCAAACACGGCCACGGCGGCCGCACGCCGGCGCCGGGCCCGACTACGAAGCCGCCCCGCGGGGTGATCGTGACGCCGGTCGGCGCGTCGGGCTACGCCGCCGCCACCGACCTCACCAACGCAACGCACGAACTGTATTTTGCTCTCAACCGTACGTTCACGGCGCAGATGTCGTCGGCGTCGGTTGCGCCTGCCGACATCGCCCGCTACGCCGATCAGATTTGCGGCGCGGATCGGGACAACACGATTGCGAGCGGGACGGTGCAGATCGCGCCGGCGCATAACGGCAAGCAGGACGTCACGTTCAACCTCGCCGTGTACACATGCTTCGGCGCGGCGCTCGAGCATGAGACCGGAAAGGCTTCGTCGATCAAGAGCGCCGTCGACGCCGCCGTTTCCGCATACGCCTCGGCGCATCCCGACAACAGCTAAGGGTCTTTAGCTTTTCTCGAACAACCCGAGCGGCGGGTCGATGACGATTCGCCGGCCGGCGACCTCGATCTCGCAGACGATCGAACGCACCATCGGCACCATCGCGCCGTCGACGATCAGCATGTCGCTGGCCGGGTAGTGCTCGACGCGCTGCACCGCCCCGTACGGCGTTCCATCCTTCCCCAGCACCCGGCAGCCCACGAGGTCCTCGTCGAGATACTCGCCTTCGCTCAAGGCGATGCGCTCGCGCCCTGCATACAGCGACGCCCCCGCATAGTCGCCGGCGCGGGACGCGTCGTCGACGCCCTCGATTCGGATCAGCAGCCTATTACCGTGCGGCCGTACTGCAGCCAGACGAATCGCGTCGCGATCTTCGCCGCGCCGGCAGAGCAGCTGCGCCCCCGCCGAAAAGACGATGCGACCCGCGCTCGTCGGGTCGCATTTCAATTCTCCGTGGACGCCGAACACGCCGGCGATTCTTCCGACTAGAACCTCTGGATCATTCTGACTCATCCTCGAGTCCTTCGGCCGCTTCAGTCGTGTCGAGGATGTCGACGGCGACGCGTCCTTCGGCGGTCGCCCGAACCACCGTTCGCAAGGCTTGGGCGACGCGCCCGCTTCGACCGATGACCTTCCCGAGGTCCTCCGGATCGACGATGAGCTCGATCACCGGCTGCGCGTGCTCGTCGATGAAGAGCTCGACCGACACGCTGTCCGGCTTCTGCACGAGCTTGCGCGCGAGAAACGCGAGCAGCTCGGTCGCTCGACGGTGTCCCGCCCAGGGATCGCCCGGCGCGGTGCTGGGCTTTCGCGGCCGCCGTTCCGGTGCACGCGGCGCGCGCGCCGGCGCCGGTTCGCGCGCCGGCACCGGTTCGCGCGGCGGAGCTTCTTCGCGGCGCGTAGGCTGGCGCTCTACGTCGTCAACGGCGGTCTCGCCGAACAGGCCGAACTCGTCGTCGAACGCGCTCACGCCCCGCTGCCCTCCGCGTGCTTCGCCGGCCTTTTCGTTGTCGGAATCGGCCCACGCTCCATGATGCCCTTCTCGGCAAACAGCCGGCGAACCGTGTCCGAGGGCTGCGCGCCCTTGGCCAGCCATTCGCGCGCCTTGGCCTCGTCGACCACCACCGTTCGCGGCTCGGTTCGCGGATTGTAGTGTCCCAGGATCTCGATGAAGCGCCCGTCGCGCGGTGAACGCGCATCGGACACGACAAAGCGATACGTGGGCTGCTTTTTCGCGCCGATCCGGCGCAGTCGAATACGTACCATGTCTGTTTTGCCTTCGTCGGTTAGGGCGTGCGGAACGGCATGAGGCCGCGCTTCCGTCCGCCAAGCTGTTTGGTCATTTCGCGCGCTTGCTCGAACCGTTTGACCAGCCGGTTTACGTCCGAAACCTGACTGCCCGAGCCACGTGCGATTCGTTTGCGACGCGATCCGTCGAGAACATTCGGGTTGCGGCGCTCGCCGCGCGTCATCGACGTGATGATCGCCTCGACCTTCACGAACTCGCGCTCCGGTATCTCGAAATCCTTGGGGAGGACCTTCGAAAGACCCGGCACCATCTTCAGCAGATCGCCGATGGAGCCGATCTTGCGGACCTGCCGCATTTGCTCGAGGAAATCGTCGAGCGTGAAACTGGATTTGAGGAGCTTCTCTTGCAGCCGCTTCGCCTGGTCTTCCGAATAGAGGCTCTGCGTCTTCTCGATGAGCGTCAGCGCGTCGCCCATGCCGAGGATGCGCGAAGCGAGCCGCTCCGGATAAAATGGCTCGAGCGCGGAGAGCTTCTCGCCGACGCCGATCAATTTGATCGGTGCGCCCGTGACGCTGTGAATCGAGAGCGCCGCTCCGCCGCGCGTATCGCCGTCCATCTTCGTCAGGATCACGCCGGTGATGTCCAGCCGGTCGTGAAAGCCCTTCGCGACGTTGGTCGCCTCCTGGCCCGTCATCGCGTCGGCAACGAGCAGAATCTCACAGGGATTCGCGACGGCCTTGATCCGCTCGAGCTCGTCCATTAGCTTCTCGTCGATCTGCAGCCGCCCGGCGGTATCGACGATCACCGTCGAAACGCCGAGCCGCGCGGCTTCGGCGATAGCGTCGCGAACGATCCGCACCGGATCCGCAGAGCCACGTTCATACACGGGGAGATCGACCTGTTTGCCGAGCGTGATCAGCTGGTCGATCGCGGCAGGGCGATACACGTCCGCAGCTACCAGGAGGCTGCGCCGGCCCTGCTCCTTGAGCCGCAGCGCGAGCTTGCCGGCCTGCGTCGTCTTTCCGGAGCCCTGCAGCCCGACGAGCAGGATCGTAGACGGCGGCGCGTCGGCGAAGCGGAGCCGCGCCTGCCCCGAACCGGCCGGCGGCCCGAGCAGCGCCACCAGCTCATCGTGGACGATCTTCAGGATCGTTTGTGCCGGCGTCAGCGAATCGAGGACGTTCGCCCCGACGGCCTTCTCCTTGACCCGCGCGACGAACGCCTTGGCCGCCGCGAGCGAGACGTCGGCCTCGAGCAAGGCGACGCGGATCTCGCGCATCGCGTCGTTGACCTCGGCCTCGCTGACCCGTCCGCGGCCGCTCAGGCGGTCGAAGATCGCGCCGAGGCGATCACTTAATTGATCGAACAACTGTAGCCGTTTATGAAGTCGATGAACCCGCGGTCGTCTCGTCGATGCGCTTCACGGCATCGCCGACGGTCTTGATCTTTTCGGCTTCCTCGTCAGGAATGTCGATGTTGAACTCGGTCTCGAACGCCATCACCAGCTCGACCTGATCGAGCGAATCGGCGCCGAGATCGTCGGTGATCGACGCTTCGGGCGTGACTTCCGACTCGTCGACGCCAAGCTGCTCGACGATGATCTTCTTGACTTTATCGAAGGTGGTGGACATCCTCGTCTCCTTTCAGGACCTGGGGTTACATCAAGATGCCGCCGTCGACCACCAGAGTCTGTCCGGTGATGTATCCGGCGGCGTCGGAGCAGAGAAACGCGACGGCTCCGCTGACGTCTTCCGGCTTCCCGGCTCGGCCGAGAGCAGCTTGCTTGACTAAAAACTCCTTAGCGGCGTCGGGCACCTTTTCGGTCATGGCGGTTTCGATGAAGCCCGGCGCGACGGCGTTGACTCTTATATTCCTCGAACCCAACTCCTTTGCCAGCGATTTACACAGGCCGAGGAGGGCAGCTTTCGAGGCGGCATACGCGGCCTGTCCGGCGTTTCCGCTCAGGCCGACGATGCTCGACATCAGAACGATCGAGCCCCCGCGCTGTTTCATCATCGGTCGGGCAACCGCTCTGCACAAGTGAAACGCGGCCTTCACGTTCACGTCGAGCATGTGATCGATCGTCTCGGGCGTCAATCGCAGCAACAGCGAATCGATGCTTTGGCCGGCATTCGAGACGGCGCAGTCGAGCGTTCCGAATCGCTCGACGATGCGCGCGACGATTGCGTCCATTGCCGCACGATCGGTCACGTCCCCCGGAAAGACTTCCGCCGTCGCTCCAACGCGCGCGCTCGCGCTCGCCGCCGCGGCCTCTTGCAGCGCCGCGACGTCGCGGCCGATCAGAGCGACATCGGCGCCGAGCCGCGCGAGCTCCACGGCGATCGCGCGTCCGATCCCACGGCTGGCCCCCGTGATGAGTGCCGTCTTGCCGGCCAGAGTCATACGCTCGCCGAAGCCGTTCCCGCGATCGTCACACGAAGACGCTCGACCCCGCTGAAGTCGGACACGACCATCGCCGTGGGCGCACCCGCCATGCGCTTCATCAGCGCGCTGAGCACGCCGCTTGCGCCGAACTCCGCGATCATGTCGAGAGCGTAGGACAGCACGCGTTCGGCGGTGTCATGCCAGCGTACCTCATCGACGACGGATCGAATCAAGTTCTGCTTTATCGTCGCAATGTCTCGATACGGCCGCCCGTCGACGTTCGAGATGACATCGAATCGCGGCATCCGAAAGCGCCCGGCTTCGACCGCCGCCGCAAGCCGCTCGACCGCGGGCTCCATCAGCGGGCTGTGCCAGGCGCCGGAAACGTTGAGCGGCACGACCCTTTTGGCGCCCGCGGCGAGCATCGCGGCGCCGGCCGATTGGACTTGCTCGAGCACGCCGCTGATCACGATTTGCGTCGGCGAGTTGAAGTTCGCGAGCGACACGCCGCTCAGCCCGCTTTCCTGCAGCGTCTCGCGAACGCGTCGTGCATCGAGCCCGAGGATCGCGGACATGCCGCCTCGCGCGCGCTGGGCCGCGTCTTGCATGGCCTTCCCGCGCTCGCTGACGATGCGCAGCGCGTCGTCGAAATCGAGCGAATCCGCGATCACCAGGCTGCAGAGCTCGGCGAACGAGTGCCCCGCGGTAACGGCCGGTCGCATCGCCGCGCCCACGGCACGGTAGAGCGCGATGTTCGTAGCGAAGATCGCCGGCTGACTGTATTCCGTCTCGCGCAGCTTATCTTCCGGGCCGTCCTTTTGCAGAGCGAGCAGATCGTAGCCGAGCAGCGCAGACGCGCGCTCGAACGTCGCGAGTGCTTCGCGCGAATGCGCCGCGATGTCGCAGCCCATTCCGACGCCCTGCGAGCCCTGGCCCGGAAAGACCACGCCAACGCGCATCAGGCCGCCCAGCGCCACGCGACGGCGCCCCACGAAAGGCCGCCGCCGAACGCGACGAAAATGATGATATCGCCCGGCTTCACGATGCCCGCACGCACCGTTTCGGACAGCGCCATCGGAATCGATGCGGCGGACGTGTTGCCGTATTCGGCGATATTGACGACGACTTTGTCTGCGGGGACGTCGAGGTACCGCGCCATCGCGTCGATGATCCGTTTGTTCGCTTGATGGGGAATCAGAAAGGTGACGTCGGCCTTGACAAGCTTCGCCTTTCCGAGCACGGCGTCGGTGGATTCTACCATCTTCGTGACGGCCAGCTTGAACGTCTCGGGGCCCTGCATGTGTATGAGGTGCACCTTCGCATCGAGTGCCGCGTGATCGAGCGGTTTGCGCGCGCCGCTGCCCTGCGCGTAGAGCAGCTCCGGCCGACTGCCGTCCGCGCCGAGATCGGCTGCCAAGAATGAGTCCTCTTCCGAGCGTTCCAAGATCACCGCGCCCGCGCCGTCTCCGAACAGGATTGCCGTCGAGCGATCGTCCTTATCGAGGATCTTCGAAAGCGACTCGGCGCCGATGAGCATCACGCGGCGATAAACGCCCGAGCGTATCAGCCCGGAGGCCACGGTCAGACCGTAGATGAAGCCGCTGCAGGCGATCGCGATGTCAAACGCCGGTTTGTCGAGGGCACCGAGCTTGGAGGCCACCTGGCACGCCGTCGCTGGAAAATCGTAATCGGGAGTCACGGTCGCGACGATGACGCAGTCCACTTCCTGAGCGCTCAGTCCGGCATGGACCAGTGCGGCGGACGCGGCGTCCGTTGCCAAATCGCTCGTCGCCTCTTCTTCCGAGGCCCAGTGCCGCGGCTTCATGCCCGTACGCGTCGTGATCCACTCATCGGAGGTATCCAGCCAGGTCTCGAGGTCGTGATTCGTTACGACGCGGGCCGGCGCGTAGTGGCCGACCCCGACGATCTTCACGCCATGCAAGGACACCAAGGATCAGCCGGCCGGCTCGTCTTGCACTTTAACCACCTGACGCCCCTTGTACGTGCCGCAGTTGGGGCACGCGAAGTGCGGCCGCTTGGGCTGATGGCACTGCGGGCAGCGGACTGTCGTGATGCTGCCCAGTTTCCAGTTGGCGGCCCGTCGGCTGCGCGTCTTACTGCGGGGCGTCTTCCATTTTAAATTGGCCACGTCTCTCTCCGTTTCAAAGCTCGTCCCCGCCTGAGCAGGCACACTGGTTCGCGTTGCGGTTCGCGCCGCACACCGCGCAGAGCCCCTTGCAGTCTTCTCTGCAACGAAGGCCCATCGGCAAGGCGCTTACGACGCTTTGCTGCACCAAGTCGGCCACGTCGAGGCGCTCCCCCATTAAAACGTTGCTCTCGCCAAACGGGTCGGACTCCCTGCCCTGCGAGGGATCCAGCCGCTCGTCGATGTCGACGTGGACCTTCATTTCCACCTCGTCCAAGCAAGCGTCACACTGACCGCGCGCCCGCGCGTCGACGCTCCCCTCCACCGCCAGCATGCGGTCGGCCTCGCGCAGCTCGAGGCGTACCGTGGCGGGGTCCGGGAAAGCGATTCCCTCGAAGGGCTCGATGGGGACCTCGTCCGAGACCGCCATGACCTGGC
>JAFAJV010000013.1 GCA_019235995.1 Vulcanimicrobiota bacterium
TACGGCCCGCTCTCGCCGGGCGGTTACGGACCGGGCTCCGCGATCATCACCGAGATCGTGTTGACGTTCGGCTTCCTCATGGTGATCTTGGGCGCTACGGACAAGCGGGCTCCGGTCGGTTTCGCGGGCCTCGCGATCGGGCTTGCGCTAACGCTGATCCACCTCGTCAGCATTCCGATCGACAACACATCGGTCAATCCGGCGCGTAGCACAGGCCCGGCAATCTTCGCGGGCGGTGCGGAGCTCTCGCAGCTCTGGCTGTTCTGGATAGCGCCGCTCGTCGGCGGAGGCTTGGCAGGCCTCGTCTACCCGACGCTGTTCGGCGCGGAGGTCAGCGAAGAGCCAATCGTCGGCAAGGCGGTGACGTAACCCGCGCAACCCTTTGCGTAGCGGGGAGGTCGAAACTGCCGTGCCGGCCCTGATCTCCCCCGTGGAGACGCGCGAAGAGCTGCTGTATCTGCTCACGAGAGCGTCCGAGCTCGAGCACGATCTCGCGTGTTCGTATCTCTACGCCGGCTATTCCATTAAGATGCGGCCGGAAGAAGGCGGCCTCACGCACGACGAGCTCGTCACGATCCGGCATTGGAAGAGCAAGATCGCGCAAGTCGCGGTCGAGGAGATGCTCCACCTCGCTCAAGTGTCGAACCTGCTGACGGCCGTGGGCGGCGCGCCGCACTTCTCGCGTTCGAATTTTCCGCTGCCGGCCTCGACCTTTCCCTTCGGCATCGCGATCACGCTCGAGCCGCTCTCGCTCTCGCTGCTCGAGCGCTTCGTGTGCTACGAATTTCCCGAAGACGGCGTTCTCACGCCTGCTCAGATGGCTGAGTATGCCGGTGTGCTCGTGCACACCGCGGCCGCTCCCGAGCAGCTCGAGACGATTCGGCTGCAGAATTCGATCGAGCCCTTCGACATCGACTTCCGCACCGTAGGGGAGTTTTACCACAAGATCGAGTCGGCGTTCAAGAACATTCCGGCGGACCGCCTGTTCATCGGCGAGCCGGCGGTGCAGGCCAACCCCGAGTATCTCGATCTGCCGAAGCAGCTGATTCGCGTCGTCGATACCGATTCGGCGTGCAGGGCGATCGAGATGATCATCGAGCAAGGCGAGTCGCCCTCGGCGCATCATCCCGACGCGCACTTCGTCGTCTTCGATGGAATCCGGCGCCAATATTTGGCGCTTGCGGAAAAAGCGCGCGCCGAAGGCCGGGTGTTCGAGCCGTTCCGCCCGATGATCGTCAATCCGAGCACGCGAGGCATCGGAAGCGTCGCGGGAACCAACCGAATCACGAACGCAGTCGCGCAAGAACTGGCGGGATTGTTCAACAGCACGTACGGTCTGATGCTGATGATGCTCGCGCGCTTCTTCGCCCACGCCGACGAGACCGAGGAGGAGATGCGCCTCCTGGCTCGCGGGACGCTGCGCATCATGGCGTCGGTGCTGCGTCCGTTAGGCGAGGCGCTCGCGAAGACGCCGGCTGGCCCCGAGTACCCCGGGCTTCATGCGGGTCCGACGTTCGGATTCACGGGACAGATCCACTTGCTCGCGCATAAGGACGCCGCGTGGATTTTCTTCCTCGAGCGACTCTACGACCTCGCGATGCGACTCACGCGGCTCGCGGACGAATCCTCGCTGCCACAGGAGGTGCAAGAGGCCGCCGCCGCGCTCGAGTCGGTGGCCGAGTACCTGACGCCGTTTATTCCAGCGCAGTTCGCCATGGTAGTGCGGTCCGAGGCGGACGAACGCAACGACCGCACGACGATCCGTCCGGAGCTAGACGGCCCGTATATCGTCCGTAACTTGCGCAAGCTGACGAACTCCAAGGGCGAGACGCTGCGAGTGCGCCCGGTGGTGGCGCTGTGCCGCTGCGGCGGTTCCAACCTGAAGCCGTACTGCGACGGCACGCACGCGCGGATCGGCTTTTGCAGCGTGAAGTCGCCGGAGCGCACGCCGGACCGAGCGGATGCCTACGCGGGCAAAGAGATCGTCGTCCTCGACAACCGCGGCACGTGCTGCCACTTCGGCAACTGCACCGACCACCTGGCGCAGGTCTTCCACCACGATGGCGAGCCGTTCGTCACGCCGGACGGCGCGTCACCCGAAGCGATCGAGGAGATCGTGCGCGCGTGCCCCTCGGGCGCGCTCGGCTTCATTAAGGACGGGGTGAAGTACGAGGGCGAGCAGCGCGAGCCGGAGATCTACGTGGCCGAAAACGCGAGCTACTACGTGCGCGGCGGAATCGAGCTCGAGGGCGAGCCGATGAATCAGGGCGCGCTACGCGAGCACTACGCGCTCTGCCGCTGCGGCCAATCCAAGAACAAGCCGTTCTGCGACGGCTCGCATTGGTACGCCGGTTTCAGAGACGAAGACAACTAGCAGTCGCCGTGGGCGCTGCTGATCGCTAAGGATGCGTTCTAGAGAGAGACGCCGGGGGACTAGGACGCGGCGGCCGACGCGCCATTGACAAAGTCAGAAAGAAAGCGCACTCTGGGCTAGGGAGTTCTCTTACATGCGCCGGGCTTTGGCTCGCCGTAATTCGCCGTTCGGGCAGCGCCAGACCCTTGACGGTCAGTCCTGCGATTGCAGCTCAGGCTTCGATGACGCGATTCATTCCGTTCGGAACTGCTCCCCAGCTAGATGATTTATCCCGAAAACCGCTTCGGAGAAACAGGTTGGAACTCATGAGGAATTTGATCTCAGCCCGCTACGCATTCGTAGGGTGTGCGGCTTTCTCGATCCTCGCAGGCTGCGGCGGGTCATCATCGGTAGGCCCCTCGGTGCTCTCCGGGGGCTCAGGCGTTGCGCCAACGCGCTCACACAATTATCAGGTCCTCTACAGATTCCAAGGCGGCCGTGACGGATACTATCCAGTCGCCGGTTTGCTGGCCGAAAACGGGCAATTTTTTGGCACGACGGACGGCGGTGGCGGCTTTGGCAACGGCACCGCGTTTAAGATCTCGCCGTCGGGCACGAAGAACATCATTTATAACTTCCAAGGCTACCCCGCGGACGGTATAGCGCCAGAGGCCGGCTTGACCGCCGGTCCTAATGGGGTGCTGTACGGCGCTACCTTGTTCGGCGGCGGCACCGGTGTCTGCGCATCTGGGCCTGGCTGCGGCATAGTGTACGAGCTGGTGCCCAGTGGTTCCGGTTACGCCGAGAAAGTTATCCACGCGTTTAGTGGCGGCAACGACGGTGCTTTCCCCGCCGGAACTCTCCTTTTAGATCAAAGCGGCGCGCTTTACGGCACGACGCTCGACGGCGGCGGATCTCAGGGTTGCATAAATCCGCCATCCTACACCACCGGTTGCGGGACAGTCTTCAAGCTGACTCCGGCGGGCTCTTCTTTCACCGAATCCATCCTCTATAGTTTTCAGGGTGGAAACGATGGCGGAACCCCCAGGGCCGGTCTGATCGCAGACGGCACGGGCGCGCTTTACGGTACGACGGAGTTCGGCGGGGCGAACGCGAGCGCGTGCACTTCGCCCTCCGGCGTCGCGGGCTGCGGCACGGTATTCAAGTTGACTCCATCAGGCTCCGTATACAACGAAACAATCCTTTACCGTTTTCAAGGCGGAACGGACGGTGCGGTTCCGCGCTCGAGGCTACTCGCGGGTAGCAACGGCACGCTCTTTGGCGTGACCGAACGCGGCGGCGCCGTAGGCACGAGCACGAATCACGGCACGGTGTACGAACTTACGCCTTGGGGGTCAGGGTATTTCGAGAGCATAATCCTTAGGTTTCGTAACAAGGGAGATGCCTTTGGCTTCGATGAGAACGGACTCTACGCGGACGGTCAGCATAATCTCTACGGCACGACTGCAAGTGGCGGCAACGACCGTAGGACCAGCTGCGGTGTCGTGTTCGAGTTGCATTCGGCGAATGGCTTCCAGTATACGAGCCTTTATAAATTTGAAGGACTGCGCGCTGGCCAGCGCGACGGTTGCGCACCAATTGCAGGCTTGGTCACCGACTCGTCTGGGACGTTGTATGGCACAACTGAGGACGGAGGTCACCGCGGAGGTCGCCACCACGGCTGGGGGACGGTATATAAATTATCGCCTTGAAGGGCGCAAGGTCAATGAGCCGGCAGATAAGGCTGCGCAAAACGAGGCGACACGCACCAGTATGGCTTCCATTTCGCATCCGGGTGAGGCCCCGTCTCTAAAAGGAAAAGGAGCAAATGAAATTTTCGAATTTGGCCCCATACACCGTCGGTGTAATCGCAGTGGGGGCCATCGTCGCGGCCTGTTCGGGACATGGATCTTCGCCGACTTCGACGCTGCCGGGCGGTACCGGGACGAGCCTTGTGAACCATGACATCGTTTTGAGTGCTGTCGGCAAGCGATTCCTCACAACGCGACATCTCGGCTTCCACGGACGTCGCGCTCCCGCGTCGGAGAGGCTGGGTCTCTACACCAACCAGTTCTTATTGACGAGCGCGAACGTGCTCGGTTATTCGAAGAACAACCGCAGCAATGGGCCTCCGACTTGCAGTGAGAGCACCGGCGCGAGGGTCAACGACATTGCCGTAGACTCCGAGGGCAATCTGATCGTTCCCAATAACGGCAGCGGCATTCAGGTCTATTCCGGTCCGTCGCTCTGCGGGACTCTGCTGATGACGATCCCCGACTCGATCGGCCAAGCCGCTGACGCGGCCGCTCAGAACGCGGTAACCGGACCAATCGTGGTCGGCCATGCGAATGGTACCGTCGCGACGTGCAATCCTAGCGGCTGCACGCAGCTCACCAGCCCGAATATGTGCATGAGCTGCTACTCGCAAGTGGCGATGGACAAGAGCGGCAACTGCTACGCAACCTCGCTTGATCAAAATACCGGCAAGGCCGCTCTCTGGTACTATGCCGGCTGCAGCGGAACCGGAACCGAGCTGGGAAGCGCGCAAGGGTTCAACGAGGGGATCGCCGAGGGCGGCCTCGACGTCGACAACAAGGGTAACCTCGTCGTGCTGGCACAGGGCGGTCCCAGCTACCTGACGGTCTACTCGGGATGCGGTACCGGCACGTGCACGCTCGTCACCGGTCCGACAGCGTTGAGCGGCGCGGGCGGCGGCAACGACTGCGTGTACGGACACCTCGGCCGTAAGAACGAGCGGTATGCCTGCGGCGACTACACCTTAGGGCAGATCGACATCTACAGCTACCTACCGTCGCGCACTCCGAGCTACCTGTATAGCTTCAACAACGGCATGGTTCAGTCGAATATTACGGAAGCCGCATCGTACGCGCCGTCTTCGAAAGGCGACTAGACCAAAGGCTGCACTAGAGCCGTAACAACAAATCGAAGGAGCCGGCGCCCGGGCCAAGCCTCCATCAGCGCATTGCAAGACCTCGGCCCCCAAGGCTTTTTGAATCGCAACGCTACGGCCCGATCGAACCCCGCGGGGCTATGCGGCAGGTCAAGCGTTACGACGGGGCGGCTTGACCCGCTGAACGGCGGTGAAAACTTGAGCAATTTGCGATTGTCGGTTGTGACGTACAAGTTCCCCGAGGTATCGAACGCAAGATAGCCTTCATTCACCAAAGCCTTGATTGTAAACATTTTTCTCCAAGAACCAGATTGACGGACTTGAAGGGCCGCCGAGCCGTGGGTCGAGGCGGCTTTCGAGATCGTGACTTCGGTGCTACTATGAGCTCCTGACAAAGCGTCGGAAAAGCTCCGCCGCTGACGCATCTGCGAAAGGAGCAAAGCAGATGAAGAGTTTGAATCTCAGCCGCTGTGCACTAAGTGTTTGCGTCGCGGCGATAATGTTTGCAGGCTGCGAAAATAACGGCACGGTCTCTCAAGGAAATCAACAAAGCATCTCATCACACTTCTTGCCGTCAACGCGGTCGCACATTTACGTTCGCGACCCGAGGACGTTCAGTGGCGAAACCTTCGTGGGGAAGAGAACTCACGCCATTTGTCAGCCGGTAGCCGACGGCAGCATCATCCATTTTAAAGCGACGGGAACAGCGGCTGGACCATTTCCTGGAACGTTTACCGCGCGCGGTCATTATCTGTTTAGCCTTAATGTCCTTATTTTTGCCGAGCGCTTTGAGGTAACATCTGGCTCGCAAAAGATCTCCGGGGTCGGCGGAGGTCCCCTCAAACCTATGGGGTACAACTGCAAAAACCCTAGCTTTCAAGTGGAGGCATCCTACAGACTTAAACGACGGTCTGGGTCTGGACGGACTTCTCTAACGGTCGCACCTCACACGTTTGACCAGACCTTTGAGTAGAAGCCTGACCTCAACCGGAGCCGCTCTACAGCGACGATCGCCGCCGGTCAGCGAGGTGGCTACGGAGCCGTGGACCGAGGCGGCTTCCGAGATCGCGGCTTGGGTGCTATCCTGCAGCTACGACCGGCCCCCAAGAGCGTCGCGTCGCCTCTACCAAAGGAGCAAAGCAGATGAACAGTTTGAATCTAAGTCGCTGTGCACTAGGCTTCGCAGTGACGGCCATATTGCTTGCGGGCTGCGGCGGCGGATTGCCATCGTCAATAGACGCGCCGGTAGCACAGAACGCAGCGACGACACGTTACGTTCCGCGCCCGATTTTGCTGGTCCATTCAGATTCGAAAATCAGCGGCGAGACATTCACGTCGACTAGCGTTCGGTCCCGCTGCCATGGAAAGCAAACAATGCGCGGGAGTTTCCACGCCCACGGCAGCGCGAGCGGACCGGTTCCGGGAACATTTACAGCAAGCGGTAACGCAGGGCAGTCAAACCAAGGCCACAGCCACATGCGCACGTGGGGCTTCGAAGAAACGTTCACCATAACGTCCGGTTCCCAAGAAGTATCTGGGTCCGTTAGTTCTGGTGGAGGTGAAATAGGCAATCCGTTCCGCTGCTCGAACCATATGCTCGCTTTCAAGCTTGGGGGACGCTTTTTCAGCTTGGGTTACAAGCTAAAGGGTCAGCGTGGCAGCGGAGCTGCTTCGGCAACCTTGGAGGGCGGCCCATCGGGACAGACCTTCACTGAGTCGTTTCAGTGAGGATCGGTGGCCTCCGCACGCGCCCCCGCCCGCGTGGCCGCATCGCGCTAGGATCCTAGCGGACTAGCAACGAGGGCCCCTCGGCTGGGCGCGGCCGGGCATGACCCCACGACTACGCGCGAGGTGCAGCGCCGCCGCGCTGCCACGGCCTCGCAGCAGCGCAAAGCCGCCCTCGCCTGGCGCGACGACGGATCGGTGCGCGTGATTGCCGACGCCATGAGCGCGAGCATCTCGCATGGCTCAAAGGTGCGTTCAGGGTTGCTTGTACCGCATAAGCGGCATTGGGCGGCACTAGGCCTGATCGTCAAGGACGCGCGGCCTCAAAAGTGCTAGAATGATACCTAGCAGGCGGCCGTCGGGTCCCCAGCCGCTGACGCATCTGCGAAACCCGGTCACTACGAATAAGATAATGGCGGGCTCCCTCAGCGAATCGTTGTGATCGCCTGTGACTCAGAGCGTAAGTCGTCGGGCGCGCATCTGCTGTAGGGGACACAGATGAAACATCTCATCAGATTGGATGAAGTGAGATCGCGTGCAGCACGTCTTCCTCTGGGCGCGACTTAACTGGAATACTTTAAAGTGTAAGAAGAGGGTCTAGACAGGAGCAAAACCGATGAAGATTCCCGATTTAAACCGCTATGCATTAGGCGTCTGCGCGGGCGTTGCTATACTCGCCGCTTGCAACGGTGGCCGCACTGCGACCCCGCTCCTCCCTGCCGCCGGTTTGCTACTGCGATCGAACGGAGCGAGCGGGGAGAACGACACCACCACATGCCCGATGATCTTGGTTATATCGCCGTCCGTGACGATCTCCGATGTAGGCGTGCGGCATCGGGTGCTCACCGAGACCTTGGAGAAACGGAAGTTTGTACCTTTACATGGCTGTGCGGTTGTCTCGTCGACGCATCCGCCGGCCAATTGGAGCACAACCGGCGGTTCCCTTCACGTAGAACCTGGAGGCGCACGAGCGGTTTTCTCGGGCGCCAGCTTCGGAATCTACGGAGTTGGTGCGACCTACGGTGCGTACGGTGGGTCGGCGGTTGTCCTTATCCAGCGGGACAACAAAGAGCAGTTACGTGCGCGGCTTACTTTGCAGGCAAATGGCGCCCTCCTCGTCGATACCAGCGGTACGCTCTACGGCGTCGCCGCCAACGGGGGCGCGGTCTTTAAGCTCGTTCGTGGCGCGCCGAAGGCGGACACGCTGTACACTTTCCGGGTCTATAATCCCTACGGACCGCTCCTCGCCGATAAGCGCGGCGATCTTTTCGGCACTGCGATTGCAACCGCCGACCGTACACGAGGAATGGCGTACGAGCTGATACGGTCGGGGAGCGACTACACCGAACGCACTCTCCACCGGTTTGCGGGATCTTGCGGATCCACGACCGGCTTGGTCGCCGACCACAACGGCGCCCTTTACGGTACGACTGATGACGGGATCGTATTCAAACTGACTCCGGCTGGGAGGTCATACGCTTACGCCGTCCTCCATCGTTTCAAGATACATTACAGGTACTGTATCCTCAATAATCTGTCCAGGCTCGTAGTCCGCGGCGACGGCTCGCTCTACGGTACGGTAGGCGGCCCCGGGTATGGATTCGTTTACGATTTAACGCCAAAGGGCTCGTCGTATGTCGAACGCACTCTGTACGACTTTAAAGGCGGCACCGACGGATCGAACCCCAATGGCGGAATCGTCGTCGACGGCAAAGGCGTAGTGTACGGCACTACGATCGGGGGAGGGACGATTTTCGATCTTACGCCCAGCGGCTCCGATTTCACCGAACACACCTTCTATAGGTTCGATGGCTTGCACGGCGTTGCTCCGACAGGCCTGACGCTGGGACCGAACGGTGAGTTATACGGCGTTACCAACTCGGGAGGGACCGGATACGGGACCGTCTTTGCCTTTGATCGAGTGACGCAAAAGGAGAGCAATCTTTACTTCTTTGAGGGTTCGGATGTCGGTTATGACCGACCGTATTTCAGCCCCGTGGCCGACGCAACCGGCACGCTTTACGGCGTCGTCAGCGGACTAGATTCAGTCGTGTACTCGGTGAAGCAATGACGCTATTAAAAATGACTAAAGCTAGGTGTTTCGCTGATCTCAACCTACACAGCGTTGGCTGCGCGGCGAGGCCAATTTTTATGTGACACGGGGGTATGGAAGGTTATGCGTGCATTTGCGGCTTTTTCGGGACTAACTCTATCAATCGCGCTTACGGCGTGCGGCGGATCGCAGCCGCCGATCGGTGCGCCAGGTGCAATGCAACAACGCGCGGGGATCGCAGCAACCATGGCTCCGTCGTCCTACCAGGTCTTGTACAGCTTCGCCGGCGGCTCCGACGGAGCATATCCGCAAGCGCCCTTGATCGACCTAAAAGGCACGCTCTACGGCACGACCAAAGGCGGTGGCGCGGGCGGTAATGGAACCGTTTTTCGAGTTACGACGACTGGCATCGAAAAGGTGCTCTACAGCTTCGCCGGCGGCTCCGACGGGGCATATCCGGAGGCGAGCTTGACCAAGGTGAATGGCACGCTGTACGGCACGACCAACGGGGGTGGCGCGAGCGGCTACGGGACCGTCTTTAGCGTCACGACGACCGGCACCGAAAAGTCGATCTACAGCTTCGCCGGCGGCTCCGACGGAGCATATCCGCAAGCGAGCTTGACCAACGTGAACGGCACGCTCTACGGTACGACCGTGTACGCTGGCGCGCACGGTTTCGGAACTGTCTTTAGAGTTACGACGACTGGCATCGAAAAGGTGCTCTACAGCTTCGCCGGCGGCTCCGACGCGGCAAATCCGAAGGCGGGCTTGATCGACGTAAACGGCACGCTCTACGGCACGACGTATGCCGGCGGCAATCCCGCCTGTCTATCGGGCTGCGGAACGGTTTTTAGCGTCACGACGGCCGGAGCAGAAAAGGTGCTGTACAGTTTCGCCGGCGGCTCGGACGGAGAACATCCGGTAGCGAGCTTGATCGAGGTGAACGGCACGCTGTACGGCACGACACGGGGAGGCACCGGCAACGTCCGAAATGGAACCGTCTTTGGCGTAACGACAACCCGCATTGAAAAGGTGCTGCACCTCTTCACTGGCCGCCGGTACGACGGAGAGTATCCGGAAGCGAGCTTGATCAAGTTGAAGGGCAGGTTGTACGGGACGACATGGGGAGGCACCCGCGCGGCCCAAAATGGAGCCATCTTTAGCGTTACAATGACCGGCACGGAAAAGGTGCTCTACGGCTTCGCTGACGGCTCCGACGGAGAAAATCCGGAAGCAAGCTTGATCAACGTAAACGGCACGCTCTATGGCACGACGCTTGACGGCGGGGGTGGAGCGTGCAGCACGCGCCGTACCGGAGGCTGCGGAACCGTTTTCGCGTTCACCCCGTAGTAGACGCTATAAACCACCGTCCAGTAGCGCGATCGGCTAAGCACTTCGTTTCAGTGGCCAACGCTGCAGCTTTCGATTCGGAGCCAGCTATACAGCGACGAGCCGCCGAATCGGCGACGTGGCCGCGAAGCCGCTGGGGCGAGGCGGCTTCCGAGATCGCGTCTTGGGTGCTAAGATGAGGTCCTAACAAGCGCCGAGCTCTCCGCGCCCGATGCATCTGAAAGGAGCAAAGCAGATGAACCGTTTGAATCTAAACCGCTATGCGTTGAGCGTTTGCGTAACGGCTACGTTGCTTTCAGGCTGTGGCACATCGCAGGTGTCGAGTCCGTCCGCACCGGCCGCAGGAACGAATTCCGGCATGATTCGCATTGTGCCCGCGAGTGGCGGCGGTTTTGCTGGCGGATACTCGGGCACTGACACGTGGACTTGCCACAGGAAGGGCGGGTCCTTCACGGCGAGCGGGAAGGGCACGGTTTCGTTTTTGGGCAGGAGCAATGAGTCCGTGCACCTGACATCACATACCCACATCGGCGGCTGCGCGAACTGGCAAGGTTTGGCCACTTTGAAGAGTCTAAGAAATCCCAGAAACTACATCAATATACAGGTTCTACCAACCGGGGATCTCGGGTATTTATGCCAATTTGGAGCTTCGTACCAAGTTACTGGCGGTGGCGGCAAATTTGCCCACGCCACCGGCGGCGGGAGGTGGACATGCACATTAAACGGCTACGGCACCCATCACTACTCGGATAGATGGGCTGGCAAGCTTAAGTTTTGATCGCGACCATGCCTTCGAGTGAGTTAATCCCAATAAGGCACCGCCGAGAGTTGGAGCACAACAGATGAAGGTTCCGAATCTAAACGGCTATGCATTGGGCATGTGCGCCGGCATTGCTATACTCGCCGGCTGCAACGCTGCGGGATCAGCACTAACTCCCTTAAGTTCTGTGCCGCAAAACGCTCCTCGATCAACTGAGTGGTATGGCGGCTCAGCAAACGCCGACACCTCTCCGCTAAAAGGTGAAGTTCTTACCGCGAGTGACGTCACTGTCAGGTTACGCGGCAAGGACTTTAAGTTTGTTGCGAGCGGAGGCGCGAAAGGGAAGTATCGAGGTACGTTTGTCGCGAAAGGGTCGTGGAGCTTTAGCCTCGATGCCGACCATTGGGGATTCCAAGAGTCGTTCACGATCAGGTCGGGCGGTCGCGCAATCTCCGGCACCATCTCTGGGGGCGGCAACGGTATCGGACCCATAAAGGGTCCGACGTTTGGCCCGGTATCTACGCGCGGCGTCTTGAAGTACACTTACCGTTCATGGTCGGGGCCGGTGACGACAAATAAGATAAAGCGGCGTTCCCTCAGAGAGTCGCTCCTCTAAGAGCTATGTTAGGTCGACCCGTGGCCTTTTTCGACGCGTTGACTGTCGAGAGTTGGAGGAAACAGATGAAGATTTCCGATCTAAGCCGCTATGCATTCGGTATATGCGTGAGTATTGCCCTACTTGCCGGTTGTAACAGCGGCGTGAACAACACGGTGCCCCTGCTAAATAGGGCTACCCTCCAGCCGCCATCAAATCTCGTCCCTTCATCAGCGAAGGCACGGCTTTACGTTTCCGGTGGTCGCGAGATCGGGATCTACAAGTTGCCGATTACTGCGAAAAGCACACCGATTGCAACTCTGAAAACCGGCAGAGGCGAACCAACGGGCATGGACTTTGACCCAACGGATCGGCTGTTCGTTGCCAACCTCTCAAACAGCATCCAGGTGTTCACTCAGCCGATCAGAGATGGCGACGTTCCAAACTTTACGCTGGCAACCGGTACTAATGCGTATAATGTTACACTGGATTCTGCCGGCAACGCAGTTGTCGCCGAGGACAAGCCGAAATGTCAGTCGTTTTGTCTTTTCGGTAACATCGACGTATTTACCGCACCCATTTCCAAGTCGAGCAAGGTAAGCTACTCTCTGGTCGGCGGATACTCCACCATAACCGCCGGGTTCAATCGCAATGGTAATCTCTGGACGGAGATAGCGCCATATTGCAGCCCGTTCAGGTGGAACATAATGTACGAGTATTCATCTCGACTCCACCATCAACGCACAGTTAAAAGGTTCCGTGTTGAGTGCCAAGATGTGCCTCAGACGGGGCTCGCGTTTGACTCCGCGGGGAACATGTACCTTCCTACTGACGCCGGCCTTCAAGTCCGTCAAGCTGGTTCGTGGAGAAAAATGTTTACAATCAAGGCTTTGGTGAATGAAGGCTATCTTGCATTCGATGCCTCGGGGAATTTGTACGTCACAACCGACAATCGCAAATTGTTCAAGTTTTCACCGCCGTTCAGCGGGTCGAGCCGCCCGACCGTAACGCTTGACCTGCCGCATAGCCCCGCGGGGGTTGCGATCGGGCCGTAGCGTATTCTAAGCTGCTGGTTTTGAGCGCAGAAATGGAGGCTTTCCAAATGCCAACTACTCGGTTTGCACATCGGTGCGCGGCGCTGCTAATCGGCGCCTTCCTCGCCGGCTGTAGCGGCGCATCCCAACTCACTCCGTCAAATCCGATGCAGCAAAGCATTGTGCGATCGGGCCTGAATACTGATGCTGGCTACGCGAAACCGGACAACTCTCCGCTGAGCGGTGAAGTCTTTAGCGCGAGCAACGTCACCGTCACGACCAAACTTTGCGAACGAAGACGCCGGGGATTTGCGTCAGTCAGCTTTAGCTCAAATGGGAAAACCAGAGGCCCGTACCAAGGTTCCTTTGCTGCGCACGGGTCGTGGAGTTGGAAAGAGACTATTTTCGGTGGCAGTTGGAACTTTTTTGAAAAGTTCAAGGTCACGTCAGGGACACATACCGTGTTCGGTAAAATCGGCGGGAGTGGCTCGGCGCCTCCGCTGCCGCCCTTCGTGACGTGTACCACGTTCGGCCCGGTGCCCAAAAGGGGCACGTTAATGTACCACTCACAGATTGACGGAATCCATTATTCTGGTCCTGCGACCGTTAGAATCATCGAAAGCGGCTCTCTCGGGGAGATGCTGAGACGCTAAGATACTACCGGCTTAGCGCATCGCCAAGCGCCCGGCGAGGGGCGTCGTTTTGAAAGGCCGCCTATCGACGGACTAGCGGCGCAGTCTCAACGCCCACGCTAAGGACGGGCAGGCTCAGAAGTGCTAAGCTGGTACCTGGCAGGCGGCCGTCGGGTCCAGCCGCTGCGCATGTGCGAAAGGAGCAATGCAGATGAAGCGTTTCGTTAGCCCCGGTGCACTAAGTGTTTGCGGAGCGGTGATATTGCTTGCCGGTTGCGGTGGTTCGCAATCGCCAATTAGCGCGTCAGGCGTCAGCGCGGCGATGCCGGGAACGGTTCGCACGAGGCCCGCAAGTGGCGGCGGGTTTAGCGGCAGTTACTCAGGGTCTGCATCAGTGCGGAGCTGCATGTTTAAACAGAGCGGCGAGTTCACTTTCTCGGGTACTGGTAAGGTGACGTTTCTACATCGGAGCGCGGAATCGGGGGAGCTGTCTCGCCCTTGGATTATCAATCACTGTGCTGGATCTTGGAGTGGTTCCGATACTTTGATGAGCTTAAGCGATCCCGGAAACACAATAACGATGTCCCTGACGAGAGTTGTCAAACACAATATCATCGACCCATGTAGTCTGAAACCCTACTCTTACAAGGTGACCGGTGGCACAGGTAAGTTTGCTAAGGCAACCGGCGGCGGAACCGTCAGGTTCTCGTGCCACAGGTCCCTGCACACATATTCAGATCAATGGTCGGGCACGCTTAGTTTTTGATCGCTTCAGCTTTACGCTTTGCCACTTCGATCGCGGCGCGCTAAAACCACGCGGCACAGCCGGGTGGGCGGCCTCGACTTGCGGCGCTCCGATCGCATTCCCTTAGTGCTTTGATCTAGCCACCTAGATCGCTGCGCCCAGCAACCAAGCGCCCGGTGAGAGGGGGCCTCGTTTTGAAAGCCCTTAGCTCTTATCCCCAGGTGGCCATGCCCTCGTCCAGCGGATGACGCATCACCTCACGACTGAAACGCGTTGGAGTTGCGGATCTCCGCGGTAACCTCAACCGGAAAGTTGACGGATCGCGCGATGAAGCATAAACGGTGCGCGTCTCCGTGAAGCGCCAGCGCCCGCCCGCGATCACTGTCGGGCGTGACGGTAATTTGCGGCCGCAGCTCCACCCTGACGAATCGTCCCGCTCCGTCGTTTTCTTCGCGCATCGTTCCCGTCGCGCGATCGCGATAGTCGAGCACGACGATGCCGTTGGTCGCGCAGAGATGCAAGTACCACAGCATGTGACAGGACGAGAGGCTCGCCACGAGGAGCTCCTCCGGATTATAACGCGCTCGATCGCCGCGGAATGCGGGATCGCTCGACGCCGGAATCTCCGGCTTCCCCTCGACGGCGATGCTGTGGTCGCGCCGGTAGCCGCGGTAGCTCTTGGTTCCTTCCCCGTCACCCGCGCTCCAGCGCAGCTCGATCGCGTACGTGTGAGTCTTTTCCAACAGGCCTCCTCTTCAACGGTTCGGAACTCGCCGGGATGCTGATACACGCCGTACGCGCGGCAGATGTCGCGACGTGGGCGCTTCTTCGCTCCAAGCTCTGGCGATCCGCCGACGCCAGCGAACTCGCCGCCGAAGCGCACGACTTCGTGGCCGGCAAGGCGATTCCGACGATCGCCGCCGTCTTCATCGCCGAGGAGGGAACGACCGCCGTCGGCTTCCTCGAGCTTGCCGTTCGATCGTTCTCCGACGGCTGCGACTCGATGCCGGTGCCGCACGTCGAAGGCTGGTACGTCGAGCCCTTCGCGCGCGGGAAGGGCGCCGGCCGTGCGCTGATGGACGCGGCCGAAGGGTGGGCCCGCGAGCGCGGCTTCACGGAGCTTGCCTCCGATACCGAGCCGTGGAACGAGCGGTCCATCGCGGCGCACGCCCGCTGCGGCTTTCGTGAGACCGAGCGGCTCGTGAAGTTTTGCAAGTCGCTCCGATAAATGCGCGTGATCACGTGCAACGTAAACGGCATCCGCTCGGCCCTGCGGCGCGGGTTCTTCGAGTGGGTGAGGGCGCAGGATGCCGACGTCGTCTGCATTCAGGAGACGCGCGCCCAAGGGCAGCAGCTTCTGCCCGAAGCGGCCGCGCTGCCCGGGTTCAGGGGCTACTTAGTCGACGCGAAGCGCCGCGGCTATAGCGGCGTCGCGCTCTATTGCCGCCACGAGCCGGTCG
>JAFAJV010000008.1 GCA_019235995.1 Vulcanimicrobiota bacterium
CACGGCATGTTCATTCTGACCAGCGACGCGCATCCGGACGATTCTATCCAGATGTACATGTCGAGCACTAAGAACCGCTGGAGATTCACGGTGGTTCACGGCACGGCCAGATTTGAAAGTGCGACGGGTACCGGAGCCTGGTCGTTCACTTTGAAGGGCGACCGTTACGAGGACACATGGGACGGCGTCCTCCTCTTTTGAACCGAACGTAGCGGACGCGTCTACCGCGCGTTAATCGTCGTCGCGCTCCTTTCGATCGTCTTCGTCGCCGAGCTTCTCATCATACTCGGGCACTTCTTGGTCCTTTGCAGGCTTCGGCCGTGCTTTTGTCGGGTCGTCGGTACTCATGCGAACAGCGTACCCACCGTCGCACTCCGCCGACACGCGGGGGCCGCTCGCCTCTCGTCGAAGCTTCGGCGTGGAGGTACGTTTGATGTTGCTATCGGGAGTTGGCCGTCTCTCCTTAACGGCCGGGCTAATCGTTTTTTTGACTGCCTGCGGCGGACAGCCCATGATCACCGGCTCGCCGCCCGCCTTGCAGGTCGGTACGAGCGCAGTTGGTTCGAGTAACGCATCGCCGCAAGCCTTGCTCTACATCTCGAGCGTCGAAAATTCCCGACCCAACATCCTTATTTACACGTATCCAACCGGGCGCTTCAAGAAAAAGGTCGACAGGTCGGCGCTAACATTTCCGCACGGTGAGTGCGCGGACAAGCGGGGCGACGTCTACGTCACGAACGAGTCTTCTGACCCGTCGAGCACCGCCATCATCGAATATGGTCACGGCGGCGTGCAGCCGGTTCGAACGCTCACCGTGAACGGCTCCGCCACCCAGTGCGCCGTCGATCCAACCACCGGAGACCTCGCCGTCATCTCGTCGCGCCTCGCGATCTTTCGGGCAGCGCACGGGAAGCCCACGTATTACCGCTTCCCCACGGGCTTCGAGCAAACCGCCTGCGATTATGACGACAAGGGCGACCTCTTCGTCAACGGCGTGACCAAGAAAGCTCCGGCGCGCGCCGCCCTGATCGAGCTCCCCGCGAAGAGCGGCACACTCGCAAAGCTAAAGCTGCCCGATATCTCCGAGGCCAAGATACCCGGAGACGTGCGCTGGGACGGCAAAGCTTTGGCGCTCGGCGACGGCGTGAACACGATCTTCCGCTTGGAGATCAATGGAACGAAGGCCAAGGAAGTGGGTATCGTGCAGCTCTACGGAGGGGCCGACGTCGAGTCGATTTGGATCGCCGACGGCGACATCGTCGGCGCGAACTTCTTGAACCGGTCGGTCATGATCTGGAGCTACCCCGGAGGCGGACAGCCCCTCAAGGTGCTCACCAGCGTCGGGCGCGGCGACGGCGTCGCCGTGTCGCCGCCCCCGCGAAAGTAGGAGCGAGACGATCCGGCGCGCCGATACGTTCTGTTCTTGCCGCTGCGAATGCGGCCATAGGGAGAAAGGCTCCGGCTTGGTGATGGCCGGAGCTTTTCCACTTTTGAACCCTACTCGCTTTCGAGGCGGGCGCCGATCCGAACGCCCGCTTCGAACTGCTCGAGGAAGACGCGGCTGAAGTGATCGTGCCCGATCGCGGACCGCATCCGTCCCTCCTCGTGGTGCGCGAAATAAAACAGCGGCTTGTCTCTGAACGCCGCGCAGGTCGATCGGCCTCCCGCCTCCGTGCCCAGCACCGAGCCGTCAAGCCTCTCCGTCCGCGACTTTATCTTGAATCTCTCCTGGAATTGCCACTCGTTTGGGCCGACTTTCCACGACCCGTACGCTAGGAACGTCCCCTTGATCGGCCCGATCGCGCGGCCGTTGGCGACGAACTCGAATTTCGAATGCGAACACATGCCGCTATAGGTGCCCGACAGCACCTCATCTTTCAGGCTGAAGGCGGCGTTGCGCGGGGGCGGGGCCCCGCGAGCCGACTGTCCGACCGTGAGTCCCGCCGGCACGACCGGCGTTCCGATTTGCCCGCTGCACCCAGCGAACAACAACGTGCAGATAGCCACGTTCAATACGTGGTCCAAACGTAAGGTGATCATGTTGCTCCCCGCTCTACGAGCGTAACTCTCCGAGCCGACCCGTTCGACCGAGCGGCGCCCATCTCAGCCAGCTTGGCCGTCCTAGGGGGAAGGAGCTCCATTCTGGGTATCATCGGACATGCCGCTGCTCGAAGTCGTCATCGTCCTGATCGTCGTGGGCGTGATTCTGTGGCTAATCAACAGCTACGTCCCCATGGCCTCGGCCATAAAATCCCTCTTGAATGCCGTGGTCGTCATCGCGTTGATCGTCTGGATTCTCAAGGTCTTTGGGCTCTGGCACTCCATCATGAATCTGCGCGTCGGTCAGTAGCGGAAGGCTGCGCAGCTGCCTCGAGCGCCGCGTACTCGTCGTCCGTCAGCTCGAGCCTCGCGGCGGCGACGTTTTCCGCCAGGTGCTCGAGCGAGGAAGTCCCGGGAATCGGAAGCGTCGCCGGTGAGCGGCGCAGCAGCCATGCGAGCGCCACGGCAAAGATCGTGGCGCCATGCGCCGCCGCGATCGGTTCGAGCGCGTCGAGGGCGACGATGTCGCCGGCGTCGAGCGGGAAGTACGGGATGAACGCGATGCCGCCGTTCTCGCAGTGCTCCAGCACGGCCTCGCTCTCACGGTTGCCGACGTTGTAGTTGTTCTGCACCGAGGCGATCGGGGCGATTCGTTCGGCGTGGCGTAGCTGTTCGAGGTTGACGTTGGAGAGCCCGATATGGCGGATCTTCCCCGCGTCACGCAGCGTGCGGAGCGTTCCTACCTGCTCCTCGAGCGGGACCGCCGGGTCTACGGCATGCAGCTGATAGAGCTCGATGCGATCGAGCCGCAGCCGTCGCAGGCTGCCCTCGCAGGCCCCGATCAGGTGCTCGGGCCGGCCGTCGCGCTTCCACTCGGTCGGCGCCGGCCGCGTCGAACCGCCCTTCGTGGCGACCGCGACCCCGGCGGGATAGGGAAACAACGCCGCAGCGATCTGCTCTTCGTTCACGTGCGGGCCGTATGCGTCCGCGGTATCGATGAAATTGACGCCGAGCTCGACCGCGCGCCGCAGAACGCGCAGCGCGTTTTCCCGGTCGTCCGGCCAGCCCCAGACGTGCTTGCCGCACAAACGCATGGCGCCGAAACCCATGCGATTGACCGTGAAGTCGTTGCCGATCGTTATCGTTCGGGCGCTGTGCATGGCGGCGTGCTTCTTTGCCGCATGAAAAAGACCGCTCGCTTTGCGCGAGCGGTCTCGACCCACTGGAGTCGTGTGAGTTTACTTGTTGACCGGACGGTTCGGCATCGGCGTCGCGGCTTTGAAGTTCGCCTCGGCCTGCTTCTGGGTGTCGACCATCATCTCGGCGATCTTCAGCGTGAAGGCCTTGCGCAGCTCGAGCAGCTGGCTCGCGAAGCCGAACGACAGCTCGACGAGCTGGGTCGGGGTCGGGATGTTCTCGAGGGCCGGCATGCTGCCCGGCGTCTCGGTCATCTCCTTGGTGAACTCGCGGAACGACTTCATGGCGTTCAGGCTCGCATCTTGCGTCTGCTTGATCGCGGCCAGACCCTCTTCCTGAAACTTGTTCATGTACTCGGACACATTGACGGACATTGGTGAACGGTTCTCCTCTCAGTTCTGTGCTTGCGCTAAGTATACCAAGCACATGCTGTGTCTGTCAACAGGTCCCTAAGATGGCGTCCGGTTGCTTAGCCTTACTCCCGCCCGAGGAAGCTCCGGTAGATCCGGATGATCGTCTCTTTCTGATCGACGGTCAGGAGCGGGTCGAGCTTCACGGCGTGCTCGACGCCGTGGTGGCTCTCGTCCCGGTCGGGCGAGTCGTCCAGCAGCCCGGCCTGCGCGTACATCGTCTCGGCCGACATGTGAAGCGCGTTAGCGATGTTCTTCAGCACGTCGGCCGAGGGCTTGTACAGTCCCCGCTCGACCTGGCTCAGATAGGGGTTCGAGATCTTTGCGATCTCGGCCAGCTGACGCATCGAGAGGTTGGCCAGCTCGCGCTGGCTGCGGATAAAGTCTCCCAGGCTGCGCCAGGCCGCCCCGGCGCCCCCTTTCTCGTCGTCGCTCATGACCGCGCTATGCTTCGACTCCCCGCCGCGCGAGAACTATCGAACGGCTCGCCGGACTGGTTGCGGACGTATCGGCCCGGTGCGGGCTCGCCCGCGGGCAGCTCGTAGCGCGGCCGCAGCGGACCTCCGTGCGACTCCGCCCACGCGGCCCAGTCGATCCACCACGATCCGTTGTGCCGATCGGCCGTCTCGAGCCATTCGTCCGCGCTCTCTCCGCGCTGCGCGCGCGGCTTCGTGTAATGCCACGTCTTCTTGCCGCCCGGCGGATTGACGATCCCCGCGATGTGTCCCGAGTTCGTCAGCACGTACTTCGGCTCGCCGCCGACGTGTTGTGTCGTGAGATACGTCGCGCGCCACGGCGCGATATGGTCGTTCTCCGCGCCGAGCACGTAGAGCGGCGTCAGGATCTTCCCGAGATCGATCGGGGTATCGCCGATCACGAACGCGTTGGGCTTCACGATGGAGTTGTGCAGGTAACAGGCCCGCAGATATTCCGAATGCATCTCGACCGGCATGTTCGTCGAGTCGTTGTTCCAGGCCAGGATGTCGAACGCAGGCGGTTGTTTCCCCTTGAACCAATTGTTGATGACGTAGCTCCAGATCAGATCCCTCGAGCGCAGCCAATCGAACGTACGCGCCATCTCCCGCGAGTCCAGATATCCGCGCTCGCGGATGCGCGACTCGAGCCGCGAGATGCTGTCCTCGTCGGTGAAGACGCCCAAGTCGCCCGGCATGCTGAAGTCTATCAGCGTGTTCGTCAACGCCGCCGACCCGATGCGGTTCCCCTGACCGTGCGCGGTGAGATATGCTAGCGCGATCAGCGCCAGCGTACCGCCCAAGCATAGCGCGGCGACGTTCACGCGCGGAGCGCCGGTGATCTCCTGCACCACGTCGAGCGCAGACAAGACGCCGTCCCGCAGATAGTGGTCCATCGTGTAATGGGACATCGTTTCGTCGGGGTTGCGATACGAGATCATGAACGTCTGATGACCGCGCTGCACGGCCCACTCGACGAATGACCGGCCCGGCGCCAAATCCATGATGTAATACTTGTTGATCCAGGGCGGACTGCACAGCAGCGGGGCCTCGTGGACCTGCGGCGTCTGCGGATCGTAGGCGATCAATTCCATCAGCTCGTTGCGGAACACGACCCGCCCCGGGGTCGCACCGATGTTGACGCCGGGCTCGAAGCCGGAACGGTCGACTTGCCGCGGATACCCGCCGTTGTTCGCCACGTCGTCGAGGAAGTTTTGCAGCCCCTTCACGAGGCTCAGGCCGCCCGAGTCCGTCGCTTCCTTCACGACCCCCGGATTCAGCCACGGCACGTTGCTCGGCGAGAACGCGTCCGTCATCAGCTGCATCGCGAAGCGGGCTTTCCGCCGCGTCGCCTCCGGAAGCCGCGACGTATCGACCATCGTAAACGCTGCGTGGGAGCGAGCCTGATAGTCTTCAACCAGCCCCGCGAGCAAGGGATTCGTGCTCCATTCCGCCTCGGCGAACCGTTTATCGACTCCAGCCTCGGCCTGTGCCGAGCTCAGCGGCGACGGCACGGGCGGCTGCCCTCCCAGCCGGCGCATCATGTTCATCGCCACGTTTTGCTCGGCAAGCACGAGCCCCGTAAGCCACGCGTTCATCCGGAGCGGATCGGTCATTGCGTCCACGATCACGGCGCGCAG
>JAFAJV010000051.1 GCA_019235995.1 Vulcanimicrobiota bacterium
CAAGCAGGCCGGCCTCCACCGTCACGCTCATGAGAACGCCGTGTTGATCTTGGTGGCTCCGAAGGCACGCCGGTTCGCAATCGTGGGCGACCTCGCGCGGCACCAACGCGTCGGCGACGCGTTCTGGCGCGCCGTCGTGGCGGACACGAAGCCGTTTTTTTCTCGGGGCGCGCTGCTCGATGGCATCGTCTACGCGATCGGGCGTGCCGGCGACGCGCTGCGAGCTCACTTCCCGGACCCGATGCAGGAGGAGGTACTATGAGGTTGCGCCTCGAGCTGCTCGGGTTTCTGGCGGTAGCCCTTGCGTGGCCGCTGTGGGCGCCGGCACAGGGCTTCAAAGTACCGCCGACGCCGGATCACTACGTGACCGACAACGCGGGCGCGCTCTCGGGCGATACGCGCGCCTCGGTCGAGAACAAGCTGCACGCGTACGAAACCGCGACGGGTCATCAGGTCGTCGTTTGGATCGGCCAGTCGACCGGTGACGTTCCGCTCGAGACGTGGACCGGCGAGACGGCCTCGCGGTGGAAGATCGGCCGGCGGGGGCACGACGATGGTGCGGTGCTCTTTCTCTTCATGCAGGACCATAAGGTGCGGATCGAGGTCGGCTACGGTTTAGAAAGTTCGCTGACCGACGCAGACTCGCACCGGATCATCAGCGACGTGATCGTGCCGCGAATGAAGGCGGGCGATCCCAACGGCGCCGTTTCGAACGGCGTGGCGGCGATGCTCACGACGATCACACCCGATTACAAGGGCGTCACGCCGCCGCCGGCAGAAGCGCCGAGCGCGGTGGGCCAGGGCGCCGCCGCATTCATGGTGATCGTGATCGGGCTAACGTTTCTCTTCCTCATCTTTATGGTCGTGATGGCGGTGATCAGATCGATCCGCTACGGCTACCTCGTGCTGCGTGAGGGGCCGAAGGCGGCGCACAAGGACATGAAGAGCTGGCCTGTCTGGGCGGGCGCCGCGATTGCGGGATCCTCGGGGTCCGATGGCGGCGGCGATTTCGGCGGCGGGTTTTCTGCCGGCGGCGGCGACTTCGGCGGCGGAGGCGCATCGGGCAGCTGGTAATGCTCGCCGTAGTAGTCGTCGCGGCGCTCCTCAGATACGACGTGCTGATCTCCGCTGGTCACGAAGGGCGCCCGGCCAGTTGCGCTGCGTTCCCGCACCACAAGTGTAACCTCGGGGCGAGCGGCGAACGCGAGTGGACGCCGGTCGTCGCGGATGCGGCCGCGAAGATCCTCCGCGCGCACGGCGTGAGCGTGGCGCGTCTGCCCGCGGACTTCGATGGAAAGTATCGCGTGGATGCGGCGATCTTCATTCACTTCGACGGCTCGGACCCGCCCTGCCGCAGCGGAGCATCGATCGGTTACGCGCACAGGAGAGACGCCGAAGCCGCCGCCGCTTGGCGCCGACTCTATTCCTCCGAATGGCCGTTTCCGTTCCAACCGGACAACTTCACGGAGGACCTGAGCCAGTATTATGCGTTCGAGCAGGTGCATGCGCGGAAGGGAAGCCTGGTCATCGAGCTCGGTGAGATCACCTGCCCACAGCAGCGCGCTTGGCTTGCATCGCGGCTGCATTGGGAGGGCGCATTGCTCGCCTACTTCTTGAGCCAGCTCGTCGGGAAAGGCGACGTTCCGAAGCCCTAGAACCAGACCGCGTGCGGGTTATCGAGAGCGTCGAGCGCAGTGATGCCGGTGTTTTTGCACTGGTGGACCGCCCGCGTCTCGTAGAACGCCTTTCCGCCTCGGGCGCATACCCGATTACGCTATTGGTTGCCCCGGCCGGCTACGGAAAATCGGTGATCTTGCGCCAATACCTGGGCGGCTTACGCGAGCCAAACGTGCGTTTTGCAATCCGCGGTGAACATGCCACACTGCTCGGCTTCTTACGCGGATTCGCGGAGGCCCTGCGCGAGTATGCTCCGCACGCCATCGACGCGCTGGCCGGAGCCTACGAGCGCACGACCAGCTCGGGAAGTCGCGGCGGCGAGCTCGCGCGTTGGATGTACGCGCATTTGGAATTATTCGCCGGCACGATCGCAATCGACGATCTGCACTTGGCCGACGCGGACCCCGAGGTCGGTGGATTCATCTGCTCCTTGATCGAGCGTACGAAGGGGAAGATACGCTGGATCATTGCGTCCCGATCGACCAGGAATCTGCCCGTCGGCACGTGGCTCGCCTACCGTGACGCCGAGCTCGCCCTCAGCGAAGAAGATCTGCGCTTTACCCTCGATGAGGCTCGCTCTGCCGCGCGCGGCCTCGGCCTCGAGAGGCGCGACGAAGAACTCCGGGATCTGCTTGCGCTCACGGAGGGCTGGCCGGCGGCAATGAGCTTCGCCCTGCGAACTTCGACACGTTCATCGGATCTACGCAACGTTTCAGCTCTGACGCGCGAGATGATCTACCGCTACTTGGCGGAACAAGTCTACAGCGAGCTCGACGAAGACGAGCGCGCGCTGCTGGAAGTCGCGATCGCGCTGCCCATAATCGATTTGGCCGTGCTGGAGCGTGCCGGATTCGACCGCGCGCTGCCCATCGTCGAGCGACTGCGGGAACGTACCGCATTCATCTATGAGGAATCGCCGGGTAACTACCAGTGCCACGATCTGTTCCGCGATTTTCTGCGACACGAGAGCGCACTCAGCGGAAAGCGCGCGCAGCAGCTCGTTCACGAGCGTGCGGCTCGGGCACTCGAAGCGAGCGGGGACGTCGAGCACGCCATAGCGGCATATGTCCTCGCAGCGTCTTCCAGTGACGTAGTTCGGCTGCTCGAGCGCGAGGGCTTCGATATGCTGGAGCGTGCGCGAGGCGATGTTGTCGCACGCGCGATCGAGGCGCTCGACGAAAACACCCGTCGCCAAAACGCATCCGTCTTGGCCCTCCAGGGGTCGCTTCAAGCGACTGCGGGCAAGTTCGCGCGCGCCGAATCCCTGCTGCGGCGTTCTTTGGCAAAAGCGGGCAATAACCGTGATCTTTTTGCGATAACGAGCCTCCGTTTAGCATCCCTGCTTGGAAATCAAGGCAGCGACGTTTCCAGCATTCTGCGGCCTGTTGCGGAAGATCAGAAACAGAGCGCGACGCATCGCGCAGACGCGCTATGTCTAATTTTAGCGGGCCAAGCATTAGCCGGCGACACGAGCAACGCCAGAGCGGGAGTCATCGCGATCGAGAAGCTTTTGCCGCAGGTCGACTCTGATCTCGCGCGAGCTAGAGTTCTTCACCACCTTGGCATCGTCAATCGGCATATCGGTGAGATCGCGTGCGCGATTGAAGCGCTGGGCCAGTCAAGCGATCTGGCATCGGACCTTCACTTGTACGGCGTTTCCAGTCGCGTAAACGCGGTGCTGTCGAACCTGGCGCTACATGAAGAAGGCGATACTTGCCGGCAGTTAGCGTACGCTAGGCTCGCTGCGGATTCAGCGATGAAAGCTGGCGATGCATTTGCACTTCAGGTCGCGCTACTTCAAATCTTGAGCGGTCATATGCGCCGCGGCGACGTCGCGGAGAGTATTGCAGTGGAGCAGCAACTGGCGGGGATTCGGATCGACGACTCCGCTCGACGCTACCTTGCCCTCTTTCGGTCTATTCGCTTAGCATGGGAAGGGCGTTTTGACGAAGCTCACCGTCTAATTGCCTCCTGCTGGGCGAGGATGCATTTCGATTTCGATCGGGTTTCTTGCGGTGCCCACTACGCGCTGTTCCTTAGCATGGACGGACGTCGAGACGCATCAATTAGACTAATACGTCAGGTTTTTGAAATCGCGGCAACGGTGTCAGACCTGGGCTCTTTTAGAGCACGGTCGATAGCGTTAAGTAAGGTCCTTTGCGCTCTTGCAGAAGTTGCGAACGAGAGGGCCACTCAGGGAGACCGTATTTTGCGTGGCATGTCTACTGAGGACTCGGTGTCGAGGTCTGCGATAGAAGCGGTCCGAAAGATCATACGAGAGGCAAGCGAGGATGAAGTAACTCACAGAGCTTTCGTCTCCGAAAGGCTACAAACGCTTGCGGCGTGCGGCTACGCTGACGTGGCCACACTAGTTATGGCTGTGTACGATCGATTGCGCTGGAGCGCAGATACGCGGAGGCGGCCTTCCGTGCTGACGAAATCGGAACGTGAGGTGCTCCGCCTGCTAGCTGCTGGGCTGGTCCCCAAGGAGATTGCCACAGAGACGCTGCGCAGCATCAATACTGTACGGGTTCACATTGCAAACGCGGTTGAAAAGCTAGACTGTCACGGCCGTAACCAAGCCGTCGCTGTGGCTCAGCGTTTGGGCCTGATCTAGCGATTGGCGTTGAAAGTCGTTAACATAACAAGGAGTGCTCCCGGCCATCTCAGTAGTTGCCGCCATCATAGTTCACGAGGAGGGAAGAAGGATGCTGAGCTTTGCAATCGCTCTGCTGATCGCGCTGGCCGTTACACCGCCAGATCCTTTCTAGGGAACAGCCGGCGGCAGCAGCTTTCGCCTGGTTGGCGAGTTTGTGCGCCACCCAGTTGGCACTCGTCCATGCCAAGATACTGGCATGGACGAGTATTTTATAGGGGCGGGAGCCCTCATCACGGCCGGCCCAAGCGCCTCGATTGCGGGGGCGGCGCTCCACGCCGAGACGGAGGCCGGCTTAGCGGAGCGCGTCAAGGCGGCGCTCATCGACTTCGAGGCGACGCAGCCGGGCGAGCTCTCGCGGGTCCTGGTCGTGGCAGCTGGGTGGACCGTCTCCCGTTTCCGGAGCGAGGTCGTCACTCGCCTACTCGCTGAGCGCGAGTGCACGCTGGCGGACCTAATGGCGGTCCTAGCGGAGGCAACCGGGACGAACGAAGTCCACCTGTTCGCCCGCTGGCAGCCCGACGCCGAAACCTGTGCGAGGCTTGGCGAGCGGGGCGTTTGCGTGGTGGCGCATCCCCTCGAGAGCATCGGGCAGGCTGCGCTCATCACCGGTCAGCGCGTCGGCCGGTGGCCCGTTCAGGCGGCTCCAAGGGTGGCAAAGCACGATGCAGCGTAGAAATGCAGATCATGCCCAATGCCCGCGTTGCGGTCATCGACGACGACCGTATGGTTCGGGAGATGTTGGAACTGGGGCTCTCCCGCGAGGGCTACGAGGTACGGACGGCAACGGATGGCCTGGCCGCCCTCGAGCTCGTCAAGGTCTTCGACCCAGAGCTGATCGTGCTCGACATCATGATGCCCAAGATCGATGGGGTGACGCTGCTGCCGCGCTTGCGGGAGATCACGCAGGCCCCCATCCTCATGCTCACGGCCAAGGGCGGAACCGAAGACAAGGTTCGCTCCCTGAGCTCGGGCGCCGACGATTACCTCGTTAAGCCGTTCGTCTTCGAAGAGCTGATCGCTCGCCTTCAGGCCAAGCTGCGCCGTCCTCAGCTCATCGAGGAGAACGTCCTGCGGTGGCGTGACATATCGATCAATCCGGCCACGCGCGAAGCCTGGCGCGGCAAGGATTCCCTCGAATTCACACAGCGAGAGTTCGACCTGCTCGAGGTCTTCATGCGCGAGCCGCGCCGCGTCTTCAGTAAAGATCACTTGCTGGAGATCGTCTGGGGCCACGACTTCGAAGGCGGCCCGAACATCGTCGAGACCTATATTTCGTACTTACGCGCGAAAATAGACCGCCCTGGCGAGACGGGATCGTTTATACGAACGGTCCGCGGCGTCGGCTACGGCCTCTCTCAATAAAGGGCCCCGCACGTGAAGCTCGCAGCGCGCCTCTCCGCCCTCTACGCGGTGCTGCTCGGCGTGACGGTCGTGATCGTCATCCTGGCATCCTCCATCGCGCTCGTTTTTGAGCTCTGGCGTTTCTCCGGCGACGTGATGTTCGCCAAGCACGAAGAGGCTCGCATCTTAGTCGATCAATACCGCCGCGAAGGCATGAGCCTCAAGCAGTCCGCGCCGGAGATCGTCAACGCGCTCAGTGGGATCGGCCTGCGGGTGACTGTCTTCGACCTACAGGGGCACTATCTCGCCGGCGACAAGACGCTGCGACCTCACGTGCTCCCCGCGGTGATCGCGGCCGGCGGAATGCAACACTTCATACCCCGGCTCGCGAAGGGACGGCCGGCGCCCCCCGATCCCACGCGGCTCGAACCGCTCTCGCTTACGTACGTTGAGGGCGGGTACGTCGGTTTCGACCCTTCCCTCCCGCTGCTGCTCGTCTCGCTGATCCCCTACTGGCGAATCGTCCTAACCATCGGCGCCGCCGCAATCTTGCTATCGTGGTTTGTCGGCCGGCTGTTCGCGCAGCAATCGTTGCGGCCGATCAACGAGGTCAGCGATTCGCTGCGAGCCCTTGCCGACGGCGACTACACGCAACGCCGCTTCGTGATGGCGAGCGGTGACGAGATCGCATCGCTCACCGCAGCGTTCAACGACGCGGTGGCGAACGTTGCGACCGCCATTGATCACCGACGGCAGGGCGAGGAGCGCATGCGCCAGTTCGCCGCGGACGCATCGCACGAGCTTCGCACTCCGCTGACCGTCATCGGCGGCTACATCGACGTGCTGCGGCGCGGCGCGATCGAAGAGCCGCGTATCGCTCGCCAGATCCTCGGGACGATGTCGATCGAGAAGGAGCATATGCGCGGGCTGATCGATCGGCTGATGCGCTTGGCGCGCCTCGATTCCGAGGCACCGCCTCACATCGAGACCGTCGACCTCGCCGAGCTCCTGCGCAACCAATGTGAGGCTGCCCGTAGGCTCGACGACCGGCGCATGATTGACTATAGCGTCGAGGGCATCGAGACCGTGCAAGCCGATCGCGGAGAGCTCGCCGAAGCGGTTTGGAACGTCATCGAAAACGCGCTGAAATATGCTCCCGACGCGCCGATTCATCTGCGCGCGACGCGCAACAACGGCCATTCGATCATCCGCGTCAGTGACGAGGGGCCGGGGATGTCGGAGTCAGAGCGGCTGCACGCTTTCGAACGTTTCTATCGCGGCGACCAACGTGGCGAGATCGCGGGCACGGGTCTCGGCCTCGCGATTGCGAAGCGGGCCGTCCAACGCGTCGGCGGCGACATCGCCATCGACAGCGCTCCCGGTCACGGCACGGCCGTCACGATTACGATCTAGCCTTTCACAGCGCGGTTCAAGGCTTAGCGCCGCGCGTATTCCGTATAATCGCGAAGACATGTTACGGCGCTGCGTCGGGCTGACGGTCGTCTTGCTCGTGATGTCCGCGGTCGTGGTCTCGCCGGCGCGGGCGCAGTCCGAATCGGCGGAGATCGACATCATCGTCGTGGACGCGACGACCAAGCAGCCGCTCGAGCTGGCGCGGGTGCTGCTCGACGGCCCCGTCATCACGTCCGAGCTCACGGGAAAGAACGGCAAGGTCGCGTTCACGGACGTGCCCGACGGAATCTACCGCGCGCGCATTGTCAAGCGCGGTTACCAAAGCCTGACTTCGGCCTCATTCGAGGTGCTGGACGGACGCGTCATCACGGTGAATTTCGCGTTGGCGTTGGAGAATGGCGGCCTGAAAGTCATCGGCGAGGTCACCGCTAAGGCGTCGGCCACGATCTCGAGCAACAGCATCGATCAGAACTCTCCGCAGCGCCGGCTATCCGCCGACTTGGCGGATGCGCTCAACAAGCTGTCCGGAGTGAGCGTCTCGACCGCGAACGACGACACCGATGCGACGCAGACCATCTCGCTGGAGGGCCACGACCCCACCCAAACGCAGCTGACCCTCGACGGAATACCACTCACCGCGCCGGGGTCGGCGGGCAATCTCGCTGGGTTCGCCACTGACCTCTTTGCGGGCGCCTCCGTCCATATGGGTCCGACTCTGGGTGGTCTTGGCGGCTCGGTGAACTTCAGCACGCTTCAACCGACGCTGAGCTGGGAAACGCAGGTTCAGTTGTCGGCCGGGAGCTACGGGCGCGATAACTACTCGCTTGCGGAAACGGGATCGCTCGGAAAGCTCGGCCTCGCCATGCAGACGGTCAATCGTTTGTATCCGAGCCTCGTGGACGGC
>JAFAJV010000049.1 GCA_019235995.1 Vulcanimicrobiota bacterium
CCCGTACGGCGCGCTCATCGCCGACAAAAAGGGCGACCTCTTTGGCACGACCGGCGGGGGCGGCCGAGGGTACAGCGGCTTTGGTCTGGGTACCGTCTACGAGCTGACGCCATCCGGGGGCGGCTACACCGAGCGCATTCTCCACGAATTCAAAGGCGGAAGAGAGGGAGCGGTACCCACGGAAGGGCTAGTCGCCGACCGCAGCGGCGCGTTATTCGGTACGACATCCGATCAATTCACGCACTACAATGGTACCGCTTTCGAACTTACGCCGAAAGGATCGGCATACGCTTTCCACGTTCTGCACCACTTCAACAGAGCCGGCGAGGGCGCCAGCCCCTCCGCGCTCGTCATCGACACCGGTGGCTCGCTTTACGGTGCCAACTTGCGAGGCGGCCTTTGCTACGAATGCGGAACGGTATTCAAACTCACGCCGAAGGGATCGGCATACGTCTTCAGCGTTGTGTACCGTTTTAAAGTCGGCAAGGGTGCCAACGGCCCCGGCGGAGTCATCGCCGGTAAAGCCGGATCGCTGTATGGTCCCGCGTTGGGAGTACGCGACTTGGGGAACGGGGCAGTCTTCGAGCTGCGGCCTAACGGCTCCGGGTTCAGCGAACACGTCCTCTACCGCTTCCGTGGGGGTGCCGACGGGTCAGGCCCGACAGGCGTGATTTTCGGTTTGCACGGCGTGTTATATGGTGCGACCGGTTACGGCGGTACTGGAGGCGCTGGGACGGTCTTCGCGCTCACGCCCGACGGTGCGCAATATAAAGAGACTCTGCTTCACACTTTTGAAGGTGGTCCGGATGACGGTTTGACGCCGAATGCCGGTCTGATCGTCGATGCGACGGGTGTGTTATTCGGCGTGACGGAGTCGGGTGGGACGTCGGAGGACGACGGCACCGTGTTCAAAGTGAATCCATGATGCAAGCATCCCGAGCGTGCGTCGGTGGAGTAAGCTGCGGCGCAATCGTTCTTGGGCTCGTTGCATGTGCTGCAAAACCGCCTAGCCATGTTGTTTCCGGGTTCACGCTCCCGCAGGTTCGCGGGGGCAGCTTTCAGCTTCTCGCGCATCCGGCGCGGCCCGTCCTGCTCGCATTCTTGCAGACGCTCCCGGATACTGCGGACACACCTTCTCGTAGTGAGGCCGTTTCAGTGATGAGCATGGCCACACAGTACCATCGTCGCGGAGTGGTGGTCGCCGTCGTGGACGCCTCCGCCTTGGTCAGCCATTTGCCATCGGATCACGGAGCGCTTTTGAACGCGAGCTACGACTGGCAGATGAATGTCCCGCTGCTGGAGGATGCGAACAGTAAGGTCGCGCACCTTTTCGGCGTTGCGCGGCTACCGACGGTCGTGCTCGTGGCGCCGGACGGTCGAATCGCCATGCGATGGGAGGGCCTCACCACGCCCGCCGAGCTCGCCCTCGAAATACAGAGGAGAATCGGCGGTCGATAGTCGCCGCGGTTACATGCCGATTTGACCGAGATCGGCGATCACGCGCTGAACCGCCGGCTTCTCCCACCAGCTGAGGATCGCCGCTTCCAGCTCGGGGATCCCCCGAAGATGGCCGACGTGCTTGTCGATCTTGCCGCGGTCCGGTGAAGGCGATCGCATCTCCGCGTGTAGATCATCGATCGTGGAGTGAGCCGGATGATCGGCCGGCAGCGCCGCGTGAAGCATCTCGGCCTCGGTGATGAACTCCTCGTTTGCGATCATCCCGGTGTCGTCGGCGTCGGTGACCTCCTCGCGGAGGTTCTCTCTGCGATCTTCGTTGCCCATGTCGTTCTAATTTACCGGAGGCTGCGCCACGGCTAAATGTTCCGTCTGCTCGAGCGCGACCGTGCTCTTGCGCCGGCCGTACGAGAAATAGAAGGCGAGACCGACGACGAACCAGATCACGAAGCCAAGCCATACGAGCGGGAAGAAGCCCCACACGAGCGGGTTGCCCTGTTTGAGGAAGTAGATCAGAAACAGCGCGGTGATAGCCGAAAGCACCGGAATGATATAGGGGCCGAACGGAAGCGTGAACGCGCCCTTCATCTCGGGATGGCGTTTGCGCAGGACCGGCACCGCGATCGAGACGAGCACGAAGGCCGCCAGCGTGCCCATGTTCGTGAGCGACCCCAAGATGCTGATCGGAAAGAACGCGCCGGCTGCGGCGATGAGCACGCCGAAGAGAATCTGCGAGATCCACGGCGTGCGCCAGGCCGGATGCAGTTTAACGAACAGCGGCGGAATCAGTCCGTCGCGCGACATCGCGTAGAATATTCGGGTCTGACCGTACATCATCACGAGAAGGACCGTCGTGAGCCCGGCGATCGCTCCAAACGAGATGATGACGCCCGCCCAGGCGAGGCCCACGCTATCGACCGCGAAGGCGACGGGGAAGTTCACGTTGAGCGTATAGAACGGCACCATGCCGTTGAGAATCGCAACGACGACGATGTAGAGAAGGGTGCAGATCACGAGGCTGGCGATGATGCCGAAGGGCAAGTCGCGGGACGGATTCCGCGCCTCTTCGGCCGTCGTCGAGACCGCGTCGAAGCCGATGTACGCGAAGAAGATGAACGAAGCGCCGCCGAGCATTCCGGCGATTCCGAACGGGAAGTAGCCGCCGAGACCGGTTTGCGGGCCGGGCGGAAGGTGATAGTTGGCCGGGTTGATGTGGCCGAGTCCGATCGCGATGAAGAAGAGTACGACCGCGACCTTTATCGTGACGATGACGCCGTTCACGGTGCCGGACTCCTTGGTCCCGCGCACGAGGAGCGCGGTGATTAAGAAGATGATCCCTGCCGCAGGAAGATTCGCGATTCCGGGAGTCGCGTCCCAATGGCTGTGTTGCCATGCCTGCGGAATGTTCCAATTGAACAACGTGTGCAGGATGAACGTGAAGTAGCCTGACCAGCCGACGCTGACGGTCGACGCGCCGAGCGCGTATTCGAGCACAAGACCCCACCCGACGATCCAG
>JAFAJV010000142.1 GCA_019235995.1 Vulcanimicrobiota bacterium
TGGCAAACGTAATGAGAATGCGCTTCATAGCAAACGTTCTCTCCTCCCGAGAGGCCGGCGGGAATGCCGGTTGCCGCGAGCTTTGTCAGCAGGCTCGGGCATGCCTGCGATAGGAGAGCAGGTCGAGCAAGGGCAAGCTAGCTCGTAACCGGCAAGAATTTGATGCGCGTTAGGGTAATGCGACGCTTCTGAACATGAGGGGTCCGCAAAGAGTAGGCGTGGTCGGAATCGGCCGCATGGGCGCCAACATCGCCAAAAGGCTGCACGACGTCGGCTATACGATCGCCGCGCTGTACGACGTTCGGCGTGAATCCGCGGCCGACACCGCGGCGGAAACCGGCGGGGAGGTCGCGACCTCGCTCGCGCGCGTGACGGAGCTGTCGGACGTGGTCATCACGGTCGTCACGGACGACGCGGCGATGTATCGCGTCTTTGCGACGGAGGGTGACTCGTTGCTCAACGGGGCGCGCGGCAAGATCTTCGTCAACTGCGCGACGGTCACGCCCAAGGTCCACGTCGACGTCGAAAAGTTCGCGCAGGCGCAGGGTGCGGATTCACTCGAAGCCTGCATGGCGAGTTCGATCCCGCAGGCGCGCGAGGGCACCCTTTATCTCATGATCGGCGGACGGCGCGAGGCCTTCGAGCAGATCAAGCCGCTCCTGGAAAAGATGAGCGTCTCGTTGAGGTACGTCGGCAAGGCGGGCAGGGCCGCGCAGGTCAAAGCGCTGGTCAACATGGTGATGAACATCAACACGGCTGGGCTCGCGGAAGGCTTGGGTCTGGGCGACGCGCTCGGGCTCGACCTCGACATGCTCCGTGAGGTCTTTTCGCAGACCGGGGCAAACTCGCGCGTGCTCGAAACGGACGGCGCCGACATGCAGAATCGCGATCACGACGTTTATTTCTCTGCCGCGCACGCATCCAAGGACAGCGGCATCGCGCTCGCGCTCGCCGCGGGCGTCGACCTGGAGTTGCCGCTCGCGCGCGCAACGTTCGAACAATACGAGCGCATGAGGGCGCTCGGACTCGGAGACCTCGACAAGTCCGGCGTCTCCGAGCTCACCTTCAAGTCACGCCACGGCCGCGCTGCGGCCAACTCTTAACGTACGGAGGAATGCACAATGGCGACCGAAACCCGAACGAACATCGTCCCCTTAGTAAGTTCCGGAACCGCCGGACCGCTCGGGGCGATTCACGTCCCGCGCCTCTGGCTCAAGCTTTCCCTCGCATCGATCGGAGCGCTGCCCGAAGGCTACGACGAGTGTGGCGCGGGCTTCGACGCGATGACGCTGAGCGCGCTCGGCCTCGATCGGCAAAAGACGATCGATTTCGTGCGGCAGAGCAAGCCGAGCTACATGGAGTTCGAGAAGTGGATCGTCGCCAATGGGAAGACCGACAAGGCCACGATCGAACGCCACAACGCGGCGATCCGCGGCTACAATCACGGCGACGACCTTGCCAAAAGCATGCGCGAGAGCTCGAAGATCGACGACGCCGCGGTAAGGGACGCGGTGACCCTGAACACCGTCGAAGATCTTGACGAGATCTACCACCAGGCGCTGCGCGGGTAGCCGCTTAAGGGAATCGCGGGAACCCCCCATTGGATTGTCGAGCCACCGGGTGTATGCTTGACCTGCACGCCAGGGAAGGCTCAGCTCCTTCGTAACACCGGCGTGTAAGGAGTTCCACATGCGGTTTATCGGATTGGCGCTCAGCGTCGTGCTGCTGGCGTCGGCGTTCATCGTTGGCAGGGTAACGGCTCCGCAAGCTGCCTCCGCCTCAATGCTCGTGCCGGCCGTGACGACGTTTTCGCACTTCGAATGCTACACCTCGGGATTCGGGACGGCGCCCGGTGCCGTGATTTCGCTCACGGATCAATTCCAATCGTATCAGACGAAGCTCGGACCGCCCGAGCTCTTCTGCACTCCGGTGACCAAGAAAGTCATCTCCGGCCCCCACTTCAAGCCGCCGCCTCCGGCGGATCACCTCACCTGCTACATGATCTCGGGTCCCCAGATCCAGCAGTCGCGACCATACGCGAATCAGTTCGTCAAGCAAGATCAAGTGTCGGTCGGCACGCCGAGTCTGTTGTGCGTCCCCACTCACAAGACGGGATAGATAGGCATCGAGCTTCGCCGCTTCGTAAGGTAAGAGCGCCCGAGTCGGTTCGGGCGCTCTTTCTTGGCGGAGGTGAATGTGACGGCGAAGAGCCGCTTTATCGATCAGGGTATTCAGCAGTACATCATCGCGTCCACCGTGCGTGAGCACCCTCTATTGCGCGAACTGCGTGAGGAGACGTCACGCCTGCCGCAGGCGCGCATGCAGATAGGGCCGGAGCAGGGGCAACTCATGGCGCTGCTGGCGCACGCCATCGGCGCGCGGCGCTACCTGGAGGTCGGCGTCTTCACGGGTTATAGTTCGCTCGCCATGGCGCTCGCATTACCGCGCGACGGCTACGTGCTGGCCTGCGACGTCAGCGAGGAGTATACGGCCGTCGCGAGGCGTTATTGGACGGCGGCCGGTGTCGCGAACAGGATCGACCTTCGCCTCGCGCCGGCGCTCGAGACGCTGAAGGGCGTGCGCGCGGTGAATCCTGCGCCGTTCGACATGGCGTTCATCGATGCCGACAAGGCTAACGTCAACGCGTACTACGAGGCGTGCCTCGCCCTGCTGCGCCCCAATGGCTTGCTCCTGGTGGACAATGTGCTGTGGGACGGGGCCGTCGTAGACCCGTCGGAGGACGACGCGGATACGCTCGCCTTGCGGGAGGTGAGTCAGAGAGCGGGACGGGACGAACGGGTCGAAGCCATGCTCGTCCCGGTCTGCGACGGGCTGCTGATCGCCCGCAAGCGCGAGGCTACGGCGGGCGAAGGTAGTTGAAACGCGACCACGCGCCGTGGTCGAAGGAGGAAGCGGCGGGGCCGCCGGCCGTGACCTGCGAGTAGGAGTTGACGTCGAAGCAGATCTTGCGGTGCGGATAGTCCACCGCGATGGCCGCGACGCTCGCAAGATTCGTCTCGATGATGCCGTTGTAGCCGTCCGGCCGTTGCGTCTCGGTGCAGATGGGCATCGAGCTCGTGGGAGCGTTGGGCGCGTAACGCACGGAGGCGACCGCGCCGCATGCGAAACCGTCACGCGCGGCCGCGGGCATCGACCGAAAGTCGGCGCTGGCCACGAGCGGTTCCCGCAGCTGCGAGCGGACCCCATCCCAGAGGGCGCCCCCGCCCGCCATACCCGAGTCGAGCACGACGTGGCTCAGCCACGTCCCATTGATCTCGACCGTCGCGAGCGGCACGTGCGGGGCGAGATTGACCGTCAAGCAATGCAGCCGCGCGAGCTTCGACGGGCTGGGATAGAGCGTGACGACCCGTCGCGCCCTGTCGATGAG
>JAFAJV010000052.1 GCA_019235995.1 Vulcanimicrobiota bacterium
ACCAGCGCTTGTGGCCGCGATCCGCTCAAAGCACGCGCCCAACCCATCGCGCGCCTTCCGCTGCGTGTCGGCGAACATGTGCGTGTAAACCGACATTGTCACGGTGGGCGAGGCGTGTCCCAAAACGTCGGCGGTCGTTCGCGGATCGGCACCGTCAGCGATCACGTGCGTCAGATCTGTGCACGCCTTGGCTTGTATAGCGAGTAGCTCAGGCGAGGCGATTGCGATGCGCTCACGATAGTGCTCAGCGGGGCGCCGTGCGCCTATCGCGAACCGCAGCCAGGTGGTGACGCAGGGGGGACAAGGCCCGGCGTCTTCGGCTCGTCCGATTGGGACGGTTACCTTTCTTTTCTCGGATATCGAAGGCAGCACACAGCATTGGGAAGAGCAGCGCGCAGCGATGCCGACAGTGCTGCGGCGCCATGACGAGCTTATGCGCGGAGCCATCGAGGCCAACGGCGGCTACGTATTCAAGACGGTCGGCGATGCATTCTGCGCGACGTTCTGGCGTGCTCCGGATGCCCTAGCAGCGGCTACTGATGCTCAACGCGCGCTCGCCGCAGAAGACTGGACTGCCGTTGGCGGATTGTCGGTCCGCATGGCGTTGCACAGCGGCACGGCCGACGAGCGCGAGGGCGACTACTTCGGGCCGACGGTGAACCGCGTCGCGAGACTACTTGCCGTCGCTCACGGCGGACAGGTCGTCGTCTCAAGCACGACGGCGCCGCTCTTGCTCGGCGTGATGCCAGAGCAGGCGGAGTTGCGTGACCTCGGCGTGCACCGGCTCAAAGACCTCGTCGAGCCGGAGCACGTGTGGCAACTGGTCGCACCAGGTCTGATCGAGACGTTCCCGCCGCTGCGCTCGCTCGAATCGCTGCCGAACAATCTGCCGAGGCAAGTCACGCCGCTCATCGGCCGCGAGGACGTGCTAGCCGAGGTTGAACCGCTTGTTCTCGAGCATCCGCTCGTGTCGCTGGTGGGCACCGGCGGCGTCGGCAAAACGCGGGTCGCGCTGCAAGTCGGAGCGGATCTGCTCGATGGCTCCGGCGAGGGGGTGTGGTTCATCGATCTGGCGCCGTTGAGCGATGAGTCGTTAATGGTCAATATGACCGCGTCGACGTTCGGATTGCGCGAACAGGGTGAGCGTCCGATGCTCGAATTGCTGCTGCAGTATCTGCGCCCGCGTCACCTTCTGCTGATCTTGGATAACTGCGAACACCTGATCGAGGCAGTGGCGCACGTTGCCAATGCGATCCTGCGCGCCGCGCCGCAGGTGCGGTTGCTCGCAACGAGCCGCGAACCTTTGCGGATCGAGGGCGAGCACGTCTATCGGATGCCGTCGCTTGCCGTGCCGCCGGCCGGCGATTCGCTCAGTGCCGATGAAGCGCTCGAGTATGGCGCGGTTGCTTTGTTTGTTCAGAGGGCTGAGGCTTCCGACACGAAGTTCAAGCTAACTGACGAGACCGCACCGACAATAGGCGAGATTTGCCGGCGTCTCGACGGCATCGCGCTTGCAATCGAATTAGCAGCTGCGCGGGTCAACGTCTTTGCACCACATGAGCTCGCGCAGAAGCTTGGCGACCGCTTTCGGATACTGACCGGTGGGAGCCGCACGGCCCTCCCGCGCCAGCAGACGATGCGCGCGCTCATCGATTGGAGCTACGAGCTGCTCTCCGATCGAGAGCAGCAGCTTTTCCGGCGCGTCGCGATCTTCGTGGGCGGCTGGACTTTGGAAGCGGCCGAGGCGGTAGCGAGCAACGCAACGTTAGAGGCGCTCGACATCGTCGATGTGATGTCATCGCTCATCGAAAAGTCGCTCGTCATTGCAGAGACTGACGAGGGCCGCTCGCGATACCGGTTGCTCGAGTCGACACGCGCTTTTGCGCTGGAGAAGCTCGGAGCGAGCGCAGAGCGTGGCACGCTTGCACGCCTGCAGGCCCAGTGGGTCGCCACTTTGGCCGACCGCGCGAAGGAAGCGATGGACGCAGCGCCGGGACGGCCACAATGGGTTTCGGAGTACCTGCCTGAATATGAAAATGCACGCTCGGCGATTAACTGGGCGCTTTCACAGAACGAGATAGTTGTCGCGGCACGAATAGCTACGGTCTTTTCGCGACTTTCTCTACATCTCGGCATGTACGGCGAACTGCGAGGCTGGCTTGAAGCGGTGCTCGCCAGGCTCGACGACGACAGGCAGCCCGAGCTTGCGTCACAGGCCTGGGATAAGCTCGCGAGCATTACGCCTTTCGGGTCACGGAACATCGAGGCGGTTCAACGTGCCGTCGAGCTCAGCGAGCGCTGCAGCGATCCAGCCTTAACGGCGTGGACCTTGTCAGACCTGGCCCTTGGACTCGCCCTAGGGGGGCGCCTCGAGGAAGCGCAAGTGGTAAGTGATCGCGCGTTCCAACTCGCGAACGAGAAGGGCCTGAATCAGGGGTCTACTCGTGTAGGCATACTAATGGGCGCCGGGACGGTAGCGTACTGTCGAGGCCGTTTCGACGAGGCGTTGCAATTGTACGAAGAAGGGCTTGCACTTGCGACCGCGCTTGGCAACGAAATTATTGCGGGAGCATTTCGCGTTAATTTGGCCGAGATTGAATATAGAATCGGGAACCCGGCGCGGGCGCTCGAGCTCGTGTCGGTGATAAAGACCGAGGCTGGGCGCGGACCTATCCGTTTGACTGCGTGGAGCAATTCCGCGGCGTACAAAATCGCGCTTGGCGATATCGCCGGGGCGCGCATCGACGCCCGCGAAACGCTGCGACTCGCACGCGGGGCAGTTTGGATTTCTACTACGAGTGCGCTTCAGCATCTTGCCACCGCCGCGGCGCTCAGCGGCGACCCTCGCCGCGCAGCGCGACTGCGCGGATACGTCGATGCTTCGTGTTGCAGCGCAGGTTATGAGCGCGGCCCCGCCGACGCCCACTCGTACGAAATCCTGACGAACGCACTGCGCGAGAAACTCAACGACGCGGAGATCGAAGCGCTCGCTGCCGAGGGCGCGCAGCTTTCTGAAGATCAGGCTGTTGCCGAGGCGCTTGCTGTGTGAGGACACGCGATTGCCAGCTATCAACGACGACGGCTGCCGCGCGACGCGGGCACGGCGGGCCAGACCGGCGTATGCTTGGGGCTGCGAGCGGCTGCTTGCAGGGGCCCCCGGACGGTTGTCGCACATGCTACTCGCCCAGTAACCAACTGGGCCATCGGCTCTTTCGGCGAATAGCTGCCTACCCTAAGCCGGTCAGGTGCGCGAAAAAGGGGGAGATACCATGAAACGGTTAGCCTGTATCGTCGGCGCGTGTTTTAGCGCGGCGCTCTTAGCAGCGTGCGGCGGAAGCGCCGCAACGATAACGCCAAATGGGTCCATCGACGCTTCGTCAGCGAAGACGCCAAAAGGACGCATCGAAGCTTCGGGGTCGCGAACCTTCCATTACACGGGCGCTGGGCAAACCTTCACAGTGCCGGGCGGCGTGACACAGGTGACGATCACGGCGAAAGGCGCTAGGGGTGGCGCGGCTGGCGGTCGCGGTGCATCAGTGACAGCTACGATTCCGATTCCGTTCCTGACGCGCAAACTAGCAATTTTTGTGGGCGGTGCGGGCCATAGCAACGGTGGAGTCTGCTGCGGCGATGGCGGACCGGGCTACAATGGTGGTGGGCGCGGCGCCCAGGACGCAGGCGGGGCAGGAGGTGGTGGGGGCGCCTCGGACGTGCGCCAGGACGGTGTCGGTTTGACTCAACGCGTGCTCGTCGCCGGCGGGGGTGGAGGCGGCGGCGGCGGCCACGACTCCCGTATCAGCGGCGGCCCTGGAGGCGAGTCAGGTAGCGGCGGTGGCAACGGCTCTGGATGCGGTCCTCCCTGCGGGGGAGCCGGCTACGGCGGCGCGGCCGGTGGCACGAGCAGCGGCGGAGCTGGTGGCGCCGGAGGGGTCGGCGGTGGCTCCAACGGCAGTCCAGGCTACGCGGGAGGAGGCGGAGTTCTTGGCGTCGGCGGAGACGGCGGCTACGGCGGGAGTGTGAACTGCTCGGAATTTCCCTGTGGTGCTGATGCCGGCGGAGGCGGCGGCGGCTATTACGGTGGCGGCGGAGGTGGCGGCGGAGGCTCCGGTAGTGCAGGTGGCGATGGTGGCCCGGGCGGCGGTGGAGGCGGCGGTTCGTCGTATGCCGAGCCCGGTGCCACGAACGTCACGATAATCCAAGGGGGTGCCGGGCCTCGAAACGGCGTTGTCGTGATCTCTTGGTAGTTTCTTTTTTCGGCGCGATCGGTTTCGCAGTCGAGACTCGCCCAAGCGTCGCGCCTAGGGCACTCCCCCAAATTCCGCGACGCTTGCCCTCGCGTCGTAGTTAGTGAGGAGCGCCTACGGCGCAAACGCGAAGACCGTCCCGTTTCCGGTCGGATAGGCGAGCGCGGCATCAGATGCCGTACCGTAGAGCGCCCCGCGCGAGAGGATCAAACCGGCAAACGGATTGGCGCCGTCGGCGCGATCTTGAAAGCGATAGACGACCGCTTCGCTTCCCTGCGGCGTGATTCGATAGATTGTCCCGTTCCGATGCGTGCTCGAGGAACCGATACCGCCGAAGTATGTCGTGCCGTAGAACGCTCCGTTGAGCTCGACCAAGCCGCCGTAGGGCGTTGCCCCGTCGTCGTAGGCCTTGAAGCGGTAAAGCACCTTCTCTTTCCCCGACCTGTTCACTTGGAAGACGGTCCCGTTGCTAACGCTGGAATTGCCGCCGCCGTAAACCGTCGTACCATAGAGTCGTCCTTTGGCGTACAGTAGCGTGGTGTCCGGAATCTCGCCGTCGCTTCCGCCTCTGAAGCTGTAGAGCACTCGCTCCGAACCCGACACTGTTATCGAATACACCGTGCCGCGAGTGTGCCGGCCGCCGCCCGCGGTAACGCCGTAAAACGCGCCGCCGACCGCGATCAACCCCGAGAGCGGCGCTCTGCCGTCGGGCGAATTGCCGAAACGGTAGATGACGCTCACAGCGCCCGCCTTCGACAGCGAAAAGACGGTACCGTTGACACCGTTGCCCCCATATGCCGTAGTCCCGTAGAACAGGCCGTGGTAATAGAGCAACTGGCCAAATGGATTCGCGCCGTCAGGGGGCCCCTCAAAGCGGTGAAGCACGCGCTCGTTGCCGCGCGGCGTCACGTCGAAGATCGTCCCCTTGCCGCCGCTGCCGCCGGTACCTCCGTTGACCGTTGTGCCGTACAGCTTGCCGTCGACGAAAACGAGCGAAGCTTGAGGGTTCGCTCCGTCGCTTCCGCCTTTGAATCGATAAATCACGCGCTCCTTGCCGCTCACGTCGATAGCGAACACTGTTCCGCATCCGTGCGAGCAGGAGCCGCCACCGCCCTTGGCCGTCGTCCCGTAGAGCGTTCCATCGTGCATGGTCAAACCCGCCAACGGATCTTCGCCATCGGGCGAGCCGGCGAAGTCGTAGATGGTTTGAAACGTTCCGCTCGAGCCGCCGCGCTGCTGCATGTTCGCTCCGTTCGCCTGGGACGGCAGTCCATCGAACGAGCGGGAGCACCCTACGAGCGCGAAAACAACGAAGAAGATGGCGACGACGACACGCATTAGCCTGAGCGTTCGTAGAGCCAGCGCGTAATTCCGGCTCGCACGACGCCGCGTTCGATTGCATGCACGCGCTCCATCAGGTGCGCTTCATCTTCTCCAGGCCGTACGCGCAGCGGGCGACGCGCCATGACCGGCCCGCGATCGGTCGCGGCGGTAACGCGGTGCAGCGTCGCGCCGACCCACTGCGCCGACGCGTTGAGTGCGTCGCGAACCGCGCGCGGCCCGCGAAAGGCCGGAATGCGCGTACCGTCCGGCAGCACGACGTCGTCGCGCGCGGGATCGAGTGGAAGAAACGCGGGGTGCAGGTTGAACATCTCGGGAAACGCGGCGACGAACGGCCGCGAAAGCAGATGCATCCAGCCCAGTAACAGTACGAGGTCCGGGCTTTCGGCCGAGGCCGCCTCGAGGAGGCGCGCGTCGTACTCTGCGCGCGGTTCGCGCTCGCGATTCCAGCTCACGATCGTCGCGCGAATGCCGGCCCCGCGAGCGCGCTCGATTGCGTGCGCGGCCTCGCTGTTGACGATCAGTCCGACGATCTCCAGCGGGATCGCCCCCTCGCGCGCCGCGTCGAGCACCGCCTGAAAGTTGCTCCCGTTCCCCGAGGCCATCACCAACGTGCGGCGCTGCGGGCGCAGCAGCGTCGCACAATCGAAGCGCTCCGCGAGCTCCGCGTTCGAGCATCGCGCGTAGTAGCGCGCGAGTCGCTCGTCGCCGACGGCGGGAATGATCGCGCGCCTATACCCGCTCACGCGCAGCTCGCCGAGCGCGCGCCCCAGCAGTGTACGACCGACACCCTTGCCTCGCTCCTCCGGCGCGACGCCGAACGGCCCGAACACGCCCACGCCGGGCTCGCGTGCCAGCCCTTCGAGCCATGAATACGTCAGTCCGTGCGGCTCGATCGTCGCAAAGCCCACCGGCGAACCGGCGCGACGGGCGACGATGCTGCGGCCGGCGGCGGCCTCCGAGCTCCACGCACCGCCGAACGTCTCGTCGATCCACGCCAGCGTTCGTTCGTCCGTTCGTACCGGCGCGCCGATCTCGACGCCCGCGGGCGCGGGCGAGTTCATCCGTTCGCGCGCGAGGTCGACGACGAGATTGAGTATCTCGTGCAAGCTAGTCGTAGAGCGGCCGGAGCACCGCGGCGCAGTCTTCCAAGAACGAAACGTCGTCGGGCGTAAGGTCGCGTGAGCCGTCTGCTTCTGCGTCGAGCGTCCCGATAACCACGCCGCTTTCCGCGCCGAGGATCGGGACGACCGCCTCGCCGGCGGCGAGCACCGTCGCCCGCGTACTCGCCGCCTCGCCGTTGGGGCCGGAGCTGACGGCGATCCGCTCTTCCTCCGGATCCGGCGAGCCGGCGTATCCGAGCAGCGCGATGTACTCGTCTCCTACGTCGAAGATCCTTACGCGGCGCAACGCGCCGCCCTCGAGAATCATCGCCGCAGCGAGGCCCGCGCGCGCCTCGCGTGCAGCCTCGGTGTCTACGGCGCGCGCGAGCTCGCCGGCGATCGAGCGCGTCATGAGTCGCGTGCGGGATGAACGACGACGCGCGGCTCGTCGGCCACTCGTTCTTCGATCCACCCGACGACCTTTGCCCCGCGCGCCGCCTCCGTCGCGGCGGCGGCGTCCGCAAGCGGGACGATCAACGTGTAGCCGATTCCCATGTTGAAGACGCGATATCGTTCTTCTTCTCCGAGCTTCCCGCGCCGCACCAGCTCGCGCAGGATCGGCGGCACGCTCCAGCGCCGCTGCTCGAACACCGCCTTGAGGTTTTCGGGAAGCGTGCGCGACACGTTTTCGAGCAGTCCTCCCCCCGTGATGTGCGCCATTGCCTTTACCTCCGCGACGGCCTGGATCGCGCGCACCTCGCGATAATATGAGGGGTGCTCGGCGAGCAGCGCGTCCGCGTAGGTCATGCCGCCGAAAGGCGAGTTCCACTCTTCCGGCGCTATCAGCGCACGCGCGAGCGCGTAGCCGTTCGTATGAAGACCGACGGCCGGCAGACCGATAACGGCATCGCCGGCGGCGACGCTCTCTGCCTTCGGGATCGCGTCGATCTCTACGACGCCGACGATCGTGCCCGCGAGGTCGAAGTGATCGGCGTGATACACTCCCGGCATCTCCGCCGTCTCGCCGCCCAGCAGCGCGCAGTCGTGACGCCGGCAGGCCTCCGCACAGCCTTCCACGATCTCGGCGGCAACCTCGGGATCGAGCCGGCCGACCGCGAGATAGTCCAAGAAGAACAGCGGCGTCGCATTGGAGACGAGGATGTCGTTCACGCAGTGGTTGACCAAGTCGGCGCCGACTTGACCGTAACGCCGGAGCGCGGCCGCGATCATGACCTTCGTGCCGACTCCGTCGGTCGAGGCCACGAGCGCACGCCGCTCATCGCCCGGCATGGCAAAGAGTCCGGCGAAGCCTCCGATCGCACCGAGCTGGCCTGCGTGACGCCATCGTCCCAGTAGCTCACGATAGCGCGCGACGGCCTCGTTGCCCGAAGCCACGCTCACGCCGGCACGGGCATAGCTGTCGGCGCCTTTTTGCTCAGACACGAGGATTCTCCCAGCTTTGCGCCATAGGCTGGCAGTAGTTCACCGTCCGAAAGGTCCACCATGCAAGTTGGTCTTAGTCACGATGCGCCGCTTGGCGTCCGCGCCGGAGCGCTCGTCGTTCCCGTCTTCTCCGACACTCCGCTCGAAGGCACGGCCAAGGAGGTCGATGCCGCGCTCGGAGGCGTCATCGCCGACGCGCTGGCGTCGGGTGAAATTCGCGGCCGCCTCGGCGAGCACGTGCTGGTCTATGCCAAGGGCCAACCGTATCGCCGCGTGCTGGCCGTTTCGCTCGGCGAGCACGCGAAATTCGAGCCGTACTTTCTCGCCCGTTACGCCGGAACCGCCGTCCGCTATCTCGGCCGTCGTAACCTCGACGACATCGCGATCGTTTTACCCGAACAGGCGCGCGGCCACGAGGCATTGGCGGCGGCAATGGTCGCGGAGGGAGCGATCACCGGATCGTTTGACACGACGATCTATCAAGCGAAGCCCGACGTGCGCGTCGCCACCGCGACGGTGAGCGTCATCGCGCCGGGACTCGATCAGACCGAGGCCGAGCGCGGCATCGCGCGCGGCACGATCCTCGGCGAGGCCGTCAACTTCGCGCGGCGGCTCGCGGTGACGCCGGCAAACGACATGACGCCCAGTCATTTAGCCGAAGAGGCGGCGGCGGTCGCGAAGCAGAGCGGGCTCGAGATCGAAGTTTTCGACGAGGCGCGGGCCCGCCAAGAACGCATGGGATCGTTCCTCTCCGTCGCGCAGGGGAGCGTCCAGCCGCCAAAGTTCATCATTCTGCGTTACAACGGCGACCCGTCGAGCAAAGAACTGCTCGCGCTCGTCGGTAAGGGCATCACCTTCGACAGCGGCGGCATCTCGATCAAGCCGGCCGAGCGCATGGAGGAGATGAAATACGACATGTCCGGCGGTGCCGGCGTCATCGCGGCGATGTCCGCGATCGGGAAGTTGAAACCGAAGATCAACGTGGTCGGTCTCGTCCCGGCGACTGAGAACATGCCGGGCGGCAAGGCGACGAAACCCGGCGATATCGTAGCGGCGATGAACGGCAAGACCATCGAGGTGATCAACACCGACGCCGAAGGACGGCTCATCCTCGCCGACGCGCTCTGCTACGCGAACAAGCTCGGCGCGACGCGGATCGTCGACGCCGCCACGCTCACCGGCGCCTGCGTCATCGCGCTCGGCCACGCGAGCTCGGCCGCCGTAACGAACGACGACGCGTTTGCCGCGCAGTTTCTGGCCGCGGCCAAGCCGACCGGCGAACGGTACTGGCAGATGCCCTACTACGAAGACTACACGACGCAAATGAAGAGCGACATCGCGGATCTGAAGAACACGGGCGGCCGCCCGGCCGGGACGCTGACCGCCGCGGCCTTCCTCAAGGAGTTCGTCGCGAACACGCCCTGGATTCATCTGGACATTGCAGGCACCGCCTATCTCGACACGGAGTTTGCGTGGCAGGCGAAGGGACCCACGGGGACGCCGGTGCGCGCCTTCGTCGCGCTAACAGAGGCACTCTCTGATTGTCATCCTGAGCGGAGCCGCAAAGCGGCGGAGCCGAAGGAGCACCCCAACGGCGCGCGAGGTTCCGAGCTGCGGGTGTGAAGACGCAGCATGGCGTGAGGTCGCGTAACGGTATCGAGAGCGCTCGCCCCTACGAGCCCGAGAAGAACCCGGCGATCCGCCGCCTCACGGCAGGCGCCATCAAGCGACGCAAGGGAAAGACGCTCTTCCCGATCGCGACGGCGTACGACGCGCCGTTCGGCCAGTTCGTGGAACAGGCGGGCATCGACGTGATCCTTGTTGGCGACAGCGTCGGCAACGTCGTGCTCGGGTTCGATGAGACGACGCCGGTCACGATGGACAGCATCCTCTACCACACGCAGGCCGTCACGCGCGGAACGACGCGCGCGCACATCATGGCCGACATGCCGTTCGGCTCCTATCAGGTCAGCAACGAAGAGGCGCTGCGCAACGCCATCGCGCTCGTGAAAGAGGGCGGCGCGTGTTCGGTCAAGCTCGAGGGCGGCCGCGATCAAACGGAGCGCATCCGCGCCATCACCGGCGCGGGCATCCCCGTGGTCGGGCACATCGGGGTGACGCCGCAAACGGCCGGCCTCGGGCCGGGCTTCAAGATGCGGACGCATCGCGACCGCCTGATCGACGACGCGCGCGCCGTCGAAGCGGCCGGCGCCTACGCCATCGTGCTGGAGGTAGTCGACTTCGAGATCTCGCGAGAGATCACGGAGATGCTATCGATCCCGACGATCGGCATCGGTTCGGGCCCGCACTGCGACGCGCAGGTGCTCGTGCTTCACGACATCCTGGGGATGTATCCACACTCGCCGAGCTTCGCGAAGCGCTATGCCGAGATCGGCAGCCTCGCGACCCAGGCGCTGAGCGCCTACGCGCAAGAGGTACGCGAGCGAGCTTTCCCTCGCGCCGATTAGAGTGCCCACCACCTGGCACTCTGCGGTGCTATCGTGGGGGCTATGTTGGAACAGGACGATGGATCCGATCCGTTGGTCATCGCGACGCGCGCTTTCGAGCGCGTCCTTCTTGAGTGCGGCGCCACGCTTCGAGCGTATCGAGACGCCGCCGAAGCTCCTCCAGCGCCTCGACGAGGGCGAGACCGCCCGCCGCCAGGTCACCGGCCTGCGCGGGCGGACGTGATTCCTCTGCGTCGCCCCCGCTAGCGCTGGGTATTTCGCGCACGCGAGCGCCGGCACGTTCGAGGGCATTCGTAATAAGACTCTGCGCGCGGCTGCGCGCCGAATCGCTGAGCTTGCGCCCGAGCGGACGAATCGTAACGAGCGTCGAGAGCTTGTTCGCCTCGACCACGAGCTGCGCACCCTCCTCGCGCTCGATGCCGTAAAGCGCCTCGGCCGTCGTGCCGAGCGCGACCGCGATTTGGACGACGAGGCCGATCGAAGGGCTGAGCCGCTGACCGCTTTCGATTTTATAGAGCGTCGGATGATTCACGCCGGCGCGCCGCGCGAGCTCGTTCTGCGACAATCCCAAGGCGAGGCGCCGCGCGGCGATTCGTTTCCCAAGCGTCACGCATCTGGACTGTAGCAAGGGCCAATCCAGGCCCTTGAACCATCCGGTCGTGCCAGTTGGCTAAGCTTCGGCTCGCTGCAGGCGGTGGGCCGCGGGGACGTTAGGGTACTCGCCGATAAGGCAGCCGAGGCACATCTCCTCCCGGCTGCGCCCGACCGAGGCGATCAGTCCGTCGAGGCTGAGATATCCGAGCGAATCCGCGCCGGTGCGCTGACGAATCTCCTCGACGGTGTAGTTCGCGGCGATGAGCTCGTCATACGTCGCCATGTCCACGCCGAGGTAGCACGGATGCTTGATCGGCGGCGAGGTGATCCGCAGGTGCACCTCGCGGGCGCCGGCCTCGCGCAGTAACGCGACGATGCGCGGGGTCGTCGTGCCGCGCACGATCGAGTCGTCCACGACGATGACCCGCTGGTCGCGCAGGTTCTCGACGAGCGGGTTAAACTTGAGGTGAACGCCGCGCGAGCGCATGCGCTGATCCGGACTGATAAAAGTGCGCCCGATGTAGCGGTTCTTGATGAGCCCCTCGATGTACGGCAGGCCGCTCTCCGCCGCGTAGCCGATGCCGCCGGCGACGGCCGAGTCGGGCACCGCCATCACCACGTCGGCCTCGACCGGATGCTCCCTGGCCAGCTCACGCCCCATCGCGTAGCGCGCCATGTACACCGAGCGGTCGTTGAGCTTCGAGTCGGGGCGCGCGAAATAGATGTACTCGAACATGCACAGCGCCGGCTGCGCCCTTTCCACCTCGGTGCGATGCGACTCGAGGCCCTCGGGACCGATGCGCAGGATCTCGCCGCGCTCGATCTCCCGCAGATACTGCGCGCCGACCGTCCCCAGCGCGCACGACTCCGACGCCACGACGTATCCGTTGTCGCCGAGCTTTCCGAGACAGAGTGGCCGCACGCCCCAGGGATCGCGAAACGCATAGAGCTCGTTCTGCGTGCAGAGCACGATCGAGTACGCGCCTCGCGCCGACGCGAGCACGGACTTGATTCGATCGAGCATGGAGCCCTTGGACTCGACGATCAGCTTCGCGAGCACCTCGGAGTCCGACGTTGCCTGCAACACCGTCGTCGGCGCGAGATGCTCGCGCAGCTCATCGGTGTTGGTGAGATTCCCGTTGTGCGCGAACGCGAAGTCGCCGAGCTCGGTCCGTTCGAGCAGGGGCTGTGCATTGACGACGATGGACGAGCCGGTGGTCGAGTAGCGCGTATGGCCGAGCGCGATGTGGCCGCTGAGCTGGCCCAGGATATCTTCGTCGAAGATAGCGCCGAGCAGGCCCATCTCCTTGTGCGAGCGGATTGTGCCGCCGTCAGCCGCGGCGATGCCGGCCGATTCCTGTCCGCGATGCTGGAGCGCGTACAATGCAAAGAACGCGAGTCGGGCGGCGTCGCGTCCCGGTGCGAAGACCCCGGTTATCCCGCACATCGTATGGCTATTATACCAGAAAGGCCCGCTGGCCAGCGGGAAGTCTAGTCGCTCGCCCGCCTCCCGCCGAAAATCTGCAGCAAAGCGAGGAAGATGTTGATAGCATCCAGATAGATGCTCGTGGCCATCAGGACGGGCGTAAGCCCGTCACCGCCGGCGCGCAGGCGCGCGAAGTCGATCAGCACCAAACCGGAAAAGATCACGAGCGTGATCCACGCGTACGTCTCCGGATGGATGAAACGGACGAACATCGAGACGATGCCGACGACGATGAGGCCGAGCAGCGCGATCATGAAGATGCCCTGGAAGCGGCGCAGGTCGAGGCCGGTCGCATAGACGATCGCGGCGAGGGCGAACATGCCGAGGCCGGTCGTCAGGGCGGCGTTCACGACGACGTCCGGCCCGAACGCCCGAACGTACTGTCCGATGACCGGCGCGATGCCGACGCCCTCACAGAAGGTGAACGCATAGAACAGCAACAGCGAGAGGCCCTCGTTGCGCCGCACCGCGTAGATCGAGAACAGCAGGATCAGCCCGAGGATCATGGCCATCAGACCGATGCCGGGGCTGAGGTCCTGGAAGAGCCACGCCGCGAGCGCCGTGACGCACAGGCCGAGCGCCGTGATGCCGAGCACCTGAGCAAGCATCGAGTGCGCAGGGACCGCGGGCGCGACCGGCCCGCCGTAGCGATTCTGCGGTTGTAAGCCGTAAGCCATGACGCTTTCTTATAACCCCCGTCCGCTCACGGGGTTACGCCGAGCGCGCTCCCGGCCCATGCCCCTAAAGGGACGCAAGCAGGCTAAGAGGGTCCAGGGGTTCGAGCGGGGCCGACCGCTAGCGTCTAATGCGAATCCGCCCGAGCCCAAACGCGAGGAGCGCCGCGAACGCCGGCAGCACGCCCAGATACCTAGGATTTGCACCGATGATCGCCGACCCGGTCGCCGGCCCCAAGATCATCGCGAGGCCATTGATCGAGTCGCTGACGCCCATCACCGCGCCGCGCTCGGACGGTTTTGCCCGAACGGATAGCAGCGCCGTCAGCGTCGGCTCGACCATGGCCGATCCTACCGCCCAAACGATCAGCACGATCGCGAAAACCCAGAGCTCCGAAACGAACGATAGCAGGCCGTAGGCGAGGAAGCTTGCGAGCAGGCCGATCTGCGCGACGCGGCGATCCCCGAGCCGCGCGGCCAGCGGCGACACCACGAAGATCAACGCCGCTCCTCCGACCACGCCCGCTCCCGCGAGAAGCCAGCCGACCTCCGATACGGGCGAGCCGAGCACGTGGTGGAGATAGAGCGCGAAGTTCGCGAGAAAACACACGATTGCGAAGATCGCGAGGAAGTGCCGGATCAGCACGAGTCGCACCCCGGGCACGTTGACCGCCTGCAACGACGCCTTGATGCTCGTCTGGCTCACCCGCTGCATCCGCGACGGCAGCAGCAACACGGTCATCAGGATCGTTATCAGCTCGATGCCCGCCGCGACGTAAAACGGCAGCGACAAACCGCGATGGATCAAAAACCCCGACGTGACCGGACCCACGATGAACGCCATGCCGAAGACCGCGCCGTAGAGCGAGTACGCCAGGTCGCGCTGATCCTCGGTCGTCACGTCCGCGATGTACGACTGGACGGCCCCGAGCGCGCCGCCGCCGCATCCGGAGATGATGCGCGAGACGAAGATCCAGAGCAGCGACGGCGCCGTGGCCTGCAAGAGGTAACCCGCCAGCGTCAGCACCTGCGCGATCAGAATGATCGTCTTGCGCCCCAGGCGGTCGCTGAGCTTCCCCCACACCGGGGCCGCGATCATCGAGCAGAGGGCCGGAACACTCAGCAGCGCGCCCACCATCACGTCGGACGCCCGATACTGCTGCACGATCGCCGGCAGCAGAGGGATCATCAGCGTATAGCCGAGCGTCTCGACCAGCGTCGTGCCATAGATCGGCAGCAGCGCTCGGGGTAGGCGTTGCAATGTTACGGGAGCTGGGCGATGTCGGTGCGGTACGTAAGAGCGTCGGTGCCGAGGCGTCCCGCGAGTTCCTTCACGCTCGCGTACGCACGCGCGCGCGCCTCCGCGAGGTCGTCACCGAGCGCCGTGACCGTGAGCACGCGACCGCCGCCGGTCGAGACGGAGCCGTCCGAGAGCTGCGATCCGCCCCAGAACGCGCGGCATCCTTCGGCCAGCGACACATCCGCATTCAGTCCAACCAGGGCGGTGTTGCTCCGCGGATAATCCTGCGTCGCCAGGACGACGCCGACGCAGTGCCGATTCGAGACCCTCGCGAGCGAGAGATCCATCGCGCCGTCCGCGACGGACTTCAGCAGCGCCGCGAAGTCGCCCGCGAAACGCGGCAACAGCACCTGCGCCTCGGGATCGCCGAAGCGCGCGTTGAACTCGATGACGCGCGGCCCGTCCACGCCCCACATCAACCCGCAATACAGCACGCCGACGTACTCCTCGGCCTCGGCGAGCAGTCCCCGCAGCAGCGGCGCGAGGATGCGCTCGCGCACCATGTCGTCGAGGTCGTCGGGAAAACCGGCGGGCGGCGAATACGCGCCCATACCGCCGGTGTTGGGTCCTGTGTCGCCGTCTCCGGCGCGCTTGTAGTCGCACGCCGACCCGATCGGCACGATCGCGCGCCCGTCGCAAAGGGCGAATACGCTGACCTCGCGCCCTTCCAGACGCTCTTCGAGAACGACGTCGGAGCCGCCGCCGGGGATCGCGTTATGCCCGTACCATGCGGTCAGGACGTCGCGCGCCGCGCCGGCTCCGGCCGCGACGACGACGCCCTTGCCTGCGGCCAGCCCGTCGGCCTTCACGACGACCGCGCCGCTCCATTCGTCGAGCGCTTTTCTTGCCGCGTCGAACGAGTGCACGACGGCGGCGCGGGCGGTGGGAATGCCGTGGCGCTCCATGAAGCGCTTCGCGAAGATCTTGCTCGATTCGAGACGGCCGCCGGAGCGGTTCGGTCCGAACACCGCGAGGCCGGCATCCCGCATGCGGTCGCCCACGCCGGCCGCGATCGCGGTCTCCGGCCCGAGCACCACGAGATCGACGTGCTCGGCCAGCGCGCGCTGCGTCAGGCGCTTACCGTCGGTTGCCGCGATATCCCAGTTTTCGCCGCGCGACGCGGTACCCGCGTTTCCCGGCGCCGCGAAAATCGCCTCGCACGACGGCGATTGCGCGATGCGCCACGACAGCGCGTCCTCGCGCGCGCCGTTACCGACGACGAGAACCCGCATAGGGAACCTCCTACTCCCACTCGACCGTGGCGGGCGGTTTCGTCGTGATGTCGTAGGCGACGCGGTTGACGCCTCGCACCTCGTTGACGATGCGCGATGAAATCCGCTCGAGGAGCTCGTGCGGCAGGCGCGCCCAGTCGGCCGTCATTCCGTCCTCGCTCGTGATGGCGCGGACGGCGACGAGGTTCGCGTACGTCCGTCCGTCACCCATCACGCCGACGCTCTTGACCGGCGTGAGCACGGCGAAGTACTGCCACGGGTGCGGATCCAGCTCGGCGCGGTCGATCTCGGCGCGGACGATGGCGTCGGCGCCGCGAACGACCTCGAGCCGCTCTTGCGTGACGTCGCCGATGATGCGCACCGCCAAGCCCGGCCCCGGGAACGGCTGACGCTCGACGATTGCGGCGGGAAGCCCGAGCGCGCGCCCGAGCGCTCGAACCTCGTCTTTGAACAGCGCGCGCAGCGGCTCGATCAGCGACAGGCCCATCTGTTCGGGAAGGCCCCCGACGTTGTGATGCGACTTTATCTTGTGGCCGGCCTTGCTCTGCGGCGTCTTCGACTCGATCACGTCGGGATAGAGCGTCCCCTGGACCAGATGCTTGACGCCGGGAATCTTCGCCGCCTCGGCCTCGAAGACGTCGATGAACTCGTGTCCTATGACGATCCGCTTGCGCTCCGGGTCCTCGATGCCACGCAGCTTCGCGAGAAAGCGCTGGCCGGCGTCCACCGCGACGACGTTCAGGTGCAGGATCTCGCGGAATGCCGCCAATACTTCTTCGGCCTCGCCCTGCCGGAGCAGCCCGTGATCGACGAAGATGCAGGTGAGCTGCTCGCCGATCGCGCGAGCGACGAGCGTCGCCGCCACCGCGGAGTCCACGCCGCCCGAGAGCGCGCAGATCACCTTGTCGCTGCCGACGCTCTGCCGGATCGCTGCGAGGCTCTGCTCGAGGAACGACTCCACCTTCCAGTCGCGGCGAAGCGCGGCGATTTCGCCGAGAAAGTTCTCGAGGACGGCACGCCCATACTGCGTATGCACGACCTCGGGATGGAACTGGGTGGCGTAGATCTTCTTCTTGGGGTCGCCCATCGCCGCGACGTGGCAGCGCTCGGTGGAGGCGAGTGCGCGATAGCCGCGCGGAAGCTTCACCACCGTATCGCCGTGCGACATCCACACGCGCGACTCGTTGGGCACGCCGTCGAACAGCGGCGTGTCGCGGTCGCCGACGATCAGCGTCGCCGGCCCATACTCGGCGTGATCGAGCTTGACGAGCTCCGCGCCGATCTCCCGGGCGAGCAACTGCATCCCGTAGCAGATGCCGAGCATCGGCACGCCCGAGTCGAGGATCGCCGAGTCCATCTCCGGCGCGTCCTCGACGAGCGCGCTCTCCGGACCGCCCGAAAGGATCAGCGCCGCCGGACGCCGCGCGGACAGCGCGCTCCACGGCGTGTCGTACGGGACGATCTCGCAGTAGACCCCAAGCTCGCGCGTGCGCCGCGCGATCAGCTGACTGTACTGCGCGCCGAAATCGAGAACGAACGCGGTCTGCGTCATCAATCCTTAGGCCACGGCGGCCGCCGCCTGCAGGGCGCGGTCGTAATCCGGCTCCGCAGCGATCTCCGGGACGATCTCCACGTACGAGATCGTGCCGTCCTTCGCGACGATAATGACCGCGCGCGCCAGAAAGCCCAGCTCGCGTATCATCAAGCCGTAGTTCAATCCGAAGCTGTGATCGCGATAGTCGGAGAGCATCTGCAGCTTCACGTCGCCCTGTGCGGCGCACCAGCGCGCCTGAGCGAAGGGCAAGTCCATGCTCACGACGGCTACCGCGACGTCACCCGGAATCTCGCCAAGGCGCTGATTGAACTTCTGCGATTCGAGCGAGCAGACGGGCGTGTCGAGCGACGGGACCGCAATCAGCAGCGCCGCGCGACGTCCTTCGTCGAGCAGGATCTCGCGGGTGACGTTCGAGAGATCGCCGGTGGTCAGCGAGAATTCCGGCGCCGGGTCGCCAATGCGCGGCTCCGGTCCGAGCAGCGTGATCGGCTGGCCCTTGAACGTCACGGCGCCGGTGCGTTCTTGCAGGTTGTCGACGGTCATGGTTCTCTCCTTAAAAAGGCGGGTGCGATGGCTATGTCAACACATCTTCGAGACGCTCGGTGTCGCGCGCCATGACGACCTCCATGGCGATCCGCTCGCCTACCGAGACGTCGCGCCCCCAGCGATACGCGGAATACGGCGTGTAACGCGTCCCCGGAGATCCGGGGATGCGCAGCGACACGTCGTAACAGACGAGTTCCTTGGGCGGCCCGGCCGCCACGACGCACTGCAGCGCGAAAGGCCCGATCACTCCGGGCGGACAAAGCTCGCGGCTCGCGGCAACGAAACGCTCGCCCATTTCGAATGCCCCCTCCAGCATCGACTCCAGGATCGTGGCGGCTACGTGCCCCGCCTCCTCCATGCGCATCGTCACGCCGCGCAGCGCATCCTGCGCGCTCGGCGGCACGTTGCGAAACCCCTCGAGGTTCGTCTGGCGGCGGGTGTCCGTTCCCGAGAGCTCGAGCTCGCACAAAACGGGCGAGTAGAAGAAATTCAGGTTGACGGACGGCCCCAGCGCGTACTCCTCGATGCGCGCGGATTCGAGGGCCGCCGGGGTCAGCACGCCGTCGGCGATGAGGCGTTCGGCGGCGGCGCGATACTCTTGCGGCGACGACGCAAGAAAGAACGCCCGCTCGAAACTGACCCGCGCGTGCGGCGCCTTCACGATCACGAGCCCATCGATCTCATCCGCCGCCGCGTACTCGCGCGGATGCCGAATCCCGGCCCTCCGCAGCAACGCGTACTGGTCCACCTCGGTCTCTCCCCTTTCCTCGGCTCTTAGCAGGCGGCGGTTACCGAAGAACGGCACGAGCATCTCGCGCTCGATCGCATCATAGCCGTGGTGCTGGCGCAGGTACACCTCGAAGGAGCGATTCGCCACGAAGAGGACGCTGCGATCGAGGAGCTTCTCCTGGACGTCCGCGCGCAGGATGTCCGCAAAGGCGTCGAGCTGCAGCACCTCGTCCACGCAGCCGCGCGGCACGGGATCCTCGCGCACCGCGAAGTGCCGCGCGTACGTTTGCTCGCGTCCCTTTGCGGTAACGACCAGGTTGCGCAACCCCTGCGCGCGGGCGCCATATGCCACCTCGAGCGCCGAGTGGCTCCCGATCGAGCAGAGGGTAAGGCCCGATCGATCGTAGACGGCGAGCGCGCGAGCGACGTACTCCGTGCTCACCGGCGTTACGTGCCGAGCAGCTTTCGAGCTTGCGGGCTGTCTTGATATTCGATGGTCAGTATCGCCTTGAGGCGACGCGCTCCCTCGCGCGACTGCGCGTCGGTCATGCGCTGCAGCGTCGTGTAGCACCAGTACATCAGCATCGGAAGATCGCGATCGCGCGGATACACCTTCTGCATCGCCACGATCGAGTTGACCACGTTGGATGCCGGATCACTCTCTTGGTTTCCGTAGTCGTAGTCGAGCATGAAGTTGATGTGCTTGAGGCGGTTCTCGATCTCGAGAATCGACATGCCCATCTGCCCGAAGTACTCATCCGCGGGAGCGAGCGTGCTGAGATAGACGTCGTGCGGCAACGCGGTGACCGATGCGATCACGCGGATCGGGTCGACGGCCTTCAGGCGCGCGATGAAGGCCTCCGCGTTCTGCACGTCCGCCTTTGAGTAGCCGTCGGCGGTCGAGGCCCGATTGGCCGCGGCCACGAGCTCGTTGCCCCAGTTGGTCGGCAGGTGCGCGACCGGAAAATTCGCCGCCGCCGCGCGCGCCAGCGCGAGCGAGCGCCACTGCGGATCGTGCGTCAGCAGCCACGCGCGCCAGTCCGCCTCGACGCGTATGAGCAGCGCGTCGATGTCTCCAGGATAGGCCATCACGTTGGCGTTCGCGTCCTGGTCCGCGAGGCGCGCAAGCAACGCCGGATCGTCTTCGGAGTTGACCCGCTGGAGCAGCGCCTGCGCCTGTCCGAGGAGCTGCACGTCTTCGGAGTGCTTCGAAACCCAGTCCGCCGCCTCTCGGACCCACCACACCGCGGCGTCGTGATTCGTGAGCGGGTTGTAATGCAGGCCCGTGCCGATGCTCACGGTCAGCGTGGCGAGCTCGCCGTACGCCGGATCTTCCGGGTATTGCAGCGAGTACGCGCGCCCGGCGTTGAAGATGGTGGAGAGATAGGTCGCCTCGGCGCGAAAGTTCCAGCCTTCCGCGTCGCCCTTCGCATACGCGTCCTTCATCTGTTGATAGAGGACGGCCGGATCGACTTCCAGCGTGGCCCTCACCGCGACCGGCGTGGCCGCCGCCGCGGCCGCGAAGAGCAGCACCGCTGCCAGCTTAGAGAACGCTCGAATCATCCAACACCAGGCGAAGGTTATTGGTTAGCAGCGCGTTCTTCAACTCCCTTGCGATCCGGCGCCCGGTAGACATCGGCTCCGAGTAATTCAGGTAAGAATATGGTGAGCCGTCGATGAAGAGGTTCGTTCCGGCGACGATCCGCGCGGAAATCTCCATGATGTAGAATTGGATGTCCGGCGTGATGATCGTCTCGATGCAGAACGCGCCGAACAGCCCCTTCGGACCGCAGATCTCCTTGCTGACCCGAACGACGTCGTCGCCCATCCGCAGCGCCTCGGCAAGCATGGACTCTCGCAGCGAGACGGGCTGATTCCCGACGACGACGTAGGAGGGGCTCACGTCCATGCCCTCCTGAGCCGCCGCCGGAATGCGTCCGAGGGAGTCAACATTGGTCTCGTAGCGCCGGTCCATCGACATGATCTCGAGCTTGTCTTGCAGCGGCGAGTAGAAGTAGTGGATGTAGAGCGGCACCCCGATGATGTATTCCTGGATCGTATACTCCGCCTTGAGATGGGCCGCGCGCGCCTCGAAGTCGTGGGCGTCGCGGATGAACATGTAGCCCTTGCCGCCCTTGGCACCGTAGAGTTTCACGATCACGGGCCGGTCGATCTCGGCGCCGCTGCGGAACTGCCGCGGGAGCTTCAGACCCGCGCGAGAGAGCCACTCCCGTTGCAGCTCGCGGCTCGCCTCCCAGTCCAGCACCGCCTTGTTGCCGAAATACGGGATCGTCATCTTCTTGTGCTCTTCCAGCGACAAGTAGGCGACGAACGAGCCGTGCGGCACAATGATGACCTTGCGCTTTTGCAACTCGGAGATCAGGCTCATGAACTCGGAGTAGTTGTTGAGCGCGATCACCTCGTCGACAAATGCGAACGAGCGGTAGAGCCGCTCCGTGTCCCGGTTCGAGATCGCGAGCGTACGAAATCCCTCGTCGTGAGCCCCTTTCAGGATCTGCAGCGCCGAATGGGAGCCGAGCGTCGCGATCGTATAGGGACGATTCATCTGGTCCCCTCGGTGACGGCTCGATCGATCGCGGGATTGCACAAGAGCCGCTCGACCGCCGCCGCCAGCACCGACCTCTCGACGGGGGCGCCCGCTTCGTCGAGAAGCCGCCACGCCACCGCGGCGGGAGCGCCCTTCGAGGCGATCAGCGGTTCGATCCACACCTCACCGCGGCGCGGGGCGCCGCGATCGAGCACCGCGAGGCGGTGTTTGTTCGGATTGAAGATTGCTTCGTCGGCGGCGACGCGCGCCGCGAGCGCGGTTCGATCGGCGCCGTCCTCGAAGAAATACACGTCGCTGCGTTCCACGCGCGCAACGGCGACGCCCAACCGGCGCAGCGCGACGAGCGCGGTGTACGCCGTGTTGTCGGGAATCTTGAGGCTGATCGCGACGGCGCGCTTCACGCCAACGCCTGCACGAAGCTGCGGAAGACCGCGGAGCCGCCCGACGGCGCGAGCACGTCGTCTCCCTCGATCAGATCGAGGTGGTTGAAGTTCCAGGCGTCGCGTTCGGGGTGCGGCATGATCGCGAGCACGTTCCCGTCCCGGTTGACCAAGCCGGCGCAGCCGAGGGCGGAGCCATTGGGGACGGCCTCGGAGTCGACCGTACCGTCGGCGTGCGCGTAGACGAACGCCACGTGCCCGCCGGATACGATCTCTTCGAGACGTTGCGGCGTCGCGGCGAGCCGGCCCTCGGCGTGCGCAGCCCACGCGGGAATGAGGGCGCCGGACGGCAGCGCCGCGGTAATCGCGCAGCGGCCTGGCTCGAGTGCCAGCCTGAGGTGCACGTGGCGGCAGATGAAGTGCGCCGACGGAGCGTTCTTTGCAAAGGCGGCCGTCGGTCTGCGCGCAGGACCGGTGCCCGGCACGAGTCCCGCCTCCAAGAGGATCTGCGCGCCGTTGCAGATTCCGAACACGAGCTTGCCCGCGTCCGCGGCGGCAATGACGAGGTCCATCATTCGGTCGTGCGCGGCGACGGCACCCGCGCGAATGCGATCCTCGTACGCGAACCCCCCGGAGAGCACGTACGCGTCGAACTGCCGGAGGGCGTCGGGTTCCGACCAGTGGACGAGCTCGGCGTCTCCGCCGCAGTCGCGCAGCAGGCGGACCGTCTCGTCCTCGGAGTTCGTTCCCGGAAACACCGGAACCGCGATGCGCGCGCTCACGGATAGAGCTCCTCAAGCGGCTGCGACCAGACGTCGTAGAGGCGTCGAACGTCGAAGCGCACGCCGTTGACGATCAGCTCGCGGCGGTCGTTGGTTTCGCCCACCCGCAGCACCCCGGTGAGGTCAATGGCGCCGGCGTCGCTCACCTCACAGAGAAAACCCCCGCCCTCACAGAGCGGATTGCCGAAGTCGATCTCCGCGCCGACCGTGCGGCCGCGCAGCATCGCGTCAAACGAAAGCCGGGCGAGCGCCGTCAGCATTCCGCCGTCGCGCACGGCGCGGCAGGATCGCAGCACGCCGCGCGCGATCGCCTCGTGCACGATCGCCACCGCAGCTCGCTCGGCGCCGTAGGATAGCCCCGGCAGCGGACCCTCGATGCCCAGCACGTCGGCGAGCACGGAGCCGCCGACGACGAGCTCGCGGCTGCCGATCCACAGCAGAGTGGAACCCGGCTCCTTCAGGCCGGGCGTGACCGCGTCGCCGACGTTATCGAACGCTCCGATCGCGGCGACGATCGCCGAGGCCGGGACGGCTAGGCCGTCGCCCGACTCGTTATAAAGGCTGACGTTTCCCGAGACGAAGGCCAGGTCGAGCTGCGTCGCGGCGTGCGCGAGACCGTCGACGGCCGCGACGAACGCGCCGTACTGATCGGGCTTACGCGGATTCCCGAAGTTGAGGCAATCCGTGAGGCCGATCGGCCGCGCGCCGACGGCGACGACTCGCCGCATCGCCTCGAGCACAGCGTGCTCCGCGGCATAGCGAGGATCGATGCGCCCGTAGCGTGGATTGCCGGCGACGGCCAGCGCGACCCCGAGCCGCGATCCCGGAATCGGCGCGAGTACGCCTGCATCCGCGCGTCCGCGCGGCAGCACGGTCGCCCCGCGCACGACCGCGTCGTACCTCCGGTAGAGCGGCTCGCGCGAACACACGTCGCGATGCGCCAGCACCTGCGGGAAGATCGCCTCCACGTCCACCGCCGGCAACTCGTCGACGGCCCCCTCGTGACGTATCACCTCGGTGTACGGCAACTCGTCGCGGATGGAGCCGGTGAGAAACTCGCTCTCCACGTCCATCACGACCTCGCCGCGATGGCGCATGACGTAACGCCGCTCCGCGGTGACCTGCCCGATCACGCCGGCGCGCGCGTTGTACGCGACGTCGGGCAGCGTGAAGACGTCGTTGTAAATCCTCAGTACCTCGGGCGCGATCTCCGGCGGAACCACCCACAGCAGGCGCTCCTGCGTCTCCCCGGCCGCAATCACCTGGGGCGCCATGCCCTCGACCGCGACGTTGACCGCGTCGAGATCGATCTGCGCGCCGTAGCCGCCGTGGGCCGTGATCTCCGCCGAGCAGCCCACGATGCCGCCGGCGCCGAGATCCTTGAATCCCGCGGGGATCGCGAGTTGACGCAGCAGCCGCAACACGTGGTAGCTCGCGCGCATCAGCACGTTTTCCAAGAAGGGATCGGGCACCTGAACCGCCCCCTTGTTGAGCTCGGCGTCTTCCGAGTCGAGCGAGAGCGACGAGAACGAGGCGCCGCCGAAACCGCTCGGGTCGGTCGCCTTGCCGACGAGCACGATCTGCCATCCGTCCGCGTTCTTCGGCGCGAACGAGTGGACGATCTCGTTCTCGTTGACGATGCCGAGCGCCACGACGTTGACCAGGCAATTCTCGTCGAAGCCGGCGTCGAAGTAGACGTCGCCGGCGACGTTCGGAACGCCGATCGCGTTACCGTAGGCTCCGATGCCGTCCACGGCGCTCGTTGCGACGTACGCCTGATGCGCGCCCTCCACGGAACCGAACCGCAACCCGTCGGCGAGACCGATCACTTCCGCTCCCATGCAGAGCACGTCGCGCACGATGCCGCCAACGCCGGTCGCCGCCCCCTCGAAGGGAACGACCTGCGACGGATGGTTGTGCGACTCGTGTGCGACGACCACGCCGTAGCGCTCGCCTTCGTGGACGCCGAGATGCAGGATGCCCGCATCCTCGCCGGGTCCCAACACGACCCCCGCACCGCTGGTGGGGAGGCGCTTCAGATGGTGGCGGCTCGACTTATAACTGCAATGCTCGCTCCACTGCGCATCGAACGCGTGGAGCTCGACGGCCGAAGGCGCGCGACCGAGTCTCTCTTCGATCCGCGCCAGCTCGTCGTCGCGCAACGCGACGTTGGCAGTTCCGGATACGCCGGAACTAACCAACGGCGGCTCCGGTAGGCATCGTCGTCGGCTGCTGCAGCGAGGCGTCCGCGTGAAGCACCGAGGAGCGCGCGTTCGCCTGCATCAAGAGAGTGCGCCCAAAAAGCACCGTGTCTTCGAGCCCGAAGAGTTTGGCACACTGCATCGCCAGCGGCTGCGTCGCCGTGCGGCCGTCGAGCACGGGTGCCGACGAGCTCGCGTCCAGCATCGACCGCAGCAGGTCGTTCTCGCCCACGGCGACGACGATCAACCGCGCGAAGCTCGCCTCGAGCTGCTGGAGCAGCTGGAGGATGTAACCCGGGGTCGTCGCCGGGCTCGCCACGTGCCGGACCGTCGGCAGCCCGACCTGCCCGAGCGCGGTCACGATCTCGTTCGCGCGTTCTACCTGGGGCGGCGCGTCGGCGATGACCGCGACCATCCCGGGGCGCATCACCGGAAACGTGCCGACCAAGTCGGCGACGCGCTCGTACGCGCGCTTGACGTTTTCGAGCGCGGCCTCGTCGACCTCCGCAAGGTTGCGGTACATCTGCTTGTCGAGCATCAACTCTTCCCTGCCCTGGGGCCAGATGCGCCAGGAATCATTGTCGACGACGTCCGCGATCACTAGCTGGCCCTGATTCTCACCGCCCGCGAGGCGTCCGAACTCGATCTTCAGATCGACGAGCAGCACGTCGCGCTTACGCCACGCGTGAGAGAGGATATCGAACGTCAGCCGAGCGAGCTCCGTCATCACGCCGATCTCCTGCGGCGCGGCGATGCCTTGCGCGACGATCTGATCGGGAGAGATCATCGGGTCGTGCTGCGCATCGTCTTTGAGGAAGAACTCGATGACGCGCGGAACGAGCAGCGTGCCGCGCTGGATGCCGGGGTTGCGCTTTGCGAACGATCCCGCCGCGACGCCGCGCGTGACGACCTCGAGCGGGATCATGTTCGCGCGGCGGACGACCATCTCGTTGTCGTCGTCGTCTTCGCCACCGTTGAGATAGTGCGTCGGGAGACCGCAGAGGTTCAGCAGCCGAAAGACGCGCGCCGTCGTCTGTGCCGCGAGGCGTCCCTTCCCCGCGATGACGTGCCTGCGTGCACCGTCTCCGGCGGAAATCTGGTCGGTCTGCGCGACGACGAGCTGGTGCGGCTGGCCGGGATTTTCGTACAGCACCTTCGTCTTGCCGCGCGCGATTTCGATTCCTTTGTTCACGTGAGGCGTACCTCAGTCTGGCGCGGGAATGCTTGCAAGTTTCCGATCCGGTCCGCGAGGAGGCGGGCGCGCTGCGGCGCCGTGCCGACATAGCCACTCGGGTCGAGCAGCCGCCGTATCTCGGCGGGGTCGACGAAGGCGGTCAATTCTCGTTCCTCGGGGAGCAGAGCGGACAGCGGGTTGTCTTCTCCACGTCCGACCGCCGCCCACGCCTCCATCGATGCACCGCGCAGAGCTTCGTGCAGGCGTTGCCGGTCTCCGCCGGCTCGTACGGCCTCCATCATCACGGTCTCCGTTCCGGCAAAGGGTGCGTACGCGCGAAGGTTCGCGGCGATGCGACGTTCGTCGATCCGCAGCCCCTCGATCACCGTGCGAGCGAGCGTCACGATCTCGTCGGCGCAGAGGAGCGCTTCGGGCAGGACGATTCGGCGGTTGGCGCTGTCATCGAGCGTGCGCTCGAGAAAGTTGGTCGCGGCGTTGTTCCACGACACGTCGGCCAAAGACGGCAGCAGCCGCGCCAGCGAGCAAATTCGTTCCGAGAGGATCGGATTGCGCTTGAACGGCATGGCGGAGCTTCCGACCTGCGACCGCCCGAACGGTTCCGCGACCTCGCCGAAGCCGGGGCTGCTGAGAATGCGCACGTCGGCCGCGAACTTCGAAAGCGAGGCGCCCAATCCGGACAACGCCGCGAGCAGAAGATAGTCGAGCTTCCTGGGGTACGTCTGCGTGCTGACCTCGCGAGCGCGCAGCCCGAAGGTCTCTAAGACATATGCTTCCGCCTTCGCCGAGCCGCCCGGCTCGTTCGCCAGACGCTCGTACGACGCTGCGGTCCCCACGGCTCCGCGCAGCCCCTTCGTCGTGAGATTCTCGAAGACGAAGCGCAGATTTTCGTCGTCGACCAACAGGTCTTGCGCGTACGAGGCGAGGCGATAGCCCAGCGTCGTCGGCTCGGCGGGCTGCAGATGAGTGAACCCCATACAGACGAGATCGGCGTACGCGCGAATCTTATCGCCGAACGCGGCAAGCAGAGCGTTGACGTTCTCACCGACTTGGGAAAGGGCGAGGCGGAGACGATACGTCTCGACGGTGTCCTCGACGTCCATCGACGTCGCGCCGAGATGGAGTTTCCCGCCTCCGAGCTTTGCCTGCTCGGCGAAGACGCGAATCTCGGCCATGAGATCGTGCTGAATCGTCCGCTCTATCTCGAGCGCGGCTTCGATGTCGACGTTTGCGGCGTTCGCGCGCAGATCGTCGAGCTCGGCCTCCGCGACGAGACCCTGTGCGGCTTGGGCTTCCGCCAACGCGACCCATACGGCTCGCCACAGTCGCCGGCGCGTTTGCTCCGAAAAGAGCGAGCGCAGCTCCGCACGGCCATATCTCCAGGAAAACGGCGAGGCGTACGTGCTATAGTCCATGGACTGTTGCGTGCGTTCGCCTTACGGGAAGCCGCGGCCTCGTCACCGTACTGCACCAGCATGAAGCGGACGCAGGCATGTCTGTTAGCTGCCGCGCTTGCAATTGCGGCCTGCTCGCGAAGCGGGATCACTACGAACGGACGTCACTCGTGGACGAAACCGGGCGTGCTGCGCGTCGCAATCGGTTTCGAGCCGAAGAACCTCAATCCGCTTCTCTTCGGTACCACTGGAGAGGGCTTCATCGATCGCCTCATGTTCGAGCCGCTGCTCTCCGCCGATCGGCTAGGAAATCCCGTGCCGATGCTCGCGACGACCGTGCCGACGCAGGCGAATGGCGGAATCAGTCGGGACGGCCTGACGGTTCGCTACTCCATGCACCGCGGCGCGCGGTGGAGCGACGGAGTGCCGGTCACCTCTCGCGACGTCGTCTGGTCTTGGCGAGCCATCATGAATCCGAACAACGACGTCGTGTCGCGTCACGGCTACGATGACATCCGGTCGATCGAGGCTCCCGATCCGCAGACCGTCGTCGTCCACTTGACTAAGGCCTTCGCCCCGTTCGTCAACACCTTCTTCGCCGAGAGCGACCAGCCGTACGAGGTTTTGCCCGCCCATGTCCTGGCTCGCTATCCGGACATCAATCGCGTCCCGTTCGACAGCGCTCCCACGGTGAGCGACGGACCGTTTCGCTTTGCGGCATGGCGGCGCGGCGACAGCATCCTGCTCACCGCAAACGCGACGTTCTTCGAAGGGAAGCCCGGCCTCAAAGCGATCGAGCTTCGCGTCGTACCCAACGAGGACACCGCGATCAATCTCCTGCGCACGCACACCGTTGACTACTTCTTTGAGCCGACGCTGCAAACGTATCCCGTTCTGCGATCGGTTCCGGACACACGCATCGTGTGGGTGAACAACAACGGATACGAAGGCGTAATGTTCAATCTCACGCATCCCATACTCGGCGATCCACTCGTACGGCGCGCGATCGCGGCCGCGGTCGACAAGGCCTCGCTGACGCGGCAACTGACGTACGGCCAAGTAACGGTTGCGACCGAGGATCTGCCGAGCTGGATGTGGGCCTTCGATCCGGCGGTCAAAGGAGTGCCGTACGACCCCGCGGCGGCGCGGCAGCTCCTCGCACGGGCGGGCTGGGCTGCAGGGCCCGACGGCGTCGCGAGAAAGCAGGGACGACCGCTCGAACTCCTACTCGTCACCGATACGCAAACGGCTCTGCATCGCTCGGAGAGTCTCTTGATTCAGGCTGCGTTGCGACGCATCGGGATCGTCGTCGAGATCAAGTACTTCCCGATGGACATCCTCTACGCGCCGCAAGGCATGGGAGGCATCATGCACGGCGGCAAGTTCGACCTGATCCTCTACCCGTGGGTCTCCGGGATCGATCCCGACGATTCGTCGCAGTTCACCTGCGAGAATCAGCCGCCTCACGGCTACAACGACAGCCGCTACTGCAGCGCCGCCATGGACGCCGCTCAGACCGCGGCGCTGACAAACTACGGTCGCGCCGCGCGAAAAAGCGCGTACTCGCGCATCGAGCGGCTGCTCTCCGTCGATAACCCGCTCGTCTTCTTCTGGTGGCAGCGCTCGCAGGAAGCGATCAGCACCGACTTCCGGGGATTCGACCCGAACCCGACAAACGAAGCCTGGAACGCGTGGAAGTGGAGTATTTAACTCAGTGCGATCCCGGCTACAGGTATCGAAATCGGCCCGCCGTTGCCGCCTGTCCGGAGGACTGCACCTCTAACGCGCCGGTGGAAATACGGTCGAGGAACGCGAGAGCCTTCGGCCACATGCTCGCATCGGCCCGCGCATAACCGGAAGCCGTTCCACCCAACGCGAGCCGGAAGCTTCCCTCATTGAAAACCGCGAGGTCGCCCGTCGGCATATATGGCACGTCGATTTCATGTCCCGCCTGCGGAAAAATCAGCAGTTCGTCCCTAAACTTCAGGGCGTTCGCCTTGCGAGTCGCTATTATGCGTTCGGCGAAAACGTCGGATGGCCAAAGCTGGTCATCGGCGCCCGCGACAAGGAGGAGTGGTCCGGCGATTTTTTGGACTGCAATGGTGCTCTCCGGCTTCGGGGGCGTTGCGAGCGCCATATATTGAGCGCGGAACGAAACAGCGCGCTTTGCGGCGCGATCTGCCTTGATTTCCGCTTTCACCTGTGGCGGGATCGGATTGTCGGCATATGCCAGTGGCGTGCCGGAGATCGTCCAAGAGGCGCGTTGCACACCTTGCTTCGTGGAAAATCCCTCGAACACGCTACTGGACGGTGCGAACGCTACAACTCCTCGGACGAGTGGTTCACGAGCGGCGACGAGCAGCGCCAGCTCGGCGCCTTTTGAATCACCTTCAAGGATGATCGGAAGATTGCGGGTCTCCGGTCGTTCGTGAACCCACGCGATCGCACGCTGAACGTATTCAAGCGGAATATTCGCCAGCTCGGATGGCAGGCCGTCCGCACCAAAATATGCAAGCGCCAGCGTCTCGAAACCATGCGAGGCGATTATGGCGGCGCGGTTCTCGTCCACGCCGCCTTCGGATCCCCCCAGCACGATGACGACTCCACGCGCGATGCCTTTCTTCGGCCGAAAAAGCGTCCCGACGATCGACTCGCCGTGAAGTGCGATGCGGGTTACGCCTGGCCCGATTCGCGAGCGCGTTACGACCACGCTTCTCGAGCCCGCTTTCGTATAGACCGTTAGCCGAATATGGATTGGATCGAGCGACGCCGGCACATAGCCATGGCTCTTAATCGTGACCATCGACCAGAACAGTCCCATGGGATCCACTCCGCTGTACGTCCCGCGCAGCGGCGCAACGCGGGCCAGGTCGACGGCGCCCGAAGCATCCGTTAGAAAGGAAGCCCAGCTCCGGTACGTCGTTCCGTCAATATCGCCGCTGGCCTCGAGGGTGACGGGGACGTCCGGCGTTTTCGTCTTCACTCGTACGTCCACCGCGGTATCGAACAGCGCGCTTTCCGGCCTCACAACTAGTTGCGGGTCGTCAGGGGCTAGACGCGCTTGGGCACTCCAGCCGAGCATCCCAGCCGTGAGCCCGGCAACCAATAAAAGACGGTGAGGCACAACTACCCTCGGAGCGGGTTACAACTAAATATTTAAGAGTATAGCAGTCGCCGCTCTGAGCGTCAACTATTGATTTAAGAGCGAGCTAGCCGTGAAAGCTCTACGGTGATGCGGTCGACGAGCGTGCGGTAATCCTCCGGATCGCTGCCGGCGCGGCCGGTGACGACGGCCTCGAGGCCGCGCACCGCGCGTTCGTATGCTATCCGGGCGCGCCGCTCGCCGACGCGGCGCGCGACGGGACGAAGGAAACGCTCGCGCCAGCGGGCCCGCGACGGCAGCTCGCCGCCGGCTCGCGCCAGCTCCCACAGATAGCTGCACTCCGTCGCGAGGGCGGAGAGCAGCGGCACGACCGCACCGCGTGGATCGTTGGAAAAAGACTCATGCGCGATCGCCAGTGCCTCTGCGACCCGGCCTTCCGCGAGCGCGCTCGCGTATTTGTACGCCTTCGGATCTTCGATGGCCAGTGCCTCACGCTCGAGATCCTTGATCGTGATCCGCTTGCCCGCGAGTCCGAGCTTCTCGAGATCGTTACGCACGGCGGCAAGATCGGCTTGGCTGCGCGAGAGCTCGTCGACGACGCGCGGGTCCGCCTTCGCGCCGAGCCGCGCGAGCGTTTCGCGCACGAAGCGCTCGCGTGTCTCCTCTCCGGCGGTCGTGTCGATGCGCAGGGCCGCGCGTCCGGCCATTGCGCCGAACGGCGCCGGCCGTTGCGCGCGCGGCGACAGCAGATCGAGAAGCACGAGCGTGTTGCCGTCGGGCACATCTTGCGCGGCGTCCCAGAGCTCCTTGCGCGGCGCCGAGCGCATCATCTGCGTGTCGGTTACGGCGACGACGCGCCGCTCCGCCAAAAACGGCATCGCGTTGAGCGCCTCGCGCACCGGCGCCACGTCCACGAGAGCCTCGGCGGTGAAGCGCGAGAGGTTCAGATCGCGCACCTCGAGCGGCAGCACTCGGTCGAGCACGACCTCCAGCGCGCGATCGGCCAGCACGCGCTCCGTGCCCTCGACGATCACGAGCTTGCCGATCGCCGGCTCTTTATCGAGAAAGTCGTAGAACTTCAGGTGCCATCTCCAGGTTCGGAATCGTCTCCGCATAGGGCGGCCGCACGATGCCGGCCTCCGTGACGAACGCCGTCACGAGGTGGCCCGGCGTCACGTCGAACGCGGGGTTGTACACGACCGCGTCCTCGGGCGCCGCGCGCGTGCCGGCGAAGGAGGCCACCTCTTCGGCGGCGCGCTCCTCGATCGGGATCGCATCGCCCCTCTCGAGGCTGAAGTCGAACGTCGAGCGCGGCGCCGCGACGTAGAACGGTATGCCGTGGTGCGCGGCCAAGATCGCCAGCCCATACGTCCCGATCTTGTTCGCGGTGTCACCGTTGCGCGCGACGCGATCGGCGCCCACGATGGCTAGATCGATCCGTTGGCGCTTCATGGCGACCGCGGCCGCGGCGTCCACCATCAGCACCGCATCGACGCCGGCCATGCGCAGCTCGAGGTAGTTCAGGCGCGAGCCTTGCAGCAGTGGACGCGTCTCGTCGACGAACACGCGCGGCCTCTTCCCTGCGCGATGCGCGGCGATGATGACCCCGAGTGCGGTGCCGGACCCCCCGGTCGCGAGCGGCCCTGTGTTGCAGTGGGTGAGAACGCGCGCGCCCTTCGCGAACAGCTCGATACCATGTGCGCCGATCGCGTCGTCGATCGCCTTCTGCTCTTCGTGAATCGCGCGGGCTTCCTCAAGCGGATCGGTCGCCGCGAGCACTCGGTCGACCGCCCACGCCAAGTTGACCGCCGTCGGACGCGCCTCGCGGACGCGCCGCGCGGCGCGAGCAAAACCCTCATCGTCAACGATCGTGCGGCGCAGCAGCGCCGTGCCGTACGCGGCGAATACACCGATGCACGGCGCTCCGCGCACTGCCAGACCCCTAATCGCACTCTCGATGTCGTCGACGGTTTGAGCGCGCTCGTGGCGCACCTCGTGCGGCAATAAACGCTGATCGAGATAGAGCACGGCGTCGCCGTCCCATTCGACGGGCGCGAAGGCCTTCATCGAAAGCCGGCGCGCGGAATGTCCGAGGTCACGCTCAAGAGTGCGGCGGCCGCGAGCGCCGCCGCATACCCTTTGTTTCCGCGCTTCGGATCGGCCCGCTCGTGCGCCTGAGCCAAATTTTCCGTAGTCAGGATGCCGAAGCCGATCGGCACTCCCGTCGCGAGCTGGACGTCCATGATTCCCCGCGCGCACTCGCCCGCGACGAATTCGAAATGCGGCGTCTCGCCGCGAACGACGGCGCCGAGCGCCACGAGCGCATCGAAGCGGTCGGTCTCGATCAGGTTCCGGCAGGCCACCGGAATCTCGAAGCAGCCCGGCACGTCGTAGACGCTCACGCGATCGTCGGCAACGTGACAGGCGCGCAGCCCGGCCCGGGCGCCCTCGACGAGGCGGTCGGCGATCTCCGGATAGAATCGTGCCGCCACGATCGCGAAGCGGCGTTCGGCACAATCCGGCGCCGGCGGCGTGCGCGCGCCGTTGCCCTTCACGATGCAGCCTCCTCGTCCAACATGTGACCGAGCTTCGAGCGTTTCGTCGCGATGTAGTGCTTGTTGTGCGCCGTCGGCGTCGTCTGCAGCGGCATCCGGCCCACGATCTTGAGCCCGTATCCCTCGAGGCCGAAGATCTTCTTGGGATTGTTCGTGATCAACCGCATCTCGCGCACGCCGAGGTCTGCGAGAATTTGCGAGCCGATGCCGTAGTCGCGCTTGTCGGCCGGCAGCCCGAGCGCTAGGTTCGCCTCTACGGTGTCGGCCCCGCGGTCCTGAAGCTCGTACGCGCGCAGCTTATTGGCGAGGCCGATGCCGCGGCCTTCCTGGCGTAAGTAGAGAAAGACGCCGCGACCTTCGCGAGCGATGAGGCTCATCGCTCCGTCGCGCTGCGCCGCGCAGTCGCAACGAATCGAGTGCAGCGCGTCGCCGGTCATGCACTCCGAATGCACGCGAACGAGAATTTCCTTGCCCTGACCGATCTCGCCCATCACGAGCGCAACGTGGGTGTTTTCGTCGATGCTCGTTGTGTAGGCCACGCCTTTCCACTGCCCGAGCGTCGTCGGCAGGTCGAACTCGGCGATCCTGTTTACGAGCTTCTCCGTGCGCATGCGATGCGCGATCAGATCCTTGACGGTGATGAGCTTGAGCCCGTGGCGGTCCGCATAGCTGCGTAACCCCTCAAGGCGTTCCATCGTGCCGTCCTCGGCCATGATCTCGCAGATGACGCCCGCAGGATACAGCCCGGCGAGCCGCGCGAGGTCTACCGAGGCTTCGGTCTGGCCCGCGCGCACGAGGACGCCTCCCTCGCGCGCCCGTAACGGAAACGTGTGGCCCGGGCGCAGGAAGTCGGCGGCCTTCGCCTCCGGATCCAACAGTCGCTTGATCGTGGCCGCGCGATCGTGCGCCGAAATCCCCGTCGTCGTCATCCCGCGCGCCTCGACCGACACCGTGAAGGCCGTTTCGTGAACGGCCGTGTTGTCGCGAACCATTTGCGGAATGTGAAGCTCGTCTAGCCGGGCCCCGACCATGGGCACGCAGATCAATCCGCCCGCGTGCTTGCGCATGAAGTTGATCGTAGCCGGAGTGACCAGCTGGGCGGCCATCACGAGGTCGCCCTCGTTCTCGCGATCCTCGTCGTCGAGCACGACCACCATCTTTCCGCCGCGGATATCCGCAATCGCGTCCGAGATCGAGTCGAAAGGCGCACGCGAGCCCAGCGGCTGCTCGCCGAGCGTCGGCAGCACCTGACTCAGGCGCTGCAACGTCCGGTACGAGGGCTCGCGGCGTCCCGCCCGCAGCAGCGATATGGCCGACTCGGTGAGGCCCGAGCTCTCGGACAGCTCGGCAGCCGACAGGCCCGCCTGTTCCAACGCGGCGTTGAGGACCTCGGCAAAGCTGGTCATAGGCCTTAAGCCTACCCGCTACTTTACAAATGTCAAGCCGCGGCCGTCGGGGTGCGGCACCAGGCCCCCACAAGCCCGATCCAGGGCACGACCGTGTTCGATTGTGCGACTTCTTCGCGCAGCCGCTGTTCGAGGGTCTCGAGGTCGCCCAAGGCCCCAAGCGAGAGCGCGAACCTGCGAAACTGGGGCAGGACGCTCTGCACGCAGTCGGCGCCCCAGCGGACGAAATCGGGATCGCAGCCGAGCTCCATTTCCAAGCGCATCTTCGGCGCTGGCAGCCCGGCGGCTTGAAAGACCTGGTACTGATCGATGCCCATCTCCACGTTCACACCGGCACGGAGCGCAGCTTCGCGCAGCAGCGAGACGACCGCGGACCAAAGCGGCAACGACGCCGAAAGCGCGACGAACGGCGTCCACGAGCCCTCTTGAAATGCTACGACGCCGCCTGGACGCACGTTGGCCGCGAGACTGCGCAGCACTGCGACGGGATCGGGAAGAAACTGCAGGACGTAACGGCCGACCACGGCGTCGAGAGGTGTCTGCGGCGAATACTCGGCGACGTCGGCGCGCACCAACGCGACGTTATGGAGATTCGCTTCCGCCGCGCGCCGGCGGGCGCGCTCGATGGACCGCTCGTCCCGCTCGATGCCGACCACCTGACCTCCCGGTCCCACGAGCTTCGCCGCAACCATCGCAACGTCGCCAACCCCGGAACCGACGTCGAGGACGCGTTGCCCCGGCCCTATTCCGGCATCGCGGAAGAACCGTTCGGTGACGCGAGCGAGCCGCTGCGCCTGACGGATCAGCCGCTCGTGCTCGGTATCGCTGTATCCGAGATGATATCCGCCCAGCGGCTACTCCAAGCTACCC
>JAFAJV010000017.1 GCA_019235995.1 Vulcanimicrobiota bacterium
CGGCGGACTACCGAAATCCGCCGGCGGTGGCGAGCCCGCCTGCGCGACGCCGTTTCCACTGTTTCCTTGCGTCGCCGACGGAGCTGCGACCGCGTTCAACCCGCACAGCGCCATGATCAGCGCGGCGAGTAGCCCGGTGCTCAGTCGGTTCACGAAGATGCCTCCTTTGGACAACTCAAACTGCCGGTGAGGTGCCTCCTCGCCGGCCCTGGATACGAGCGAACGCCCGAAGCGTTGCTGCCCGCACAGACACACGATAACCGTTATTCTTCTATTGTGCAACGAGATAAGCGCCACAGCCACGCAATTCCTACGAAAGTCTCACCGAGCGCCAGCCCGAAAGCCACCCTGGGAGCCTGGGGGCCGAACGTCCCGAGACGCTGTACAACGAAGGTCGTCAGCGCGGGGGCCACGATCTGGGGCAGGACAATGGCAAGATTCCAGATGCCCATGGCGGCCGCCATGGCGGCGGGCGGCAGCACCCGGCACGCAATTGCCCAATCGGCGACGAGGAAGACTCCCCAGCCGAGACCCGCCAGCAGCGTGGCCAGCGCCACTCCGGGCATGCCGTGCGATGCGATGAAGACCCCCAACGCGGCGATGAAACTCGCCGCGCCCAGCGTCGCGACGAGCCGCTTATCGAGCCGGTCGCTGGGGCGCGCCGCTACGGCGGCGCCCGCGGCACCGAGCAGCGTAAAGGCCACGATGAGGATTCCCGTTTCGCGACGGGCATTTGCCAAGCTCGTCACGCCGAGCACGTCCGTGACGTAGAACAGCAGATAGCCGAGCAACGTGTAGAAGCCCACGTAGACGAGCGCGCGCGAGATGAACAGATCGACGAACGCGCGCGTGGCGCGAAACCGAGGCCCCTGCGTCGCCGGCGCGTCGCGTAGCGGCACGCGCGACGCATGCGACACCGTGATCGCGCACGTCGCCAGGAGAAGCGCTCCCAGGGACGCGCCGAGCGCCCGCGCGTTCACGATGAAGCTCGCGGCCAGCGCGCCGACGGCGTTGCCCGCACCCTGCAGCGCCGCCATCCAAGACGATGCGGCACCGGTCCGCTCGCGTTCGACGAAGTCGGGAATGATCGCCTGATACGGCCCGATCGCGACGTTGAGCGTGGCCTGCAGGGCGATGAACGCGACCGTGAGCTCGAAGAACGTGCGAGCGCCGTAGAAGCATGCGAGTGTCACGGCGCCCCCGACCGCGCCCGCGACGTAGAACTCTACGCGCCGGCTCGCGCGGCGGCGCCGCGCATCGGACCAGAATCCGATCGCAACTTGCGTGAGTGCCGCAACCAGCGCGCCAAGCGTCGCGAGCCGGCCGTACGCGATCAAGGCGTTGCCCGCGGAGAGCTCGATCGTTCGCGACTGCAGGGAGATCCCGAGCAGCGCGCCCCAGACCGCCTGCACGCCGAGCCAAAACAGCGCGAGCGCAAACGCGCTCGGCGCCCTAACGCTGAGCGCAGGCATACGCGTATTCGGACGGGAGGTCCACGTCGTAGGCGAGCTCGGGCGCGCAGCCGCGAACCGCGCGGGCCGGCATGTGCAGAACGCGCACCGCCAGCGCCTCGAGATCGGCCACGCTCAATCGTCGCAGCACGAAGCGCAGCAAGACGAGGGGACTGACGAGGCTCGCCATCTGCCACGGGTGCTTGCGCGCATCGAAGAAGCGCGCGGCGATCGCGGCCAGCGGCTCGGTGCTTCCGGACGGCAGCGCGAAGACGCCGCCGTTGACGACGCGTTCGCCGGCGAGCGTGATGCCAAACGGGGGCGCACCGGGAAAACGCCGCGCAAAGTCTGAGAATTCTGCCAGCGCCACCGCGAGCGCTGTGGGCGGTACGCGAGCGGTGAACGCAAGGATTGCCTCGGGCGTCACGTAGGGGAGATCGCTCGTCGCGTAGAGCAGCGGCTCGCCATCGTCGGGCCAGGCCCGTAGCGCCCGCAGGAGATTCTCGCTGCCCGCAGCGCTCTCGTCTACGAAGCGGTCGATCTGTGAGGCGGACGCCGCGCGAACCTCTTCGCCTCCGACGACCGCGATGCGGCTCGCCCCGGCGGCGCGCAGCGATTCGATCATGCGCGCGAGCATCGTGCGGCCGTGCACCGGCGCGAGCGCTTTCACGCGAGTGCCGGCCGCCTCCGCGAACGCGCCGTCGATGCGGCCGCCCGCGGTGATCACCGCCTTCACGCGGCGCTATTTCTTGGCGATGGCCTTCTTCTTGCCCGCCACGGTACGCTTCGGTCCCTTGCGCGTGCGCGCGTTGGTCTTCGTGCGCTGGCCGCGCACGGGGAGGCCGCGCCGGTGGCGCAGTCCGCGGTAGCAGCCGATGTCCATCAGACGCTTGATGTTGCCCTGCACCTCGCGCCGCAAGTCGCCCTCGACGCGCAGCTGCATCGAGTCGATCGCATCGCGGAGCTTCTTCTCGTCCTCTTCCGTCATCGCTTTGACCCGCAGGTCGGGATCGACTCCCGCGAACTGCAGCAGCTTGCGAGCCGTCGGCGCGCCGATGCCGTAGATGTACGTGAGCGCCACTTCGACGCGCTTCTCACGCGGGAGATCGATACCAGCAATACGAGCCATTACTCAACTTTCCTTATTAATCCTGAGCTTGTCGAAGGACTCATCCTTGGACTTGCTTGTGTTTCGGATTGACCTCGCAGATCACCCGCACCCGGCCGTGCCGGCGGATGATCTTGCATTTTTCACATATTTTCTTGACGGAAGGTCTGACTTTCATTTTTCTATTTTCTTAAAGACTCACTTGTATCGGTAGGTTATTCTGCCGTGGGTTAAATCGTACGGCGAGAGCTCCACGAGTACTCGGTCCCCGGGCAGGATCCGAATGAAGTGCATCCGGATCTTTCCCGAAACGTGCGCCAGGACGCGGTGCCCGTTTGTGAGCTCGACGCGAAACATCGCGTTGGGAAGCGGTTCGACGATCATTCCCTCGACCTCGATGGCCTCTTCCTTGGGCGTCGCCGTCTTGGCGGCTTTCTCGGCGGACGCCTTGGCGCGCGCCGGACGCCCGCCTCGCCGGCGGGCCATCAGGCGATTGCCTCGCGCGCCGGACGATAGCGCTCGATCTCGGGGCGCTCGGCGTAGTCGCGCAGCGTCAGGATCTTGGGGCCGCTCTCCGTCACCGCGATCGTGTGCTCGAAGTGCGCTGCGAGTTTACCATCCGCCGTGACGACTGTCCAGCCGTCACCGAGGATCCGTATCCTCGGGCCGCCCTGCGTGATCATCGGCTCGACCGCCAGCACGAGGCCCGGGCGCAGCTCCATTCCGGTGCCCGGTTCGCCGTAATTCGGCACCTGAGGCTCCTCGTGCATGGATCGCCCCACCCCGTGACCCACCAGCTCGCGGACGACTCCGTAGCCGTGGCGTTCCGCGTGCGCCTGCACGGCCGCGCCGATATCTCCGACGCGCTTACCGGCCTGCATCTGCGCGACGCCGATCGTCAGGCACTCTTGCGTAACGTCGAGCAGCTGCCGAGCCTGCGCAGAGATCGTTCCAACGGGAACCGTCACGGCGCTGTCGCTCACGTAGCCGTCCAGCGTCGTTCCGATGTCGATGGAGAGCAGATCGCCCTCGCGCAGGATGCGCGTACCGGGTATTCCGTGCACGACCTCGTCGTTGACCGAAGCGCATATCGAGCCTGGAAAGCCGTTATAGCCCTTGAACGTCGGCACGCCGCCCGCCTGACGAATGCCCTCTTCGGCCATGCGGTCGAGCTCGCTCGTCGTCATGCCGGGTCGCACCGCCTTTATCAGCGCGGTCAGCACGCTCGACGTGATCTTTCCGCTGCGGCGCATGAGCTCGATCTCACGCGGGGACTTCAAAGTGATCATTCGGCCGCCTACGTACCCGCGGGCTCGGCGCCGATGGCGCCCGCGATTCGATCCGCCACCGCTTCTACGCTCGCGAGCGCATCGACCTCGAGCAACTTGCCGGTCCTACGGTAATACGCCGCGAGCGGCCGCGTCTGTGCGTCGTACACCTCCAGCCGTTTGGCGATAGTGTCGGCACGGTCGTCCTCACGCTGGATGAGCTCCCCACCGTCCTCATCATCGATGCCCGCAACCTTGGGGGGATTCGTGATCGCGTTGTACGTACGGCCGTTGCGCGGATTCGTCCAGCGCGACGCGAGCCGCCGGATCAGCGCGGCGCGATCTCCGCTGAATAGCACGGCGGCGGTGAGCGGCTGGCGGCGCCGCGCGAGCATTACGTCCAGTGCCTCGGCCTGCGCGACCGTGCGGGGAAAACCATCCATGACAAAGCCGGCCCCGGTGTGCTCGAGCTCGCTCTCGATCATGTGAATCACCAGGTCGTCAGGCACGAGCTCGCCACGGCGCATATATCCCTCGGCCCGCTTCCCGAGCTCCGTCCCCCTCGTGCGATTCGCACGCAGGATGTCGCCCGTCGAGATCTGGCGCAGCCCGAACCGCTGCTCGAGCAGGCGCGCCTGGGTTCCCTTGCCCGCCCCTGGCGGCCCCAGGAAGACCAACCGCATGGCGTTGCGCGCGGCCTTTATCGTTTGATGAAGCCGCGGTAGTCGCGCATCGCGAGCCGCGCCTCGATCTGGGTAATCGTGTCGAGCGCCACGCCAACCACGATCAGGAGCGAAGTCGAGCCGAGATAGAACGTCGTGACCGACAGCCCGCGCTGCAGCGCGCCCGGTAGCACCGCCAGCAGCCCCAGGTACACTGCCGCGGCGGTCGTGATCCGCATCAGGATCTTGTTGAGGTAATCGACCGTCGGCTGTCCCGGCCGAATCCCGGGAACGAAGGCCCCCGTCTTCTTTAGGTTGTCAGCCACGTCGCGCGTGTTGAGCACGACGGAGCTGTAGAAGAACGTGAAGACCACGACGAGTAAGAAGTAGACGATGTTGTAGAGCACGCCGTTGGGCGTGAACCACACGTTGAGCCACGCCGAGAAATTCTGCATCCCGTGCTGGATCGCTGCCCAGACGCCCGTGCCCGTGATCGCCTGGCCGCGCCCGAACCACGAGAGAGCCTGCTGCGGCAAAAGCAGGATGGATATCGCGAAGATAATTGAGATCACGCCGGCATTGTTCAGTCGCAGCGGAATGTACGTGGAGCGTCCTGCGAACATCTTGCGCCCCACGACGCGCCTCGCTTGCTGAACCGGAACACGCCGCTGCCCCTGATAGAGGAACACGATCGAGATGATGATGAAGATCGCGATCACGATATAGAGCACCAGGTTGAGCAACGATTCCGCGCCCTGGCTCGCCGACGCGTAGGTCTGCTTGACGTACTGCGGATAGCGCAGCACGATGCCGATGAAGATGATCAGGGAAACGCCGTTGCCGATCCCCTTGTCGCTGATCTGCTCGCCGAGCCACATCAAAAACAGCGTACCGCCGACCATCGCGATGATGGCGTACAGCAGATACCAGAGCGACGTGTCGTAGAATACGCCCGAGCGCTCCATGGAGATCGCCATGAAGGTCGCCTGGATGGCCGCGAGCACGATCGTGAGCCAGCGCGTGTACTGGCTGATCTTCTTACGGCCTTCCTCGCCGCCTTTCTTCGCCATCTCCTCGAGCTGGGGCATGACGACCGTCATCAGCTGCATGATGATCGAAGCGTTGATGTACGGCGTGATGCCCATCGCGATGATCGAAAGCTTCTGCAGCGCGCCGCCCGAAAGAAAGCCGAGAAGGTTGTAAAACGCCCCGCTTTGCAGCACGCGCTGCCATGCGTCCTGGTTGACGTTGGGCAGCTGAACGTGGATCATGAACACGAACCAGCCGAACGCGAAGAACACGAACAGGATCCGCTGGCGGATCTCCGGGACGAGCACCGCGGCTCGCAGGTTGTCAAACATCCGTTTATTCCGGCGGGAGGGCGGCGCCGGCTTTCGTCAGCGCCTCGCGGGCCTTCTTCGAGAAGAACACGTCGCGCAGCCGCAGTCCCGCGGGCAGCGCCGCGTCCGACTGCGTGGCGAGGATCTTGACGCCGTCCAGAATCGTCGTCACGAGGCCGTAATCGCGGAGCGACTCGGGCGTGATCTCGACGGTCGCATCCCAATGCGCGAGCTGACGGAGGTTGACGACGGCGAACCGGCTCCGGAAGTGCCCGCGATCGCGGGCCTTCTGCGAGTAGCCGCGCCGGTGCGGGAGGCGCCGCGACCAGGCGGTCTGACCACCCTCGAACGCGGGACCCTTTCCGCCGCCGGAGCGGACGGTCTGACCCTTCCCGCCTTCGCCCCCGGTCTTGACCATGCCCGACCCATGTCCGCGCCCGATGCGCTGGCGCTTCGGCCGGCTGCCGGGTGCGGGCTTGAGAGCACCGAGTTTGAGGAGCTGCTTCTCTGCCATCTTACGCGATCTCGCCTTGAGCGGTGTACACTTCCTTGACCGTCTTGCCGCGCATCGCCGCAACCTGCTCCGCCGTTCGGAGCGAGCGCAGCGCGGAGACGGTCGCCATCACCACGTTGATGGGATTGTTCGTGCCGAGACACTTCGTCAGGATATCGTGGATGCCGGCCAGCTCGAGCACGGCACGCATCGAGCCGCCCGCGATCACGCCCGTGCCGGGCGCAGCAGGCTTGAGCAGCACCGTGGCGGCCCCGACTTCGTGGCGTACCTCGTGCGGAATCGTGCGCTCGACCATTGCGACGGTGATGAGACTCTTGCGGGCCTGTTCGACAGCCTTGCGAATCGCTTCGGGCACCTCACCGGCCTTGCCGATCGCGAAACCGACCTTGCCCTTGCGATCCCCGACCACGACGAGCGCGCTGAAGCTGAAGCGCTTGCCGCCCTTGACGACCTTGGCGACGCGGTTGACGCGCACGACGGTCTCTTCCAGCCCGCTCGAATCGCGTTCACGACCACGATACTGCATCAGAACGTCAACCCCGCTTGGCGCGCGGCATCGGCCAGCGCGCGGACGCGTCCGTGGTACTTGTAGCCGCCGCGATCGAACACGACCTCCGAGATGCCGGCCGCCTTGGCCTTTGCCGCGATCGCCGAGCCGACGGCCGCGGCCGCGGCGACATTCGTGCGTGACGACAGCTCACCCGCTAGCGCCTGGTCGCGCGTGGATGCCATCGCGAGCGTGTGCCCCTTGGCGTCGTCCACGAGCGACGCGTAGATGTGATGCAGCGAGCGCCGAACGCACAGCCGCGGCCGTCCCGGCGTGCCGGACACCCTCTTACGCAGCCGTTCGTGACGCGCGCGCCGCGCTTGCGCCTTATCCACTACTTCTTGGCCGCCTTTCCAGCTTTGCCGAGCTTCTTGCGAATGCGCTCGCCTTCATATCGAATGCCCTTGCCCTTGTACGGCTCCGGCTTGCGCAGCCGCCGGATGTCCGCGGCCACCTGGCCCACGGCCTGCTTGTCGATGCCGTCCACGTGGATCTTCGTCTGTCCCTCGACCGTCAGCGCCACGCCCTTGGGCGCCGTGAACGCCACCGGATGCGAGAAGCCCAGGCTCAAGTTGAGCCGCTCGCCCGACTTCGCGACGCGATAGCCGACGCCGCTGATCTCGAGGCTCTTGCGAAACCCCCTGCTCACGCCCTCCACCATGTTCGCGATCAGGGTCCGAGTGAGGCCGTGTGCGCTGCGATGCTGCTTCGCCTCGCCCTTGCGATCGACCATGACTTTCCCGTCGGCCAACCGGACCTCGACCACGTCGCTGAGGATGCGCTGGCGCAACTCGCCCTTCGGTCCCTTGACGAGCACTTCGCCGCCCTCGACCCTCACGTCGACGCCCGACGGTAGCGCTACCGGCAGCTTACCTATCCGCGACACGCCGCGACTCCCTCACCAAACATACGCGAGAACCTCTCCTCCGACGCCGCGCTTGCGCGCGCGCTTACCGGACATGATGCCCTGCGGCGTCGATATGATGACGAGGCCGAGACCGCCCAGCACGCGCGGAATCTCGGTCTTGCCGGTGTACACGCGAAGCCCCGGACGCGAGATGCGCCGCAGCCCCGTGATGATCTTCTCCTTCTCGGGACCGTAACGCAGCTGAATGCGGATCGTGCCCAGCGGGCCCTCCGACACGCGCTCGAAGCTCTCGATGAAGCCCTCGTCTTGAAGAATCTGCGCGATCGCCTGTTTCGTGCGCGACGCCGGCACGTCCACCGTCTTGTGGCTCGCGGTGTTCGCGTTGCGGATGCGCGTCAGCATGTCGGCGATCGGATCGGTAATCGACATCAGCTCGTCTCCCTCACCACGATGCCTTGGTCACGCCGGGCACAACGCCGGCGTGCGCGTTCTCGCGAAAGCAGATGCGGCACATCGCAAACTTCCGCAGATAACCGCGCGGCCGGCCGCAGACCCTGCACCGGTTGTGCCGCCGCACCCCGAATTTCGGGGCGCGACGCGACTTGATGATCAAGCTCGTCTTCGCCATCGCCTATCTCTGCTTCCCCGAAGCCGCCGGCTTCTGCAGCGGCAGGCCCATCGCGCTCAAGAACTCCGTCGCCTCTTCGTCGGTTTTGGCGGTCGTCACGATCGTGATGTCCATGCCGCGAGTCTTGTCGACCTTGTCGAAGTTGATCTCCGGAAACACGAGCTGTTCGCGCAGACCCAGGTTGTAGTTTCCGCGCCCATCGAACGACTTCGTCGGCAGCCCGCGGAAGTCGCGGATGCGCGGTAGGACGACGTTGAAGAGCTTGTCCACGAACACGTACATCCGGTCGCCGCGCAGCGTAACTTTGGCGCCGAGATTCGTGCCCGCGCGCAGCTTAAACGCCGCGATCGATTTCTTGGCCTTCGTGACGATCGGCCGCTGACCCGTTATCGCCGACAGCTCACTGACGGCTGCGTCGAGGGCCTTCGGATTGACGATCGCCTCGCCGACGCTCATGTTGACCACGACCTTTTCGAGCTTCGGGATCTGGTTGACGTTCTTGTAGCCGAAACGCTCCTGGAGTCGGGGGCGAATCTGCTTGTCGTACATCTCTCGCAGGCGTTCCAAGAACCTATGCTCCCTTCGCCGAGTCTCGCGCCGGCTCGCCGCAGCGCGCGCAAATCCGGTGCACGGACCCGTCGGCCGTGCGCCCGTGGCGCAGCCGCACCGGCAGCTTGCACTTCTCGCAGACGTATTGCAGGGCCGAGATCGGCAGCGGTGCCTCTTTCTCGACGATGCCGCCGGTCTGCATGGCTGCGCCCATGTTGCCGGACTTCGTTCCCTGCTTCGTGTGACGCTTTACGACGTTCACACCCTCGACGGTTGCGGTCCGCGCACCGGGTTGAATCGCCTTGACCGTCCCGCGCTTGCCGCGCTCCTTACCGCGCCGGATCATGACCGGATCGCCCTTGATGATCACTTCACAAAACCTCCGGAGCGAGCGAGGCAATCTTCAGGAAGCCGCGCTCGCGAAGCTCACGCATGACCGGGCCGAAAACCCGCGTGCCGCGAGGATCGAGATTGTCCTTCTCCCCCTTGATGATCACGCATGCGTTGTCGTCGCACCGCACGACGGAGCCGTCGCCGCGGCGAACGGGCGCACTCGTTCGCACGACGACCGCCTTCACGACCTGCCCCTTCTTCACGGCGGCGCCCGGGATCGCGCTCTTGACGGTGCCTACGACGACGTCGCCGACGTGCGCGTAGACGTGCCGGCCGCCGCCCGTGATGTGAATCACGAGCAGCTCGCGTGCGCCGCTGTTGTCCGCCACCTTCAGACGAGTCTCTTGCTGGATCATCGCGCGCGTTCCACGATTTCGAGCAGCCGCCAGCGCTTCTCGCGCGACAGCGGACGGCATTCCATGATGCGTACCAAGTCCCCGACGTTGGCTTCGTTGCGCTCGTCGTGGGCCTTGAAGCGCGCCGACTTGCGCACGATCTTACCGTAGGCCGCATGCGGCACGCGGGTCTCCGACACGACGACGATCGTCTTGTCCATCTTGTTCGACGCGACGCGGCCCTGCTTCACGCGCCGCGTTCCGCGCCCGTCGACAAGACGGCCTTCCTTACGCGGCTCCATGCTCACCCTCGGCGAGACGCTTCTCGGAGATCACGGTCTGGATTTGCGCGTAGGAGCGCCGCATCGCGCGGATCTTGCTGAAGTCCGTCAGGTGCCCGGTCCGCAGCGCGAAACGCAAGTTGAAGAGCTCCGCTTTTGCATCGCGGGCCTTCTGCTGCAGCTCGTTCACGGTGAGATCGCGCAGTCCGTCGAGATCGTTGCGTTTCACGCCGCCTCCTCGCGAGAGATGATCTTCGTGCTGATCGGCAGTTTTGAGGCCGCGCGCTGGAGCGCTTCGCGTGCGACGATCGGCGCCACGCCCGATAACTCGAAGAGCACGCGTCCGGGCCGCACGACGGCGACCCACAGCTCGGGATTGCCCTTGCCGGAACCCATGCGCACTTCGGCCGGCTTCTTCGTCACCGGCTTGTCGGGGAAGACTTTGATCCAAACCTTGCCGCCGCGCTTGATGTGGCGGGTCATCGCGATACGGGCCGCCTCGATCTGGCGATTGGTCATCCAGCACGGCTCCATCGCCTGAAGGCCGTAGTCGCCGAAACTCAGCGAGTTGCCGCGCGTCGCGGCACCCGACATGCGGCCGCGCTGCGCCTTGCGCCACTTGACGCGCTTGGGGGTCAGCATTTTATTCCGTAACCTCGCTGGTCGCCGGCGCAGCCTCCGCGGCTACCGGCTCCCCGGCTACCGGCTCTGCGAGCGACGCCTCCGTCGGCGCGGGGAGTGCCTCTGGCGGCGCCGTCTCCGCGGGTGGTGCCGCTACCGGCTCCGCCGGAGTCTCGATCGCGGGCGGCCGGGATACGGGGGGCTGCACCCGCTGCTCGCGCCCGCGGCCACGGCCCCCGCGCTCGCGGCGCTCGCGACCGCGGTCAGATCGGTCGCGCAGCGCGCCGTCGCTGCGTGGCTGATCCGGCAATACCTCGCCGCGATAGATCCACACCTTGACGCCGATGCGTCCGAACGTCGTGAACGCCTCGACCTGTGCGTAGTCGATGTCGGCGCGCAGCGTGTGCAGCGGAACCTTACCGTCGGCGTTGTGCTCGGTGCGCGCAATCTCCGCGCCGCCGAGCCGGCCCGAAACCTGAACCTTGATGCCGCGCGCACCCGCGCGCATCGTCCGCATGATCGCCTGCTTCATCGCACGCCGGAACGCGATTCGCTTCTCGAGCTGATCCACAATGTTCTGCGCGACCAGGCGCGCGTCGACCTCGGGATGCGATATCTCCATCACGTTGACCGCGACGTTCTTGCCGGTGAGCTGCTCCAGGTTCTTGCGGATGTCGTCGATGCCCACACCGCGCTTTCCGATGATAATGCCGGGCTTCGCCGTGTTGACGATGACGCGAGCCTGATTGGCCCGCCGCTCGATCTCGATCTTACTGATCGAGGCCGAGCGCATCCAGCGATTGAACGACTTGCGGATGGCGACGTCCTCGTGCAGCCAATCGACGTAATGCTTTTTCTCGAACCAGCGGCTGTCCCAGGTGCGCGTAATGCCGAGGCGCATGCCGACGGGGTGAATCTTCTGTCCCATCTACGCTTCTTTGTGTTCCTTCACGGCGCGCTTGCGCCCGGATTGCTTCTTGCGCGCCGGCTTTGCCGCCGTGGCCGCGGCCGCTGCGCGGCGCACCCGCTCGACCGCCTGAACCGATGCACCCGGCCTGCGGCCCCGCTTGACGGGCGCGCTCTCGCTCACGATCACCGTGACGTGTGAGAGCCGCTTGCGCTTGAACGCCGCGCGTCCTTGCGCGCGAGGATCGAGCCGCTTCGTGAAGCGGCCGCCTGGTCCGCCGTCGACGGTGATGCGCGCGATATAGAGATCGTCGGCGTTCATGTTGTGGTTGTTGCCGGCGTTGGCGACCGCGCTGCGTACGAGTTTCTCGATCGGAGCCGCCGCAAAGACGCCCGCGAACTTCAGCAGGACTAACGCCTCGCGCACGCTCTTGCCGCGAATGGCGTCGGCGACGCGCCGAAGCTTGCGCGGCGCGGTGCGGACGAAACGCAGGTGCGCGACCGCCTGTGGACCGGCGCCCGTCACGTTTTCACCGTCGCCTTCTCGCCGCCGTGGCCACGAAAGTGCCGCGTCGGGGCGAACTCGCCCAGCTTGTGCCCGACCATGTTCTCGCTGATGTACACCGGTATGTGGGTCTTGCCGTTGTGCACGCCGATCGTGTGTCCGACCATCGAGGGCAGCACCGTCGAGGCGCGGCTCCACGTCTTGATGACGCGCCGCTCGCGCGTCTCGTTTAGCCGCTCGATCTTGCCTACGAGGTGATCGGCCACGTACGGGCCCTTCTTGAGCGATCGCGCCATGCTACTTCGAACCCCTCCGACGAACGATCATCTTTCCGGTGCGCTTGTTGCGGCGCGTCTTTTTCCCCATCGTCATCTGTCCCCAAGGCGTCGTCGGTGGTCGCCCCGAGGTGGACCGGGCCTCGCCGCCGCCGTGCGGGTGGTCGACGGGATTCATCGCGATGCCGCGAACGCTCGGACGCTTCCCAAGATGGCGCGACCGGCCGGCCTTGCCGATGACCTGATTCTCGTGCTCAACATTGCCGAGCTGACCGATCGTCGCGCGGCACTCGACGTGAATCTTTCGCACCTCGCCCGACGGCATGCGCACCTGCGAGTACTCGTCTTCCTTCGCCATCAGCTGCGCCGAGACGCCTGCGGAGCGCACGAGCTTGCCGCCCTGTCCCGGCCGCAGCTCGATGTTATGAATCACTGTGCCCACCGGAATGTTCTTGATCGGCAGCGCGTTACCGATTTTGATGTCGGCGCCGGGTCCCGACTCGAGGAGCTCGCCGACCTGCAAACCGACCGGTGCGAGGATGTAGCGCTTCTCTCCGTCGCGATAGTTCAGCAGCGCGATCCGGCACGACCGGTTCGGATCGTACTCGATCGTCGCGACCTTCGCTGGAACGCCGTCCTTCGCGCGCTTGAAGTCGATGATGCGGTAGAGCCTGCGCGTCCCGCCGCCACGATGCCGGACCGTGATGTGGCCGTTGTTGTTCCGGCCGGCGTGCTTCTTGCGGACCTCGACCAGCGAGCGCTCCGGAGCGACCTTCGTGAGCTCCGAGAAATCGAGCGTCGTCAGGAAGCGCTTGCCCGGAGAGGTCGGCCGATACTTCTTTACTGGCATGACTTATTGCTCGAAGTAGTTGACGCCGCCCAGCTCGATCTTTTGGCCGGGCTTGATCGTGACGATCGCCTTCTTGTAGTCGCTCTGCCTACCGGTCGTCCGCCTTCCACGGCGCGCAAAGTTCCGCGACTTTCCACGAACGTTCAGCGTGTTGACGTGCAGAACGTTTACCTTGAAGATCTCCTCGATCGCATGGCGGATCTGCGTCTTGGTTGCATGCGGATGCACGACGAACGTGTACTGCTGGGACAGTGCATCCGCCATCGCCTTCTCGGTGATGCGCGGCGCCACGATCACGTCACGGGCGTCCATCGCCTGACTCCTTTTCGGTCCCCAGCCGCTGCGCGAGCGCGTCGTAGGCCGGCTGCGTGAAGACAATCCGGTCGAAGCGAAGCACGTCCTTGACGTCGAGTGCGCCGTCGTCGGTGACGGCAACGCGCCTGAGGTTTCGGCTCACGCGGCGTATCTCCGCGGCGTTGGTTTCGTCGCGGCCGCAGACGATCAGCGTCGCGGGTCCGCGGCGCGCCGCCTTTGCGCTCCCGAAGAGGAGCGCCGCGAGGCCCGCCGTCTTCGAGACGTTAAAATTCTCCGCGTCCAAGAGCGTCACGGCGCCGTTGCGGAAACGCTCGGCCAGCGCGGCCGCGAACGCGAGCCGCCGTTCCTTCTTGTTGAGCGATTCGACGTAGTCACGCGGCTGCGGGCCGAAGACCACGCCGCCGTGCCGCCACTGCGGCGAGCGAATCGACCCATGGCGGGCGCGTCCGGTACCCTTTTGCCGCCACGGCTTACGTCCGCCGCCGGCGACTTCGTCGCGCTTCTTCGTCGATGCGGTTCCGGCGCGCGCGTTGGCGAACTCGCGGTGCACGGCGCGATAAATCACGTCTAGCTTGCCTTCAAGGTTCGCCGCAAATGCGGGCACGGGCGCCTCGCGCAACATCAGATGTTGGTTTTCCGGGTCTTCACGCTCTGTCGCACGAGCACGAGCGCGTTCTTCGCCCCTGGCACGGCGCCGCGCACGAGGAGCAGGTTGCGCTCTCCATCCGCGCGGATGACCTCCAGGTTCTGCAGCGTCGTGCGATCGACGCCGAAATGCCCCGGACGGCGGCTACCCTTCGTCGTGCGTCCTGCGTTAGTGTCGCCGTTGCTGGCGGGTTGACGATGGATCATCGAGCCGTGGCTCGCGCCACCGCCGCTGAAATTGTGGCGCTTGATGCCGCCGGAAAAGCCGTGGCCCTTCGACATGCCGACGACGTCGACGCGATCGCCGGGCTCGAACCCGGTAACGGTGACGCTCTGGCCGGGCTCGCCCTCGGCTTCATCGCGAAACTCGCGGACGAAGCGCAACGGCTCGAGACCCTGCTTCTTGAAGTGACCGGCCAGCGCGCGCGTCACCCGGCTTCGCTTCACGGGCTCAAAACCCAAGGCGACGGCGTCGTAGCCGTGCTGCTCCTTGGTCTTACGCTCCACGACCGTGCAGGGACCCGCCGCGATCACCGTGACGGGCACGGAGCGCCCGTCCTCGGTAAACACGCGGGTCATCCCGACTTTCCGGCCCAGAATGTTCTTCAATGCGTCTCTTTCGGCGGCTGATTTTTGCAGTCCACTGACCCTGGCGTATTGGTAGTCGTTTTCGCCGATTCGCAAACGCGTCGCGAACCGGCATGAAATCGCAACTTGGGCAGTGTACCAGGGGCGCGCGCCAAAATCAAGCGGGGCCGCGGGTTGGAGCGGTGCGCCGCGCCGAACCAAGGGCGCCGTGCGAATGCGATTTCTCAGGGCTCTTTTCGCAGCCTGCCTGCTGGCCATCGGCGGGGGCCTCGCCCCGCCGCCGGCACAGGCCTCCTCGAAAAGCCTGCTCGACGATCTCCGCCGCGCGATGCTCGGCCGCCCCATCGGCTCCATCGTCTCGATCCATACCGTGGGGAGCATGCAGAGCCTCGGCATCCCGGGTAGGGCGCAAGAATGGGACGACGTGCGCGGCGCGCGCTTCACCGTCGACCAGAACGCCGGGCCGTTGAGCGGCGCATCGGGGTGGGACGGAAAGGTTGCCTGGAGCCAAGATTACGCCGGGCTCGTGACGATCGACGGCGGCGCCGCGGGGCGGCTGCAGGCAATCGACCAGGCCTACCTCGACAACCTCCGCTACCTCCGCGCCGACGCCGGCGGAGCCGTAGTGATTTATGCCGGGCAGCGCAGCGCGGAGAACCGGCAGTACGACGTCCTCGCCGTTACCCCGCCGCAGGGCAGCGAGCTCGACCTCTGGGTCGATCCCCGGACGCATCTGATCGCGCGAGTGACGGCGACGATCGGAATTGTCTCCACCACGACGGTGTTCTCTAACTACCGCCGCGTCGACGGCGTCGTCTATCCCTTTGCGGCCTCGACGCAGACGTCCACCGGCAATTCCTTCTCGGAACGCGTCTCCGGCGTCGAGTTCAATAGCGATGTGGCCGAGCGCATGCGCGTGCCGGGCAGGAGCGTGCACGACTGCTCCATTGCGGGCGGCGCCACTACAAACGCCCCGCTTGCGATCGTCAACAATCACGTGTACGTCGGCGTCACGATCGATGGCCACGGCCCCTATAGGTTCGTCCTGGACAGCGGCGGCGATTACATCGTCACGCCCGAGGTTGCCGCGGCCCTGCACGCAAGGATCATCGGAGGAGTGCGGCTATCCGGCGTCGGCAGCGCTACCGAGGGCGCCGCGTTCACGCGCGTCGATACGATCGCCGTCGGCACCGCGCAGGTGCGCAACCCATACCTGCTCGTCCTGCCGATCGCGACCGGATTCGGAGTCGCCGAGGGCATGCGCATCGACGGAATGCTCGGCTACCAGTTTCTGAGCCGCTTTCTGGCCACGGTCGACTATGCCAACGCGAAGCTCACGCTCGCGATGCCCGCACCGGCGCCCGAGCAGAGCCAGGGAGCCGCGGCGATCCCCTTCTTCTTTAACGGGACGATCCCGAACATCCCGATCGTCGTCAACGGCGTCGCGACGACGGCGGAAGCCGACACGGGAAACCGCGCAGGACTGGAGTTGCTGGCACCGTTTCTCGCATCCCACGCGGCGATCAGCGCACTTGCCAAGACCGCTCCCGCCGTGACGGGTTTCGGCGTCGGGGGCCCGTCCTACGCGCGCCTGGGACGAGTACCGTCGTTGCAAATCGGTCCGTATAGCCTTTCCAACGTCGTGACCTCGTTCAGCGTAGAAACGGCGGGCGCGCTCGCCGATCCCTTTACCCCTGCGAATATCGGCGGCGCGGTTTGGCGCCGCTTCGATCTCACGTTCGACTACCCGCACGAGCGGCTGCTGCTCGCAAAGGGCGCGCTGTTCGATCAACCCGTCCCGTACGACCGATCCGGACTCTTCCTGATCGACTCGGGCGGCACGCATACCGTGCTCTCGGTCGTCCCGGCGTCGCCCGGCGCCGCCGCAGGGCTGGCAAAAGGCGACGTCGTGCTTGCCGTCAATGGTGCTCCGGCCGCGAACCTTTCGCTCGCCGCGCTGCGCGAGCTCCTCTCCGGGCCCCCCGGAACGGTCGTGCGCCTGCACGTCCGCGGACCGCGCGGCGCCGAGCGCGACGCGAGCCTAACGCTGGCCGACTACGTCTAGGTAAATGCCGATAAGCCAGTGATTTCTTTGCCGACGACGAGCGCGTGCATCTCGCTCGTGCCTTCGTAGGTGAGGACCGACTCGAGATTGTTCATGTGGCGAATGATCGGATACTCGAGCGTGACGCCGTTAGCGCCGAGAACCGTTCGCGCCTCGCGCGCGATCGCGAGTGCCTCGCGCACGTTGTTGAGCTTCCCGAAGCTGACCTGAGCCGGATGCAGGCGACCCGCGTCTTTCGCGCGTCCCAGATGCAATGCGAGCAGCGTTCCCTTGTCGAGCTCGAGCAGCATGTTGACCAGCTTCTCTTGGGTCAACTGGTAGCCTCCGATCGCGCGGTCGAACTGTACGCGCGTCTTGCTATATTCGAGTGCGGTCTCGTAACACGTGCGCGCTGCGCCCATCGCGCCCCAAACGATGCCATAGCGCGCCTCGTTCAGGCATGCCAGCGGGGCGCTCAGGCCATCCGCCAGCGGCAGCAGCGCTTCCGCCGGTAGCCGGCAATCCGTTAGCACCAGCTCGCTGGTGATCGAGGCGCGCAGGGAGAGTTTGCGATGGATGTCGGACGCCGCGAAGCCCCTCGTTTCGCGCGGCACGATGAAGCCGCGGATCCCCTCATCGGTCGCGGCCCAGACGATTGCGACGTCCGCGATCGATCCGTTCGTGATCCACATCTTCGTTCCGTCGAGGATCCAGCCGGCGCCGGCCCGGCGCGCGCGCGTTCGCATGCCGCCCGGGTTGCTGCCGAAATAGGGCTCCGTGAGACCGAAGCAGCCGATGAGCTCGCCGGTCGCCATTGCGGGCAGCCACGCGACCTTTTGGCCCTCGTCTCCCCAACGATGAATCGCGTACATCGCAAGCGATCCCTGAACGGATGCGAAGCTGCGCACGCCCGAATCGCCGGCTTCGAGCTCCATGCACGCCAGGCCGTATGCAACCGCGCTCGCGCCGGCGCAGCCGAAGCCGTGAAGGTGCATGCCGAGCAAGCCCAGCCGTCCGAGCTCGTGACCGAGATCTCGCGGCAGAGTTCCGGCCTCGAACCATCCTGCGACGTTGGGCAGGACGCGCTCCCGGACGTATGCGTTTACGGTATCGCGTACGAGCCGCTCTTCGTCTGAGAGCAGACTCGCGACGTCGAGGAAGTCGGTCGCGTCCGGCGCGGCGGCCTTCGCCTTGAGCATGCTCAGAACACGGTCAACGCTTCAAGACGCGGGCGAGTTTGTCGAAAAGCGCCTCCGTCGAGCGCTCGAACTGGTCCTCGAAGCGCCGCCAAAGTAGCCGCCCGTCGGTATCGGAGAGCATCGCATCCACGCGATACTCCAGCAGCGTCTCCTTGCCTTCGCTAGACAGATGGAAGCCATGGGTGCCGTCAAATCCCTCGTTGCGGAAACGCCACACGATCCGCTCCTCCGGCACGGCTTCATCCAGGACGCCGTGGATGCCGAGGTGCCATTCCTCCGTGCGGCCCACGACGAGCGGACCGGGAGAGCGCATGAAGGGCTGCGATGCGAACGGCCAGATCTGGTCGCCCGAGGTGCCCATCTCCTCGAGCAGATGATAGATGCGCCGTTTCGTGCCGTGAAACGAGCGCGATCGGAGTTCGTGAAGCTCGATGGGCATGGCCGGTCGTTCGCTTAGCGAAGCGCGGCGACCCCTACGACACCCGATAGGAGGATGAGCACGGGCGTACTGAGTTTGGTACGGAGCATCAGGACCGTCACGACCGCAGCCACTGCGTATGCCACCCAGCTCACCGCAACGCCTCGCGCGATCGTCCAGACGCTGGACCAGACCAGACCGACGATCGCCGGCGCCAGGCCCTGCGCGATGATGACGCGCCACGGCGACGCCTGGAAGCGCACCCAGAGCGCATCGAAGGCCACCATGATGGCGCTCGACGGAACGAACATCGCGATCGTCGCCACGGTCGCGCCGAGCAACGGTCGCCCGGGGATAGCCGCGTAGCCGACCAGCGCCGCGAAGATGGTCGTCGGGCCGGGCACGAGCTTGCCGATCGTGTAGAACTGCGTGAACTGTTGCGAAGTCACCCATTGGTAACGCGTCACCGCATCGTAGTGCATCTGCGGGATGATGCCCTTGCCGCCTCCGAAGCCCAGCACCGAGAGCTGCGCAAAGGTCCACAGCAGGTGCAGCAGATTATCGGCAAACCCGCTCATTGCTTGGGCCTTCGCGTCGTGACGTATTGGTGCACTATGCCGATGCCCCCGAAGATCACGAGCACGAGCAGCAGGGGCATGTGCAAGAGCGATACGGTAACGGCGGTCAGCGCGAGCAGGACGATGCGCGCCCAATCGGCGCGTTCGTCCCAAGCGAGCTCCAGCGCGTTGCCGACCGTCAGCCCGAGCGCGCCGGCCGCGCATCCGCGCAACGCTCCTTGAACGAATGGGTTCGCCGAGTACTTGAAATAGAGCGCGCCCGCGATCAGCACGATGATGAACGGCGGAATGCTTGCGCCCAAGAACGCCGCGACGGCGCCGGGGACGCCGCGCACGCGCTGGCCGCAATAGAGCGCGAGGTTTAGGATGTTCGGCCCGGGGAGGATCTGCGAGATCTCTAGGCCGTCCATGAAACAGTCGCGGTCCATCCAGCCGCGCTTGAGGACCTGCTGTCGGACGCTCGCCTTTTGACCTCCGCCGAACGCCGTCGAGGAGATCGCCGCAAAAGTCAGCGCAATGCTGGAAAGCGATGGGCGAGCATCGTCACGAGACATCGGCGAGCGGGCCGTCGACCATCGGCGACGTGTGCTTGCCCGCGAGGATGTGTATGTGCACGTGCTCGGTGTGCTGGTACGGCGGAAGCACTCCCATGCGGATCATGAAGCCCTTGTCGCAGAGGCCCAGCGCGAACGCGACCCGCTGGATCCCGGCGACCAGGCGATGCCAAACCTTTCCGTCGCCGAGCCCCAAGTCGAGGAGCGTGGGGACCCACTTCTTGGGGATGATGACGACGTGGTACTCCCACCACTCTTCCTTGCTCTGATCGATGTTGTGACGGAACGCGAACACGTCGTCGTCTTCGTAGACGATCTCGTCGGCCTTGGCGCGCGTACCGTCGAGCCGGCCCCGGAACGTGTGCTCGGGATCGGGCTTCTCCCAGACGCGCTGCTCCGGCCCGCTGATCAATTCCGAAATCCAGAGAGCCATTGAACGATGCTTCATGCACCGCAGGCAGGCGTCCTCTTGGAAACGGTGAAGCTGCGCCGCATGAGCGCGTTGCGAAAGAGGGACACCCTCAGTCCCGCCGAGGTCTTGGGAGCGCGCCCGAACTGGACCAAGGAGCCCAAGGCGTGGGAGCACGCGGTGGGCGACAGCGAGATCGTGTACGAAGACCGGCACGTTATCGTCTTTCACGATCCGGAAGACGAGGAGCACGAGTCGGAGCGCATCGCCGGCGAGATCCGGCTGACGCTGCTGGCCAAAAAAGACGGCGTCGACAGCCTCATGGATCTGGGCGTCGCCGACGAGACGCTCAACGCCGCGATCCTGCACGGCATCCAGCAGGCCGCGCTGCGGCTCGGCCTCGAGAAGAAAGGCTTCGAGGTGCGCGCGCACGTGTATCCTCCGCTGCAGCACCGGCCCGAGCTCGCGTTCAAAATTCGCGCCGGCAAACCCCCGAAGAAAGCCGCCGACTCGCTAGGCTGAGCTCCGAGATCCGCCGCATCGACCACGTGCAAATCGCGATCCCGACGGGGAGCGAGGAGCGGGCGCGCGCGTTTTACGTCGGGCTGCTCGGCCTCGACGAGATTCCGAAGCCGCCCGATCTGGCGGCGCGCGGCGGCGTGTGGCTGCGTGGCGGCGAGGCGCACCTGCACCTGGGAGCGGATCCGGATTTCCGCGCGGCCCGCAAGGCGCACGCGGCGTTCGTCTGCGCCGACTACGACGCGCTGCTGCGGCGGCTCGAGTCGAGCGGCGCTCTGTTGGAACACGACGAGAGTCTCTTTGAAGGGAAGGCGCACTGCTACGTGGCCGATCCGTTCGGCAACCGCATCGAGCTGATCGCGGGAGGCTAGAGTGAACCTCATCTTGGTGCGCCCGGCGGCCAAATATTTGCCGGCGTACGTCGCGGCTTTGAAACGCGGCTATTCACCGAGCACCAGCCGGCCCGAGAAACGGCTTCAGGAGCTCGAGGCGATCGCCGCCGACCCGGACGCGTTTCTCGGGTCGTGCGAAAACTTCGAAGGGCGCGGCACGCCGATCAAACTGCGGGACGGATCGCACGTCGCGCCGCTGCCGGGCTTGGTGCGCTGGATGTGGGACGGCGATTTCGCCGGCGTCATCGCATTACGCTGGCAGAACGGTACGCCCGAGCTGCCGGAGTGGTGCCAAGGACACGTCGGGTACAGCGTGGCGCCGTGGAAGCGGCGGCGCGGCTACGCGACGGCGGCGCTGCGCTTCATCCTTCTCGAAGCTCGTCAAGTCGGGCTTCCTTACGTGGAGGTCACGACCGATCCCGACAACACCGCGTCCCAGCGCGTAATCGCGGCGAACGGCGGCGTGCTGCTCGGGCGCAAGGCCGCGGCCTACGGCTCGAGCGAGACGCTGCGCTACCGAATACCGCTCTAGGCCGCGTCAGGGCTATTCCTGCGGCTTCTTGCCGAACGGCAATCGCGCCGCCAGGGCAGCCTCCCTTTCGGCGAGCTTCGCCAGCGACTGAATCACCACGATCGCGATGAGCGTCACCACCACGGCGTACAGGAGCTCCGCCCAGATCCCGTTACCCGGTTTCAAGAACACGGCAATGAGGTCCGCGATGAACTTGTTCCAAGCGCCCGCCGCGAGGAGCCCGAAAGCCACCGTTGCCAATGCGATCATCGTGCCGAGATAGGTCGGTTTGATTTCCATTATGCCCTCCTAAAGTGGGTACGATAACGCCCTTGGAAACGATCGTACCTGCTTCGGCCCGCGCGATGAACGGAGTGCCTGCCCGGTGGATCGTCGCGGCCATGATCGGCGTCGCATTCATGGGCAGCGGACTGATCACGCCGCTCTACGCGATCTACCAGCGAGCGTTCAACTTCCCCGAGGTCACCCTCACCTTCGTCTATGCGGTATACGCACTTGGAAATCTCGCGGCGCTGCTCTTTTTTGGAAAGGTTTCCGATTGCATCGGGCGCCGCATCGTCGGCATCGCGAGCGTTGCTCTCGGGTGCGCGAGCATGCTGCTGTTTTTCTTCGCGGCCGGCACCGCATGGCTGTTCTTCGGGCGCATCCTCAGCGGCATCGCCGTGGGCCTCGCCTCGGGCACGGGCACGGCGTGGCTGGCCGACCTCGACGAGGACCGGTCCCGAGCGACGCTGATCGCGACGCTGGCCAACGCGTTGGGATTCGCGCTCGGTCCGCTTCTCGGCGGGCTGCTGGCGCAGTATGGGCTCGCGCCGCTGCGCACGCCGTTTCTCCTCTACTTGCCGGTGCTCGTCGTCATCGGACTCCTCGTTGCCTTCACGCACGAAACGGTGAACTCACGCGGGAAAGCAAACCTCGAGCTGTTACGTCCCCGCGTCGGCGTGCCCAAGCCGATCCTTGGACAGTTCATCGCGCCCGCAGTGACGTGCTTCGCGACCTTTGCGCTCGTCGGCTTTTATGCGGGGCTCATTCCGACGGTGCTGAAGGAGTATCTTCACCTGTCCGCGCCGGCGGCGTCGGGAGCCGTGGTTTTCGAGCTGGCGCTGGCCGCGGCGGTCGCGACGTACCTCGGACGGGACGTCGAAAGCCGCGCCGCTATGCTGAGCGCGTTGGTCCTGCTGCTGCCCTGCGTCGGACTTCTGTTAGCAGCACAGTCGACGCACTCTTTGGCGACGCTTCTCGTGGCGACCGCGCTCGGTGGATTCTGCTGGGGACTGGGCATCCGCGGCTCACTGCACATCGCTAACGAGATCGCGCCCAGCGATCGTCGAGGCGAGGTCGCCTCGACGTACTTCATAGCCGGCTTCGTGGGGAATTCGATTCCGGTGATCGTCGTCGGCCTGATTACCGTCGTGTCAAACTCGTGGATCGCGAGCCTGACGTTCGGCTGTTCGATCGCGCTGTTTGCGGTAGCCGCGGTGCTCGTCGGGGCGCGTTATCCCTCTACGCCTTGAGCTCGATGTCCACGCCCGCGGGCAGGTCGAGGTGCATCAGCGCGTCCATCGTTTTCGGCGAGGCCTGAAGGATGTCGATGAGCCGTTTGTGCGTGCGCATCTCGAAGTGCTCGCGCGACTTCTTGTCGTTGTTGGTCGAACGTTGCACGCAAAACCGATTGATCTCGGTCGGGAGGGGCACCGGGCCGCTGACGAAGGCGCCGGTGCGCTTCGCCGTCTCGACGATGCGCTCCGCCGACTGATCCAGGACCTTGTGATCATACGCCTTGAGGCGTATGCGAATCATCTGCTTCGCCATGAATTCCTATGCGTGCTTATAGAACGTTTATTCGGCGACGGCCGTGACGACGCCCGCGCCGACGGTGCGGCCACCCTCGCGGATCGCGAAACGCAGACCCTCTTCGCACGCGATCGGCGTGATCAGCTCGACGTCCATCTGAACGTTGTCGCCGGGCATGACCATCTCGACGCCGTCCGGCAGCTTGATCGTTCCCGTGACGTCGGTCGTGCGGAAATAGAATTGCGGCCGGTAGTTTCCGAAGAACGGCGTGTGGCGCCCGCCCTCCTCTTTTGAGAGCACGTAGACTTCAGCCTTGAACTTCTTGTGCGGCTTCACCGAGCCCGGCTTCGCGAGAACCTGTCCGCGCTCGATCTCGTTGCGGTCGACGCCGCGCAGCAGCACGCCGATGTTGTCGCCGGCGATGCCGGCGTCGAGCAGCTTGCGGAACATCTCGATGCCCGTCACGACGGTCTTCTTGGTCTCGTCCTTGAGACCGACGATCTCGACCTCTTCGCCGACCTTGACCTGCCCGCGCTCGACGCGGCCGGTGCCGACCGTGCCGCGCCCCGTGATCGTAAAGACGTCCTCGACCGGCATCAGGAAGGGCTTGTCGACTTCGCGCTCCGGCTGCGGGATGTAGTCGTCGATGGTGTCCATCAGCTTGAAGATCGGCTCCGCATCCGCGTCGCCGCGCTTCCCGCTGGAGTTGAGCGCCTTGAGCGCCGAGCCGCGAATGATCGGCGTGTCGTCGCCCGGGAACTCGTACTGGGTGAGCAGCTCGCGGATCTCCATCTCGACCAGCTCGAGCAGCTCCTCGTCGTCCACCATGTCCACCTTATTAAGGAAGACGATGATGCGGGGCACGCCGACCTGGCGCATGAGCAAAATGTGCTCGCGGGTCTGCGGCATCGGGCCGTCGGTCGCCGCCACGACCAGCACCGCGCCGTCCATCTGCGCCGCTCCGGTGATCATGTTCTTGATGTAGTCGGCGTGACCGGGGCAGTCCACGTGCGCGTAGTGGCGCTTGGCCGTCTCGTACTCTTGGTGCGAGATGGCGATGGTAATCCCGCGCTCTTTCTCTTCAGGAGCGTTGTCGATTTGATCGACGCCGACTTTCTGCGCCAGCCCCTCGGTCGCCAGGCAATGCATGATTGCCGCGGTCAGCGTCGTCTTACCGTGATCGACGTGTCCCGTCGTCCCGATATTGACGTGCGGCTTGGTGCGCTCGAACTTTTGCTTTGCCATCTCTATCTCCTAAATACACGGGGCCAGGCGTTCCGGTCGTCTCTGCGGCCCTGACGCGTTAAACGCCCTCATCCGAGGGCGCACGACCACGGAATACTATCAGGGCGCGGGAACCCCTGTCAACGGAGCCTTACGCCGGGGCCAGCTTCTTGCCCGCCGCCTTGGCGACGATCTCTTCCTCGACGCTCTTGGGTGCCTTCTCGTAGTGCGCGAACTCCATCGTATAGGTCGCGCGGCCCTGCGTCGCCGACCGCATGTCCGTCGCGTAGCCGAACATCTCCGACAGCGGCACGTGCGCCGTGATTACCTGCGCGCCGCCCGGCGCCTCTTCGGTCGCGTGAATCGCGCCGCGGCGCCGGCTGAGGTCGCCGTTGATCGCACCCATGTACTCTTTGGGCGTCGTCACCTCGACCTTCATGATCGGCTCGAGCAGGATTGGGCCGGCCGCGCGGTTGGCCTCCTTCCACGCCATCGAGGCTGCGATTTTGAACGCCATCTCGGACGAGTCGCCCCCGTGATCCGAGCCGACGAAGGCCTCCGCACGGAAGTCCATCACCGGGAAGCCCGCCAGCACGCCGCTCTGGGCGGACTCGCGCACGCCCTCCTGGACCGCCTTCGCGTACTCTTTAGGAACAGCGCCGCCGACGATCTTCCACTCGAAGACGAAGCCGGTTCCCGGAGGTTGCGGCTGCACGCGCAGCCAGACGTCGCCGTACTGGCCTTTGCCGCCGGTCTGGCGCACGAAGCGCCCTTCCTTTTCGACCGTCCTCGTGATCGCTTCTTTGTACGCGACTTGCGGTTTGCCGACGTTGGCCTCTACCTTGAACTCGCGCCGCAAGCGGTCGAGGATGATCTCGAGATGCAGCTCGCCCATGCCTGCGATGATCGTCTGCTGCGTCTCCTCGTCCGTGCGCATCCGGAACGTGGGGTCTTCCTGCGCGAGGCGCGTGAGCGCGAGGCCGAGCTTGTCCTGATCCGCCTTGCTCTTCGGCTCGATCGCCTGATGGATCACGGGTTCCGGGAACGTGATCGATTCGAGCGCGATCGGAGACTTTTCGTCGCACAGCGTGTCGCCGGTGCGCGTGTCGGAGAGGCCGACCGCGGCGGCGATGTCGCCTGCGCCGATCGAGTCGATGTCCTCGCGGTGATTCGCGTGCATCCGCAAGATCCGCCCGATGCGCTCTTTGCGGCCGGTTCGAGAGTTCAAGACGTAGCTGCCCTTGTTGAGTACGCCGGAGTAAACCCGGAAATACGTCAAGTTGCCGTAGGGGTCCGTCGCGATCTTGAAGGCGAGCGCGCAGAATGGCTCCGAGTCCTGCGGCTTGCGTACGACTTCTGCGCCGGTTTTCGTATCCTGGCCGACGATCGGCTTTGCCTCGAGCGGCGAGGGCATGTACTCGACGACAGCATCGAGCAGCGGCTGGATGCCCTTGTTCTTGAACGCGGACCCGCAGAGCATCGGAAGAACCGTTCCTTCGATGGTCGCCTTGCGCAACGCCGTCTTCATGCGCTCGATGGGCAGCTCTTTGCCCTCGAAGAACATCTCGAGCAGCTCGTCATCCTGTTCGGCGATCGCCTCGACGAGGTGCTGGCGCCACTCGAGCGCAAGCTCGCGCAGTTCCCCCTCGACGTCTTCCTGCGCCATCGTCGAGCCGAGATCGTCCGTGTAGACGATCTTCTTCATCGTGAACAGGTCGACGACGCCTTTGAACTTGTCCTCGGCGCCGATCGGCACCTGAATGGGCACCGCGCGAGCGCCGAGGCGCTCGCGGATCTTGTCGACGACGTTGAAGAAATCGGCGCCGACCCGATCCATCTTGTTCACGAAGACGATGCGTGGCACCTTATATTTGTTTGCCTGGCGCCAGACCGTCTCGGACTGCGGCTGCACCGCAGCCACCGAATCGAAGAGCGCCACCAGGCCGTCGAGCACGCGCAGCGAGCGCTCGACCTCCACGGTGAAGTCGACGTGGCCGGGCGTATCGATGATGTTAATGCGCGTATCGCGCCAAGTCGTCGCCGTCGCGGCCGACGTGATCGTGATGCCGCGCTCCTGCTCCTGGACCATCCAGTCCATCGTGGCAGCGCCGTCGTGGACCTCGCCCATCTTATGGACGCGGCCCGTGAAGAACAGGATGCGTTCGGTGCACGTCGTCTTGCCGGCGTCGATGTGCGCCGCAATGCCGATATTCCTCGTGCGCTCGAGCGGATATTCCCTTACAGCCATGGTGTTAGTCTAGAATAGTTACCAACGGTAATGGGCGAAGGCTTTGTTCGCTTCCGCCATCTTGTGCGTGTCCTCACGCTTCTTGATCGTAGCACCGGTGTTGTTGGATGCGTCCAGCAGCTCCCCGGCCAGCTTCTCTTCCATCGAGCGGCCGCCGCGCGCGCGCGCAAAGCCGATCAGCCAGCGCATCGCCATCGCCTGACGGCGATCGGGCCGGACCTCCATGGGCACCTGATAGGTGGCGCCGCCGACGCGCCGCGGGCGAACCTCGACCAGCGGCATCGCGTTCGAGAGGGCTTGTGAGAAGACTTCCATCGGGTCGCGCCCGGTCTTCTCGGCCACGATGTCCAACGCGCCATAGGTGATGTGCTCCGCGGTCGACTTCTTGCCGCGGAGCATCACCTTGTTGATGAAGCGCGCCAGCACTTTGGAGTTGAAACGCGGATCGGCCAAAATCTGACGCTTGGGGGCGGGTCCTTTTCTCGGCATTACTTCTTCTTCTCGCGCTTGGCGCCGTACTTGGAACGGCCTTGCTTGCGGTTCGCCGTGCCCGCCGTATCCAGCGTGCCGCGAATGATGTGATAGCGAACCCCGGGCAGATCCTTGACGCGTCCTCCACGGACTAGCACGACCGAGTGCTCCTGAAGGTTGTGCCCGATGCCCGGGATGTAGGCGGTGACCTCTTCGCCGTTGGTCAGGCGGACGCGCGCAACCTTACGGAGCGCAGAGTTCGGCTTCTTGGGCGTGACCGTCTTGACTTGCGTGCAGACCCCTCGCCGCTGCGGATTCCCGGTGACCTCGAAGGTGCGCGTCGGCAGGTCGGGATGCCCCGGTTTGGGTCCCGTAAGGATCACGCGGAACGCCCGCGTCTTGACCTTCTGCTCGGTCTTCTCGCGCCCGCGGCGCACCAGCTGATTTATCGTCGGCAAAGCCTTCTGACGTCCCCCCCAAGGCATCATACACAAACAACGGCCTCACCCGCAGGTGGGACCGAGACACAACTATACCAAGGCCCCTTTTGGGCGTCAAATACGGCGTAAAGGCAGCGCTTGCCCGGTTGCGCGAAGCTGCCGGCGTTCCTCGATACGTCTCCTTCATAATAGGGGAATAAGGCTCCCTAGGAGGGCGCTATGGCCGACGTAGATCGGGTTTGGGCACGGATCCACCAGCTAGCCGAGGCGCGCGCCCGGGAGAATGCCCTGCTCACCGCGCTGGACGCTCGGCGCATCGTCGCGCGCATCTGCCTCCAGGAGTGCCCGGAGCAACCACCCGACATCGCGATCGAGTTCCTGGCGAGAGAATTCGTTCGGCTTACGCTCGAAGGCATCAACCCCTCCGGACGCTATCGCTTCGAGCGGGGTATCGCGTAGCGGCGCGGCCGCTAGGCTTCGCCGGTAGCCCGATCCAGCTCTGCGGCGATTTCGTCCGACGTGAAGCCGCGATGTCGCAGCGAGGTGACGAATCTCTCGGTGGCGTCGCGCAGCGCACGTAGACGCGCGCGCCGGTTGAGCGCAGGTAGCTGGCCCGAGACGCGGGTCCCGCGCCGGCCGTCGCTGACGAGCCATCCCTCCAACTGGAGATCGGAATAAGCTCGCGCAACCGTGTTGGGCGCCACGCCGAGGTCGCCCGCGAGCTGCCGCACCGTTGGGAGGGGCGACTTCGGCACTAGCTCGCCACGTTCGATCGCGGAACGGATCTGCTCGACGATCTGCTGGTACGGCGCGATCTCGAGGTCGGGATCGACGACGAGATACGAATCGCTCACGCGGTCCGGATAGATTGCATCACCGAGTGGGCGTACGTGGCGCCCGCGACGGCAAACGCGGCGTACACTGGGTAGAAAACGGCCGACGCGTATGGCTGCGCGAAAGCAACGACCAGGGCGCCCGTGGCGCACACGAGGACGGTGACGTTGCGAGCGCGGCAGACGCGTATGCGTTCGTCCACGGCGTACTCCCATTGCGGATCGTCCCCCAGTAAGAGCGCCGGCGCCTGCGCGATTCGCCATGCCACCCACACCAGAACGGCCATGGCGACGGCCCCCACCAGGGCCTCCAGGCGCTGGGGCGGGTATGCCGCCACCGCGAGCACCGCTACAAACGAGCACGCCATCGCCGCGATGCCGAACGGCGACAGCACGTGTACGGGAGAGCGTCGAACCAGCGGTGCGACGCGACGGTCCGTCGCTCGCCGGAACCGCAGGTATGCAAGCAGAGTGAAGCCCGCCATCACCAGACACATGAGCGCATACGGTAAGACCGGCGGTACCGCGGGCACGAGCTCGAGCAGCCCTAACCCCAAGACGGCCAGAGCCAAGTAGCGGCCATACGCGGCGGGGATGTCTTCGGCATCGTCGCGCGCGTCGAGCACGCGATCGATCCGACCGCGCTCCGGCAGCGCTAATCGTCCGACGCATTTGAAGTATGGACGGGGTGAGGCGTAGCACGGCCGCGCCCAAAGAAAGGCACCGAAGCCGCCGATGACCGCAGCCGTGAAGATCCGCGCGAGTTCTGGATTTCCCATTGTATCAGGAGTCTAATACAATCCTCACGTTTGTGTCAACCCATTGGTTCGAAAGATCGCGACACCCGCCGCGACCGGCGCTCCGCTCAGGATGACAGCCGGAGAAGGGCGTATCTCGCGGGATGGAGCGGCTTGGGGTGCTCGACGGACTGCGCGGCATCGCCGTCCTGCTCGTGCTGTGGTACCACGCGTGGGAGATCTCGTGGCTCGCACCGCCGCCCTGGCTGGCGTTCCTCCCGGCGACGGGCTTCGTCGGCGTTCACCTGTTCTTCTTCCTCAGCGGATTCGTCATCTCGTACCCGTTCGTGAAGGCCGCGGTGTACGGCACTGCCGCCCCGACATGGGGACATTTCGCATGGCGGCGCTTCATCAAGATCGTGCCGTCCTACGTGCTCTCGATCGCCGTCGCATATGCCGTCGGTTACGCCCAGGCGCAGCCGAACGCGTCCGCGATCCCGGACCTGGTCACGCACCTGCTCTTCATCCACACGTGGTTTCCGGACCGCTACGGCACGATCGACGGGGTGCTCTGGACGCTCGCCGTCGAGGTCGAGTTCTACTGCATCTTCCCGCTGATCTGGGCGTGCTTCAGGCGCAGCCCGTGGTTGACCGCGGGCGGGATGATCGCCGTCGCCTGGATATGGCGAGCCGCGCTCGCACAGTGCTGTTACGATACGCTCTTCGCGCAGTGGGAGGAGAACTTGCCGGGCTACCTCGACATCTTCGCGTTCGGCATGTTGGCCGCGCAGGTGTTTACGCGCCTGGGCGAGCGCTGGCGCGGCTCGCGCGCGAGCCTTGCTTCACCGGTCGTCGCGTTGGCCGGCATCTATCTGCTGGTCGAGCTCTTGGAGAGCCTGTACCACTTCAGCCTGCACGATCAATGGGCCGCGGTCTGGCAGATCGACAAACGGCCGTTGCTCGGCGCGGCGTTCTTCCTGATCGCACTCGGCTCGCTTACCAGTCCCCGCTGGTGGCGAATCGTTCTCGACAACCCGCCGCTCCGTTTCATGGCGGCGATATCGTACAACCTGTATCTCTACCATCAGCTCGTCGCGCGCGAGCTGCTGTCGCACCACTTCCCGCCTTATGCCGGCGATCCGCATCGCGATAGGGCATGGCAAGAGCGTTACACCGCCAGCGCGTTCGCATTCGCGATCGCGCTGGCGACCCTGGTGACCTACTGCTTCGAGCGCCCGCTACTGCGGCTAAAGGTTCCGGCTCGGAGCCCGGGCGGCTCTAGGTGAGTACCGACTTGAAGACGCTCTGCGTGATGCTGTCGACCCCAGGCACGCGCACCTCCTTACCCTGGAAGCCGCTGACCGTCGTCCAAATCCAGACGACGAGCGCGAGAATCCAAAGGATCGGATAGAGTAGCCAGAGGTGAATGAAGCTCAATACGAACGATAGGATGAAGTACAGCGCCCAGATCGTGATCGACTGCGCGGCGGCCCACTTCACGAATCGATTCGTCCCGCCTCCGACGAGCATAATGATGCCGCCGAGAAGACAGAACAGATAGGCGAGACCGGCGGCGACGTTAGGCTCGAGTCCGAACGGAGTGTCCTTCGGGGGTTGGGTTACGGACATGATCATGCCCCTTTCGCTAATGGAAGATGTGCTCCGAGCGAGTTGGGTGTTGGCTTCGAAGCGGGGTCCACCCTCTATCGAGCGCTCGCCCGCGACAGGCCCGCGGCAGAGGGCGCGTGAAAACCAGCCCGAATGCGCGGTCGCTGGTCGTATGCGCTGCTGACGTTGCCGTTTATCGGAACGCTGATCCCGGTGCTGTACAACCATCCGCGCCCGGCGCTCTTCGGGATGCCGTTCTTCTACTGGTATCAGCTCGCGTGGGTGGTGGTGACGCCGCTGCTGCTCGGCATCGTCGTCGTGCTCACGCGGGACGGCGGTCGTGTCTAGCGCCGGCGTCATCCTGGCCGTCGCCGTCGCTTCCGTCATCGTGCTCGGCTTCGGTGCGGCGCGTTGGGGCCGCGCGAACCTCGGCGAGCTCGAGCAGTGGGCGCTCGGCGGGCGCGGCTTCGGAACGATCGTCTCCTGGTTCTTGCTTGGCGGCGACCTCTACACCGCTTACACCTTCATCGCCGTGCCGGCGCTCGTCTACGGCGTCGGCGCCCTTGGGTTTTTCGCGGTGCCCTACGCGACGCTCGCCTACCCCATCGCGCTCGTCGTCTTGACACGCTTCTGGACGGTCGCTCGAGCGCGGGGCTACGTGACCGCGGCCGACTTCATCCGGGACCGTTACGACGACCGCGCGCTGGAAGTCGCCATCGCGCTCACCGGAGTGGTGGCCTCGATGCCGTACATCGCGCTGCAGCTCGTCGGAATGCGAGCCGTGCTCGGCCAGTTCGGCGTGCTCGGTGCCGCCGGGGCCGTGCCGGCACTGACGATCGCCTTCGTCCTGCTCGGGGCCGTCACGTACACGAGCGGCCTGCGCGCGCCGGCGCTGATTGCCTTCGTCAAGGACACCCTGATCTACATCACCGTCATCGTCGCCGTCATCGTGCTTCCGGCGCGCCTCGGGGGCTGGTCACACATTTTCGCAACCTCAGCCGGAGCGCTCGCGAGCCGTCCCAAGCCGTCCTCGATCTTTCTCGCGCCGTCGCAGTACTTCACCTATTCGACGATGGTCTTTGGGTCGGCGCTGTTTCTCTTTCTCTATCCGCATTCGATTACGAGCGTGCTGTCGGCCCGCAGCCGCGAGGTGCTTCGGCGCAACTGTGCCTTGTTGCCGATCTACTCGCTGCTTCTCGGCCTCCTCGCGCTGCTCGGATACTGTGCCGTCGCCGCCGGCATCTCCGCAAAGGACACCAGCAGCATCGTGCCTCTGCTCTTTGCTCGCTATTTCCCGGACTGGTTCGCGGGCGTGGCTGGGGCTGCGATCTTCATCGGCGCGCTCGTTCCCGCTGCGGTCATGAGCATCGGCGCCGCGAACCTCTTCGCAAGCAACGTCTTCCGCGAGTTCTCACCGCAGCGTCCTTCCGTCGAGGTCGTCGCGGCCAAGGCGCTGACGCTCGTCATCTGCGCGCTCGGGCTGCTCTTCGTCTTCTTCGTGCCCGTGCCGTACGCGATAGACTTCCAGCTGCTCGGCGGAGCGCTGATGCTGCAAGCGTTTCCTGCGTTCGTCATGGGGCTGTGGACGCGCTGGTTCCATCCGAAGGCGCTGCTCCTGGGTTGGGCCTGCGGCTTGGCGACCGCGTGCGCAATGGCCTACGCCTCCGGCTTCACGTCGAACTTCACCGTGCGCGCGTTCGGCGGAACGCTCACGGGCTTCATCGCCTTCTACTCGTTTCTGGTCAACTTGCTAATCAGCGCGGCGCTCACGCTCGCGCTGCGCGCCGCGGGCGTCGCCCGCGGCAGCGATCGAACCACCGCGGGAGACTACGCATGAGCGACATCATCAACCCGGCGGGCCGGCCACGCCCGAGCGGGTATGCGAACGGCGTCCTCGCGGAAGGCCGCTACCTCGCCGTTTCCGGTCAGATCGGGTGGAACGAGCGCAACGAGCTCGTCTCCGGCGAGTTCCTCGAGCAAGCCCGACAGGCGCTGCGCAACGTGGTCGCTGTGGTGCGCGCCGCGGGCGGCGCGCCGGAGCATCTTGCGCGCCTCACGTGGTACGTCACCGACAAGAACGAGTACCGCGCCGCGCTCAAGGAGCTCGGCGCATCCTATCGGGAGATCGTCGGCGAGCACTATCCGGCGATGGCCCTCGTCGAGGTCGCCGGCCTGCTCGAAGAGGGCGCCAAGGTGGAGATCGAGGCGACCGCGGTGCTTCCCCTCAAAGCACCACGGTCATAGGCGCTACACCGGCGGGCCGATGACGATCCAGGTCTTGCCCTGATAGCTTTCGACCATCACGACCGCGCCCGAGTCGACGCTGCCGACGAGGAACGCGTCCTCGTACTTTTCCATGCCCGACTGCTGGATCTCCTGAGCGCCTTTCAAGGGGCCGTGATACCAGGCTTTGACCTTCGCGAAGCCGTCGTTGGTCACATACGTCTTGGCTTGCGGCGGCGGCGCCTTTTTGAGACCGAGTCCGGCGGGATGGGCGGCCGCGACCGCTCCGGGATATACCGGGACGCTGGGGGTGCCGGCGCCGGCCGCAAGCGGGGCCAGCCCGATTCCGAGGCAGGCCGCGAGAACCGCGGCCGGGATCGCTGTTTTTGCGTGCGGGAACATTATTGAGCCTCCTTGGGGTAGGACGAGTAACCTGGCTCCATCCTAGCGGCCGACCCGTACGGGATCGTGCGAGCCGGGATCAGGATGGATCCCGAAGCTTGTAGCGCTGCAGCTTGCCGGTTTGCGTCCGCGGAAGCGTCGCGACGAACTCGATCTCGCGCGGCGCCTTGAACGGCGCGATCTGCGACTTGCAGAACTCCCGGAGCTCCTCGATCTTTGCATCACCGCCCGCGCACCCGTCGACTAACACGACGAACGCCTTGACGTAGTTGGTCTCCTTCTGCGCGTCGCGCTTGCCGACGACGGCGACTTCCTTGACGTCCGCGTGCGCGATGAGAGCCTGCTCGACCTCGGGCCCCGAGATGTTGTAACCCGCGGAGACGATCATGTCGTCGACGCGAGCCACGTACCAGAAGTAGCCGTCCGCGTCGCGCCTGTAGGCGTCGCCGGGATAGTTCCAGCCGTTTTGCACGTAGAGCTCTTGGCGCTCGTCCTGCAGGTATTTGCAGCCCGTCGGGCCGCGGACCGCGAGCCGCCCGACGACGCCGTCGGGCGCGCGGTTTCCCGCCTCGTCGTGAATCTCCGCCACATAGCCGGGCACGGCGCGTCCCGTGGAGCCCGCGCGGGCCTCCGCCTCCGGCGAGCCGACGAAGATGTGCAGCATCTCCGTGCTGCCGATGCCGTCGAGAATCCGCAAACCGGTCTTGGCGTGCCACTCCTGCCACACGGCTTTCGGCAGCGCCTCTCCCGCCGAGACGCAGCTGCGCAGCGCCGAGACGTCGCGGCCGGCGACGCCCGCAGCCATTGCCCGATACGCGAGCGGCGCCGTGAAGAGCGTCGTCACGCGGTACTCCTCTATCGCCGCGAGGAGCTCGGCCGGTCCTGCCTTCTCGAGCAGCAGCGTCGCCGCGCCGGCGTAGAGCGGAAAGAGCAGCAGCCCGCCCAGGCCGAACGTGAACCCGAGCGGCGGGCTCCCGCAAAACAGATCGTCGCCGTGCGGTTGCAGCACGCGGGCGCAGTACGTGTCGCAGACGGCCAGCACGTCGCGGTGGTAGTGCATCGCGGCCTTCGGCGCGCCGGTCGTTCCGGAGGTGAACGCGATGAGCGCGACGTCCTCCGCAGAGGTCGCGACGTTCTCGAATCGCTCGGGCTTGCCGCTCATCAGGGCTTCGAGGGACATCGAGCCCGGCGCGTCGCCGCCGAAATATGCGACTCGGACGCCGCCGTGGTGCTCGCATGCGCGCTGCAGCTCCTCGCGCAGCCGCGCGTCGCAGAGCGCGTGCTTCACCTGCGCCTTCTCCATCATGAAGCGAAGCTCGCCTGCGCGATAGAGCGGCATCGTCGTCACCGCGACGCCGCCGGCCTTCAGCACCGCGAACCAGCATGCCGCAAGCATCGGAGTGTTCGGAGCTCGCAGCAGCACGCGATTGCCCGGCTCGAGCGCTAGCTCGTCGACGAGCACCCCCGCGATGCGGTTCGCCTCGTCGAGGAGCCGCCCGTACGTCCACGGCTCGGCGCCGGGCGCGAGGATGCAGCGGCGCGCTGCGCCGGCGCTCGCCCGCCGGTCGAGCAACTGCGCCGCCGCATTGAGTTTCTTCGGGTATTCCAGTCCCTCCAAGAGCAACGCCGGCATCCGTTCGGGCCGCGGCAGCCGGTCCTCCGCGAATCGGTCGACGTGCGCGGTCGCGCGCGAGCTCACGTCAGAGCTCCAGGAGCTGTTTCGCGATGACGATCTGTTGGATCTCATTCGCTCCTTCATAGATGCGGAGCGCGCGGACGTCACGATAGAGCCGCTCCACCACCTCGCCGCGCGTGACGCCACGCCCGCCGAACAACTGCACGGCGCGGTCGCATACGCGCCCCGCCGCCTCGGTCGCGAACCACTTCGCCATCGCCGACTCGCGGCTGACGCGACCGCGTCGCACGTCCTTCATCCATGCCGCGCGATGCACGAGCAGCGCGCTTGCATCGACGTCCGTGGCCATCGTCGCGATCGCCGCCTGCGTCAGCTGCAGCGCTGCCAGCGGCGCACCGAAGAGTCGGCGCGATCTCGCGTGCTCGAGCGATTCGTCGAGCGCGCGGCGAGCGAAGCCCACGGCCGCGGCGCCCACAGTGCTGCGGAAGACGTCCAACGTCGCCATCGCGATCTTGAAACCATCGCCCTCTTCGCCGATACGGCGCGATGCGGCAACCCGCGCGTGCTCGAGGCGCAGCGTGCCGAGCGGATGCGGCGACATCGTCTCGATCCGCTTACCCGAGGAACAGCCGGCCGTCGCGGCGTCCACGGCGAACGCCGTCAGGCCCCGTGCCCCGTCGCCGCCGGTTCGAGCGAACACGACGTACAGGTCCGCGATTCCGGCGTTGGAGATCCAAGTCTTCTCGCCGTCGAGCACGTACGCATCGCCGTCGCGCCGCGCGCGCGTAGCGAGCGCCGCGACGTCGGAGCCCGCCTCGCGCTCCGAGAGCGCGAACGCCGTGACGCAGCGACCGTTCGCGACGTTGGGCAGATAACGCCGCGCGAGCTCGGCGTTGCCGAACAGCGCGATCGGCGCGCTCCCCAGCCCCTGCATCGCAAACGCAAAGTCCGCCAGCGCCGATCGGTATGCGAGCGCCTCGCGCGCAAGGCAGATCGTTCGCGCGTCCAGTTCGGCTCGCACGCCGCCGAACGTACCGGGGACGCAGGCGCGCAGCCAGCCGGCCTCGGCGAGCGCGCGCACCCACGCGCGGCAGCTCGCGTCCGCGTTGCGTTCGTCGTCGAGCACGTCAGCCTGCGCCAGCCAGCGTTCCAGACCCGCGCTGAACGCGCGGTGCTCCTCGTCGAAGAACGGCAGCTCGAGCCCGCTCACTAATTGCCTTCGAACTTCGGCGCGCGTTTCGCCATGAACGCCTCGTAGGCGCGCCGGAAATCGTTAGTCTCCATGCAGGTCGCCTGGGCCGATGCCTCCGCATCGACGGCCTCGTCGAGCGGCAGCGCCCACTCATACTTGAGCATGCGCTTGGTCATCGCGTGCGCCAGCGTGGGGCCCCGGGCTATCGTCCGAGCGAACTCCAGTGCGCGGTCCCTCAGCTCGATCGGCGCGCAGAGCTCGTTGTAAAATCCCCATTCGTGAGCCTGCGTGCCCGACATCGAGCGACCCGTGTAGAGCAGTTCCGCCGCTCTGCCGAGGCCCACGATGCGCGGGAGCATCGCGCACGCGCCCATGTCGCTGCCCGCGAGCCCGACCCGCACGAACAGGAATGCCACGCGCGATCGTTCCGTGCCGAAACGGAGGTCGCTCGCCATCGCCAGGATCGCGCCGGCGCCCGCGCACGCGCCGTCAACCGCGGCGACGATCGGCTGCGGGCACGCCGTCATCGCCTTCACGACGTCTCCGGTCATCTGCGTGAACTCCATGAGCCCTTTGGCGTCGGCGCGGGTCAGCGGCCCAATGATTTCACCGACGTCGCCGCCGGAGCAGAAGTCGCCGCTTGCCCCCGTGAGGACGACGGCCTTCACGCCGGCGTCATTGGGCAGCGAACGAAAACGGTCGCGCAGCTCGCCGTAAAGCTCGAAGGTCAGCGCGTTTTTGTGCGCCGGCCCATCGAGCGTGATGGAGAGGACGCCGTCGGTGATCTCGTAACGGGCCTTCGTCATCGTATCCGAAACGGCAGGTCTTCTTCATACGTGTCGCCCGCGCTGTTGCGAGCGATCACGCGCAGTCTGTACGAGCGAATGAAGATCGGCGGAGCATCGAGCACGTCGAGTGAGAACGCGAAGCGTCCAGGGCTGCGATGAGGCACGTTGATTGAAAAGAGATTCGTGCGCACCTCGACGCTCGCCACGTTCGTGCCGGTGACGAACGCTCCGGACCAGCGCTGCCCGCGCCGCACGTCGAGCGAGGAGAAGCGCATCGCCAGAATGCTCGGTAGAGCTCCATTGGGTTCGACGCGCGGCTTCGGTAAAACCGTCGGCCCGACCGCCGCGTTCGCCGGCACATCCGCAGGACGCGACACACATCCTCCAAGCAGCGCCGCCAGCCCGAGCGCTCCGATGCGAACAAGCACGCTAGGCCTCGTACGCAGCGCGCACGGACGCCACCTGCTCGCAGAAGGCGCCTCGCACGCTCCCGCATAACGCCCCGTTCATGCAGCAGCACGCAGCTCCGCGCAGTCTCGTGCTCGATTATGCAATTGGCGTCTGCGGCCTATGGATCTCGGGCGGATTCTTCCTCGACGCTTGGGCGCATGGCCACGTTCCGGTGGAGAATTTCTTCACGCCCTATCACGCGGTGTTTTATTCCGGCATGGTGGCGCTGGCGTTGGTCCTAGCGATCTTCTCCTTGCGCTATCACGCCCAGGGGTATGACTGGGCGAACACCTTTCCGCGGCCGTACCGTTTGGCATTGCTCGGCATTCCCATCTTCGTCCTGGGCGGCGTCGGGGATGTGCTCTGGCATCGCGCGCTCGGCATCGAGGAGGGAGTGGACGCGTTGCTGAGCCCCACGCACCAGGTCCTCGGGCTCGGTATCTTCTTCTTATCTAGCGGACCGATCCGTTCCGTAATTTCCGACCGGCTCCACTCGACGACGCTAGGGCGTCAGCTGCCGCTGGCGCTGGGGCTGGCGACGTGGCTGATCTTGGCCCACTTCGGAACCGCGTACGCCTTCGACCCCGCCGCCGGCCGAAGCGACGCGCCGCCGCCCATCGTTCCCTTCACGTCGAACTACCTGACCGCGCTCAGCATCGGCTATTACAAGATAGCGACCGGCGTGCTCATCGTGATCTTTCAGGGCACGCTGATCGCGGGCTTCGTTCTCTGGCTCGTGGCCCGCATGCACCCGTGCCTCGGGATGCTGACGATCCTATTGCTCATCGGCAACCTTCCGGCCGCGGCCGCATTCACGAACCAGTCGCCGCTCCTGGCCGTGACGATCGCGCAGTCGCTCGTCACCGGGATCCTCGCCGACATCTTCATCGCCCGATACGATCCACATCCGGCGCCTGGCTACACGCGAGCGTTCCGCACGTTTGCGATCGGGGTGCCTATGACGTACATCGGCATCTACCTGCTTGGAACGTTTGCGAGCGAGCGCATCTGGTGGGACTGGAACGTCGTGCTCGGCTCATGGATCTGGTCCGGAGTCTGTGGTTTCGCCCTGAGCCTGATGGTCCTCGCGCGCCGCACCGCGTGATTGGCGTCGCCCTGGCGCTCGGAGCGCTGCTGTTCCACGCTGCCGCGGCATCGCGCTACGGTTACTTCCGCGACGAACTCTACTTCATCGCCTGCTCGAAGCACTTGGCCTGGGGCTATGTGGATCAGCCTCCGTTCGTGGCCGCCGCGGCGTGGCTTGCGGGCCCGGCAGGCTATTCGCTCCTCGCCCTCCGCGCGCTGCCGATCGTGGCGGCGGCCCTCACCGTTTATCTCGCCGTACGGCTCGCGGCCGACCTCGGCGGCGGACGCTTCGCCCAGTGTTTGTGTGGTGTCGCCACGATGCTCATGCCTGCGTATCTGCTGCTCGGCAATACGCTCACGACCACGTCCTTGGAGCCCTTGTTTTGGACGCTGGCAACCCTTCTCGCCGTGCGCATCGTTCGCTCGGCGCCCGCGAACGCGCCGCCGCTATGGGCGGCCCTCGGCGTCGTAGCCGGACTCGGCGCGTACGCAAAATACTCGATGGCGCTGCCCATCGCCGGCATCGGCGCCGGGCTCCTCGCGACGGCCGAACGACGGGTGTTGCGTTCTGCGTATCCACTGTACGCGTGCGGTCTTGCGGTGCTCCTGCTGTCGCCAAACCTCGCATGGCAAGCCGCACACGGCTGGCCCTTCATCGAGGTACTGCGCGGCGACGCCACGCATCGGCCCGAGCTCGCGGGCGGCTACGCGCTGGAGTATCGAGCGTGGCTCGCCAACGCGGGTGCTTTCTCCGCCGAGCAGTTCATCTATACCAATCCCGCCGCCGTGCCGATCTGGGTCGCGGGCCTGATCGCGCCGTTTCGGCTCGCGACGCTGCGCGAGCTGCGGTTCGTTCCAATCGCCTATGCCGTCGTCGTTCTCGTCGCGCTCGCGTTCGGCGCGAAGGGTTACTACGTCATCGGCTTTTACGCGCCGCTGCTCGCCATCGGCGCAGTGGCGCTCGAGCGTGTGACGGCGTACGTGCGCGCGACGCTGTTCGCCCTCGTGGTCGCGCTCGGTCTTGCGGCGCTACCGCTCTCGCTCCCCGTTCTGCCCGTCGACGGCCTGATCGCCTACACGAAGCTCCTCGGCCTGACCGGCCGAGACCGAACGCCGCCGCGGCTCATCCAGCCGCTCTTCGCCGAAGAGTTCGGCTGGCAGCGGCTCGCGCGCGACGTCGCGATAGTCTATTTCTCCCTGCCGCCAAGCCTGCGCGCGAGGACCGCCGTCTACGCCGACACCTACGGAGACGCCGGAGCGCTCGATTTCTACGGGCCACGCTATGGCCTGCCCGGCGTGATCTCGAGCCAAAACAACTACTACTTGTGGGGCACGCGCGGCTATGACGGCCGCTCACTCATCGCGATCGGCGCGACGCGCACAAACCTCCTGCGGCGCTACTATCGCAGCGTCGTGCTCGTGCGCACCTCGGCGGAGCCCTACAAATGGATCGTCGAAGGCCCGGCGCCAATTTACCTCTGCCGCGATCCGGTTGCGCCGCTGTCGCTCATTTGGCCGCACCTCCGCTGGTATGGAGCGTAGCCGCTCAGTGTCACGCGGAGCGTTCCGGGTGTGGAACGACGAGCGCTAAGCCCGTCTGCGCGCCCATCGCGAGCGCCACTATAGCCTCGGCGACCTCTTCCGGCGCGGCGATGCGCCCTGCGGGGTTGCCGCGCGCCAGCAGCTCGCTCGTCTCTCGTTCGCTGCGACCCGTCTTCGCCGTGATGTTCGCGAGCGTGCGGCCAAGCATCTCCGTGTCGGTGTAGCCCGGACAGACGACGTTGGCGGTGATCCCCTTGTCCGCGTACTCCGCGGCGACCGCCTTGGTGAAGCCCACGACGCCGTGCTTACTCGCGCAGTAGGCCGCGATGTAGGGGGCGCCCTCGAGGCCCGCGACGCTCGCGACGTTCACGATGCGACCCCACCCCGCAGCGATCATGTCCGGCAAAGCCTCTCTCGTGCACAGAAACGTGCCGGTCAGGTTGACGGCGATGATTCGATCCCACGTCGCGCGGTCCGTGCGCGTTAAGGCCGCCGACTCCGCGATTCCGGCGTTGTTGACGAGGATCGCGATCGGCCCGTTAGCTTCGCGGCACTCTTCGAAGGCCTTGCGCACCTGCTCCTCGTCCGTAACGTCTCCGCGGACGCCCGCGGAGCGGCTTACGACGCTCACCCGCGCGCCGCGACGCTCTAAGAGGTCCGCCGTCGCGCGCCCGATGCCCCGGCCGCCGCCCGTAACGACCGCGTGCTTTCCGGCGATGCTCACCGCGCGGCCTCGGCCGCGCGTGCGATCAGCCGCTCGAGCTGTTCCTTGCCCGCGAGGTACTGTATCGGCCACGCAGCATCGCGATAGCCGAGCTGCGCCGCGGCATGCAGCGTCCAGAATGGATCGGCGAGATGCGGCCGGCCGAGCGCCACGAGGTCCGCGCGACCCCCCGCGAGGATCGCGTTGACCTGATCGACGTCGGTAATGTTGCCCACCGCCATCGTCGCGATCCCCACCTCGTTGCGAATCTTGTCGGCGTAAGGCGTCTGAAACATGCGTCCGTAGATCGGCTTGGCGTCCGGCGAAGTCTGGCCCGTGGAGACGTCGATCAGGTCTGCCCCCTCCGCCTTGAGCGCGCGCGCAATGGCGACCGCGTCGTCGCCCGAAACTCCGCCGTCCACCCAATCCGTCGCCGAGATGCGCACCGACATCGGGCGCTCCTTCGGCCAGACCGCCCGCATCGCGCGAAAGACCTCGAGCGGATAGCGCAGGCGGTTTTCGAGGGGGCCTCCGTATTCGTCGGTGCGGCGGTTCCGCAGCGGCGTGATGAAGGATGACAGCAGATACCCGTGCGCGCAGTGAAGCTCGAGCATGTCGAAGCCGGCCTCCAGGCCCATCTCCGCCGCGCGCACGAACGCCGACCGAATTGCGTCCATCTGCGCGCGCGTCAGCTCCAGCGGAATTTGGTTCACCGCAGCATACGGGATCGCAGACGGTCCGACCACCGGCCAGTTGTCCCGCTCGAGCGGCTCGTCCATACCCTCCCATATCAGCTTCGTCGAGCCCTTGGGCCCGGAGTGGCCGAGCTGCAGACAGATCTTCGCACGCGACGAATCGTGCACGAACTTCACGATGCGCTTCCACGCCCCGACGTGCTCCGCCGCATACATGCCGGTGCAGCCCGGGGAGATGCGACCCTCGCGCGTCACGCACGTCATCTCCGTAAAAACCAGTCCCGCGCCGCCGAGCGCCCGCGCGCCGAGATGCACCATGTGGAAGTCACCCGGCGTCCCGTCGATCGCGCTGTACATATCCATCGGCGACACCACGATCCGGTTCTGCAGCTCGAGGTCGCGCAGCCGAAAGGGCGTGAACATCGGCGGCACCTCGCGCCCCGCGAACCACCGCTCCATCGCGGCCACGTACGTCGTGTCGCGCAGGCGCAGGTTCTCGTGTCCGATGCGCTGGCTGCGTGTCAGGAGGCTGTAGGCGAACTGCTCGGGCGGCAGCGTCGCATAGCGCGCCACGTTCTCGAACCACTCGGTCGAATTCCGCGCCGCGTTCTGCAACTTCAAGACTTCGAGCCGACGCGTCTCCTCATAGCGGCGTAAGGCTGCGGCCCTGTCGGCGTCGGCCGCGAGGGAATCCACCAGCCCGATCGCGTCCTCCATCGCGAGCTTCGTCCCCGAGCCGACCGAGAAGTGCGCCGTGTGTGCGGCGTCGCCCATGAGCACGGCGCTTCCGTTTACCCAGCGTGCATTGTTCACGCGCGTGAAGTTCAGCCAGTCGCGACCGCGTAGGTGCGCGCTGTTCGCCATCAGCCGGTGTCCGTGCAGGTACGGCTTGAACAGACCCTCGCAGAAGGCGATGGTCTGCTCCGTCCCCGCCGAGTCGAGTCCGTGCGCCATCCAGGTCTCCTCGCGGCACTCCACGATAAACGTGCTCAGACGCTCGTCGAAGCGATACGCGTGCACCGTGAACCAGCCGTGCTCCGTGCGCTCGAAGAGAAACGTAAATGCATCGAGCGGCAAGGTCGTCCCGAGCCAGACGAAACGGCAGCGTCCGCGGTCGAGGCTCGGCCGAAACGCCTGCGCATAGGCGCTTCGAACGCGGCTGTTGACGCCGTCCGCCCCGACCAGCAGGTCGCACTCGCGGCGCTCCGCTTCGACGTCGCCGACGTCGCATTCGAAGCGCACGTCGACGCCGAGCTCTGCAGCGCGGTCCTGGAGGATGTTCAGCAAACGTTTTCGTGAGATGCCGCAGAAGCCGTGCCCTCCGGATCGCATCGTTCGTCCGCGAAAGTGCACCTCGATGTCGTCCCAATGCGCAAACGCCTGCGTGATATCCCGATGCGTCGGTTCATCCGCGGAACGAAGATTATCGAGCGTGGCGTCCGAGAAGACGACGCCCCAGCCGAAGGTATCGAGGGGACGATTGCGCTCCAGGATCCGAATCGACCAGTCCGGGAAGCGCTGCTTCGCCAGAATGCCGAAATACAGTCCGGCGGGACCGCCTCCGATGCATGCAACGCGCATTAGCCGCTAACCACCAGCTTACACTTTGATGAGAGGCGCAGACGAATCCCGCCGTGTGTGGTAACCTACGCTCGAATCCCGTGATGTCACCAGCCGCGCTCCGCGCTTTCGTCATCCTTCTTTGCCTCGGCGCGTTTTTCACCGCGATCTCGCGCGACGCGCATCCCGCTTCGGCGTCGGCACCGACGAGCCTGGCGAGCGGCTTCAACGCGACGCGCACGACGATTCCAGTGACCATTGAAGGGCAGCGCACCTCATGCGTGTTGGACACGGGCAGTTCGGCGATACTCGTCTCGCCCGCACTCGCGCAGGCAGCGCACCTCCAGGGACGCGCCGGAACGTTTGAAGTCGCCCCCGACGGTCGTACCTACGTCGATCGCCAGACCGATATCGCGCGGTTCGGCGTGGCCGGCTACACGCTGCGCGACGTCCCCGCGTTGATCTCCTCAAACCTGACGGGGTACAGCGCGCTCTGCGGTTACGATTTCTTCACCCACTTCCCGACTCTCATCGACAGGGCGCGACGGGTC
>JAFAJV010000129.1 GCA_019235995.1 Vulcanimicrobiota bacterium
TGATCACCCAGCTCAGCGCGGGGATGTGCAGTGGCGCGAGGGCATAGACCAGCGGGTTCTTGATCGGCACCTGACTCCAGGGCACGGCGCCCACGAGCACGATCGCCGTCGCGCAATAGATCACCGTCCCGATGGCGAGCGCGCCGATCACGCCGGCGGGCACGTCGAACTGCGGATTCTTGCACTCCTCGGCGGTCGTCGTCGCGGTGTCGAAGCCGATGTAGCTGAAGAACACGTATGCGCCGATCGCGATGATGCCGTACGGCTGCGCGGACGACGAGTAGTCGGCCATCCCGCCGAAGGGGCGGAGCGTCCCCCAGCCGACTGGGTTGAAGTTGTGCAGGTTCGCCGCGTGAACGAGGAACGCGCCGGCGATGATGAAGACGATCAGCGCCGAGATCTTCAGCACGACGAAGACGTTGTTGACGGTGGCGGACTCTCGGATGCCGACCGAGAGCAAAACGCTCAGGCCGATGACGAACAGCGCCGCGAGCACGTCGTACTGCGAGTGCCCGAGGTCCCAGCTGGACGGCATCCACCATGCGCCGTGCACGATCAGGTTCGACTGCGAGGCCCACGCCGGCAACGCGACGTTGGCGCTCTTGGCTACGTCCTGGAGGGCCGCCGAGAACTGCTGCGCCACGGGTGCGGCGCTGATGCCGTACTCGAAGATCAGCGCGAAGCCGATGATCCACGCGAAGAGCTTTCCGAGCGTGGCATATGCGTAAGTGTAGGCGCTGCCCGCTACGGGAACCATTGCACCGAGTTCCGCGTAGCAGAGCGCGGCGAAGAACGAGGTCAGGCCCGCCAGCAGGTAGGAGACGATGACGGCGGGTCCGGCGCCCTTGACGCCGGTCCCGATGGTCGTGAAAATTCCGCCGCCGATCATCGTGCCGAGACCGATGGAGACGAGATCCCTCGCCGTGAGCGCGCGACGCAGGATCTTGCGCGTGCCGAGCTCGCGCAGCTTCGTAGCGTCCGTCGTAGCGAACAGCTCGGACAGAAACGACATTCCGGCGTCGTTTCGCAAGGGCCGCCGGTCGGACCTACGGGTTGCTATGCTTCGGGCGGCCCATTGGACGGATTCCAGCGATGATCTGGGACGCCGAGGGCGTCGTTGACCCAGCGCGACCACACGAAGAGCGCGTCCGAGAGACGATTGAGAAAGCGAAGCGCCGCATCGCTTGGAACGCCCTCGCGCTCTCGCAGCGCGACGGCGAGACGCTCGGCGCGGCGGCAGATCGTGCGCGCGACATGCAGGCGCGCTCCCGGAACCGATCCGCCGGGGTGAATGAAATTCGCGAGCGCCGGAAGGTCGCGGTCCGCCGCGTCGATCGCGCGTTCCAGCGCCTCGGCGTCGGATGCCTCGATTCGAGGGAACGAAGCGCTTCGCTCGGCCTGAGGCGTCGCGAGCTCCGTGCCGAGATTGAACAGCGCGTCTTGCGTCCACGCGAGCCAAGCGGCAAGCCGGCCCGCGCGCTCTCCCACCCCGCCAAGCTCGGACCGTGCCATGCCGATCGCGCTCGACAGCTCGTCCACCGTTCCATACGCCTCGATGCGCAGCGCGCTTTTCTTGACGCGCGAGCCGCCGATCAAACCGGTGGTTCCGTCGTCTCCGGTTCGGGTGTAGATGCGCGTGTGTTTGGGCATTGCAGATGCTTACGAGGGTCCCATGCAATCTCCCGGCGAAGCGGGGCCGGTCATGTCCGAAGCGCTGGCGCGGGACGTCGTCAAGGAGATCCCTCCGAAGGCGGCCGACCTCTCCGCATGGTATACGGCGGCTTGCCTCAAAGCCGAGCTCGTCTCGTACTCGCCCGTGCGCGGCTGCGTCGTGCTTCGCCCGTATGGATTCGGGCTGTGGGAGAACTTGCAGAAGCACCTGGACGAGCGCTTCAAGGCCACCGGGCACGAGAACGCCTATTTCCCGCTCTTCATTCCCGAAAGCTTGCTCGTGCGCGAAGCGGAGCACGTCGAAGGCTTCGCACCGGAAGTGGCGTGGGTGACGCAGGGCGGAAGCGAAAAGCTCACGGAACGACTGGCGATCCGCCCGACGTCCGAGGCGATCATCGGCGTAATGTACGCGCAGTGGATCGAGTCGTATCGCGACCTGCCCGTCCTGATCAATCAATGGTCCAACGTGGTCCGCTGGGAGAAAGCGACGCGCCCCTTCCTGCGCACCATGGAGTTTCTCTGGCAGGAGGGGCATACCGCGCACGCATCGGCGGAGGAAGCGCGCGAGGAAACGCTCAGGATCCTCGAGCTCTACCGCGACTTCGCGGAGAACGTGGCGGCGATACCGGTCTACGTCGGCCGCAAAAGCGCGAGCGAACGGTTTCCCGGCGCCGTCGAGACGTTCTCGATCGAGGCGCTGATGCCCGACGGCAAGGCGCTGCAGTCGGGCACGTCGCACGATCTCGGCCAGAACTTCGCCAAGGCATATGACATCACGTTCGTGGATGCGGATCGCGCGATCAAGCACGCGTACACGACGTCGTGGGGCGTCTCGTGGCGCATGCTGGGGGGCCTCATCATGGTCCACGGCGACGATCGCGGCCTGCGCATTCCGCCCAGGATGGCGCCGATCGAGGCCGTTGTGATTCCGATCGTGCGCTCCAACGACGATCGCGCGGTCGAAGCGAGCCGCGCGACGGCGGAGCGCTTGAGGAAGGCCGGTTTCCGCGTGCGCGTGGACGAGCGCGACGCGCAGCCTGGCTGGAAGTACAGCGAGTGGGACCTGCGCGGCGTGCCGGTGCGCATCGAGATCGGTCCCCGCGACGTGGATGCCCAGACCGTCGTCCTCGCGCGGCGCGACCGCGAGCGGGATCAGCCGGGCCAGCGGCAGAGCGTGGCCCTGGCGGAGCTGCCCGGAACGTTGCGCGAGTTGCTGGAAGACATTCAGCGCTCGCTGCACTCACAAGCGAAGGCGCACCTCGACGCGCACACGTTCGTCGCGCCCGATCGCGCCGAGTTCTTCAGGCTATGTAAGGAACGAGCCGGGATGGTCGACATCGCGTGGTGCGAGCGTCCCGAGTGCGAGGCCCACGTGAAAGCGGAAACGACCGCGACGACGCGCGTCCTGCGCGCGCTCGACGAGCCGGCCGCGGTCTGCCTCGTGTGTGGCGAACCCGCCAAGGTCAGGGCGTACTTTGCGCAGTCCTACTAGGTTGCCCGGGCTGCTGGTAGCAGCCGCGCTGGCACTCGGCGTCGCGCGCGGCGCCGCGCTCGCCTACGCGCCGAGCGTCGCCGATCTCGACGCCGCGGCTCGGGCCGTCGGTAACCGTCGTGACGTCGCGCAGCGGATCGGACTGTCCGTCTTTAGCACGCGCTGGTCGGCGCAGGTGACGCAGATCTCCGCGAATCAGCTTGGCGAGCATCTGATCGTGGGCATCCGCTTGTGGGGTGTGAAGTTCCACCGCCCGATCACCCGCGACGAATTCGTGGAAGAGGTTGCGACGCTGGTAGAGCGCACCTTCGTGGCGGCCCCCGCCACCGAGGAGATCGACGTGTGGGCGAGCGTCCCGATCGCCGTCGCAAAGGGTGTCGTCGTCAGCGGCGACCTGGCCAAGCCCACCTCGCGCACCGTGTTCAGCCTCACGGTGCGTCGGGGAGAGACGGCCGCCGCTGTGCGCGCGCGGGCGAGCGCGCGTAGCGACGGCGTCTTCTGGGATCCTTCCTGGTCCCGCGCGGCGTTTCGGCCTTCGTGAGCCACCACAAGACGACCCTTCCCAGCGGTCTTCGGGTGCTCACCGAGGCCATGCCGGGCGTACGTTCGGCGACCGTGGGGATCTGGGCGGACGTCGGCTCCAGCGTGGAGAGTCACGAGCGGCGCGGCATCTCCCATGTCGTGGAGCACATGCTCTTCAAGGGCACCTCGCGGCGCACCGCGCGGCAGATCGCCGAGACGATGGACGGCGTGGGCGGAAACCTCAACGCGTTCACTGACAAAGAAACGACCTGCTACTACGCCAAGATCATCGATCGCCACGTGCCGCTCGCGCTCGACGTTCTGGCGGACATGTTCCTGCACTCGACGTTCGACGCGCGCGAGCTGAGCAAAGAGCAGAAGGTGATCCTCGAAGAGATCAAGATGTACGAGGACTCTCCCGACGAGCTCATTCATGACGTCTTCCTGCAGACGATGTGGAGCGGCTCGAGTCTCGGCGAGCCGACGATCGGATTCACCGATACCGTGGTCCAAGTGATTCCGGATGACCTGCGCGCGCACATGCGGGCGCATTACGCGCCGAACTCCGTGCTCGTCGCGGCGGCGGGCAACGTCGAGCACGAGCGATTCGTCGAGCTCGTCGCCGAGCAATTCACCGGGTTTGACGGCGCGTGCACGCTTCCCGAACCCGAGGGGCCCGCCACTACTCCCGCAGCCCACGTTCGCTATAGAGACGGCGAACAGGCGCACGTCATCGTCGGGACCCGTGGCATCGACGTCCGCGACGAGCGCCGCTACGCGCTCTCGCTGCTCGATACGATCCTCGGCGGCGGGATGTCAAGCCGGCTCTTTCAGGAGATCCGCGAACAGCGCGGCCTCGTCTACAGCGTCTACTCGTTCCAGGCCGCGTATCGGCGGGCCGGGCTCTTCGGCGTCTACGCCGGAACCTCGCCGGAGAACGTGCAGCCGTGCATCGACGTGATCCTCGAGCAGTTCGCGCACGTCCGCAACTCGCCGATCGATGCGGCCGAGTTCGCGCTGGCAAGGGAACACATCAAGGGCAACCTGACGCTCTCGCTAGAGTCGACCTCCAGCCGCATGATTCGCCTCGGCCGCAACGAGTTCGCGCTGGGGCGCCAGGTCAGCCCCGAGGAGATCGAGCAGCGCATCGACGCCGTGACGCCGGAGGACGTCCAGCAGCTGGCACGCGAGCTGCTGCTCGACGAAAACCTCGGCCTGTGCATCATCGGCCCGGTGGACGAATCGGTCATCACATGGAGAAACCATGCTGCGTAGGGCGCTCGGCTTGCATCTTCCGGCTGTTGCGTGACATGACGCCGCGGAACCGCTCACGTCACGCAATAGCCTGACGATGCAAGCCTCGCTTTGGAACTTCCAATTCGCTGTGGCGGCGCCGCCGCATGTGTGGTCGGGGAAGCTCGTCGGCGCCATGCTCGTCACCTTCATCGTCCAGGGCGTGACCATCGGCGCGTACGCGGCCCGGCTCGCCGGGGTTCAGACGAAGCGAATCGCCACGTCGATCTCGCTCTTCAACCTTTTCG
>JAFAJV010000018.1 GCA_019235995.1 Vulcanimicrobiota bacterium
GGAGCTCACCTGGGAGCTCTTCCGCGACACGCTGATCGAACAGGCCGAGCAGGGCGTCGACTATTTCACGATCCACGCCGGGGTGCTGCTGCGCTACGTTCCGCTCACGGCGAACCGCATCACCGGCATCGTCTCGCGGGGAGGATCTATCCTCGCCAAGTGGTGCCTCGCGCATCACCGCGAGAACTTCCTCTACGACAACTTCGAAGAGATCTGCGAAATCATGAAGGCCTACGACGTCGCGTTCTCGCTCGGCGACGGCCTGCGCCCCGGCTGCACGGCCGACGCTAACGACGCCGCGCAGTTCGCGGAGCTCGAGACCCTGGGCGAGCTCACCGACGTCGCTTGGAAGCACGACGTCCAGGTGATGATCGAGGGCCCCGGTCACGTGCCGATGCACCTGATCGAGGAGAACATGCGCAAGCAGCTCGAGGTCTGCAAGGAGGCGCCGTTCTACACGCTGGGTCCGCTCGTCACCGACGTTGCGCCCGGCTACGATCACATCACGAGCGCAATTGGCGCGGCGATGATCGGATGGTACGGCACGGCGATGCTCTGTTACGTGACGCCGAAAGAGCACCTCGGGTTGCCCAACAAGAAGGACGTCAAGGACGGCGTGATTGCGTACAAGATCGCCGCGCACGCGGCCGACCTCGCCAAGGGACACGCCGGCGCCGCGCACTGGGACGACGTGCTCTCGAAGGCGCGCTTCGAGTTCCGCTGGCAGGACCAGTTCGATCTCTCCCTCGATCCCGACACGGCGCGCGAGTTCCACGACGAGACGCTGCCCGCGCCGGGCGCGAAGGTCGCGCACTTTTGCTCGATGTGCGGGCCGCACTTTTGCTCGATGAAAATCACGCAAGAGGTGCGCGAGTTCGCCGAGCGGGGTATGGCCGAAAAGTCCCGCGAGTTCGCGGAATCCGGCGGCGAAGTCTACGTTCCTTTGTCATCCTGAGCGCAGCGAGGTGCAGCCGAGCGGAGTCGAAGGACGAAGGGTTTGCGCCGTGCTGTTCGATCGCGACGAGACGATCGTCGTCGACGTGCCCTTCAACGGCGATCCGGACAACGTGATTCCCGCTCCGAACGCGCGGGAGCTGCTCGATCGCCTGCGCGCGGCCGGATTGCCGCTCGCGGTGGTCAGCAATCAGAGCGGGATCGGGCGCGGGCTGCTCACTCTCGAACAGGTTGATGCCGTCAATCGCAAGATTGACGAGCTGCTGGGGCCGTTCGCGGGGTTTTTCGTGTGTCCGCACGCGCCGGAGGACGCGTGCAAGTGCCGTAAGCCGAAGCCGAAGCTGATTCTCGACGCGGCGCGTGCGCTCGGCGTGGAACCGGAGTGCTGCGTCGTCGTCGGCGATCGCGAGAGCGACGTCGAAGCCGCGCGCAACGCCGGTGCGATCCCGCTAAGGGTCGCCGGCCCTGACGGTTTGGCAGACGCGGTGAATGCTATCCTCGCCATGTCGTAGTGCTCAGGACGCGGGGGGTTACGGGTTTTCGGTGCCGTTGAGCCAGTAATCGATGTCGAGGCCGTGCGCGGGCCACTGATCGTAGGCGCTCGCTGGCAGGCGGACGTTGCGCGATAGGCGCGCCCACGTGTCCACAACGCGCACGACGTAGCTCTCGGTCTCGTCGTACGGCGGGATGCCGCCGTACTCGCTGACGGCCTTGGGCCCGGCGTTGTAGGCGGCGAAGACGAGGTCCGGGTGCCTCGATCCGAAGCGCTGCATGAGGCCGCGCAAGTAGCGCGCCGCGCCGTAGAGGTTCTGGTTGGGATCGCGCGGGTTGACCTTGAGCGACGCAGCCGTGCCCGGCATCAGCTGCCCGAGGCCGATGGCGCCCGCCGCCGAGACCGCGTGGGTGCGCCACGCCGATTCGACGGCGACGATCGCCACGAGCATGTTCGCGTCGAGCCGCCAGCGCTCGGCGTTGACGAGTACGCGTCGCGCCAGGCTACGGCTCTGCCATCCGGGCAACTCCGGATTGATGTGCCGGAGCACGCGGGCATACACCGCGATTGCGACAGGAGTCGCAGGGACGGCGCGATGAGCGGCTGCCGCGGGTGCGCACGTAGACAGAAACGAGCACAATGGGACGATCGCTGTCGCCAGGAGGCTGGCGATGGTCCTTCGCATTATGGGGCCGGTGGGTTCGAGCCGCGCCTCGGGCGCGCCTTCCGGGGAGGGGCCTCCCCGCCCTGGTTCGTCGCGGCGCCGCTGGGCGATCGTCATCGCTGTCGTGGTTTTCCTCGTGATGTGCGGCATGATTGCTTGGTCGCAATGGTACGCAATTCATGTCAACGTTCCGATGTATGAGTCACGTCACCGAGCGCCGCCGCGCTAGCGCGCTGGTTTGATAGTTCTTTGAATATGCGCGCGCAGGATTGTTCGGTGCGCACGACTACTGCGATCCTCATGGAGGTTCTTCCGTTGTTACGACGCGTTACGCCGTTTGTGGCGCTCTTCGCTTTCATTCTGCTGAGCGCCGCAAACGCGCGCGCCGCGCTTCCGGCACCGTCACCGTCGCCCTCGGTTTCACCATCGCCGACGCCGACGCCGTCGCCGGGGCCGGCCTTCGGCAACATGAGCTGGCGCGCGATCGGGCCGGCGTTGACCGGCGGACGCGTCACCGCGGTGGCGGGCTCGGCGACGGACCCGAAGCTGTACTACATCGGCGCCGCGGGCGGCGGTGTCTGGAAGTCGGAAAACGGCGCCCAGACGTGGGATCCGGTGTTCGAAAAGGAGGGCGCCGCCTCGATCGGCGCCGTGACGATCGATCCGACCAACAACGACGTCGTCTGGGTCGGCACCGGCGAGGCAAATCCGCGCAACGACGTCAGCTACGGCGACGGCGTGTACAAGACGACCGATGGCGGCGAGCATTGGATCAACGTCGGGCTGAAAGCAACGAAGTACGTATCGCGGATCCTCGTCGACCCGCGCAATCACAACCACGTGATCGTGGGGGCGCTCGGCAACGTGTTCGCCGACAGCTCGGATCGCGGGGTCTACGTCACCGACGACGGCGGAAGCACGTGGAGGCAGACGCTCTCCGTGGGGCCCGAGAGCGGAGCCTCCGATCTCGCGATGGATCCGCAGAACTCGAGCGTCGTCTACGCCGGCATCTGGAAGTTCCAGCGCCGCCCCTGGACGACCGTCAGCGGCGGCACCGCCGCCGAGGACGGAATCTATAAGTCGACCGACGGCGGCGCCACGTGGACGAAGCTGGAGGGGCACGGCCTGCCTAACTACCCGATGGGGCGCATCGGCCTCGCCGTCGCGCCGAGCGACGGCAGCCGCGTCTACGCGGTGATCGAATCGAAGGAAGGCGTGCTCTGGCGCTCCCAAGACGCCGGCGCGAGCTGGACGATGGTCAGCGACGACACGCGCGTCGACGCGCGTCCGTTCTACTTCTCGCACGTCGCGGTGGATCCGAAGAATCCGAACCGCGTCTATGCCGTCTCGTTCGAGGTCATGCTGAGCGGCAACGCGGGCAAGACCTTCAAGTCGATCTCGGACCAGGTGCATTCCGATTTCCACGCGATCTGGATCGCACCCAACGACCCGACTCGGATCCTGCTCGGCAACGACGGCGGCTACGCGCTCTCGCTCGACGGCGGCGAGAACTGGTTCTTCTCCCAGAACGTTCCGATCGGCCAGGCGTATCGCGTCGGCCTCGGTTCCGATAACCCGTACACCGTCTGCGCCGGGCTGCAAGACAACAACGGCTGGTGCGGCCCGTCGAACTCGCTCGATCCGTCGGGAATCCAAAACAAATTCTGGACCAACACGGTCGGCGGCGATGGCACGTGGGGCATTCCGGAGCCGGACGATCCGAATTGGATCTGGTCCGACTCGCAGAACGGCTCGCTCACGATCTACAATCGCGTGACCCAGGATCAATGGGCGGCGCAGCCCTACCTTCAGACGGGCGAGGAGTCGTGGCAGCTCTCCAAGAGCAAGTACCGTTTCAATTGGGAGTCGCCGCTCGCGTTCGCGCCGTGGCGCACTGCCGGCGGCAAAGTCATCGGCTGGTTCGGCGGCAACGTTATCTTCCAGTCGACCGACCGCGGCAGGAGCTGGACCGCGATCAGCCCCGACCTCACGCGTAACTTGAAGTCGCATCAGAATCCTGCGGGCGGGCCGATCATCAACGACGTGTCGGGAGCCGAGTACACCGGGACGATCCTCGACATCGAGGGCTCGCAGCTCGGCCGCGGCGAGATCTGGGTCGGCACCGACGACGGCCTGATTCAGCTATCGCGCGACTACGGCAAACACTGGACGAACGTCACGCCTGCCGGCGCGCCGCAGTACGGCCGTTTCGCGACGGTGGCGCCGTCGACGCTGGTCGACGGTACGACGTACGCGATCGAGGACGACCACGAGATGGGGGATGATGCTCCGTACGTCTTCGTCACGCACGACTTCGGAAAGCACTGGAGCAAGATCGTCAACGGCCTGCCGTCGGATCAGTGGGCGCGCGCCGTGCGTTCCGACATCCGCGACCGCAACCTCGTCTATCTCGGTACCGAGGAAGGCATCTGGATCTCGTTCGACGGCGGCGCGAACTGGCAGTCGTTCAAGAACGATCTGCCGACGGTCTCCGTGCACGACATTCGCATGCAGCCGCGCGAGGACGATCTCGTGATCGCGACGCACGGCCGGTCCGTCTACATCATGGACGACGTTCGCCCGGTGCAGGAGCTGCAGCGCGCCGTCGCGGCCAGCACGTGGCTGTTCACCCCGCGTACAAGCTACGAGTGGACGCTGCACTCCAACGACGAGGGAACCTACACGAACTACGCCGCCGATAACCCGCCCAACGGCGTCGTGATCACCTTCTATCAGAAGGAGCCGCAGAAGGCGGCGCCCACCCTCGAAATCCTGGACGCGCATGGACGCGTGCTGCGCAGCGTCACGGGTACGCACAAGGTCGGGGGCAAGGACGAGCCCTACGTCCCCAACAAGGCCGGGCTGAATCGCTACACCTGGGACTTCAACGTCAACGGCCCTGTGAAGTGGAACGGCGCCGCGCTCGAGTTTCTCAACGGTCCCGACACGGGTCCGGGGGTCGTCCCCGGCGACTACAGCGTGCGCATGACGCTCTCGGGTCACACCTACGTGAAGCACTTCCGCGTCGACCCGGATCCGCGCTCGCGCTTCACGCAGGCGGAGTATCAGCGGACGTTCGACGCGGCGATGCGCCAGATGGGCCACCTGTCGCAGATCGACTCGATCCTCAACGACCTCGACTCGCTCAAGAAGTCGCTCGATACGGCACTCGATGCCGCCAAGAAAGCCAATAACGCTGCCCTCACCGCAACGCTGCAAGACGCCGTCACGGCGCGCAAGACGCTCTTCGACTCGCTCGCGGTCAACGTTCGCGGCGAGGGCACCGAAGACGAGAGCAAGCTGCATGAGGATCTCCTCGCCGCCTACTTTCAGGCCAACGGGCTCATCACGCCGGCCGTCGAGGACTTGTTGAGGCGCACCGACGCCAATTACCGCGCGGGCGTCGGTCGCTACAACGCGTTCGTGACGAGCGTCGTGCCGGGCATCAACGCGGCACTGAAGCAGGCCGGCATGAAAGCGCTGCCGGCCATCAAAACAGTCAATGCAACATGATGTTGCTCTCGACCGTTCTCTTTGCGGCCGCCGCGTATGCGAATCTCACGTGGCGGTCGATCGGCCCCGCCGTATCGGGCGGGCGGGTCGCGTCGGTTGCCGGGACGCCGCAGGACGATCAGCTCTACTATCTCGGCACCGCGGGCGGCGGCGTGTGGCGTTCGGTCAACGGCGGCGCGACGTGGGAGCCGGTCTTCGAAAAGCAGCCCGTATCGGCCGTGGGTGCCGTCGCGATCGATCCCACGAACGAGCGCGTCGTCTGGGCGGGCACCGGCGAATCGAATCCCCGCAACGACGTCAGCTATGGAGACGGACTCTATAAGTCGACCGACGGCGGCAAGACGTGGGGGCGCGTCGGCCTCGCGGGCGTCTGGAGCATCTCGCGCATCGCGATAGATCCGCATGACTCGCGGCACGTCGTCGTCGGCGGATTCGGCGATCCGTTCCGGGATTCGTCCGAGCGCGGCGTCTACGTCACGTTCGACGGCGGGGCGACCTGGAAGAAGTCGCTCTATCTTGGCCCCGCGAGCGGCGCGAGCGACGTCGCGATGGATCGGCAAAACGGCGGCGTCGTGTATGCCGGCATGTGGCACTTTCGCCGCGTGCCGTGGACGTTCACGAGCGGCGGCCCCGACGACGGCCTCTTCAAGTCGACCGACGGCGGCCGCAGCTGGAAGAAGCTCGCGGGCAACGGTTTGCCGAGCGGCTATACCGGACGGATCGGTCTCGCCATCGCGCCCAGCCGGGGAACCAGAGTCTTCGCGCTCATCGAGGCGAAGGGCGGCATCCTCTGGCGCAGCGACGACGCCGGCGCGCACTGGACGATGACCAGCAGCGACACGCTCGTGGACCAGCGGCCGTTTTACTTCACCCACATCGCCGTCGATCCGCGCAATCCCGATCACGTGTACGCGGTCTCCGAGATGCTCGCCGAGAGCAAGGACGGCGGCAGGAAGTTCACCGAGATAGCCAAGGGCGTTCACGTGGACTACCATGCGATCTGGATCGATCCGAGCAACGGCAAGCGGATTATCGTGGGCGAAGACGGCGGCTACGCGCTGACGACCGACCTCGAGCACTGGTCGTTCTCGCGCAACCTCACGATCGGACAGATCTACCACGTCGGCCTCTCCAACGAGAACCCGTACTTCGTATGCGTCGCGTTCCAGGACAACGGCGGATTCTGCGGACCGGAGAACTCGCTCGACAGCGAGGGCATCCTGGACCGCCACTGGGTCGACGTCGTCGGCGGCGACGGCGTCTGGACGGTGCCCGATCCGATCGACCCGCGCTACGTGTGGGCCGACCTCGAGGACGGGGCGCTGACGCTGTTCGACCGCAAGACGGAGACGACGCGCTTCATCCGTCCGTACGACGCGTTTCCCGGCAGCTTTCTCGGGCCGTTCGACCTCAGCTCCGTGCCGTATCGCTTCAACTGGGACTCGCCGATCGCGTTCGCGCCGTGGGACGGACACGTCGCGTGGTTCGGCGGCAACGTGATCTTCCAGTCCACGGACCGCGGCGAGACGTGGACGGCCATCAGCCCCGATCTCACGCGCAACATCAAGTCGCATCAGCTTCCATCGGGAGGCCCCCTCGCGAAGGACGTGTCGGGCGCGGAGTATTCCGACACGCTGCTCTACATCGAAGGATCGCCGATCGACCGCGGCGAGATCTGGGCGGGCACCGACGACGGCTACGCGCAGATGACGCGAGATAGCGGCGCGCATTGGCGCAACGTGACGCCGCCGGGGACGCCGGAGTACGCGCGCATCGAGACGACTGCGCCGTCGCCCCTGGTCGCCGGCACCGCGTACGTGGTCGCCGACGACCATCGGATGGGCGACTACGCGCCGTATCTCTTCGTGACGCGCGACTACGGCGCGACCTGGGCGAAGATCACGAGCGGTTTGCCGCCCAACCAATACTTACGAACGATACGTCCCGATACGCGCAATCCCAACATTCTTTACGCGGGCACGGAGAACGGGCTCTGGATCTCGTTCGACGGCGGGTCGAGCTGGCAGAACTTTCGCATCAACGTGCCGGCGGTTTCGGTGCGCGACATCCGCATCCAGCCAAGCTTCAACGACCTCGTGATCGCGACGCACGGGCGTGACACGTGGATCCTCGACGACCTGACCTCGATCCAGCAGCTCGGCAACGCTGTGCGCGCGGGCGTAATGCTCTATTCGCCGCGGGTCTCGTACGAGTATCGCTATCACTCGAACGACCTCGGCATCTACACGCGTTTCGCCGGGGACAATCCGCCGAAGGGCGCGATCATCGACTTCTATCAGACGGCGCCGCAGAAGAGTCCGCCGCAGTTGCAGATCCTCGACGCGAGCGGACGCGTGATCCGAACCGTCAGCGGCACACATAAGGTTAAGGGCAAAGAGGAGCCGTACGTTTCCAACAAGGACGGCATCAATCGCTACGTCTGGGACTTCAGCGAGGATCCGCCCACGAAGTGGTACGGCGCCGCCAAGGAAGAGTATCAGGGACCGAAGAGCGGGCCGATCGTCGTGCCCGGAACGTACACGGCGCGCCTGACCCTCGGCGGGCGCACGCTGCAGCAGAGCTTCACCGTCGCCGGCGATCCGCGCGACGCCTGGACGGCCGAACAGTACCGCGCGGCGTACGACTTTGCGCGCAAGTACGCGACGATTTACGGCAAGATCGACGAGGCGCTCAACAACCTCGACGCGATCAAGAAGTCGCTGCAATCGGCGGTGGCCGCGAAGGGCGATCCGATGTTACAGCGCGACGTCGCCGCGGCGCAAGCGCAGTGGAGCGGCGTGTTCGGCGCATTCACGGCCGACTACCACAACGACGAGGACTCGATCCAGCGGTCCGGCTCGCTGCGCGAGTCCGTTCCGCGCACGGGCTTCCCCGGCACTCAGCTCCCGCCGACCGCCGAGCAGCTCGACTACGGCAAACGTTTCGAGGCGGCGTATTCCGCCGCCGTCGCAAAATACAACGCGTATGTCGCGTCGCTCGCGCCGCTGCAGGCGGAGTTGAAAAAAGCCGGCCTCAAGCCGCTTATGGGCGCCACCCCATTATTGCCGTAAAACGGCGGTTACGCCCTTATTCGTAGTCGGGGGCTTCGTCGTCCGAGGGTAGCGGACCCATAAAAAACTTCGGCTTCTCGGGTGCGTCGATCTTCACGAAGGGTCGCGGGCTCCGGTTGAAGTCGAAGCACTCGCTCGCGGGCGAGTTCGCGCGCTTGTCGGCCTTCGCCATCTGAGGCAGCCCCCAGAGATCCTCGGCAAAGCGCAGGACGCTCGCCGTCTCATATTGATTGTGCGCGACGATCCCGTGCTTCGCGTAGGGCGAGATGACGAGCAGCGGAACGCGGAAGCCGAGGCCGTCGTAGTCTACGAAGGGCGGCTTGACCGGGTCGTAGAGCCCGCCCCAGTCGTCCCATTGCACGAAGATCGCCGTCGAGTCCCAGAACTTGCTCCTTCCTACCGTGTTGACGAGCGCGGCGACCCACGACGGCCCGTAGCCTCCGGGGCAGTTCACGTGGTCCGAATCCGCGCAGACCGGCGTGATCCACGTGAAGTTCGCGAGCTTGCCGGCGCGCACGTCCGTGATGAACCTCCAGTTGGGCGATTTGACGTCTTTGGCCCAATCGGGTCCGTAATAGATGTGGCGTACGGCCTGATAACTCGACCAATACCCCCCGCCGCTCGACGCGCTACTGCCGTACTTGGCGGCGTAGAAGCGCCAGGTGAGGCCGGCCTTGTCGAGCTCGTCGCCGAGCGTCGTGTAGTCCCAGCACGGTTGTTCGGTCGGGCCGTATGGGTTGCGCTTCTTCGTGATCGTCGCGATTTGATCGTACTTGCCGCCGCCGCAGCCCCACGCGCCGTACGGCAGATCGACCCCCGAAGCGGCCTGCGCGGCGATGACGTATTGGTGCGAGATGAAGCTTTCGTCCAAGTGCGACTGGAACATGTGATCGGCCACGACCCACTCGCGCGCCATGTCCCAGTACGGTTTCGTTTCGTTTCGCGGCGCGTAGACGTACTGCGGATCGGTGGGCGGTCCGCCGAACGAGGTTTCCTTGTCGAAGCCGTTATTGCGGCAGTCCGTTCCGGGGAGCGAGCCGGTACCGTTGCACGCGGCGAACATCGCCTGCGCCGAATGATCGATCACGTAGAACGCGGCGAGGCCTTCGGGCTTCAGGTTGACGCGGTGGTTTTTCGAGTCCAACCCCCACGTGCGCGTGTAGGCGCCGGGATAATCCATGAACAGGTTGTTGAAGCTTCGATTCTCTTGGACGATGTAGACGATGTGCTTGATCTTGCCGGCGCCGGTCGCGTTGAGTCCCGAGAGCGCCGTGCCTTGCTGCATGTAGGGCAGCGATTGCATTGACGACGAGCACGCGGAAATAGCAAGGATAAGTGCGAACGACGCCGCGACTTTCGCGGCGCATGAGTGGCTCATGGCGTGGCACTATGCCGCGCCCCGCGGGCGCTCCTTCCACGTTTTGAAACTCCGCCGAAGAGCCTATTCAAAAATTGGTCGTGCCGATACGACGCGCTTCGACCGAAGTGCACGATGGCGAGGTCGAGCGAAGGAATGAGATAGAGCGCTTGCCCTGCTGAGCCGCTCGCATACACAACGTCCGCCGGTGCGCCGCGCGCGCCGAGCCACCAGCCGAGCCCATAGCGAGCGTTGGCCGCCGACCCTTCCAAGCACGGGCCGAGCGCCGGGGCATTCAGAATGATGAACCGCCCGTATGCAAGCCAACTCTCCGCGCTCAACGACGCGCCGGTCGGAAGCGGCTGCGTCCCATCCTGAAGCTTACGCCAGCTTGCGACGCCGACGCCGGCCGGCTCGAGGACGCGTTCGCGCAGGTACTCGTGCGGCGTGACGCCGCGACGAGCCAGCTTGCGGGCGAAGAACGCCCCGAAGACCTGAAACGGAATGCCGCCGTAGGTGAAGCGTGTGCCCGGCTCGTTGCGCAGCGGCATGGCGAGCGCGCGGTCGTACGCCGGAACGCTCGCGCCGAGGCCGCCGAATCCGAAGCCTGCCGTCAGCGAAAGCAGCATCCGCACCGTGACGCGCCGCTTCCACGAATCGTCGCGCCACGATTCGATCGTGTCCGCGACCGGCTCGTCGAGCTGCAACAGCCCGTCTTCGCACGCATAGAGCGCCGCCACGCCCCAAAAGCTCTTCGTCCCGCTGTAAAGCGCGTGCGGCGTGCGCGCGTCGAAACCGTCGCCGTACTCCTGTGCGAGCAGCTCGTCCCCGCGCGTCGCGATGATTGCGTGGAGACCGTGCGCGCGCGCGTAGTCGGTCGTGGCCTCGAGGTCGAGCAGCTGTGTCACGATAGAGGAGCGTTCTGACGCGACTCGCAAAAGCGCCTGCATGCGAGCGTACGTTCTCCTCGTCGCTTCGGTTGCAGCGCTCGGCGGACTGTTGTTCGGCTACGACACCGGGGTGATCTCCGGCGCCATCCTGTTCATCACCAAAGACTTCGGGCTCGCGCTGCGCGAGCAGGCCTTCACGATCAGCGTCGTGCTGATCGGCTGCATCGCAGGCTCCGCCGTGGCGGGGGCGCTCGCAGATCGCATCGGCCGGCGCTGGACGCTCCTCGTCGCGGGCGTCGTCTTCTTCGCGGGCGCGATCGTCTCGGCGTTCACGCCGAACGAGGCGATCCTACTGTGCGGCCGGTTCGTCGTCGGCATCGGCATCGGTTTCAGCTCGGTCGTCGCGCCGCTCTATATCTCGGAGGTCGCGCCCGCGAGCGTGCGCGGAGCGCTCGTCTCGCTCTATCAGTTCGCGATCACCGTGGGCATCCTCGTCGCATATCTCGTGGATTACGCGCTGGCGGCGCACGGGCAGTGGCGCTGGATGCTGGGGCTTGCGGTCGTTCCGTCGCTCGTGCTCATCGGCGGCATGCTCGGCATGCCCGAAAGCCCGCGTTACCTCTTCAAGATGCTGTTCGGCGACCGCGCGCGCGACGAGCTCGCGCGAATCTACCTCGACCCGGCCGCGCGAGCGCAAGAGGAGCAGTCGATCCGGGAGAGCCTGCGCACCCGCAGCCAGGGCTGGGAGGCTTTGCGCGAGCCGGCGGTGCGAGCCGCGCTGTTCATCGGCATCTCGCTCGCGGTGCTGCAGCAGATCACCGGAATCAACACCGTGATCTATTACGGGCCGCAGATCTTTCAGATGGCCGGCGTCGGATCGGCGTCGGCGTCGATCCTAGAGCAGTCGCTGGTCGGCACCGTCAACTGCGTCATGACGCTGGTCGCCATCTTTTTCGTCGATAGGCTCGGTCGCAAGCCGCTGCTGTACGCGGGCCTCGCGGGCATGTTCGTGGCGCTGGCCGCGCTGGCGGCCGCCTTCGCGCAGCCGCATCTCTCCGGTTCGCTCGGCGCGATCGCGCTCGGAAGCATGATGCTCTACGTCGGATGCTTCGCGTTCAGCCTCGGCCCAATCGTCTGGCTGCTCATCTCGGAGATCTTCCCGCTGCGTGCGCGCGGGCTCGGCATGTCGATCTCCACGCTGAGCAACTGGGTCGGAAACTTCCTCGTGTCGCAATTCTTTCTTACGATGGTGGAACGCCTGGGCCGCTCCGTGACGTTCGGCATCTACGCCGCGCTCTGCATCGTGACGATCCTGTTCGTGCGCGCGTTCGTGCCTGAGACGAAACAGGAGCTGCTGGAGAGCATCCGCGTGCGTGCCTGACCTTAGCGTCGTCATCCCCGTCTACGATAACTGGTGGCTCACCGCGCGCTGCCTGCGCGCGCTCGAAGCCCTGCGCCTGCGGTGCGCCTTCGAGTTCGAGACGATCGTCGTCGACAACGCCTCGACCGACGAGACGCCGCACGCGATCGGAGCCTTCCCATGGGTGCGCTACCTGCGCCACGACGAGAACCTCAACTTCGCAGGCGCGTGCAACGCGGGAGCGCGCGCGGCGCTGGCCCCCCTGACGCTGCTGCTCAACAACGACGCGTATCCGCTGGGCGACGCGCTGACGCCGCTGCTGGCCGCGTTCGAGCGCGACGACGTCGCGATCGCCGGCGGCGCGCTATTCTCCGCGGACGCCATCACGCAGGCCGCGGGGCTCGTGCTGTTGCGCAACGCGCACTGGCACTACTACTGCCGCAACCTCCCCGCCGAGCTCGCGGCGGCACGGGCATCGCGCGAGGCGCTCGCCGTATCCGGCGCCGCGATGGCCGTGCGCACGGAGTGGTTCCTCGGCGCCGGCGGGTTCGACGAGTCGTTCGTCAACGGTTTCGAGGACGTGGACCTCTGCCTGCGCGCACGCGAGCAGGGGAGGGCGATCGCCTACGTCGCGGACGCGCGCTTCGCGCACTACGAGGCCGCGTCCGCCGGGCGATTTGCGCGTGAGACGGAGAACGAGCTGCGCTTCTACGCGCGCTGGGCGAAGCGATTCGCGCCACTGCCGCGCACGGCGCGCGGCGAGGTTGGCGCAATCGCGCTGCGGCATCGGCGTTGCGGCGATCCGCTGCTCGCGGCGGCGCTCGCGGACCTCGCCGAGGCGCTGCGCGCATTCGGGCATCCGGTCGTGCACGGCGCGAT
>JAFAJV010000026.1 GCA_019235995.1 Vulcanimicrobiota bacterium
GGACCGCAGATGGAGCTGCGCTACTTCGAAGTACAGCCCGGCGCCGCTTCGCGCTTAGAGAAGCATGAGCACGAACACTACGTCATCGTGGCCACCGGCCTCGGCTACGCCGTCATCGGCGACACCGCCACGGAGATAGCGCCCAACGACGTCATCTATGTCGGGCCGCTCGAGCTGCATCAGTTCGTCAATCGCGGCACGACGCCGTTCGGCTTCTACTGCTTCGTCGATACCTGCCGCGATTTTTCGCAGGCGCCGACGGACGAGGAGCTAGCGCGGCTGGAGGCCTCGCCCGCCGGCGCCGTCGCAAAGCCGTTCGCGGTGCCGCCCCCCGCGAAGCGCTAGCGGCCTTACCTGCGGCTTGGGACGAAAATCAGTCCGGTCGGGCTTTTAAAGCCGGTGATCAGCGGGTTGATGCTCCCGTTCGACTGGCTCACGATGCCGACGAATCCGTGCACGCCCGAGTCGCTGGGCGCCTCGGTGTAAAGGTTGCCAAGCCGGAAGCTTCCCTTAATCGCGTAGACGAGATTCTTATCCTTATCGACGACGTAGAGCAGCCCCGCCTTCTTCGTCGCGTATGAAATATCGTCGAGCTGCGTACCCACGAGCAGCCGCGAGACGGCCTGTGACGGCGAGCCCGCGCCGTGCAGATAGACGATCTCGCCATCCGCCTGCGACACGAGCAGCACGTCGCCATCGGGCGCCACGGTCATAGAGTCGGGATCCGTAAGGTTGAGCGTCACCGTCCTACCGGTTGGAATGTCCGTGGCCTTCGCGTTGCCGTAGAGTATGGGGGTCACCTCGGCCGTGGTGCCGCTCAGCACGACGCTCACGACTGCCGGGCCCTTGTTGATGCCGTGGAACGTGAGGTGCGGATTCGACGCGGCAATGAACGCCTGGCCGCCGCTGAAAGCGAGGTCGTCGTAGCCGCCGCCGTGCGATGCCGAGGAGAACGTGTAATGCGTGAGCGCGTTGGACGTCGGATCCCACGTGAACATCGAGCTGTTCGCGTCTTCGTTGACCGTGATCCACATCACGTTGGTGTACGGGTTCCAGCGCATGCCGTCGCAGCGTCCCGGAACTTTGACGGAACGGACGAAAGAGCCGTGCGAGTCATACTGAACGATCGTACTGTTGCCGCCGGTCCCAGTGGGCCCGGTCGCGTTCTGATACGCGACGAAGATGAAATGTCCATGGGCTTCGATCGGGTCGGGGTTGTACCGCCGGTCGGTGCCGCGTACGAAGAGGTCGACGTCGAAACGTTTCGGCGCGACGACGGCCGGATTGACGGAGCTCCCTGACGACACCCCCGGCAGGGAAGCGCCGGTTCCCGAACAGGCGGCCAAGGCAAGGAACAGAACGACGCGCAGCTTCATGAACCGACTTTACGCTTCGCTGATTAAGCCGGGGTAAACGGAAGGTAGTGGTGGGGTTAGGGGCCCTTGGCGATTGGCCGCGAGGGATCGGCGACCCACTCGCTCCAGGATCCGTTGTAGATACGCGAACCCTCGAGTCCGGCGTGCGCCATCGCGAGCTGCGTCACGGCCGACGAGACGCCGGAACCGCACTGATGCACGGTACGCTTCGGATCGAGCTGCGCGCGCGCGAACTCCTCGCGCAGCTGCTCGCGCGACTTGAGCGTGCCTTCGGCTGAGAAGTTGTCCTTGAACCAGCGCTGGAGCGCCCCCGGGATATGGCCGCCGACCGGGTCGATCGGCTCGCTCTCGCCGGTGAAGCGCTCGATCGCCCGCGCGTCGAGCAGCTGCATCTCGGCGCCGCCGAGGTGCGAGAGCACGAACGCCGCGTCGACGACGAGCTCGGGGCGGAGGCGAACGGAGAGCGAGCCCTCACGCGCCGGCTCCGACGGCGCCGCCGTCACGGGATATCCGCGCGCGCTCCACGCCGCGAAGCCGCCGTCGAGGATCGCGACCGCGTCGTGCCCGATCCAGCGGGAGAGGAACCAGAAGCGCGCCGCAAACATGTCGGCGCCGGCGTCGTAGGCGACGAGCTGCGTGTCGTCGTCGGCGCCGATGCCGCGCAGAAAGCGCGCGAGCGTTTCGGGATCCGGGAGCGGATGGCGGCCATTCGTCCCGGTTTTCGCCCCGGCCAGATCGTCTTCGACCGACGCGAAGAAGGCGCCCGGAACGTGCGACTCGTCGTAGAGCCGCCGCCCCAGCGAGAAGTCCGCGAGCGAGTGCCGGCAGTCGAGCACGACGAAACCGGGGTCGCGAAGGTGCGCGTGCAGTTCCTCGGGCGAGACGATCGTCGTGAACGCCACTAGCGCAGGTTTATGGTTTGCTTCCCGCCAGGGAACGCTTCCTCGAGTTTGGTCTGCAGCTCGCCGCTCTGCGCCATGGGCCCGAGGATGTCGGTGTCGCCGTAAAACGTGCCGTCGATGAAGACCTTTGGCAGCGTCGGCCAGTTCGTCATCTCTGAGAGCGCCTCGCGCTTCGGCGTGTTTTCGAGCACGTCCACGACCTCGAACGGATAGCCGAATCCGTTGAAGAACTCGATCGTCTCGAGCGTGAAGCCGCAACGCGGCGCGGTCTTCGTGCCCTTACCGTAGACGAGGATCTTATTCGCCGCGATCTCGCGTGCGATCTCGTCCTTCAATTCGTTCGACATGCCGGCTCCCTCTATGACTCTGCGACGATCGTTTTCAGTTCGACGGCGTGCACGCGCCCGTCTTTGAGCGCCCCCTTCAGCGCGCCGTACACGAGCTGGTGCTGTTCGATTAGCGTCTTGCCCCGGAAGGCATGCGAGCGCACGGTCACATTGAAGTGGTCCATCGTCCCCGTGCGATCGAAGATTCCGACCTCGGCGTCGGGTAGCTCGGCGCGGATCAACCCGGCCAGTGCGTCGTTGTCGATCACGACTGCAGGTGGCGCGGCGAGCCGGCGCTGAGCGCGTCGGCCAGCCCGCGCGCCTCGCCGAGCGTCTCGGGAAGGCGGTTCGCTCCCTTGCTCAGCGCCGCGGTAACGCCGCTTGCGAGGATGATGCCGGTGACGCCGAGCAGGATCGCGGGCACGCCGGTCGCACGCAGCGGGCCGATCTCGACCGAAAACGTGCGCTGCACGCGCGCAACCCCTCGAAAGAATGCGCGCAGGCTCCTCGCTCGGTTGTTCATTGCAAGCGTTTGTACGTCGCTTCGCGTGGGAAGGCCTGGTCGGGCGCGATGCGCGAAGCTCATGACAACGTGCTTCCCGTTCTCATCGCGGCATGCTGCCTTATCGGCGGCAACGTTCACACGCCGACCGGCGCGCCGGTCGCGCGCGCGGTCGTGTCGCTGCGCGGACCGGCAAGAGTCACGCTGACGACGGACTCGAAGGGAAATTTCTCGACGCAGCTGCCGGCCGGCCGCTACGATCTGACCGTCACCGCGCCGGGCTACGTCACCATCACGGTCAACACGGGCCCGGTGAGCGACGGCTCGCGCGTCGACGTCGTGCTCGAGCCCAGCGACACGCCAAAGCTTCGCACGATCGGTCAGGTGACCGTCAACGGCGGCTTTACGCTCGACCGCAACGTGATCCCGACGATGGACGTTTCGCGCGCGCAGATGGACGCGCTCGGTTACACGCAAGTGCTCGAGGCGCTCCAGCAAGTTCCTTCGGTCGTGATTCAACATCCCGATTCGGGCGCCGCGACGGCGCCCGCGGTCGTGTCGCTGCGCGGCCCCGACCCGTCCGAGGCGATGGTGACACTCGACGGTCAGCAGCTCAACGACGGCAACACCGGAGACATCGACCTGTCGCAGTTCGCCGTGCCGGCCTTCAGTGCAGTGAGCGTCAGCGAGGGGCTCGGACCGACCGACGCGGAGGGAAGCAACACGTTCGGCGGGGCCGTCAACTTCGAGTCGCTGCGTCCGACGCTCGACGATCACGTGAGCTTCTCGGGCTCCGTCGGATCGTACGGCACGACGCAGACGTGGCTCAATGCGACCGGCACGATCGGCAAGCTCGGCTATGCGTTTGCGGGTGACGACTATCACCAGGCTGGACAGGTCGATCAGTACGCGTTGGTCGTGCCGGGCAACAACCTGCCCATCTCCTGCGCGCCGCCGCAGCAAGGGTTGCCGCCGCCGAACTGCCCGGCGTACACGCACCTCGGATCGACGATCTCGGCGCTGCTCGGATTGGTCAATCTGGACTACGCCTTCTCGCAGCGCTCCGACGTCGGGTTTCGGGTCTTCACGCTCGGCGACAACCGCGACGAGTCGGCCGCGCTCAACGGCATCGCGGGGAATTCGACCTGCGTGTTCAGCGGCCCGGGCCCGGCGTGCGCTTTTCCGCCGCCGCCGAGCGCGCCCAACGTCGTCGCCAATCCGGTCTTCGGCGACCACATCGGCCAAGGCACCGCCGCGTTCGCCCAGACCATTCGCGCGTACGACGCGTATGGGCGCGCGCCGCTCGGATCCGGAACGCTGCTGGCCGACTTCTACGCCGACAGCGACAACATCGACTTCGATGGCGGCTCGGTGTCGCCGTATGACGTGTCGCATCTGGACACGCGCTACAACGAGGGCCTATCGTGGGGCCGGACGTTCGACACCGGAGAATTCTCGTTCGGGGGTTACAGCCGTCAGGAGTCGCTCTCTGGGCTCGGCATCTCGAGCACGCTTGCGCAGAGCATCACCTCCTACTTCTTCCGGGGCGCGCAGCAGATCGGGAAAGGTCTGCGCCTCTCGGGCGGCCTGTATGACGCGAACTATTCCACGTTCGGCAACACGCTCAATTGGCGGCTGGGGCTGAGCCAGGACCTCGGCTCATCGAGCGTCGTTCACGCCTCGGCCGGAACGGGGTTCCGCGCGCCGCTGCTGATCGAGCGCTACTTCTTTCCGCCGGTGATCGTGGATGGGAAGGTAGTGCCCAATCCCAACGGCGGCCCCGAAGACTCCAACTGCGTGGCTCCCAACGGGAATCCGGCGGAGCAGCCGGAGCACGCGACCGAGTACGAGCTCGGATTCTCGCACCTATTCTCCAGCACGTCGAATCTCGACGTGTCGGTGTATCGCTCGAACCTGCGCGACACGATCGAGAATTACTATCCGGGCGGCGGCGCGAAGAGCTTCTGCGGCACGCCGCTAGGGTTCGCCTACGTGGTCCCCGTCAATATCGGCAACGCGGTCTACGAGGGCGCGGAGGCTCGCTACAAGCAGCTCTTCCCGCGGCTGCACCTCACCGCGACGCTGTCGTATGGTCTCAACGTCGCGTACCCGTACGCGCTCGGCCCGTTCGTCTCGAATCCGACCTCCGGCGGCACGCTGATTGCCGATCAGCAGTTCCTCGGCGTGCCGCAACAGCAGGGTTCCGCGACGTTCGCCTGGACGCGCAACGGCTGGCACGCCTCGAGCGCGTTCACGTTCGCGGGCAACAACAACACGCTGCACCTCCCGGCGTACACGCTGGTCGACGCCGCGATCGGGATGAACTTCGGGCATCTCGACTTCACGCTCGCGGCGACGAACATCTTCAACGCGGTCTCTGGGCCGTTCACGCTCTACGACGCGGGCGTCCCGTATCGCGGCCTCTACGCGGGGCCGAACGGCACCCAGTATCTGGCCAACGTCCCGACCAACGCGCTGTACGTGCAGCCGGCCTCCGTGAAGTTCATCTTCACCGTTCACGAGTGACGGACGCGAGGATGAGGGCGGTTCGGCTGCACGCCATCGGCGGACCGCAGAACCTGCAGATCGACGAGCTCGACGTCGAGCAGCCGCGCGAGAGCGACGTGCTCGTGCGCGTCCGCGCCGCGGCGCTCAACCGTCGCGACGTCTTCATCACGCAAGGGCTCTATCCGAAGATAGCTCTGCCGGTGACGCTCGGCTCCGACGGCGCGGGCGAGATCGTCGCGCTCGGCTCCGTCTTCGCCGGGCTCGCAGTGGGCGACGAGGTCGTGATCGACCCGATGCTCGCATGGGGCGACGATCCGCGCGTGTGGGACGCCGCGCATTCGAGCATTCTCGGCATGCCCCGCGAGGGAACGTTCGCGCAGTACGTCGCCGTGCCGGCCGAAAACGTCTATCCGAAGCCGACGCAGCTCTCGATGGAGGAGGCCGCCGCGATCCCGCTCGCGGGCCTCACGGGGTATCGCGCGGTCGTGACGCGCGGGGAGTTGCGCGCCGGCGAGACCGTGTTGATCACCGGCGTGGGCGGCGGCGTGCAGACGTTCGTGCTCTTGTTCGCCAAGCGCCTCGGTGCGCGCGTCATCGTTACGTCGAGCACGCAGGAGAAGCTGGAGCGTGCACAAGCGCTCGGCGCGGACCTCGCGATCGATTACAAGGCGACACCCGACTGGCATAAGTCCCTGCGCTCGGAGACGATCGATCTCGTCGTCGACTCGTCGGGCGGCGACACGTTACGCAAGGCGCTCGACGTGATCCGGCCCGGCGGACGCATCGTCGTTTACGGCGGCACGACCGGAGAGGCGACGATCCGCCTCTTCCCGCTGTTCTGGAAGCACGTCAGCGTCTTGGGTACATCGATGGGGAGTCCGGAAGATTTCGCGGGGATGCTCGAGTTTTTCGACGATGGGCTGCGGCCGGTCGTGGACCGCGTCTTCCCGCTCGACGACGCCGTCGGCGCCTTCGAGTATCTCGCGTCGGCGAATCAGTTCGGGAAGGTCGTCTTAGGTGTTGAGTAGTCTCTTTCCGTAGCACGAGCCGTTCGGCGGCGGGCTGTTGCGGTAGATCGGGCCGGGATGCGCGACCGGCATTCCCTCGCGCGGGTAGAGGATCACGTCGACTTTATGCGTCGGCGTGAGCAGCCGCTCGCAGTGCACCACCTCGTGCGCCTTCGACTTCGCCGTGCCGCCAACCCAGAGATCGAACCACAGCTTGTAGCAGCCGTTGTTGCCGCTGCCCGTCGGCGGTCCGGACGCGGCACACAGATCCTCGCGGATGAAGTACTGCTTCAGAAACGGCACGTAGATCTTGATGCCGTACGGGATGCGCTTGTTGTTGGCGTGCTCGGTCGCGAACGTCGTCGGATTGCAGTACGTCCCGTCGCCGCCCGCGTGCTTGTGGATGACGGGATGCGCGATCGCGTTCCCGGGCGGCGAGTTGTCCGGCCAGCCGTAAAACGTGATCGTTGCCGTGACGGTCGCGGGATCTTGTTTGATCCGATAGCAGCCCTGGAACGAGGGGGCAGTCGCCGGAGAGAGCGGCGGCTCCCCCGACTGCGAGCAGGACGCCAGCGCGATGAGGCAGGCCGCGACAACGAATGTCCGCACGATCTAACCCCCCATCAGGCGGTACGCGAGCAGCGTTTGCAGGCGCATCTCGGTTCCCAGTTCGGCGACGATCACGGCGGCTTCTTCCGGCCCGACGAGTTCCTCGATGCGCGGGTTGAGCATCGCCGCCTCGTCCGCGCTCATCGCTCGCTCGACCGGCGCCGCGCTCACCTGCCCCTCCTCCTCCAGCGCGATGAGATGTGCGAGAATCTGCCGCGCCATCGCGGGCCAGAGCACGCTGCGTTCCGCCCCGTAGACGCGCCGCACGACGTCGGGAATCGTTGCGGGGCCCGGGCGCAGCGCGTCGATGATCTGCGCCTCGCGCATGCGCCGGTGCTCGGCGTACTCCTCGATCTTGGCTTGCGCATCGCGCACGATCGGTCCGTGGCCGCCGTAGATCGTGCGCGCGTCGCCGAATTCGTCGGCGAGCCGGTGCAGCGTGCGCTGATACGGACGCATCGCGCCGCCCGGCGGAGCGATCACGGACGTGCCCTCGCCCAGAATGACGTCGCCGGTGAAGAGGCTGCGCTCCTGCGGCAGGTAGAGGACGACGTGGTCGAAGGTGTGCCCCGGCGCGTCCATCGCGCGCAGCGCGGTCGTTCCCACGCGCAGCTCGCCCTCGAGCGCGACGTCGCGCGTGTGCGGGACGCCGGTGGCTGGATGCGCGTAGACCGGTGCTGCCGTCGCCGCCGCGAGCTCGGGTGCCGCGCCGACGTGATCGGGATGGCCGTGCGTGAGCGCGATCGCGCGAATCGTGAGTCCCTGCGCCGCCGTCGCGGCGACGAGCGCCTCGACGTGTGCGCCGATCGCCGGACCCGGGTCGATCACCAGCGCCGCGCCGTTTCCGCAGTCGACGACATAGGAGTTGGTGCCCGTGAGCGTCATCGCGGACGGGTTGGGAGCGCGCACGAGGGTTACCACGCGTCCTCCAGCCGCGCGGGCAGCACGAAGTCGTCCGCTCCCTCGTGTGGCATGATCGTGACGATTGGCTTGCTTCGTACGAAGTTCAGCGCCGCGTCGAGCGAATCGAACGCGCGGAGCCGCTCGAGGTGTTTGATCGTGGGGTAGACCAGATGCATCTCGCCGCGGCGATAACGGGCGAGCGCGTCGCCGGGAGCGATCCAGATGCCGTCGTGCATCTCGAACGCGTCGGCCAACGCAACCTGCTCGGGCGGCGCGGCGGCGAAGAAGAAGTGCGTGTTGTAACGGCGCGGCTCGCTCGGCGGCGTGATCCAGTGCGAGAAAAGCATGAGCTCGCGCGCGTCGGCGTACCAATCGTGCGCGGCGAGCAGATCGGCGAAGCCGAGCTCGCCGCTCCGGACGCGCGCGCGCTCGGCGCTGACCCGTTCCCACTCCGCGGCATCCGCGGCAATCGGAAGCATCGCCGCCGTGCGGGCGAGCAAGATGCCCGCCTCTTCGAAGAGCTCGCGTAGCGCCGCAACCAGCAGCGCGCGTGTCGCGTCGCGCTCGACGGGCGGCTCGGACGAGTGCAAATCGGAGGCGATCTCGGCACGGAACTCCCGCGCGAGCCTCGCCGGATCGAGGCCGAGCGTTCGACGCTGCGCCGCCGCCGCTGCGTCCTGTGGCTCGATCGTCCCACCCGGAAAGACGAACGCGTTGGGCGCGAAGGCGCTACTCGTGCTGCGGCGCGCCAGGTAGATTTCGAAGCTTGGCCGCGCGAGGATGACCGTTGCGGCGAGACGCACCTGGCTCACGCGTTGGGAGTCGCCCGCCGTCCGGCGAAAACCTTTTCATGAAGATTGCGCTGGGCAGCGACATGGCGGGCGAACTGCCCGAGGCGATCGATCGATGGCTGCGTGAGCACGATCACGAGGTGAGCCGGTTCGGTGCGCTCGCGCCGGGCGGAACGGACGCCTGGCCAGAGGTCGGGCACGCGGTCGGGGCCGCGGTGGCGCGCGGCGACACTCGGTACGGCGTGCTGTGCTGCTGGACCGGCACGGGAGTCAGCATCGCGGCGAACAAGGTCGCCGGCGTCCGCGCCGCCTTGTGCGGCGACGCGGCGACCGCCGCCGGCGCGCGGGAGTGGAACGATGCGAACGTCCTCTGTCTCAGCCTGCGGGCGACCAGCGCCGCGCTCGCCGAGGAAATGCTCGAGGCCTGGTTCGCTTCCACCCCGACCAAGGACGCGACATACCGCCAAATGATCGAGCAGGTCGAGTAAAGCAGAGGGGCGGCGCACTCGCGCCACCCCCTATTGAACTGCCGTTCGCCGGAACGTAGAACTAACGCTACGCGGCCGGCCCTCTCTTCCGGTGGTTTCGGCGCCCGTTCGTGCCGTCCGACCAGAGAGGCCGATTCTACCAAAATGAGATGCCCGGACTCAAGATGGCCGCGCAAATAACCAGCCGACGAGGACCAGGAGCGCCCAGTTCACGCCGTGCGCCGTCCAGCAGTACGGGCACTCGCGGCGCGTCACGAAGAGCAGCGAATAGGCCAGATATGCGGAGGTGCCCGCGGCGAACAGCGCGGCCGCGAGGATGGCCAGCGTCGCGGCGCCCGGAGGGATGAGCCAGACGGCGACGGCCAGGGCCGGGTAGTAGATCGCTCCGAGGAGCGAATTGGGGACCCCATAGAGCTGGGCGCGAGGCGTCTTGACGACGCTCGGGCCGCGGACCTCGCCGCGTTCCGCCCGCCTGCTCTTGCGCAGCATGAAAAGCGAAGTGTAGAGCCCAACACCGCATAGCAACGTGATCAATCCGCGCACGACCATCGCTTGAATCCTACCCTCCGCA
>JAFAJV010000062.1 GCA_019235995.1 Vulcanimicrobiota bacterium
CAAAAGCGTTTCCTCAACGACGTTCGCGCCGGCAAGCTTGCGAACTTCACCTGGATCACGCCGGTCTGCTTCAATTCCGATCATCCGAATTGCGGCGGCGGCTTCGGACCGTCGTGGGTAACGTCGCTGGTGAACGCGGTCGGCCGGAGCAAATTCTGGAATCACACCGCGATCTTCGTGCAGTGGGACGACTGGGGCGGCCTCTACGACCACGTGAAGCCGCCTTACCTCGGGCGCGACAGCTTGGGCTTCCGGGTTCCCCTCCTGATCATCTCGCCCTATGCCAAGTCGAACTACGTCTCGCACGTACAATACGAAACGGCCAGCGTGTTGCGCTTCGCGGAGGATCTCTGGGGCCTCGACCGGCTCGCCGACGCCGATCGCCGCTCAACCTCGCCCGCGCGTGACTGCTTCGACTTCAGGCAGCGACCGCGCCGCTTCGTCGAAATCAAGGCGCCGCTTCCTCCCAAGTTCTTCATGCGGCCGCTGGCCGGCGACTACTTCGCCCCCGATTACGAGTAGCTCTGCGCTGGAGCCGCACCGGCGCGCGCTCTTTTTTTCGTCTAGCCGAAGCGGCCGGTGATGTAGTCCTCGGTTCGGCGGTCGCTCGGAGTCGTGAAGAGCTTCGCCGTGTCGTCGACCTCGATGAGGCGTCCGGTACCGCTCTCGTCGGCGAGCATGAAGGCGGTCACGTCCGAGACGCGCGCGGCCTGCTGCATGTTGTGCGTCACGGCGATGATGGTGAAGCGCTCGGCGAGCGACGCCATCAGCTCTTCGATAACGGCACTCGCGATCGGATCGAGCGATGCGGTCGGCTCGTCCATCAGCAGCACCTCAGGCTCGGCGGCGATGGCGCGCGCGATGCAGAGCCGCTGCTGCTGGCCGCCGGAAAGCCGCAGCGGGCTGCTTCTCAGCTTGTCCTTCACCTCGTCCCACAGCGCCGCCGAGCGCAGTGCGCGCTCCGCGCGTTCCTGCTTCTGGGCGCGGCTGAGACCGCGTCCGCCGTATGCCATCGTGTTGTCGACGATCGAGAGCGTCGGGAATGGATTAGGACGCTGAAACACCATCCCGATCCGCCGCCTGATCGCCATCGGATCTACCCCGGCACTGTAGATGTCCTGGTCTTCCATCAAGACGCTTCCCTCGACCCGCGCATCGAAGCTGAGCTCGTGGATGCGATTGAAGCAGCGCAGCAGCGTGGTCTTGCCGCATCCCGAAGGACCGATCAACGCCGTCACGGCCTTTCGCCGAAACGCAATCGACACGTTGCCGACCGCCTTGCGCTCGCCGTAATACGCGCTCAGGTCCACGGCGGCTAGGAGCTCGTCGCGCACCGCTGTAGCGCTCACGCTTCCAGGCCCCGCATTGCCCTGCTGAGCATGAATCGCGCACCGGCGCTCAAGGCGAAAACCGCTACGATCAGCAACAGCGCGCCACCCCACGCCTGTGCTTGCCAGCTCGGATATGGGGAGATCGCATACGTAAAGACTTGAAGGGAGAGTTCTGCCATCGGGTTACTCGGGTTGGTCTCCCAAAACTGGCTGCCAAAAGCGGTGAACAGCAACGGCGCGGTCTCACCCGTCACACGCGCGATCGCCAGCAATAATGCCGTAACGATGGCGGGCATGGCGGTCGGCAAAACGATGCGAAGCGTGGCTCGCGCGTTCGACATTCCGAGCGCCAACGCGCCCTCGCGCACGGACTGCGGAACGGAGCGAATTGCCTGCTCCGAGGTACGCACCAAGAGCGGCAGCATCAGCATCATGAAAGCGAAGGAAGCAGAAAATGCCGAGAAGTGCTTCAAGGGCGCGACCAAAACGGTGTACGCAAATAGACCGATCGCGATGCTCGGTACTCCGGACAGCACGTCGGAAAAGAAGCGAAGCGTTTCCGCGATTGCCCCGCGGCCGAACAACGCTAGGTAGATTCCGGTCAGCAGCCCTATGGGTATCGCCATCAGCGTGGCGGTACCGATGATGATCAGCGACCCGAGTATTCCGTTGCCGACGCCCCCGCCGGAAACGCCGACCGGATGCGGCAGCTGGGTGAGAAACGCCCAATTGATGGCGCCGATTCCCTGATAAACCACGTAACCGAGGATGGCAAGCAAAGCGGCCGCCGCCACCGTCGCGCAGCCCAGTGCCAGTGCCGTTCCGAGATGTCCGTAAACGCGGCGACGGCCCAGGCGCTTATAGCGTGTCGAGGACGCGCGGTCACGAGCTCCGGCGAAGCTAGCCACGGTTACACGGCCGTTCGTTCAGAGCCGCGCACGCTCCAAATCATCAAGCGCGCCAGCCCGTTCACGATCATGCTGACAAAGAACAGGATCAAACCTAACTCGATCAGTGAACTGATGTAGATGCTCGTCGTAGCTTCGGTGAACTCGTTAGCGATAACGCTCGCGAGCGTATACCCAGGCGCGAACAAAGACGCCGAGATCGCGGGACGGTTTCCGATGACCATCGTGACCGCGATCGTCTCGCCAAGGGCGCGGCCCAGCGCGAGCACGCAGGCACCAAAGATTCCCACCTTGGCCGCGGGCAGTACCACGCGCGTCGCTGTCTCCCACTTCGTCGTGCCGAGCGAAGCCGACGCCTCGCGCAGGTCGCCTGGTATCGCCGCGATGACGTCCCGCGAGATGGCCGTGACCGTCGGGACGATCATCAGCGCGAGAATTATGCCACCGGTCAGCATACCCACCCCGTAGATCGGCCCGGAAAAGAGCGGCAGCCATCCGAGAATGTGCTGCAGCGCGGGCCCGATCGTGGTGCGCACGAATGGAGCGAGTACGAACAGGCCCCAGAGGCCGTACACGACGCTCGGCACGGCCGCTAGCAGCTCGATCAGGAATGACAGCGGCGTCGAGAGCCAGCGCGGGGCAAACTCCGCCAAAAAGGTCGCGGCCATGATACCGATGAACGCAGCGAGCACGATCGCGATGAGCGACGTCACGACCGTTCCATAGATCATCGGGAGCGCCCCGAACTTGCTGGCGATCGGATCCCACTCGCTCTTCCAGATGAACGCCGGCCCGAAGGCCTTGATCGACGGCCACGAGCCGAGCGCGAGTTCCGCGAACAGCCCTAGGATGAGCAGCGCAAAAAGAGTGCTTCCAGCCACGACGATTGCGGCAAAGCCGCGATCGGCCGGGCTTACGAAGCGCGCGAGGCGCCGAAATCGGGGCTCAGCCGTCATCTAAACCCAAGGCGTGTCATCCTGAGCGGAGTCGAGGGACGAAGGGTCAGTGCTGCATTTGCTTGAGCGTCCCGAGCGCCGCCGCCTGCACGTTCTTCGGCAACGGGACGTAGTCGACGGACTTCGCGTTGGACTGCCCCTGCGGTCCGACCAGCCACGAGAGCACGCCGTAGAGCATCTTGGCGCGCGCGGCATCGGCCGGTTTCTTGTAGATCACGACCCACGAATAGCTCGCGATCGGATACGAATCCGCTCCGGCCGCATCGACGATCGAGAAGTTCGTCGCGCTGACTTCGGGCTTCGTGGCGGCCGACGCCGCTACCGTGTCTTCCGCGCAGGAAACCCACTTGCCGGCCTTGTTCTCGATGATCGCCGCCGGCATCTTGTTCTCTACGACGTATGCGAGCTCGACGTACCCGATCGCGCCGGGAGTGCTGCGCACCTGGCCGGCCACGCCCTCGTTGCCCTTGGCGCCGACCGAGCTCGGAGCCGGCCACGAGACGCTCTTGCCGACGCCGACCTTGCTCTTCCACTCCGGAGAGACGTGGCTGAGGAAGTCCGTGAACATGTAGCTCGTACCCGAGCCGTCCGAGCGGTGCACCACGACGATCGCCATGTCGGGAAGGTTCACGCCTTTGTTGAGCCGAGCGATCGCGGGGTCGTTCCACTTGAGGATTTTGCCGAGATAGATGTCAGCGATCACCTGACGCGTAAGCCGGATCATAGTGGTCACGCCCGGTAAGTTGTAGGCGACCGCCGCTCCACCCAGCGTCACCGGGATCTGGAGGACCGGCTGGCCCGCGCGGGAGAGCTCCTCGGCATTCATGGGGACGTCGGTCGCCCCAAAGTCGACGTTCTTTGCCGTGAACTGCTGGATGCCGCCGCCGCTGCCGATCGACTGGTAGTTGACCGTAACGTCGGGATTCTTCTGACTATAGATGTAGAAGGCTTTGGAAAAGAACGGATAGTCGAAGCTCGATCCGGCTCCGGTAAGCTGCGTTGCGGCCGCCGCCGGCGCGCTCAACGCCGCAACCATGCCGAGAGCGGCCAATCGGCGCATCCACGATGAAGTCACTGAAAAAAGCTCCTTTTGACGAAGAGAAGGCGCCCTGCGTTCTATTATTTTCGAGGGGTGTCTTAGTTGTAATCCAGCTCGATTAACCCCAGGTTAAGGTCCCCGGCCCGCCGTCACCCCTCCGTCCCCAGGCGGCTCCGAGGCTCGCTTGTCATGCTGTTCCTAAAGCGAGCCCGTTCCAAGCGCAAAGGATGACCGAGCTACTTACTCCGAAGCCGCGCCCGATGATCGCGGAACCGATGCCCGAAGATCGCGGGCCGTCGCTGCCCGAGCTCCGCCACACGGCGGCGCACGTGCTGGCGTATGCCGTACAGGATCTGTTTCCCGAGGCGAAGCCGACGATCGGCCCGGCGATCGAGAATGGCTTCTACTACGATTTCGACCGCCCAACGCCGTTTTCGGCGGAGGACCTCGAGCGGCTCGAGGCCCGCATGCGCGAGATCGTCGAGGCGGACTACGCGATGACCGGGCGCGAGGTCACGCGCGACGAGGCGGTGGCCGCCTTCGCCGGAAACCCCTACAAGGCAGAGATCGCCCGTGAGATCCCCGCCGATCAGCCGATCACGCTCTACACCATCGGCGAGTTCACTGATCTCTGCCGCGGCGGTCACGCCGAGTCGACCGGCCGCATCGGTGCGTTCAAGCTCACCAGCGTCGCGGGCGCGTACTGGCGCGGCGACGAGCACAACCCGATGCTCCAGCGCATCTACGGCACGGCG
>JAFAJV010000113.1 GCA_019235995.1 Vulcanimicrobiota bacterium
GGTAGACGACGCCGACGCGATCAAGCGCACCGGCGCGCTGTTGCGCGACGGCGGGCGCATCGTTTCGACGATCGGCGCGGCGGATGTCGGATGGTTCGCGAACCGCAAGGCCGTCGCGACGAACGTCGTCATGCTGGAAACGCCGGAGGGCACGCACGCGGGTCTGCGCACGCTGCTCGAGCTGCTGGAGCGCGGCGCGATTCGCGTCATGATCGCGGGAGAACGCCCTCTCGCAGAGGCCGTCGCCGCACTCGAGGAAAGCAAGGGCGGCACCGTCGATGGCAAGCTGGTCATCACCGTCAACTGAGGCTGGAAAGCGAGCGCTCTGACCTAGCTAGCGCGTTCGATAGGTGTGAAGAGCATCGCGCTGGGGCGCATCGATGGTGTCGACCGGCGGTCTGATACTCCGATCGGTTCTGGGTTCGATTCCCAGGCGCTCCAGCCGCGATGCACTTGCATTGCGCTTTGGCGCTCCGGTGTGGTACGCTCGGAGTAGAGTATCAGATCGCCGATCGCATCGAGCGCCAAAGGCACCGCCGCAAGCGGTGCCTTTTCTTATGAACGACCCGATGCGGTCAATGCCTACTTGTTTTTAAAGCGGGCGACGCGCTTTTCGTTGTACGCGGCGAGGCCTTCTTTTGCGTCCTCACTCTTGAAGAGCAGCGACTGCAGCTCGCGCTCGAGCGCGAGCCCATCCTGCAGCGGGAGCTCCGCCCCGGTCTGCACGCTGCGCTTGATGTGGCCGACCGCCATCGGCGCCTTGTTGGGCGAGCAAAACTGCTTCGCGTAGTCGGTGATCTGCTCGCGGAACTCTTGCGCGTTGCCCTCGAAGAGGTCGGTAATCATGCCCCACTCGAGCGCCTGTTCGTAGCTCACCGTCTTGCCGGTCGTCATCATCTCGATCGCGCGCGACTTGCCGACGAGGCGCGCGAGCCGCTGCGTCCCCCCCGTACCGGGAAGCACGCCGAGCGCGACCTCGGGGAGGCCGATCTTTCCGGCGTCCTTGCGCGCAATGCGCAAGTCCGCGGCCATCGCGATCTCCAAACCGCCGCCGACGCAGTGGCCGTTGAGCGCCGCGATCACGAGCTTTGGAGTCTGTTCCAGGCGCTGCAGCGTCTCGTTCGCGTGCAGACAGAACATGTACTTGAACTCCGGCGTCACCGCGTTAAGCATCCCGATGTTCGCGCCGGCGGAGAAGAACTTCTCGCCCTTCCCGGTGAGGACGATGACTTCGACGTCGGAATCGAATCGCGCGTCGAGAATCGCCTCGTCGAGCTGGCGCATCATCTCGTGAGTGTACGTGTTGGCCGGCGGGTCGTCCATCTCGACGAATGCGACGTGGCCGTCCTTCCAGTAATTGACGACGCGCTTGCCGTCGAACGGACGCGCTTCGCGGCCGAATGGCGTCTGCTGCGCGACCCCGTTTACGGTTGTGCTCATGATAGTTTTCCCTTCGGTGCAATCCAGCTGGGGTCTTTGAAATAGTCTTTGAGGCGCGCCTCGTCGGCTTCCGTCGGCAGGACGGTCGGCGCGTACGCCTTCCACTCGTCCTCGGTGAGCGCACGTCCGTCGACCGCGTAGTGCCGCCCCGCATAGTCGCCGATCTTGCGATTGAACTTCATGTCGGGCAGATAGAGCTTAGTCTCGCTCGGGTTGACCTCGTTCACGCGCGCCACGGTCGCCAGCGCCTCGTCGTAGAACTGCGTGCGGGCGCGTTCATTGAGGTGCTCCTTGTCGGGCTGCTCGCCGACCCTGTCCTCGTCGACGCGTCCCTTGATGCCCCACGTGTAGGCCCACTGCGCCGAGCCCGAGTGGTCGGTGCCGAAGAGATCGAGCGATCCCGAGAACCACTTGTTGTAGTACTTCTGCTGGATCTCGACCGGTATGACGCCCGCGTTGGCGATGCGGCGCAAGCCGGTGATGCCGGTTCCCATGTGAAAAGACTCCTCGCGCAGCATCGGCCCCATCGAGGCGGCGAGCGGCGCGAAGCTCGAGTGCGAGAGCATCGTGAGCTGGAACTTTCCGTCGCGGTCCATGAAGTTCGTATAGGCGAAGAAGTCGAGCCAGTGGGTGACGTCGTCGTTGAACGCGTTGAGCAGGCGATTCTTCTTGCCGAACGCGCGCCGCTCGAGCATTTTCTGCGCCTCGATCTTGCCCTCGCTGCCGAAGTGCTCGACCATCAGGTGGCACATCTGATAGCCGTGCCGCGTCTCTTCTACCATGATGCGCACGAGCGACGCGAGATCGTACTCGGTCGGCGCGTTGTTGACCAGGAAGCGCTGCTGCTCGTTGGACGCAAACTCGGTGTCGCCTTGATAGACGACCATGTTGAGCACCGCGTCGCGCATCCGCTGATCCGGAATCTCGCGGACCTTCTCCCAGCGCCGCTCGCCGCGAAAGTCGCCGAAGTAGATCTCCGGCGTCGGGAGCTCGCCGTACTTCGCCTCGAAGCGATAGCCCGGCATGAACCGGTCGACCAGCTCGCGGTCGAGTCCGATGTCGCGGCGCCACTCGTCGAGCATGCCGATCCAGTCGTCGAAGGTCGAAATTCGATTCATCGTGTGCTTTCCAATATAACGGTTTTTCGGTCGAGCGGACAGAATATCGTTATACTAAGTGGAATCCGAGGTGTCAAGGCCGGTCGCGCGGCCGAATTCCTTCATCTTCACGCTCTATGGCGATATGGTGCAGCGGCTCTCGGCCGACGGCTCGCTCTGGATCGGCGCGCTGATTCGGCTCATGGCCTCCTTCGGGGTTTCTGCGCCGGCCGTGCGCCAGGCCGTCTCCCGGATGTCGCGCCAGGGCTGGCTCGAGGCGCGGCGTCAGGGCCAACGTGCGTGCTACCTCGTAACGCCTCGCGGCCGGCGCCGCATCGAGGAGCTCAGCCCGCGCATCTACGGGCCGGTCATCGAATGGGACGGGCGCTGGCGCCTCCTGACGTACGCCATCGGGCAGCGCCGTCGCAAGCGCCGCGAGCGCCTGCGCAAGGAGCTGGCGGCACTCGGCTGGGCGACGCTCTCTCCCTCGACCTGGATTTCGCCGTCGGACACGCTGGCGGCCGCTCGCGAGGCCGCCCGCTCGACGCTGACGCTCGATGCCGTGCATCTCTTCAGCAGCGAGTATCGCGGGCCGCTCCGGGATCGCGAGCTGATCGAGCGCTGCTGGAACGTGCCCGAGATTGCCTCGGCGTACCGGCAATTCATCGCTCGCTATGCGCCGCGCGCCGAACGCGAGCGGCAGCGGGCCGACCGCAGCGACGAGGCCGCGCTCGTCGAGCGCCTGTGGCTCGTGCACGACTATCGAAAATTCGTCTACCTCGATCCGGGATTGCCGAGCGAGTTGCTTCCGGCGCATTGGCCGGGGACCGCCGCGGCGGCGCTGTTTCGCGAATACTACGCGGCCCTGGACGCGAAATCACAACGATACTTTTATCTGTGCGCGAGCGCCCCGAACGGGGGCGGACGCTGACGCGTCGAAGCGACCCGCCCATGCCCAAACGTCTCATGATCGTTCTGGCCGCGGCCGCGCTCGCAATTGCCGCGTGTCACAACAGCAGTTCCGTGACGCCGCAGCCGTCGGGCTCCCCCGCGTCGCCAGTTCCGAACCCGTCGGTCACGCGCGCGACCATCCAGGTCACGATTTTGGGCACGCCCGCCGCGCGAATTCCGGTCCAGGAGTCGACGCCCAAGAATACCGCGAGCCCCCGACCCGGGACGCCCTTCGAGACGCGCCACACGAATGCCAAAGGCCGCGCGTTTTTCAGTCATCTCAAGCCGAGCAAGACTTATTGCTGGGTGGCGCTCCTATCGCCCGGCCACACATCGTCGGAGTGCGCGGGCTGGAGCGTCTGGCAAACGAGCATCATCAACCTAGGCACCTAAAAATTACCTGAATGAAAAGCTCTGCTTTAGTTCAGATCAAGGAGACGAGGCCCGCAGTTTACTACGGTAAATAAGGGCCGAGGCGACGCAGAGATGGGCTAAAGCAGGGCTTTTCTATTCGTCGTCGTGGAGATGGAGGTGACAGCCGTCTTCGGCCTCCGAGAGCACGTCGCGCGCCTCGGCTAAGACGGCATTCGAGAGCGGCCGGGCCGGCGGTTCGATCGAACCCTCCTGCGCAAGGAAGTCGACCTCGCTCCAGTCTTCCCACGTCTCCAGCGGCTCGCCATCGAGCATCGCCGGGAATCGTACGCAGAAGCCCTGATCCACGTGAAGGCCGACGACGCTCACCTGCGTGCCACGCGGGAAGTACGTCCCGTCCTTCCACAGCGTGCCGTACGCCGTGCAGTACTGGCCGCCGATTTTCAACGCCTCTCGCATACCCTGCCTATACCCCGAACGGATTCATCGGTTTCTCGCCGACGTACGTCAGCACGCTCTTGGTTTCCGTATAGAGCCGCATCGTCTCCATGCCGAGCTCTCGGCCGTATCCGGACTGCTTGTAGCCGCCGAATGGAACGCCGGGGAAAACGGCATAGGGCGTGTTGATGGCCACGGAGCCGCAGCGGATTGCGCGCGCAACGCGATTCGCTCGTGCGATGTTGGTGCACCACACGCTCGCGGCGAGCCCGTACTCGCTCGCATTGGCCAGAGCGATCGCCTCGGCTTCGTCGGCGAATCGAATGAACGTTGCGACGGGCCCGAAGATCTCCTCGCGCGCGATGCGATGCGAGCCCTCGGCTTCGAACGCCGTCGGGCTCCAGAAGCTTCCTGCGGCGAAGGCTGCGCCCACGTCGGCGGGCGCCGCGCCGAAGAGCGCCCGCGCGCCCTCGGATGCTCCGATCTCGCAGTACGCCTTGATCTTGTCGTACTGATCGGCATTCGTGATCGCGCCGATCTGCGTCGTGGGATCCTCGGGATCGCCGAGCCGCAGGCGCTGCGCCTTCTCGGTGAAGCTGCTCACGAAGCGGTCGTAGACGCGGTCGTGCACCAGAATCCGCGTTCGTGCCTCGCAGCACTGACCCGCGTTGTAATACACGCCGTACAGCGCGCCCGCGACGGCCGCGTCGACGTCGGCGTCGTCGAAGACGACCGAGGGCGACTTGCCGCCGAGCTCGAGCGTCACGCGCTTGAGCGTCCGGGCCGCCGTTGCGGCGACGACCTTCCCCGTCGCCGTGGACCCGGTGAAGGCGATCTTATCGACGTCCGGATGCTCGACCAGCCACGCGCCGATTTCGCGCGTGGCGCCGGTGACGACGTTGAGCACGCCCTCCGGGACGCCGGCCTCGAGTGCGAGCTTGCCCAGTTCGACGGCGGTAAGCGGCGTCACCGACGACGGCTTCAGGACGATCGTGCATCCTGCCGCCAGCGCGGGCGCGACCTTCCAGGACGCGAGCAACAGCGGAAAGTTCCACGGTACGATCGCGCCGACCACGCCGACCGGTTCGCGCACGGTGGCGGCTAAATACGTAGGAAGCGGCGGCGGCAGCGACTCGCCATAGTTCTTCGTCGCCGCGCCCGCGTAGAACTCGAAGGTGTCGACGATCGCGCCGAGCTCGCCCTTCGCGGTGCCGATCGTCTTGCCGTTGTCGCGCACCTCGAGCAGGGCGAGATCGGCGCTCCGCTCGGCGATCAGCTGCGCGAGCCTGTAGACGATCTTGGCGCGACGCGAGGCGGCCATGGTCGGCCACTTTCCGGTGTCGAACGCGCGCCGCGCGGCGGAGACCGCGGCGGTGACGTCTTCGCGCGTCGCATCGGCGACGTCGGCGATGGAGGCGCCGGTCGCCGGATTCGCATCGCAATAGGTTCCCTGATCGGAAGCATCGCGCCAAGCACCGCCGATGAGCAGCTGGGTTTTCTGCAATGCGGGCGTCGTGGTCATCGCGCTGCCTTCTCCTCGATGCGCTCGAATACCGTTGCTATGCCTTGTCCCACGCCGACGCACATCGTAGCCAAGCCGTAACGTCCCGCACGTCTGCGCAGTTCGTGCAGCAACGTCGCGACGATCCGCGCGCCGCTGGCGCCGAGGGGATGGCCGAGCGCGATCGCGCCGCCGTTGACGTTCGTCCGGGCCGGATCGAGGCCGAGGTCGCGCATACACGCGAGCGCTTGCGCCGCGAATGCCTCGTTGATTTCGACCAGATCGAGATCTCCGACGTCGAGTTGAGCGCGAGCGAGCGCCTTGCGCGTCGCCGGAATTGGGCCGAGGCCCATCACGTCCGGCGCCACGCCCGCCGAGGCACAGCCGACGAATCGCGCCAGCGGCGTCAATCCCAGGCGCCGCGCTGCCTCGGCTTCGCACAGCAGCGCGGCGGCCGCGCCGTCGTTGATGCCCGACGAGTTGCCGGCCGTCACCGTACCATCGCTTTTAAAGGATGGTTTGAGCGCACCCAGCGCCTGGAGGCTCGTATCGGGGCGCGGATGCTCGTCGCGCAGCATCGTGCCGTGCTGGCCGTGTCCCTCCGGGACGGGCACCGGAACAATCTCGGCGGCGAACGCGCCGCGTTCCACGGCCGCCGCGCAGCGCATCTGCGACTCGAGAGCAAAGCGGTCTTGCTCCTCGCGGCCGATGCCGTAGCGCTCCGCGACTCTCTCCGCCGTTTCCCCTAGCGCAATGGTCCACTCGGCCGGCATTTTGGGGTTGATCATCCTCCAGCCGAGGACGGTGTCGAAGAGGCGCTGCCGGCGGCCAAAGGCGGCGTCGCTCTTCGGAAGCACGTAGGGCGCGCGCGTCATCGATTCCACGCCGCCCGCGATCATGACGTCGCCCTCGCCGAACGCGATCGCCTGCGCGGCCGAGTTGATCGCCTGAAGGCTCGAGCCGCAGAGCCGATTCACGGTGGCTCCGGGAATTTCGATCGGAAGGTTCGCGAGCAAGACTGCCATGCGCGCCACGTTGCGGTTGTCTTCGCCGCTCTGGTTGGCGGCGCCGAGGTAGACGTCGTCGATCGCCGGCGCCGGGACGCCGGTGCGCTCGACGATAGCGCGCAGCGCGAGCGCGGCGAGGTCGTCCGGGCGCACGTCCGCCAGGCGCCCCCCGAGGCGGCCGATCGGCGTTCGTACCGCGTCGATGACCCAAACCTCGCGGCTCATTCGGACGCCTCTGCGCTCTCGGGGGCTTCGACGTCGAGGACCCAGAGCGAGCGATGCGGCGCGAACGACTCGCCCTCGGCCTGCGCGAGACGCCGCAGAATTCGTGCCAGGCGCGCGCCGCCGATCTCGCGCCCCCACGCTATGGGGCCGCGCGGATAGTTGGCGCCGAGGAGCAGCGCCGTGTCGACGTCCTCGGGTGCCGCCACGTTTTCGTGCACGGCAATCATCGCCTCGTTCACGATCGAGCCGACGGTGCGCCCCAGGAAGAGCCCTGGGACGTCTGCGACCAAGACCGCGGACCTGCCGAGGTTCGCGAAGAGCTCCTGCGCAAGCTGTAGCGCGTCATCCGACGCCGTGGCGTCGACGATCTCGACGGCAGACTGCGCGCTCAGCGATCCCAATATCCCATATCCGATCAGCCGCTCGGGATGGCGCATGCGGCCCGCGCATGCCGCGAGATCGGTGGCGTACGCGTCGGCGAACAGCATCGTTTCCGGGCCGAGCGCGGCGTCGAGCCGCGCGATGACGTCGCCGCGATCGCTCGAGCCGTCGCCGACGTCGATCACGATCGTCGCATCCGGCTCCAGCTCGCCGAGAAGCTCGTCGCTCTCGATGCGCCCGGCGCGCACGTAGCTCGTCTCAACGCCGCTCGCGAGCTCATCGGCGAGGCCGCCGAAACCCACGACGACGACGCTCTCGTCCGCGTCGCGATCGCCGCTGCGCGGCGGAGCGGCGGGCAGCTCGAGCCGGTCGTTCTTCTCGTCGGGATACGTGTAGAAGCCGGCGCCCGTTTTTCGCCCGAGCAGACCCTCCGCGACCATGCGGCGCTGCAAACCGACGGGGGCGAGACGCTCGGCGCCCGTGCGCGCGTACACCGACTCCGTGGTCGCGAGGTTTACGTCGAGCCCGATGAGATCCATGAGCGCAAAAGGCCCCATGCGAAATCCAGCAGCAACCGCGAGCGCGTCCAGTTCTTCGACGGACGCGACGCCGCGCTCGAGCGCCCGCAACGCTTGCAGATAGTACGGGCGCGCAACACGATTGACGATGAAGCCCGGTGTGTCGGCAGCCAGCACGAAGCTCTTGCCCATGCGGGTCACGGCGTCGAACGCGCGCTCGATCGCGTCGTCGCTCGTCTGCGGCGCCCGCACGACTTCGACCAGCGCCATGCGCGGCGGAGGGTTGAAGAAATGCAGGCCGAGCACTCGCTCCGGACCCGGCACGACGTCGGCGAGGTCGGCCACGGACAACGACGACGTGTTCGTGGCGAGCAACGCGTCGGGCGACAGCGCGCGCGCAAGCGCCACGAACACGTCGCGCTTGAGCTCGAATCGTTCCGAAACCGCCTCTATCGCGAGCGTCGCGCGGCTGCTCCGCGGTATCGCATCCGTCCAACGCACCCGCTCCGCGACCGACGGGTCACCGCCCCGCTGCGCCTCCCGTGCGACGTACGCAGTCCCCCGTTCGCGCGAAGCGGACTGCGGCTCGACGACGTCCACGTCATAACCGGCCCGCGCCGCGACGACCGCTATTCCGGCTCCCATCGTACCGCCGCCCACGATCAGCACGCCATCTTCCATCGCAAGTTTGCTTCGGGAGAGGAGCCGCAAACGCTTCGTCGGTAGTCATGCCGCGTGGAAAAGCCGCTTTGGCGGATTCGCTCGTCGAGTTACGTCGTCGACTCGCCGCACATGCGCTTGCGCGTCGACGAGATCGTGCTGCCCGACGGCACCATCGTCCCCAACTACTACGTGCGGGAATCGCACGGCTTCGTTGTCATCGCGGCGCTGACGCACGACGAGCACGTCGTTCTGGTTCGGCAGTACCGCTACGGCTCGGACTCGATTCACCTCGAGCTCCCCGCGGGAATGCTTCAGGACGGCGAGGACCCGATGTCGTGCGCCCGCCGCGAGCTCGCGGAGGAAACCGGCTACGAGGCGGCGCGCTGCGATCTCGTCGCAGAGTTCTTCCCCGAGGCCGTGCGCTCGGCGGCGCGCGCCTACGTCTTCGCGGCGACCGGTGCGGTCAAATCGCGCGAGCCCCGGCTCGAAGCTACCGAGCACCTCGAGGTCGAGCTCGCCACGCTACCGCGCTTCCGCGCGCTGCTGCGCGACGGGACCATCGACGCCGGCCCGTCGATCGCCGCCGGTTATCGCGTCCTCGACTTCCTCGAGAGGCTCTCATAGCCCGTCACGGTGAAACCCGGCGGCGCTACAGCCGGTAGATAACGACGCTATGCGTATTCCGACCCGACCAGGCATGCACCCGATGGCCGCGCTCTTCCTCAAGCTGACGGCGCTCGTGGCCATCGTCATCGTAGTGTTTGTCGTTACCGGCTACCTCTTGAAGATCCTGATCGTCGCGGCGATCATCGCCGCCGTGTTGCTCGGCGGATATTGGCTCTACAGCGCGATCCGCCGCCGCTCGAACCATCCCGTCATTCGCTAGCGGCGAGCCAGACGGCGAGCGCATCGCTCACCCGGTCGGGCTCCTCGAGCATCGGCAAGTGCGCGCTCCGCGGGCATTCCACCAGTTCACCGCGTGCGAAACGACTCGCCACATCCCGTGACTCTGCGATCGGGACGACCTCGTCGCACTCACCCGCGATAACCAATACCGGTTGATCGAGGTCGCCGGCGATGTCTTCCGCGGACGCGCGCAGCGCCATCCCGCGCAGCGCGCCTGCCGCGCCCCCGGGATTGCCCTGCCGCGCGACGGCGTAGGCGCGCTCGACGACGCTGCCGCGATTCACCTGCGTCTCGCGCGAGAAGAGACGCGGTAAATACGCCTCTACGACCGGCTCGATGGAGCCGGCGCGTTCCGTCCGATCTGCCAGCTCGCGCCGCGCCCCCGCCTGTTCCGGCGTATCCGCGGCCAACCGGCTGGAGACGAGCGCGAGGCGGGAGAGGCGCTCGGTAAACATGCGCGCAAACGCCAGCGCGACGTATCCGCCCATCGAGTGGCCGACCAGAGCGGCGCGTTCGATGCCGAGCGCGTCGAGCAGCGTCGCGACGTCCGCCGCGAGCCGTTCCATCAGATACGGGCCGTCTGGAATGCTCGACGATCCGGCTCCGCGCAAGTCGAGACGGACGACGCGAGCGAAAGCGGAGAGCGCTTCGCTTTGCGCATCCCAGATCGCACGCGCGAACGGAAAGCCGTGGATGAGCACGACGGCGCACGCCGCTGCACTTCCATCCACGCTCGCATCGATGCGTGCGCCGTCATCTGCCAAAACTTGCATTGGCGCTCGTAATACTGTATAAGGTAGGCAACACCCCTGGTCGATTGCCGACCAGAGAAAGGATGATTCCTACCAACAATGGCAGTTCGAAAGAAAGGCGCGAAGGCAGCCATAAAACGAGCGATCGCCGGCGCGTTGGTTCGCAAGGCAGTTCGTAAGCGAGTGCGCCGCAAGGTGGCTCGCAAGGCGATTCGCCGCAAAGTAGCTCGTAAGGTCGTCCGCAAGAAAGCGCGCCGGAAAGTCGCTCGCAAGGCGGTTCGACGCAAAGTAGCTCGCAAGGTGCGTCGCAAGAAGGCCGTCCGCAAGGCGGTTCGCAAGAAGGTCCGACGCAAGAAGGCCGGCTAGTCTCGAGCTCGACGATTCCGCTCAGTTCTATGGGCGGAATTTTAGCGAGTCGCGATCGCATCGCGACTCGCTTTTTTACACCCTGCGCACCGCGGGAGCGGCGAACCAGATCGCGAGGAACATCGCGACGCAGACCACCCCGGCGAGCGCAAACGTAGGGCGCAGACCGATAACCGCGGCAATCGCGCCGTCGACCAGCGACCCGAGTGGAACGACACCGATCGCGATCATCGTGTAGATGGACAGGGCGCGGCCCCGTACGTCGTCCGGAGAGAGCATCTGGATCAGCGTGTTCGTGACGCCGAGCGTCGCCAGCGTGCCGACGCCGACGGTGAAGAGCACCGGCAGCGCCCACGCGATCGTCGGAACGAACGCGAGCGCCGAGACTCCGAGCGACATCAGCAGCCCGGACTGCAGCCACAGCCGCGAGCGTCGCTCGCGTTGTGCGAAGTACGCCGTGACGAGGGCGCCGCCGAATCCGCCGACGCCGGCCGCCGAGACGGCCCAGCCCAAGCCGCGCGCTCCCGCATGCAGCACGTTGACGGCCAGCGCCGGAATCAGCTGGCCATACGGCCGCGTCAAGATCGCCGTGACCAACTGCGCGAACAGGATCCAGCGCAGCGCCGGGTGCCGCGCGATGAAGACGATTCCAAGGCGCATGGCTTGGAGCGTGGGCTCGCGGCGCGCCGCGGACGGCGGCGAGGGCCGCATCATGATCACCGCGGCGACGACGGCGAGCGTCGCCGCCGCGTTGAAATAAAACGCTCCCGCGACGCCGACCCAAACGATCAGCAGACCGGCGAACGCCGGGCCGATCACGGCGGGCGCGTTGAAGGCGACCGAGTTGAGCCCGACGGCGTTGCCGACGTACTGGCGGTCGACGAGCAACGGCACCCAGCTCTGGCGCACCGGCGAATCGAAGCCGTTGGCGGCCGAGTTGAGGCCCGAGAGAACGATGAGGCTCGCGAGATCGAGCCGGTGCGTCGTCGCCAGCACGGCGAGCATGAGCGCGGCAAACGCCATCGTCGTGTTCGTGACGAATAGAACCCGGCGGCGCGGCAAGCGATCGGCGACGACTCCGGCAAGCGGCGAGAGCAGCAATACCGGGATCGCGCGCGCCGCGCCGAGGATTCCGAGCTCGAGCGCCGCGCGGTGCGGCGATCCCGCCATGCGCGCGACGAAGAAGCCCATCGCCGTGAACTGCATCCACGTGCCGAGGTTCGAGATCAAGAGCCCGAGCCAGAGCAGGCGGAAGTCGCGGTATTGCAGGGCCGCGAAAATTGAGGCGCGGCGGCCGGCGGACTCTTCGATCACGCGCTGCGGGCGCGCACGGCGGCGACGATCGCGGCGACGCTTTGCGCGGCGTCGAGCCGCGACGTGTCGATGCACAGATCGTAGGCGCGCGCGTCGCCGAAGGTTACGCCGTACCATTCCTGCAGGTACGAGGCGCGAGCGCGGTCGACGCGATCGATCTCGGCCTCTGCCGCCTCGGCGCGGATGCCCGTCGCCTCGACGACGCGCCCGACGCGCCACGCCTTAGGCGCGTGCATGAAGACGCGGAGGACATCCGGACGAGCCCCGAGGATCGCGGCGGCCCCGCGGCCGACGATCACCGCGTCGCCGCTCGCGGCGTATTCACGAACGGCGTCCTGGACCGCGCGCAGGAGCGCTTCGTCGAATGCCGGCTCCGCGGAGGCCTGCGCCAGTTCGGGCGTCGCTCGCTCGAGGCTGCTGAGGAGACGCTCTCCGAGCGAGGGTAGCGCGTCTTCGTTCGCGTCGACGTCCTGCGGCGTGATCCGCAGCCGCTTCGCGACGACGACGGGGAGCTGCTGGTCGACGAAGGCGTAGTCGAGCTCCTCGGCCACGCGCGCGGCAATCGCAAGCGCCCCCGCACCGTACTCGTTGGAGACCGTCACTATCACCGGAAAAGGAGTACGCAGAGCCGAATGTGCGTGTCCTGCCGATCGTAGAAACGCGCGACCTGCGCAAAGTCTTTCGCACCCCCAAGCGCACGCCCGGGGCCCTGGGCGCCCTGCGTTCGATTTTTTCGCGCGAATACGAGGAGAGGATCGCGGTGGACGGCGTGACGTTCTCCATGGAGCCCGGCGAGCTGGTCGGCTACATCGGGCCGAACGGAGCGGGGAAGTCCACGACGATCAAGATGCTCACCGGCATCCTCGTCCCCACCTCGGGCCGCGTGAGCGTCGCGGGGATCGTGCCCTGGAAGCATCGCAAAGAGAACGGGCGCAACATCGGCGTCGTCTTCGGTCAACGCAGCCAGCTCTATTGGGATCTGCCGCTCGTCGAGTCGTTCGAGCTGCTTCGCGCGATCTATGGAATTTCGGCGGCCGAGTACCGCCGCAACCTTCGGGAGTTCTCCGACATCCTCGAGATGGACGGTTTCATGCAGACGCCCGTGCGGCAGCTCTCGCTCGGCCAGCGCATGCGCGGCGACTTCGCCGCCGCCCTCCTGCACGGACCGAAGATCGTCTACTTGGACGAGCCTACGATCGGCCTCGACGTCGTCGCGAAGCAGGCAATCCGCGAGTTCATCGCGCGAATCAACGCGGAACGCGGGACGACGATCATTCTTACGACGCACGACCTGGCCGACGTCGAGCGCCTCTGCCGGCGCATCATCTTGATCGATCATGGAACGCTGATCTTCGACGGCGACATCGAGCGCATAAAGGGCGAGTATGGCCGCTTTCGCACGCTGGTCGTTCGATTCAGCGATCCGGTGAAGCATCCGCACCTGGACGGGGCGCAGCTCGCCGGCACCGAGGATTCGACGGCGCGGTTTCGCTTCGATCGCAACACGCAACGCGCGGACCTGCTGGTGCGTCAAGCGAGTGAGCGATACTGCGTAGAGGACGTCAGCCTGGAGGAACCCGACCTCGAGTCGATCATCCGCCGCATCTACGTCGAGGGTTACGCGCGGCGACCGGAGGAAGACGCGTCATGATCCTTTCCAGCGGAACGAAGCGGCCGAAGATTCACTCGAGCGCGTACGTGGCGCCCACCGCCGTCGTGAGCGGCGAGGTGACGATCGGCGCGGGCTGCGCCGTGCTGCACGGCGCCGTCGTCACGGCCGAGGGCGCGCCGCTCCAGCTCGGCGAGCAGTGCGTCGTCATGGAGCACGCCGTGCTGCGTGCGAGCGGCGGAAGCGCGCTCGCCTTTCCGCTGAAGGTCGGCAGCCGCTGCATCATCGGCCCTCATGCCTACGTCGCGGGCGCGACGATCGGCGACGGCTGCTTCGTGGCGTCCGGGGCGAAGATCTTCAACGGGGCGACGCTCGAGGACGGCAGCGGCGTCGCGCTGGGCGGAATCGTGCACGTCGGCTCGCGCCTGCGCGCCGGCGCGAGCGTACCGATGCAGCACATCGCATTCGGGGATCCCGCGAGCATCTATCCGCCCGAAAAGGCGCCGGAGATCCACGCCAAGATGAACTTCTACGCCGACGTGTTC
>JAFAJV010000068.1 GCA_019235995.1 Vulcanimicrobiota bacterium
CCAGCGCGGCCACCCAGGAGGGCCCATAGCCTCCCGGGCAGTTGACGTGGTCGGAGTCGGCGCATACCGGCGTGATCCACGTGAAGTTCGCGAGCTTGCCGGCCCGCACGTCGGTGATGAATTTCCAATTCGGCGAGATGACGTCTCTTCGCCAGTCGCGCCCGCGGTAGATGTGCCGCACGGCCTGATAGCTCGACCAGGTTCCCCCCGTGCCGCTCGAGCGGCTTCCGTACGTGCTGGCATAGAAACGCCATGAGAGCTTGGCCTTGTCGAGCTCGTCTCCGAGCGTCGTGTAATCGAAGCATGCCTGCTCGGACTTGCCGGGCATGCGGTCGACACCGATGGTAGGGACGGTATCGCTGGGGCCGCCCTCGCAGCCCCACCAGCTCAGCGGAAGGTTGACGCTCCATGCCGCCTGCGCCGCGATGATGTATTGATGCGCGACGAAGCTCTCGTCGAGCTGCGACGCAAACATGCGGTCGGCCAAGACCCACTCGCGCGCCATGTCGAAATACGGCCTCGACTCCTGGTGCGGAACGTAGACGTATTCGGGGTAGTTGGGCGGTCCGCCGTAGCCGAACTCCTTGTCGAATCCGTTCATGCGGCAGTCCGTTCCGCGAATTCTGCCCGTCCCGTTGCAGTCGGTGAACATCGCGGTGTCGGAATGATCGAGCTGATACGGCCGCGCGAGGCTCCACGGCATGAGCTTCACTCTTTGCCCGCGCGAGTTTCTGCCGTACGCGACCGTGTCGGCGCCTGGATAGCCCCGGAACAGGTTGTCGAAGCTGCGATTCTCCTGGACGATGTAGACGATATGCTCGATCTTGCCGGCGCCGGTCGAGCTGAGCGTCTGCAGCGGCGAGCCGCCTTGCATGTACGGTAGCGCGGACTGCGGTCCGAGGGAACATCCCGCCAGCAAAGCAACGCAACCGCCGAAGCTCAGCGCGTGCCACCGTCTCATCGCGTGACGGGGTTCCGTCCGGAGGGCGGAGCAGTCCTTCCGACCAAGATTCTCACTCGATGCAGATTTCCGACGACTCGCTCGACAATCTGCGCCTGGCCTACGAGCGCACGGCTCTAGCGTGGATGCGCACGTCGCTGGCCCTGATCGGCTTCGGCTTCGCGATCGACAAGTTCTTCGAGGGCCGCGGGAGTCGCGCCGGCGGCGCGTTCGTTCTCAGCCCCCGCTTCGTCGGCATCACGATGATCGCGTTCGGCTTGATCGCCCTCGTGCTGTTCACGATCGAGCTGCGGCAGTTTCGCAAGCGTTATCCGGCGGTCCCGCGCTCCATGGCCGGTTTCGTCGCGGCGATGATGGCCGTTTTAGGGATTCTCGCGCTGCTCGCGGCGCTGCTGGGCTAGCTACGGGAGAAAGTCTACGTCCGTGAACTCGCCGATTTCGGTCGGGAAGCGCCCGGAGCGGACGCCGCCCTGGAACGCGGCGAAATCCCGCTCGACCTGATCGGCGTACGCGCAAGCGTACCGCACGAGCGCACGATCGAAGCGGTCGGCTCGTCCTAGGTAACCGGAAATCGTCGCGGCGTCGCCGGCTTTCGCGTGCGCGCGCGCCAGAGCCCACCCGCATACGACGCCGTAGTCGAGCAACGCCCGAGCGCGAAACGTCTCTATGTCGACCGACACCTTCATGTCGCGCAGCTGGCGGACGTAATAATCTTGCGAGCCCGGGACTTCGGCCCAACCGAGAAAGATATCGCTCGCCGCCTGCATCAGACGCTGGCCGACGACGACGCGCTCGCCCTGATGGTGAAAGCGGCCGTCGGCCCCGGGCGGCTCGACCACGGATCGGCGCGCCTCCTTGATCTGCAAGAACAGCGGGTCGATCTCGTCGGCCAAGAAGAGTGCCATCGCGCAGCGCGTGCCGACGCTCCCGATGCCGACGACCTTCGCCGCGATGTCTTGGAAGGCGTAGCGCTCGAAGAGCCGCTGGCGATCGACGGGCAGCGACCGCCGATACCGCTCGAAGAACGCCGCGATCATCGCTTCCCATTGGTCGAGATATTTGTGAAAGTGATAGACCAGTGGCGGATCGTTGAGGATCGTTGCGCGTCCATCTTCGATCGCGGTCAGCTTCGGAAAGACCGCTTCGCTGGTCCGCCCTCGGGCAAAGCGTTCGGCACTCTGCAAGCTGCCGACCGCATCCGCGTTTCGGCGGAAGAAGTTGCCGAGGTCGGCGAATCCGATCTGCGTGTACCAGATCTCCAGCGGAGAGAGCTCGGCGAACGAAAACATCTTCTCGCGGTAGGATGCGGCCGCGTCGCGGACCGCGTCGCGGGCGGTCTCTTGCGAGAATCCGCGGACGCGCGCGGCGAGGACGAGACTCACCGCGAGACGCTTGACGTCCCACTCCCACGGACCCGGGTAGGTTTCGTCGAAATCATTGATGTCGAAGATCAAATTCCGCTCGGGCGTCGCGAAGCCGCCGAAGTTCATGATGTGGCAGTCTCCGCAGAGCTGAACGGTCACGCCGGTGGAGGGCGTATCGAGCAGATCGCGCGCCTGCACGATCGCGCAACCGCGGAAAAACGCGAACGGCGACTGCGCCATGCGGCCGTACCGCACCGGAATCAGGCCCGGAATTCTGCCGGCGTTCGACTCTTCGATGAGGGCGAGCGCGGCGTCGGCATCTCGGTGGGGCTTCCACGCCGCCTGACGAGAGCGCGGACACTCCATTCGAAGCGCTCTGCCCGCATCGGATCGCTGCGCGCGCGTCGTGGCCATTACATGTCGTCGTCGATCGGCAAGCCCGACGGCGGCCTGCGCGTGAAGTACTCCGGAGAGCGCGACGACGGAATTTTCCTGAATTTGATCGGCCGTTGGGAGTAGTCGAAGGAGTCGATGATGCTTTTCGCACGAGTGTCCGACGTCCCGAGGCGTCCGAGGTTCCAGTTGTCCTCGATGAATCGCAAGATGCTGCCGAATTGATACGCGGTCTTGGAGATGTGACCAGGCCGCGCATACGGCGACACGATCAACGCGGGCACCCGAAAGCCGAGGCCGCCGAAGCCGACCCGCTTTGGAGGAAGGTTGTCGTAGAGGCCGCCCCAGTCGTCCCAGACGACGACGATCGCGGTCGAGTCCCAGTACCGGCTCTGGCCGATCGCGTTGACGATGCTCGCGACCCACGACGGTCCGTCGTCGACGGGATCGGCCGGGTGATCGGAGTCCGGCTCGTCGGGGATAACCCACGATACCGCGGCCAGCTCGTGCTTTGCGATGTCGCGGAAGATTCGCGTCTGCGGAGTTACGATGTTGCTCTTCCATTCCGGACCGTAGCGAACCCGCGCGATGACGTCGAACGCCGTCATCAGGCCGCCGAAATTCTTGTTGAGCGGCAGCACGTAGTACTTCCACGAGACGTTTTTCGCGTCGAGCAGATCCCGCAGCGTCGGATACGATCCGGGAAAGGCCTTCGTGCACGGCGCCGGGCCCTTGTTCTCCTCGAGCACGTCGTCTTTCGTGATGAGCGACGTTGTGGTCCCCGGCGGCGCGTCGCAGCCCCACGGCGAGCCGGTTGGATCGTTGACGAGACTGTGAGTCGGATCGATTTGCGTTCCCCCACGGATCAGATCCTGGTGTGCCACGAAGCTGCTGCTGCCTTGCGTCGTGAACATGTGTTCCGCCAGCGTGTACTGCTCGGCCATGTCCCAATACGGCCGGATCTGCGACGGATCGGTGTATTGGTACGGGAACTTGCACTCGGGCGCACCCGTCTTTTGGCTGACGACCCTGTCGAACCCGTCCAGTTTTCCGCCGTCAAGCGCGGCGCTATAGCCCTGATAGCTGTGGTTGAGATCGCGCGGAATGACGAGCTTGCTTTTCCGCAGCGAGATGGTCTGTGCGCGACGAATTCCGCAGGCGGGATCCTTCGCGACTTTCCCCGTCGTCGTGCCGTCGGCACCCGGATAAGTGGCGAAGAAGTCGTTGAACGTGCGATTCTCTTGGACTAGCAGCACGACGTGTTTGATCGGCGAGCGCACCGGGGCGGTCTGCGGCTCGAGCCCGGGAGCGCGGGGAAGCAGCGCGCCGCCGCTGCCGCCGCACGCCGCGAGCAGGAACGCCGCGGCCGGCGCGCCGAGGCGTAGCGGTGAGATTCGCATGGCGGGTCGGCTTCGCCGAGCGGCTCGCGGGGTCATCGCGCGCGGCAACCGAATGGATGGCTGGCTATGAGTCGAGAACTGCGCGTGCATTCGGTTCCGACACGCGCGGAGCAGGTCCGCACGGCCGTCGAGATCGTCGCGATCGTTGCGGCGGGGTTATGGGCTCTCTATACGTTCGTCTACGAGCAACGGATCAAGCCGCTTGCGGAGGCCCCATCCTTCTCGGTGCCGACGATCGTCGAGCAAGAGCGCGCGCCCGACGGCGTCGTGTTTCTGACGATTCGCAGGCGCCTTCAGAACACCGGCAATGTGAGCATCGACGTCGCTGCCGAGGCGCTCAGCGTTTACGGCGAGCGGATCGCGTCGCGAGTCAACCGTGTGACGCGTTCGGAAACGCCGACCGAGAAGATCGTCAGCGCCGACGTTGCGCGCAAGCCGGTTGCGCTGCTGTTTTCGATCGTGAAGCTGCGCAGCGGCGCGGTCGGAGGCAACCCGAACACGAGCTTCTACTTACCGGCGCACAGCTCGGCGGAAGAAGACTACCTCGTCACGGTTCCCGCCCACAGCTACCCGATCGTGCTGATCGTGCGCAGAGACTACATCCGCAAGGCGCCGATCGTTCCGAAAGTTCCCGTTCGGATCGTGCGAACCGCGCAGGGCGGCTACGACCTGACCCCGCCGGCACTCGAGGGAGAGTACGATTCGGCGGACGAGTACCCCATTCGTTAGGCTTCGAACGGCGGCCGCGTTACCAGCTGATCGTAACGAGCCCGTTGCCCGTCGCAGTCTTCCAGCCGCGCCACAGGCCGAGGATCTTCGCGCTGGGCTCGGCGTGCGAGGATCCGCCCCCGCCTCCGCCGCCGCCGCCGCCGCTCGGCTCGACGCTCGAACCGCCGCCGCCTCCGCCGCCGCCATAGTAACCGCCGCCGCCTCCGCCGCCGCCGCCGGCCGGGGGGCTCGCGGCGCCTCCCAGTCCGCCCTTCGCAGGGCGTCCGTTCTCGCCGGGATGTCCGCTCGTTTCATAGCAGACCCCTGGGCCGCCGCCGAACCCGCCATGTTGTTGCGAACCTCCGCCTCCTCCGCCGCCCCCGCAGCCGCCCCCGGAGCCCCGTGGTCCGTTGCCGTCGCCGCCGCTTCCGGCCACCGCACCGCCGCCCTGGCCGCCCGCGCCGAAGCGTGCGCCGAAATTGCCGCCCCGGCCGCCGCCGCCGCCTGCGACGAGGATGGGTTCGAGGAGGGAGCCGTGCACGCGCCTCACGTCGGATGCCCCGCCGCCTCCGCCGCCGGGGCACTTGGCGTCGCAGTTGCTCGCGGTGCCGCCGTGTCCACCGCCGTTGAATCCGCCGCCGTCACGCGAGCCGGCCCCGCCGACGACGACGAGCAGCTTTTCCCCCGGCATAACCGGGACGACCGCCGCGATCCGGCCGCCTCGCCCCGCGTCGACGCCGCCGCCGCCGGCGCCGAGCGCATCGACGGTGATGCTCGTCACGGAACGGGGAACGACAAATTCCTGGCTCTTGCCCGTGTAGCGGAAGACTCGTCGCGTCGCGACCGAGCGTTCTCCGCCCGCGAGTGCCGGTACCGCGCCGTCGCCCGAGCGACCGACGCATGCGGACAGCGACGACGCTAGCGCGCAGGCAAAAAGCGCCGTTGCGGCACGGCCCTGCACGCTCGCAGAGCACCTCCGAGATGGCACGGTCTATTAGTAACGATTCGAACGGGGCGGCTGTTACACGCGAAGGCTCCGTGGGACGCGCCGAGTAAAGACGGCGTTACGCTTTGCGGCGCCGCGCTGTCGGACGAAGGAGGCTGGTCGTGTTTCAAGGACGAGTGGCATTGGTAACGGGTGGCACGCGCGGGATCGGCGCCGCCATCACCGAGATGCTGGCGGGGAGCGGCGCGGCGGTCGCCGCCGGTTACAATCGCGGCAAGGAGAGTGCGGAGAAGTTTGCGCAGCACATGTCCGGCAAGGGCGCGACCGTTACGATCCATCAGGGGCGCGTCGACGACCCAGCGGACTGCAGTCGTGTCGCCAAAGAAGTTCTGGATCGCTTCGGCCGCGTCGACTACCTCGTGAACAACGCCGGCATCACGGTGGACAAGACGGTGCGAAAGATGACGGTCGACGACTGGCGTCAGGTGCTCGACGTGAATCTATCGGGCGCGTTTCAGATGACGAAGTCAGTGCTCGAGCACATGATCGAGCGCGGCTCGGGGCGCATCGTGAACATTAGCTCCGTCATCGGTGAGACCGGCAACGTCGGACAGGCGAACTACGCGGCGTCGAAGGCGGGTCTCTTCGGATTCACCAAGAGCCTAGCGCTCGAGATGGCGCAGCGCGGGATCACGGTCAACTGCGTGGCGCCGGGGTTCATCGAGACGGAGATGGTCGCCGCGATACCGGAGGCGGCACTCGCAAAGGTAGTCGAGAAGATTCCGCAACGCCGCTTGGGACGTCCGGACGAGGTAGCCCGCGTCGTGCGATTCCTGCTCGAGGACGACTCGAGCTACATCACCGGCGCGGTGTATTCGATCAACGGCGGCCTCGACATGTAGCGCGTAAGCGCTACGTTTTATCTCGCAGGCGCTGCTTGGCTGCGTCGAGCTCGGCCTGGGCGCGGTGCTTGGCCTCGTTGACCGCCGACTCGGTCTTCTCGCCCGCCGTCATCTCGCCACCGAAGACGTCGCGCTTTGCTCGCTCGCCCTGGGCGGCCGACCGGTGGCCCGCCTCATGGACCGAATCCCGAACGTCGTCGGTCATTTTCTTCATCGCATCGGCGGCTTTGTCTAACGGATCTTTGCTCATCTCGCCGGGTAGCGTACCCTGTGCGCCGCCGGATAAACGTGCCGAAAGCGCGCAAGGGAGAGAGCGGAACGCTGTGTAAATCTAGCGCGTGAGTAGTTTACCGCTCAAAGGACGCGTCGGCATCGTAACCGGCGGCTCGCGCGGCATCGGCGGCGCGGTCAGCGCGCTGCTGGCCGAAGACGGCGCCAGCGTCGCAGTGCTCGGTCTGCCCGAAGATAAGGCACGCACGCATCGGCTCAGCCGGCACCTCAACGGCGCCGCGTCGCGGCTGCACTTTTACGAGACGGACGTCAGCATCTACGAGCGCTGCCGACAGGCGGTCGCCGCCGTGCTGGACGAGCACGGAGGCATCGACTATCTGGTCAACAATGCGGGGATCACCCGCGATCACACCGTTCGCAAGATGACGGTCGACGAATGGGAAGCGGTCCTGCAAGTGAATCTTTCGGGGCCGTTTTTCATGATCAAGGCCGTGCTCGACGCGATGCTGGAGCAAGGCTTCGGGCGCATCGTCAACGTCAGCTCCGTGGTCGGCGAGGCCGGCAACTTCGGGCAGGCCAACTACGCCGCCGCTAAGGCGGGACTGATCGGCCTCACCAAGACCGTCGCGCTCGAGGTCGCCAAGAAGGGCATCACGGTGAACGCCGTGGCGCCGGGCTTCATCGACACCGACATGACCAAGGCGATGCCGTCGCAGGCGATCGAGAACGCGATCGC
>JAFAJV010000069.1 GCA_019235995.1 Vulcanimicrobiota bacterium
CGTCGACGCGCGCGTTGTCGCCGAAGACACGCGTGGAATCGGACGCTATGCGCGCGCAATCTTACGCCGCCTGCTCGGCCGCACCGACGTAGAGCTCACGCTGCTCGCCGAATTTCGCCTGCGCCGGCGCTATTCGGCCGCGTATGCGCGCGCCCTCGGCGGCGATGCCTTCAGCGTGCGGGCGCGCGTGCCGCGCGACTGCCGGCTCATCTGGCATCCCGCCAATGGAACGTTTTTCGCTTCGTCGCTGCCGAGCGTCGCTACGATCCACGACGCCGTGCCCTTTCGCTACCCCGATCCCGATTCGGGGCGGCGCCGGCGCGCGCAGGAGCCGTTTCTGCGCTCGGCCCGCACGGCGACGCGCGTGATCGCCGTCTCGCAGTTCGGTGCCGGCGAACTCCGCGAGCTTCTCGGTGTCGCCGGCGAGAAGATCGCCGTCATCCAGCACGGCGTCGACGCGGAATTCTCGCCGGGATCCGCGGAGCCGCTGCCGAGCGTCCTGCGGGATCGGCCGTTTCTTCTTTTCGTCGGAGATCCGATCGGCGAGCCGCGCAAGAACTTCCCGTTGCTCTACGACGCCTACCGGCGCGCCTGGCCGACGGATTCGGCGCCGGCGCTGGCCGTCGCGGGACCGCGCGCGCCCAAGCTTCCCGGCGTGATCCACGTCGGAAATCTCGCCGACGACATCGAGCGCGGCCGGCATGCCCTGCGCGCGTGCTATCGGGGCGCGCAGGCGCTCGCGCTCGCGTCGTATCACGAGACCTTCGGCATGCCGATGCTCGAGGCGATGGCGTGCGGCACGCCCGTCGTCGCCTCGCGCGCGAGCGCGCTGCCCGAGGTCGCGGGCGACGCCGCGCTCTACGCCCCGCCCGACGACGCGCTCGCGTGGGCAGCCGCGCTGCGCCGCATAGTCGAGGATGCAGAGCTGCGCGAACGCCTGCGCAGCGAAGGCCTGCACCGCGCGCAGCTGTTCAGCTGGGATCGGAGCGCGCAGCTGCACCTGGAGCTTTTCCGATCGTTAGCGCGATGATTCGACTCGGCGTCGACGCGTGGAACCTCCCCGGCGACCGGCGCGGCATCGGCCGGTACGTCAGGCAGATTTTACGCGCGTGGTGGGAAGACGAGCGCGAGCGCGTCGACGTGACGCTGATCGTTCCAGAGTGGCACACGTGGACGGTGCGCGGCCGATATCTGCACGAGGTGGACGGACGACCTTATCGTATCGTCTCGCGCCGGGGGCACGCGCGCGCCGGCCTCGACGCGCTCTGGTTTCCGTTCAACGGCTGCAGCTGGACGAACTTCAGGCTTCCGGCGACCGCGACGCTGCACGACGCCTCCAACTTCGTCGTGCCCGGCTATGCGCCCGAGACCCAAGGGATCTTGCGAGAGGCGGCGCAGCGTTGTCGCGCGCTGATCACCGATTCCCGATTCGCACAAGGCGAGTTGGCGCGCGCGCTGGGCATTGCGCCGGAGCGTCTCGTCCCGATTCCCCTCGGCGTTGCACCGCCGCGGCCCGCTGTTCCGGTCGCGCTCGACGTGCAGTCGATGGCACCGTTCGTGCTCTACGTGGGGGCGCCCGAATCGCGCAAAGGCTTCGATACGTTGCTGGAGGCGATGTCGCTGGCGGGTCGGGAGCGCACGGAGCTATGCCTCGTCGTTACGAGCCGGTCGGGGAACTGGCCGATCCCGCGCGACGTCCGCGTCGTCGAGCTTGGACACGTCGATGACGACACGCTCGCGGCGCTCTATCGCGCCTGCACGCTGCTCGCGTTTCCTTCGCGTCACGAAGGCTTCGGACTGCCGGTGCTCGAGGCGATGAGCTACGGCGCGCCCGTCATTGCGTCGAACGCCGCGTCGCTACCGGAGGCGGGCGGGGACGCTGCGTGTTACGTGCCGCCGAGCGACGCCGCGGCGTTGGCCGCCGCGATTCTGCGCGTCTCCGGCGATGCGGCGTATGCGGCCGAGCTTCGGCAGCGTGGGCCGATGCATGCCGCCGCGTTCACTTGGCAGAAGACCGCAGCGCGAACGCTGAGCGTGATCGAGGCCGCCGGCCAGTGAACGGGGTTAAAGCTCCCGCGGCCGAGCGCCCCTCGGTCCCAAGTAGTTCGGCGGATGGATCAGATACACGTACATCAGACCGTTGTACAATTTTCGGGGTGTCGCGGGCGGCGACATGTAGTAGGAGCCGAAGGTGTCGTAGCGGAGCGGAGGGCCCCACATCCACTCGTCGCCCGCGCCGCGTCGCGGTTGCGACATGTCCACGTACGCCCAGCGCCAGCGGGTGTAATAAAGTATGGCGTCGATGCTGTCACGCGGTGGCCTCGGCTCCCGGTACACCTGGCCATTGTTATAGGCGCCGTGGCCGCGAAACGGCAGGAGCCCGGTCGCGTAGTACGCGTCGCCAAAGTCGTCCTGGATGCGGGAGCCCATGTTCTTCCAGCCTACCTTGCCCAGGGCGATGTGCTCGCTATGGGACCACAGAATGATCTTCTTATCGGGATAGAGCCTCGTGGCCAGGTACTTGACATCCGCGGCCATCGCCTCGTCTCGCACCGAGCTCGAGCGATTGTTGTTCAGGATGTACAGCTCTTGCGCGTACGCAGGCGCGGTGTTGGCAACCTGCTGCATCAGCCCCGGCAGCTTCTTATCCTTTGCCGCCGCCACCAAGCGCGTCATGTGCCGCTCCATCCAGGCGCTCACGTCGCTGTAGAAATCGGTCAAACCCGGCAACATCGCGTGCAGATCGTGACGCCACTTTCTCGGCACCGGGTACGTGTATCCGAGCAAGAACGTGAAGTACGCTAGATCCTGCTGCGCGACTCGATCGGCATACGCGGGATCGACGGGAGCGATGACCTCGCGAAACGCCGCGGCGCGGCCGTTCAAACCCATGTACTGCTGGATATCGAATCCCGCGAGGATCAGGGGATGGCTCGTGCTCGCCTGCTCCTTGATGTAGCGAAACAGCGGCAGCACCTCGCTCGACCACCAAACCCCGTAGCATCCGTGAATCATCGCGTGTTTAGGCGAGAACGAGCGGATCTCTTCATTCACCTTGTAATCCTGGAACATGGGATACTCAAAGGCGATCACGTCGAATCCGAGCTTTTCGTGGAGATACTTGATCAGGCGGACCTTGAGCGTGCTGTAATCGCCGACGCCGTGGGAGCTCTCGCCTAGGCCGACTATGCGCTTATCGCCGACGATCGCGCCGAACGGCTGCAAGTCCGAAAAGTCCCGATCGCAGGACTCCGAGCGCACTGGAATCGCGTTTTGTGCGATCCACGTTTCATAAGCCGCCTTCTCTCTCGGCGCGTTCGGATCGACGGGGGTGCGCAACTGCTTGTTCGTATCGAGGCATGACGACAACGGCGCCTCCTCCGCCGCCTGCCGCAGCGCCGATGCCGGCGATATGCCTGCGTACGGGATAGAGCTCACTGGACCGCCGCAGCCCGATGCGAGCACTGCGAAAACCGCAAGCAGGGCGCAAGACCGTACGAAAGTTTTTGCCACAATGCTACCTCGGTTCCAGGCTTACCGTTATGCCGTCGGGATTTCTGAGGTTCGGAATCGTCTTCGCGGGTTCGCCCCCCACCGGGTAGGGCCAAAACCGAACGACGCCTTTTTTCGGCGGAAAATCATAAACGATTCCGACGAGCTCCCGCTTCGAGAAGGCGTACTCACTGATTCTCGACGCCTTACGGAGAGGCGCCGGCCCATCGAGGACTCCTTTCGAACCGCTGATTCTCAGGCGATAAATGCCCGCGAGCGGCGCGGCGTATACCGTGAACGCTCCCCCGAACGACTGGATCCAGTACACGGACGTCGTGTGTCTATTGAGCGTTACTTCGTTGAACGAGGACTCGCCCTTGAGAAGTTCGGCTATTTTCGTGAAGAAGCTTTGAGTAAACCCGATTGCGACGAGGTTACCTTCGCGATCGTACGCGCATGAGGTGGCGTAGCGCCAACCCCGCACGTTATATATTTTCGGGCTTCCCGAGGCGTTCTTGTAAACCGCGATATTTCCACGGACGCCGTGCGGGCCGTCTATATCGACGACGGCGAGGTCACCCGTGGTTGGGTCGACCGCACAGTCATAGGGATAGCCGCGGGCTTTGAGCGTTTGGATGGGCGACGCACCGCCGTGCGCATACTCGAGTATTTGCTTCGTGCCGAGATTCGGAATGAAGACGTTCCCGACGGCGTCGGAGCACAAGCCCTCGGGCGTGCTCAAACCCGTCAAGGTCTGCTTGAGCTCCGCCTGGGGCAACGAATACTCACGGACCGTGTTGCCGACGGACACGTACAAGAGATCCCCATCCCGTGCGCCGGCGTCAGACATCGCGGTTGGAAGCGGCTGAGTGGTCTGGCTCTGGAGGGCACCGCATCCAGCGAGCGCAACCGCGAGCGCGTAAAATCCGACACTAAGGCGGCCAACCGGATTCCCCATCATCGGTGCTCCTTGGCCAAATCATAATGCCGGAGCCAAGGCGCGCGCAAGATGGGGCCCGATAACGACGAGCGAAGACGGAGCGCCAATGACGGCGCCGCGGCTGCTGCCCGCGAAGGCATCGACGTTCCTCGTCACCTTTGGGCTCGCCCTGACGATCGTCTGGATCGTCATCGGCGCGGTCGACGTCGCGGGCACCGGTGACGACTGGCGCATCTTTTGGGGCGCCGGACATAGCGTGGGGACGCCGGCGCTCATCAGGGCGTCGCGCTTCGCGTACACACCCGGCGCGGCTTGGCTGCTCTGGCCCTTTGCCCACCTGCCCATCGCGGCCGGCTATTACATCTACGTCGTCATCATGGTCGCGTGCGCGACGGCCGCCGCGTGGCTCGCGTCAAAAATCTACTCTTTGCCGTTTCAGACCACCGCCTTCATGGCCTTCGCCTGGGCGCCGTTCACCATCGCCATCTGCCTGGGCCAAAACTCGCCGGTGGCCCTTCTCTGCGTCATGCTCGCGACGTTCGGAATCGTGCGTCGCAACCAGTCACTGGCCGGCATCGGTCTCGGTTTGCTCCTGTACAAACCGAGCGACGCGGTCGCCGTGGCGTTTCTTCTTCTCATTTTGCGGCAGTGGCGCGCGCTCGCGGTTGCCGCCGCGTTCGCACTAGCGTGGTACTTGTCGAGCGCCGCTGCGGCGCACGACTGGCTCTGGCCGACGCAATACGTCACGATGCTGTCGGCGCTCTACGGCAGAGACGTGGTCGCGAATGCGGACTACGCCATCAGCGTGCCGACGCTGCTGACCCGATTCGGCGTACCGAACGCGGCCGCATGGCTCGCCGGAGCGATTCTGCTGCTCGCAAGCACGCCGCTTCTTCTGCGCGTGTCGCGCCTCGAGGCCGCGAGCGTAGCCCCTTTGATCGGAGTAGCCGCGAGTCCGCATGCCTGGGGTTACGAAGCCATCCTCGCGCTGCCGTTCCTTTGGCTTGCCGCGGCGCGTCTCAACGCGGTCACGTTCGCCTTGTTGGCTCTAGCCTACGTTGTGGCGCCGTTCTATCTATTCGCGCGCGTAATTCACTTCAACGTCCTCACGATTCCGGTTTTGGGCGGCGTGGCGCTCTGGATGCGCCGCCGCATATGATCGGGAAGATCTCATGATCCGGCTCGCCACCGGTCTTGCGGTACGCGATGGGCAAGTGCTGCTCGTCGCGTCGCGCTATCCCAATCACCCGCAGCCGCTCTGGAATCTCCCCGGCGGGCGGCAGCAGCCCGGCGAGCTCCTCGAGGAGACCGTCGCGCGCGAGTTTCTCGAGGAGACCGGGCTGCACGTCGACGCGGGCGAGCTCGCCTACGTTACCGAGAGCTACGACCGGGAGCTGCAGTTCCTGAACGCGACCTTCAACGTGACCCTGCGACACAATCACGGTGACAAGGGTGAGGACGATCACGTTGTTGCTGTCGAGTGGGTGCCGTTCGATGCGTTAGCCGAGCGGATTGTCGTCGCGGTCGTGCGGGAGCCGCTCCTCGCCTACCTGCGCGGCGAGCTGCGGCGGCGCTACGCCGGCTACCACGAAGCGGGAATTACGATCGAGTGGCCTGCTGATTCGCGCTAGTACCGGCCGCCCAGCGGGCGCGCTCGAGCGAGTGGAGGATCACGTCGACGGGCTTCCCCGCGACGGTCGCGCCGCGCGGCAACATGCCGTCGTCCTCGAAGCCGTTGCGGCGCAGGACCGCCCGCGACGGCGCGTTTTCCGGCAGGCAGTAGGCGCGAATGCGCTGCACGCGTGTGCGGCGAAAACCCTCTTCGACCAGCGCGGCGACCGCCTCGCTCGCGAAGCCGCGCCCCCGATGCGCGCTCACGACGCTGTAGCCGATCTCTGCCGTCGCCCGGCTCGACTCCGCGATGCGCAGCGAGATCCATCCCAGCGGCTTCTTATCGTCGCCGAAGTGCATGAGCCATTCGAAGCGCCCGGTCGCGCCGGGGCCGAAGCGCGTCGGGCGGCTGCCAACCGTGCGCAGGAACTGCGCGCGGTTCACCTCGGGAAGGTCCTGGTAGTCGCGCAGGCCGGGCTCCTGGAGCAGATCCCAGAGCGTTCCCGCGTTCGCCGCCGTCACCGGCTCGAGCCGTAGGCGTTCCGTTCGAATGGTTCTCATCGCCACGTCTGGATGTCTTGCCGTTCTACCGGGCGCGCGTGATCGCAGCACCAATGGGATCGTGGGTCGATTTCAGCGCGACCGTCGTATCGAGCCCGCGCTTCTTCTACGGATCGCGCACGCACTGCGAGCATGAGGCATTCGACGTACAGAGCGGCGCGGGGCGGCTCGAGGTCGTCGACAACGTGAGCATCGCGCCCCCTTGCCCGGTACGCACGGGCGACCGCATCGAGGTCTGCGGCGAGCTCGTTGCGGACCCGGGGCGGCTTCCGGTCGTCCACTGGACGCACCACGATCCCGGCAATCGTCATCCGGATGGATTCATTCGCCTTCGCGGGCGACTCTACGCGTAGCCGATCGTGCCGAATCCATGCGCAGCAACTCCGGGATCGTCACGAACCGATAGCCCCGGCGCTTGAGCGTATCGACGATTAAACGCGTCGCCTCCACGTCGGAGCTCCTGTCGCAGAGCCTCGGCGTATGCGTGTGCGCGCAGACGATGCCGCGGTTTCCGTCGTGCAGCGTGATGATCGCGCCGTCGCCAGCGTAGCGCAGCACGCGCGCGGCGATGATGCGCGGCGGCGGATCCTCCCAGTCCTTCGCCAGGGGGACGGACCACATCACCGGCGTGTAGCCGAGTCTGCGCACCTCGTCGAGCACGAGCCAATCCCGCGAGCCGAAGGGAGGGCGCATGATCTTCGTGTGGCGGCCCGTCGCCGCGAAGATCGCGGCGTCCGTGCGTTGCAGCGTTCGTCGCAGGCCGACGTTGTCATACAGAACGAGGTGGCCGTGGTTCCAGGTATGATTGCCGACGGCATTGCCCGTCTCGGCCTCGCGGCGCACGAGCGCCGGATATGCTTGGACGGCACGGCCTACCACGAAGAACGTCGCGTGCACGCGTTCGGCGCGAAGCACGTCGAGGATCTCGCCGGTGTACGGCGGATTCGGGCCGTCGTCGAACGTAAGCGCGACGACGCGCTCGTTCTTCGGGCCGCTCACGAGCGTCTTGCCGAAGAGCTGGCTGCCCGGGCTCTCGGCGATCTCGTAGCCCGCGAACATCAGCGCCGCGGCCAGCGCAACGCACATCGAGGCTCGGACCGCGATTCGACCGTCCACGCTCAGCCGCGCAGCCCCCGAATGCGCGCCTGCGCCGCCGTGACGTTGCGGCGGAACTCGTCGGGGCCGAAGTCCCGGAAATCCTTCACGATCTCCGCGAAGCGTGGGTCGGCGACTTGTGAGCTTTCCAGGCGGAGCAGGTCCTTCGGCACGCCCTTCGATAGGTCGATGTTGAATTGACGGCCCGCCTTCGTCGCCCAGTACTGTGGGTTGGTGAAGGTGACCGTCCGCTGCCCTTGCCGATAGTCGGCGAGCTGCTTGACGAAGACCGTGTAGTACGCGTCCGGCTCAGGCAGAGGCGGCTTGTCCACGAGCTGCCAGATGCCGTCCTGGCCCAACTTCCCGAAGAAGAAGCTCACATCGTAGACGCGCGCAGCCGGGGCCTTGACGACGATCACGTGGCCATTGTAGCCGCGAATCTCGTATTCGAAGCGCGAAACGCCCTCGACGTCGGACATCCGGTAGGCCTCTTGAAAGATCGGCGGCTTCGCGTACTTGATCGTCATCCACGCATACAGCTCGCTCGGCGCGTGCTGGGCGTGAATCGCCGGAGCGAACCGGCCCATCTCGCCCGGCCCATAGATGCGCCAACCCAGCACGAGCATCACCGCCGATACGGCGATGATGAAGAGCCCGATGGGAAAACGGCGCATGACCGCGGCCTACTTTACCGGTGCGTTCGCTTCCTGGTCGAGCACCTGGTTGACCAAGCGGTCGGCCAATGCGTTCTGCTTGCGCGGTACGTGGGCGACGTCGACGCTCTCGAACGCACGCAGCAGCTGCAGCGCTTGCCGATGGAGCGGCTGCAGCCCGGCGTGCTTGACGCGATACTCGCCGCGCAACTGCTTCACGACGAGCTCCGAATCCAAGCGCACGTGCAGCCGCCGTATTCCGCGCTTGCTCGCGGCCTCCAAGCCGAGCAAGAGCGCGGTCCATTCCGCGACGTTGTTGGTCGCGCATCCGAGGTAGGCGCCGATTTCCTCGAGCAGCTCGCCTGCGGGGGCGATGAGCACCGCGGCGCTCGCCGCCGGTCCGGGATTACCGCGGGATCCGCCGTCGGCGAAGAGTGTCGCTTCCACGGGGCGGCCTTCGGCGACTGCAAGGCATAGACCGCCCGCCAGTGGGGTACAGGCCATAGCATGTACACCGCCATACTTCGTGCCGCCGCCCTGACGGCGGCCCTCGCACCGGTTCTCGCCGCGCCTCACTCGGTCGCGGCGGCCACGAACTCGACCTTCTACGGCATCACGGTCCACGTGTCGTCCAATAACATAAAGGTTCAGGATCCCAAGACGAAACAGACCCTGAGCTTCTTGATCGTGCCGAAATTCGATCAAGTTTTCTCGGCCGACGGCAAGACGACGTACCAAATGAGCAAGATCAAGGCCGGCCAGTACGTCGGCATCATCTACGATCAGAAGGCGCTCGGGGCGCGCCACGCGGACAAGATCTATTTGTTAACAAATGCTAATCAAAGGATCGGTACCCAGTAGCGAGAAGTGCGCCGCCTCGCGAGAGCGAAAGGGGCGGCTATGCGTTTTCGTACCATCGCGTCTTTGACGCTCGCCGGCACGGTAATCGCCGGGTGCGGCGGCGGCAACTCGGCACCGGTCCCGGCTACACAGCAGGGATCGGCCCATCATGCCGGTTCGAGCTCGCCGATCCAGCACGTGGTCATCGTCGTTCAGGAAAACCGGACGTTCAACGACTTCTTCGCCACCTATCCGAACGCCGACGGCACGATGACGGGCAAAGTATCAGCAAATCCCAACTGCAGCCCGCCGATCAAAGCCGGAACGATCCCGCTCGCAAAGGTGCCGCTCGACATCCCAACCGACCTGAACCATAAGTATTCGGGATTTCAAACGGCGCGCGACGGCGGACAGATGGACGGCTTCGACCTTGTGCCGTACGGCAATGGGGTCCCCGAGTGCACGTTCCCGTACCAGTACACCGACCCGTCGCAGATCGCGCCCTACTGGGACATGGCCGAACAGTACGCGCTCGCCGAGCACATGTTCACGACTCAGGGCAGCGATAGCTTCGTCGAGCACCAGGACCTGATCCGCGGGGGCACCGAGGTCGAGCGCGACAAGGGGATGATCGACTTTCCAACCTGCGGCAGATGCTGGTGGGGCTGCGACGCGGTGCACGGCACGGTCACGCACCTCGTGACCAAGGCCAACGTCTATCTGCAGAAGCACGGCCCGTTCCCGTGCTCCAAGAATTTCAAGCTGAAGTATCCGACGCTGCGCGACCTGATGGACGCCAAAAACGTCACCTGGAAATACTACCAGCCGGGGTTCAACAAGCCGTATGGCCAGCTCTTGAGTGCCTTCGACGTGGTCTGGGCCGTGCGCAACGGACCGGAGTGGAAGACCAACATCGTCACGCCGCAGACGGCCATCTTCAACGACATCTCGAATAACAAACTGCCGAACGTCTCGTGGGTGATCCCGGACCAGGACGAGTCGGATCACCCCGGCACATCTTCGGATACGGGACCTTCGTGGGTCGCGAGCATCGTCAACGCGATCGGCGGAAGCAGCTACTGGGACAGCACGGCCGTCATCGTCGTCTGGGACGACTGGGGCGGCCTCTACGACAACCTGCCGCCGAAGGTCATGGACTACGGCGGCCTCGGCTTCCGGGTGCCCGCCATCATCGTGTCGCCCTACGCCAAGGCGGGCTACATCTCACAGACGAACTATGAGTTCGGGAGCATCTTGCGGTATATCGAGGACAACTGGAATCTGGGCCAGCTAGGCACGAGCGACTCGCGGGCCGCGAGCATCATCGACTGTTTCAACTACTCGCAGTCACCGATCACCTTCAAGAAGATTCCGTCGTCGCTATCGAAGGACTACTTCATCCACGCCAAATATTCGGGACCGCCCGACACGGACATGTAACGATGCAATACAAGAAGTCGATCGAAGACGTAAAGAAGGCGCTCGCCTCGGTGAAGTTCACCGGCGGGTCGCCGTCCGTCACCGATCAGAGCCCCGGCGTGCGCGCGAGCCGGGCGCTCAAGCGCCTGGAGAAAGTCGCTACCCAGGGATGAGGAGAGCGCGCGACGCGCTCAGGTCTTGCGGAACTGGTCGACCGCCAGGGCGCACTGCGACGCGAGGCCCTTGGCGATGTCCTCTGCCGCCGTACTGAACAGCGTGGCGCTGCGCTTGTCCACGGTAAGCATGCCGATCGGCTCGTCGCCGATGAAGATCGGCGTGCACAGAACGGCGCGATACGGCGGGTCCGCCCCTTTGCGCGTGTCGAGGTAGGAGGGGACGTTGCGCACGTCGGCCTCGTTGAACGGGCGCCGCTCGAGGAACGCCTCGCCGATCATCCCCTCGCCGAGCGCGTAGCTCTGCTTCGTCGGAACGCCTTCGTTGCTGAAAAAGAACTCGAGCGTCTTGCTTGCGGGGTCGTACATCCACAGCGCGATGCGTACCTCGTCGTCGGGGTCCTCGCTCAAATAGTTCTTCGCCTCGCCCATACGATCGCGCAGGTAGTGCGCGAGCAGCATCGCGCGCTCGTCGTCGTCGGCCGCGCGGGCGAGCAGATCGATGTACAGCACCGCTGACGACGACCAGTTCTGCACGAGGTTCGCGTATTCTTCGATCGCGTTCTGCAGCTCTTGCGCGCTCTCACGGGCCTCCTCGCGCAGCTCAACCGAGACGCCGCCCAGCGTGAGTTTGCTTATTCCGGGAAGCAGCACGGCGACGGCGATCAGCGCAAGCCAACCGATGTCGACGGCGTCGAGCACGGGCCAGTTCTCGTGGCGCACCGTATGGATCGGAAACGCATGGAAGACGGCGCCGAGCAGCCCGCCGACGCCGATCGCGATTTGCGCGGCCGGGAGATATGCGCGCCAGCGCCGTTCTTCGTTTCCGTCGCTCACCGGCGGAGCCTTATACGGCTAGCTGGAAGAAACCCGCGTGAAGCGCTCAGTCGCCGTCATCGCCGCGTTCGCGAGCGCCGCGATCTATCTGGCGGTCGCGGTCATCGCCATCGGCGGCGCCGGCGCGTTCTTCACGCATCCGGCGCTGACCGCGACTGCGATCGTCTTCTTCCTCTTCACCATCGCCGCCATGTTCGCAGGCGGAAACGTGAGCCCGGGCGTCCGGGAAGATCGCTCGAATCGTTGGGTGCTGATGCCGGTCATCGCCATCGGGCTCGCCGCCGCGTTCGTCGCACCGTGGACGGATCGCATTGGCCTCTGGACGATCGATGGCGAAGCGACGCGCTGGCTCGGCGTCGCGCTGCTCGCCGTCGGTGGAGCGCTGCGCGTCGCGCCTGTCTTCGTGCTCGGCCACCGCTTCAGCGGGCTCGTCGCGATTCAGCCCGGTCACACGCTCGTGACGACCGGCATCTACGCGCGCATTCGCAACCCAAGTTATCTCGGAATGCTCGTCGGCGCACTGGGCTGGGCTCTCGCGTTTCGCTCGGCGATCGGCGTGCTGCTCGCGCTGCTGCTCGTGCCGCCCCTGATCGCGCGGATGAACTCCGAGGAGGCGCTGCTCGCCTCGGAGTTCGGCGTTCAGTACGAGGCCTACCGCGCCAAGACGCGGCGCCTCATCCCGGGAGTCTACTGAGGATTGGCGGCCGATTGGTCCTGGAAGAAGCCGACGATCGTCCCGCTCGAATCGACCACGAACATGACGCCCTGCGATCCACGCTCGAAGACCGCCAGATAGTGATAACGATGGTACTCCTGCATCGTGTCCGCGCGGACGAATTGCAGCTGCCGAAACTTTCCATAGCCCGCGAACGCACCATCGATCTGCGACAGCACCGTAGAGGTGAAGCCCGTCTTCATCCGCGGCGAGATGTTTCCGCCAGGCACGTGTCCGCCAAGCACCTGCGTGAAGAAGGTCGTGAAGCGCGCCGTCGTCGCGCCGTCGGGAGCGGGCGCCGGTTCGGCGGCCGGAGGCTGCGCGGGCGGAGCCGGCTGCGCCGGCGCCGGAGCGGCGGTCAGCGCGAGCGCGGCGAGCACCGCAGCGGCGAATTTAGAGAGCATTTAGGTCGAGCGTCCTTTCTGACGAAGCTTTTCGAGAGCCTTGTCGATTCGCCGCGCACGCGTCTCGGGTCTTTTCGCATCCTCGATCCAGAGCACGTATTCCTTACGATGCGTGTACGACAAGCGGTCATACGCTCGGCGTTGCGCGGCGTTCATCGCCGCAGCGAAGTCGCGCGGCACCTCGACCGTTCGCTCGTCCTCATCCACACGGAGACTCACGCTCAGCCGATCGCCCCGTTTCTTGCCGGTCGCCGTACGCATTGCCGCTGGGATGCCCACCATCGGGCCCATGCCCATGTCGCAGATCGTCGTGCGATGCGTCACGCCGTCGATCGTGACGAGGACCGGAACGCGGATGCGGCCGCCGAAGCGCTTCATGATCGAAGCGGGCATGCTCACGAAGGTGGCCGACGAGCCCTCGACGCCTTCCAAAACGGCGCCGAAGCGCACCTCCTTCACGCGCGCTTCCAGACGAGCACGTTCGAGCTGCCCCAAATCTCCGGTGGCAGCGTCCGTATGGTGAGCGTGTCGCCGGCGAGCTTGAACTGCCGCTCGAGCGTCACGCCGACCAGATCGGTGAAGACGCTCACCTCGACGTGATGAAAGACGCGGTCGCCGCGGATCTCATAGCGGCCGGCATAGGCGAGGAAATTGCGCAGCGACTCGCTGCGCTGTGCCTCCGACGCGCCGCTTCCGGAAGGCGAGCGCAACTCGGGCCGATGCGTCCCAGCGAGCACCGCCGCCATGCGCGCCTGCGCGCTGTAGATGAGATAGCCGACGGGCGACGGGCCGAAGCGCGGCTGCGTGGTCGCTTTTCCCTCGTCCACGTCGAAGCTCACGAGGCTCCATGCGCCGACGACGCCGTCCGGCTCGGCCGCAGCGACCGGCAGGTTCGCCATTGCGGCGAGCACGCCGAACGAGGCCGCCGCCTCCAGCAGTCCCTTGCGCGAGAGCGCGTGCAACTGCGGCGATTCGCCGCGAGTAAATAACGCCATGATCAGACGGAGTCTTTGGACTCTCGCGATTGCGCTCCTCGGGGCGACCCCCTCCGTCGTCCCGCAAGATAGCGCGACCCCACCGGCGACGGCGCAGCAGATCTTTGACGCTTCGTTTCGCCGCCTGCAATCGTACCCGGTGCCGCCGTATGCCGTATGGACCGCAACCTGGAACATCCGGCAACGCCCCATGGGATATTACACGGGCGAGACGACGAGCGTCGAGACGCATCGCTATGCCATCCGTCTCTCCGACGGAATGGAGAACGTGAGCGACGCAATCCCGACCGGCAAGCTGCCGCCGGCGGAGATCGAACCGGAGTTTCTCGGGCCCTTCGCGTGGACGATGCGCTCGTCGGTGCGCGTCGCGCCGCGCGGAGGCGTGATGATGCAGCCCGACGTCGAGGGGCTGAAAGTCATCGCCACCGTCGTCGCGATCGCGCAGTCCCCGTACGGGTTCGCCAACACGCGCAACGGCACGTTCCCGATCGAAGATGTCAACGGCCACCGGTCATTTCATCTGGAGCTGCGGCCGCAAACGGAGCCGCAACGCCGCAACCTGCGCGATCTCTGGATCGACGCGCAAACCTACGATCTGTGGAAGGCGCACTTCGTTGGGACGTATCGCCCCGTGCCACAGGCGCCGATCAGTCCGACCGACGTCACCGTCTACTTTCGCGACGTGCTCGGCTCCTGGGTCGTCACGCGCGCCATCTGGACGTGGGACGACGCGCCGATCGCGTACACGTTCGACGTGACCAACGACGAGATCGGGTTGCCCGCTTCGCTTCCCGACTGGCTCTTCGATGCGAAAGAATACCAGCGTCATCAAGACGCCGGCGAGCCGGACTACATCGGGCAGCTTCTGCAGCGCATGCGGGCCGGATCGAACGGGTAACGCCCGAGCCCTCGCCGAAAGCGCCGCGCATGGAGCGTTTCCGTTGTACGGCCCTGGGTGTGGCGTTCGTCCTCGCTTCGTGCAGCGGCTATGGGGGCACAACCTTCGGGGCAAACGCGCCGCGCCTCGTCGATGCGAAGCGCCATGGAAGCTCCGGCCTGATCCAGCACGTCGTGATCATGGTTCAGGAGAACCGCAGCTTCAATAATTTCTTCGCAACGTTCCCCGGCGCGAATGGGACGACGAAGGGCAAGCTCGGTAAGAAGACGATCGCCCTTAAGAAAGTCGGTCTCGTCTGGCCGTGCGACTTCGGGCACTCCCGCAACGGCTTTCTCGAAGACTACGACGGCGGCAAGATGGACGGGTTCTATCTCGAGGGCGGCGGCAACGGCAGTCAGTGTGTCGGGAAGGCCGGACGCAAGCCCTACCAATACGTGGATCCCGCGCAGATCGCGCCCTACTGGGACATCGCCGAGCAATACGTGCTGGCCGATGCGATGTTCCAGACGCAAGGCAGCGGCAGCTTCACCGGGCACCAAGACCTGATCCGCGGCGGAACCACCTACGACTCGGCGCTCGACGAGTCGCTCGTAGACTTTCCCACGGCCGCGCCATGGGGCTGCGATGCGCCGCCGAAGACCAAGACATCGTATCTGCTCTGGAACGGCAGCGCCATCCACGGCGAGCACAATAAGGGCCCGTTTCCGTGCACGAATAAGTTTCCCGGATCGGGCAGCTACTACGAGACGCTGGCCGACGAGCTCGACGCAAAGTCGATCCTCTGGAAGTACTACACGCCCTCGATCAAGTCGGAGGGCTCGCTGTGGAACGCCTTCGACATGATCGCGAAGGTGCGCTACGGCTCGGAGTGGGGCGCGAGCGTCGTTTGGCCCGAAACGAAGATCTTCACGGACATCGCCAACAGCGCGCTTCCCCCGGTGTCGTGGGTGATTCCGGATGCAAAGAACTCGGACCACCCGGGCTCGGCAGCGACGGACACCGGCCCGTCGTGGGTCGCGAGCGTCGTCAATGCGATCGGAGAGAGCCCGTACTGGGACTCGACGGCCATCATCGTCGTGTGGGACGACTGGGGCGGTTTCTACGATGCGGTGCCGCCGCCGAATCCGCCGTATCCCGACCACTGGGGAGGCCCGGGGTTCCGGGTGCCGTGTCTGATCGTCTCAGCGTACGCGCGTGAGGCGGTTCCGAGCAAGCCGGGCTACATCTCGCATACGCAATACGAGTTCGGCAGCATCTTAAAATTCATCGAAGACAACTGGGGGCTTCCGCGCCTCGGCACGACCGACACGCGCGCCAACAGCATCGTGGACTCGTTCGACTTCACGCAGTCACCGCGCCAGTTCCAGAAGATTCCATCGTCCTATCCGCTCGACTATTTCGAGCACGAGACGCCGTCGGGTCTTCCGCTTGACAGCGAATAAGTCATACGTTGCGGCTCTCGCCGCCACGTTCGCCTTCGCCTCCTGTTCCGGAGGTGCAGTAGGCGGAGGGCGGTTCCAACCCGGCCCGGATTCCCGAAAGACCGGCACGATACCGATCTCGCACGTCATCATCATGATTCAGGAGAACCGCAGCTTCAACGACTTCTTCGCGAAGTTTCCCGGTGCCGACGGGACCACGAGGGGCAAGATGGGCAAGAGGCGGATCCGATTGAAGGAAGTCGGCCTCGTCTGGCCCTGCGACTTCGGCCACTCGCGCAGCGGCTTCCTCAAAGACTACGACGGCGGCAAGATGGACGGCTTCTATCTCGAGGGCGGCGGCAAGGGCAGCCAGTGCGGCGCGATGGCGGGGCGCCACCCGTACCAGTACGTGAATCCGGCGCAGATCGCACCCTACTGGACGATCGCCGGCCAGTACGTGCTGGCCGATAAGACGTTTCAGACGCAAGGCAGCGGCAGCTTCACGGGACACCAAGACTTGATCCGCGGCGGCACGACGTTCGATGCCGCGCTCGACGAGGCACTCGTCGATTTTCCGACGGGCGCGCCCTGGGGCTGCGACGCGCCCAAGGGCACGACCACGTCATACCTGCTGTGGACCGGCAGCGGCATCGCGGGCCCGAAGAAGGGCCCGTTCCCGTGCACCAATCAGTTTCCGGGCTCGGGGCAGTACTATCAGACCCTGCGCGATTTGCTCGACGCCCAGCAGGTCAAGTGGAAATATTATACGCCCTCGATCCACGGCGCCGGTTCGCTCTGGAACGCGTTCGACATGATCGCGCCGGTGCGTTACGGACCCGAGTGGAAGACCAACGTCGTCTCGCCCGAGACGAAGATCTTCTCGGACATCACGAACAGAATGCTACCCAGCCTCTCTTGGCTCATTCCCGACGCCGCCAACTCGGATCATCCGGGCTCGGCCCAGAAGGACACGGGGCCGTCGTGGGTAGCGAGCGTGATCAACGCGATCGGCGAGAGCTCGTACTGGGACTCCACCGCGATCATCATTACCTGGGACGACTGGGGCGGCTTCTACGACGCGGTGCGGCCCCCGCAGCCGTTCGATCACTGGGGCGGCCTGGGCTTTCGCGTTCCGATGCTAATCGTCTCGCCCTATGCGCGCGAGGCGGTGCCGAGTAAGCCCGGCTACATCTCGCACACGCAGTACGAGTTCGGCAGCATCATCAGGTTTGTCGAGGACATCTGGAACCTCGGGCGGCTCGGGACCACCGACACCCGCGCCAACAGCATCGTCGACTCGTTCGATTTCTCACAGGCGCCCCGCAAGTTCCAGAAGATCGGCTCGAAATACTCGCGCGCGTACTTCGAACGTCAGGCGCCGTCGTATCAGCCGGTCGACAGCGAATAAAGTTACCGAATCGTCAGGCGTATCGTAAAGGGCTGCAGACCGACGTCCCCGCGCTGGTCGGTCCCGAAGACGTTGAGCGTGTACCTGCCTGAACGCCTCAGCGTGCCACTCCAGCGGAGTCCGCTGACGTCGGCGATGCTGTCATCGCGAAAATCGAGAAAGATGGGGATTCGCAGGCCGGGCGGCTCGGGCGTCAGCCGCTCGATCGTCACCCGCTGCCCGGCGCGCGCCACGAACGAATAGTCCTGTCCGCAGTTCTCGAACGCGGTTCCGCGCAGGACGATCGACGAAGTACCCCGAGCGAAGTGAATCGGCAGATCGTATGGCCGCTCGTTATCGCGCTGCGGCCCGACGCAATAGATCGACGAGTGCTCCGGCGAGAAGGCATACCGAGCGCCGTTCCAGACGTACGTCGCCTGGACGATCGCGTTCGCGGTCTCGTGTGCGGCGAGGTTGAGGGTGCCGTCCGGCGTCGCGGCCACCCGCTCGGGCAGAGAGACGCTGCTCAAGACGAGCCGGTACCCGCCTTGCGCGCGCTCGTAGATCAGCACGCGTGCCGCCTGGCCCTGCCACCCGCAGCCATCCTTACCGACGGCGATCACGAGCCGCGGCCCGGACGCCAGCGTCAGCGATCGGAAATGGAAGTCTCCAGCGACGTACGCGCTCGATATCTCCTCACCCGACCTTTCGATGCAGGAGCGAAAGCTTCCGTCGCGCAGCAACGCGGCGACGAGCGCCGCATCCGGCGTCATTTCGTGCTATTCGTCGTCGGGGATGCGATAGTCGGCGGGCTGCCGCAGGAAGAAACCGCGTCCCTTCGGCGCCTTGATCGGCACGAACTTGCGTGGCGGCTGCGAGAAGTCGAAGCAGTCTCCAGCGGGCGACGTCGCGCGCGCATCGGCGGCGGCAAGCTGGCCGAGCCCGAAGAGATCTTCTGCGAAGCGAAGCACGCTCGCGGTCTCGTACTGCGTGTGCGAGACGTAGTTCTGCTTCGCGTACGCTGAGATGACGAGCAGCGGCACGCGAAACCCCAGACCGTCGAAGTCGCGCAGCGGCGGTTTGACGTGGTCGTAGAGACCGCCCCAGTCGTCCCACTGCACGAAGATCACGGTCGAGTCCCAAAACTGGCTTTCTCCGACGGCGTTGACGAGCGACGCGACCCACGAAGGGCCGCCGCCGAAGCCGCAATTCGGGTGATCCGAGTAGCTGCAGATCGGCGTGATCCACGTAAAGTTAGCGAGCTTGCCGTTCGGGACGTCGGTCAAGAATTGTTTTGCCGGCGTGATGACATCGGCGCTCCAATCGGGGCCATGGTAGATGTGCCGCACGGCCTGATAGCCCGACCAAAGGGCGCCTCCGCCACTCGACGCACTGCCATACCGGCTCGTGTAGAATTTCCATGTGAGCTTCGCGTTGTCCAGCTCATCACCCAACGTCTGATAGTCGAAACACGGCGATTGCACGGGCCCGTACTTGCGATTTGACTTGATCGTCTGCACTTGATCGCTCGGGGCGCCTTCGCAGCCCCACTGGTCGGTTGGGAGATTCACGCTCGAAGCTGCCTGCGCCGCGATGATGTACTGGTGGGCGACGAAGCTCTCGTCGAGCTGCGACTGGAACATGCGGTCGGCGACGACCCACTCATGAGCCATGTCGAAATACGGCTTCGATTCGTCGTGCGGCACGTAAACGTACTGCGGGTACGTGAGGCTCATCGGGGCGCCTACCGTCTTCTCGCGATCGAACCCGTCCATCCGGCAGTGCGTCCCGGGAAGCCCGCGCGTCTTGTCACACGCCCGGAACATCGCCGTCGCCGAGTGATCGATCTCGTACCTCGTCGAAAGGCTCACCGGCTGGAGCGTAACGAGCTGTCCCTTCGAGTTCTTGCCCTTTGACACGGTGTCGGCGCCGGGATACCCCGCAAACAGATTGTCGAAGCTGCGATTCTCCTGCACGATGTAGACGATGTGCGTGATCTTTCCCGAGCCCGTCGCGGCGATCGGGCGCAGCGCGCCCTCGCCTTGCGGCGGCACCTGTGCTTGGTGCGAGCCGCACGCCGCGAGCGCAAGCGCCGCGGCAATCGCCGGCACGGCGAGACGAACCAGATTACTCCGGATCGCCATGCTGCGGCGTGGCCTTCTGATGCTCGAAATACTCGATCGAGCGCCCCGAAGATATCACCGTGAAGCCGCGTGCCTTCTGACTGTAGTCGAACATGTCGCTGATGCTGTTCGCAGTCTTGTCCGACGTGCCTAAGCTGGGGAGATTCCAGTTCTCCTCGATGTAGCGCAGCAGGCTGCCGTACGAGTACGGCGTCGAGGAGATGTAGCCGCCTTGGCTTCCCGAGCCAACCTTCAGGTACGGCGAGAGCACCAGCATTGGGATCCTGAAGCCCATCCCGCCCCAGCCGTCCTGTTGCGGCGCGACGTGATCGTAGAAGCCGCCCCAGTCGTCCCAGAGGATGACGACGGCACTCGAGTTCCAATAGGAGCTCTGTCCGACGGCGTTGACGATGCTCGCCACCCACGCCGGTCCGTCGTCGCAACCGCAGCCTTCTCCGGGATGATCGGAATTGGCGTCCGAAGGGATCACCCAGGAGACCGCCGCGAGGTTCCCGTTCTTGATGTCCGTGAACACGTTCGTCTCGGGCATCGAGACGTTCGTGCCCCACTCCGATCCGTAGCGAACGCGTGCTATCACGTCGAACGCGTTGAGAATTCCGCCCGAGCAAATCGACGGGCAGCCGTTGTCGCAATTGCCCGGATTATACCCCTTGAAGCAGGGCGAATAGTAATGCCAGCTCACGCCCTTGGCATCGAGCAGATCGCTGATCTGCTCGTAACCGTTCGACGATGGAAACTTGTTCGTGCACGGAAACGGGCCCTTTTGCTGATACGGCAGATAATCGCCCTTCGCCGTGATCAGCGATGTCTTGCTGTTCGGGCCCGAGTCGCATCCCCAGGGCATGATGTTCGGATTGTCGACGAGCGCGAACTTATTATTGATCTGGGTACCGCCGCGAATCAGATCCTGGTGCGCGATGAAGCTCCCGCTGCCCTGATTCTGGAACATGTGGTCGGCGAGACCCCACTGATTGGCGATCGCCCAGTACGGAGCGATGTCCGTGGGCTTGACATATTGATAGACCGCCTTGCCCACGGGCTTGCCGCTCGTGCCGCACGCGCCCTTGCTCGCTTGACCGAACCCGTCCATCTTGCCGCCGTCGTAGTCGGTGAGGTACGCCTTGTGGCAGTGCTGGATGTCGAAAGGTGTCACGAGCGCGTGCGACTGCAGCGTCACCCAGCGGTCGCGGTAGTGGCCCAGGACCTTCACCTTCATGCGTCCGCGCGTCGCCCCGTCCGCACCGGGAAAGTCCGCGAACAGGTTGTCGAAGCTCCGGTTCTCCTGCACGATGAATACGATGTGCGCGATCGGCGTGCTGCCGGAGCCGGACTGCAGCTTGAGCGCGGGGGCGGTTCCGGGCAGCGGCGACGACCCTGCCCCGCAACCGCTCAAGCCGATCCCGGCGACGAATCCGCAAAACATCCAAAGGTGCAACGCGCGACGGATCATATCGCTCTCCGTTCTATTCGGTGTCGGGCGGTTGGCCCGAGGGCGTCTGATGGAGGAAGAAATCGAGCGAATACTTCGAGGGAATCGTCTTGAACTTTCGCGGCGACATCTTGAGATGGAACGCCGTGCCGATGCTGGTCGACGTGTCGTCGTTGCCGAGCGAGCCCAGATTCCACGTGTCTTCGACGAAGTGCAAGATGCCCCCGAAGGTGTAGGTCGTGTGCTCGACGTGCGGCGCGACGTAGGGCGAGACGATCAGCATGGGGACCCGAAACCCCGGGCCGCCCTGCCAGTTCCGCGGGTGCGGCGGCAGCACGTGGTCGTAAAAGCCTCCCCAATCGTCCCAAACGACGACGATCGCGGTCGAGTTCCAGTACCGGCTGTGGCCGATCGCATTGACGATCGACGCAACCCACGACGGCCCCGTGTCGCTGCGTTCGGCCGGATGGTCGGAGTTGACGGCGTCCGGCGTGATCCAGGCGACAGAAGGCAGCCGCCGATTTGAAACGTCCTTGAAGAAGTCCGTGCTGCTGCGCGTGACGTTCGAGTGCCACTCCGGACTGAAGCGCACCGCGCGGATGGCGTCGAAGGCGCTCCAAATCCCCGGCCCCCCGCTCCCCTTGACGACGGGCATCGCGTAGAATTTCCAGGAGACGCTCTTTGCGTCGAGCAGATCGCGCATCGTTTGATAGTTGAGACACGGGAACGGTCCGTCGGCGTAGACCTTCCCGCTGTACTTCTCGATGACCGACGTGCTGACGCCCTTCTTCGCGTCGCAGCCCCATGGGAAATAGGTCGGGTTGTCGATGATCGCCTGCGTCGGATCGATCTCCGTGCCCCCGGCGATCAAATCCTGATGCGCGGTGAAGCTCGAGCTCCCTTGTGTCTGGAAGGTGTGATCCGCCAGGACGTACTGCCGCGCGATGTCCCAGTACGGAGCGACGTCGGCCGGATCGACGTGCTGATACGCATATAAGCAGGCGGGCCCGCCGCTGCCGTCCGAGCCGGAGCCGATCAGGTCGAAGCCGTCCATCCTGCTGTGGTCGAGCTCCTTGAGGTACCCGGAATAGATGTGATCGATGTCGATGCCCACTGCGAGCGGCACCTGCTTGAGCGGCACGGTCGTGGGCTTCACGATCGGCGACGGACAACTTTTCCGAATGACCGGCGGCATCGCGGCCGCCTTCCCCACCTTCGTCCCGTCCGCTTTCGGAAACGTGGCGAACAGGTCGTCGTAGCTGCGGTTCTCCTGGATGACGATGACGACGTGTTTGATCGGAGTGACGTTCGGCGCGTCTTCGCGCACGGCGGGCACGAGCGAGGCGCTCGGGTGTCCCGCACCAAGGCCGCCGCACGCTACCAGCGCAGCCGCCAGCGCTCCGAGCGCGAACAAAAACGCGCCCTGGCGCGCGGCGATAGGCGCGGATCGTGACATCATGGCTTTCCGTCTCTTGGCCACGCCGCCGACGGCAACCTCGCTGGCAAGGAACGGGAACCGTCAAAAGAAATTAACTTTGGTATGGTTTCCTACCGGGACGAGGTTGCGGTCGTTGATGCGCCGCGCCGCGGCGCTCAACGAGCGGTTGCCAACGCTGTTGCGCACCATGACCGCGGTCGCCGTCAGCCGTAGCTGTCGCGTACGGTCTCGAGCAGCGTCTGGCCGAATTCGATGATCTCGCCGTTGCCGTCGAGCACGTCCACGCCGAAGCCCGGATAGAGGCTAACGAAACGCTCCTGCTTCCAGCGCGCGACCGACCAGCGATCGCGCGCGCCAACCTCGTACGGCCAGGGCGGCATGCCCTCGCGATCAGACCGGATGTCGCGTCCATCCGCGGTGCGGACGCGCACCTGAAATCCCTCGACTCGCGCGATCTTCATCTCCAGCGTCCCGATCTTCATTTCGCGCTCAGATATCTGGAAAGATTTCGGGCTGACTGGATTCGAACCAGCGATCTCTAGTCCCCCAGACTAGCGCGATAACCAAGCTTCGCTACAGCCCGTTCGATATTTCATGTGATGCCTCGAACGCCGTCCTCCGTCACGAGATATACGCAGGGCAAATGTGCGCTCCTCCCCATGGGCGCCGAGCATTACTCGGACAGGATCTCGGACAGCGCGCGCAGCGCCAGTAAATAGCCCCGCGAACCGAGACCGCTGACGGTGCCGCGGCACGCGGCCGCCGTCACGCTGACCCGGCGGAACGCTTCGCGGGCGGCGACGTTCGAAAGATGCACCTCGACGACCGGGATGCCGATCGCGGCGATCGCGTCGGCGATCGCATAGGAATAATGCGAGTATGCGCCAGGGTTGATCACAACGCCGGCATAGGCGCTTCGCGCCGCGTGCAGCGCATCGATGATGCGGCCTTCGGAGTTGTACTGCTCGCAGTGCACCTCGAGGCCGAGCTTCCCGGCGCCGTCGCCGATCGCCGCGTCCAACTCGGCGAGCGTCTCGGATCCGTAGACCTCGGGCTGGCGTTCGCCGAGCAGATTCAGGTTCGGGCCGTGCACCACCAGAACTCGCATTGCGCTCGCTTTCTTTGAAGGAAAAGCCCGTGCCTCCGAATCACAGCCGCTCATGCCCGATACGATGCTCGCCGCGTCCGCAGCCGATGCCGGAATTGCGCTCGTCGCCGCGATAACGACCGACCTGGTCGGCGAAATCCGCGACCGCCACGATCTCTGGCCGACGGCAACCGCCGCCGTCGGCCGGCTCACGACCGGGGCCGCGATGTTCGCCGCCGCGCTGAAGCGCAGCGAGCGCATCTCGTTGCAGATTGCGGGGAGCGGTCCGCTCGGGAACGTCGCCGCGGACGCGTGGCCGATCGCCGAGCAGGCCGTCGGCGCGCGCGGCTACGCCCGAAATCCGCGCGTAGATCTGCCCATCGACCAACGGGGAAAATTCGACGTCGCCGGAGCGCTTGGTGCCGGCTCGCTGCAGGTCACGCGCTCCAGCGACATCGGTCAGCCATATGTCGGCGTCGTGCCGCTGCATTCGGGCGAAGTCGCCGAAGATCTCGCGGTGTATCTCGCGCAGTCCGAACAGATACCGAGCGTCGTCGCGCTCGGCGTTCTCGCAAACCCCGGCGGCGTCGTCGCCGCCGGCGGAGTCATGGCGCGTGCTCTGCCGGGGACCGACGAAAGGGTATTGGCCGACCTGGAACGGCGCGCGGCGCGGATGCCGCCGGTCACGCAGCTCATCGCGCAAGGCGCCGACGCGAGCGCGTTATTGCGCGAGCTCGCGGGCGATTGGACGCTGCACTCACGGCGCGAGACGGCGGTTCGGTTCGCGTGTCGCTGCAGCCGTGCGAAGGTCGAGGCGGTGCTGTTAGGCCTCGGCGCAGACGAACTGCTGCGTCTCTCGCGCGAGCGCGACGGCACCGAGGCCACGTGCGAATACTGTAAGGCGCGCTACTTCTTCACCACCAGCGAGGTGGACGAGCTGGTGGCCCGGCTCTAGCCGCGCGGCAGCACGCGAGCGAAGCGGCGCGATCCGACTGAGAGCACGGCTGGACCGGCGGCGGTCCACGGCGCGTTGGGGTCGCTCACCGGGTCCCCGTCGACCTTGACCGCGTTGCCCGAAATCAGCCGCTCCGCCGCGCGCCGGCTCTCGGCGAAGCCCGCCTTCACCATTACCTCCGCGACGCGCTTGCACTCGCCGAGGGCGATCTCCGGCAGCGCGTCGATCGGAATCTCCCTGCGCTGCACGGTCCGCTCGAAGAACTCGCGTGCGCGCGCCGCCGCGGCGGAGCCGTGGTAGCGCGCGACGATGTCCTCGGCGAGCCGCTTCTTCTCTTCCATCGGATTCGTGCGCCCGGCAACGAGATCGCCGGACAGTTTCGCCACGTCGAGATTCGAGCGAAACGCCGCCAGACGAGCGTAGACCGGCATCAGCTCGTCCGAAATCTTCATGAGCTTCCCGAACTGTTCCGTCGGAGGCTCGGCGACACCGACATAATTGCCGAGCGACTTGCTCATCTTCTTCTCTCCGTCGAGCCCCACGAGCAGCGGAACGGTGGCGCAGATCTGCGGCGCCTGCCCGAATTCGCGCTGGTACTGGCGCCCGAGCAGGAGATTGAAGAGTTGATCGGTGCCGCCCAGCTCCACGTCCGCCTCGATGGCAACGGAATCGTACGCCTGGGCGACCGGATACAGCAGCTCGTGGAGCGAGATCGCCGCACCCGCATCGTAGCGCTCGCGAAAATCGTTGCGCTCGAGCATCTGCGCGACCGTCGTCTTGGCGAGCAGCTTTACGAAATCCGGTGGCGACAGTTTGTCGAGCCATTCCGAATTGTAGCGCAGCTCGATGCGCTCGAGGTCCAGCACCTTGCCGGCCTGTTCGCGATACGTCTGCATGTTCGCCTCGATCTCGTCGCGCGTGAGCTGCGGCCGCGTGACGTTCCGACCACTCGGATCGCCGATGCGCGCCGTGAAGTCTCCGATGATCAGCGTGACGCGATGCCCCGCCTCCGCGAAAAGCGCGAGCTGATGCAGCACGACCATGAACCCGAGGTGGAGGTCGGCACTCGTCGGATCGATGCCGAGCTTGACGCGCAACGGCCTCCCCTGACGAAGACGGTCGCGAAACTCCGCGCTCGTTTCGACGTGCTCGAAGCCCTCGAGCAACGCGCCGGCAGGGTCGTTCACGTGCGCAACTCGATCATCGTCACGCCCGTCGAGCCTTCCTCTTCGTTGCCGTACCGCAGGCTCTTCACGCCGGGGTGCGAGCGCAGATATTCTTGGAGGCCCCGTCCGAGCATGCCGGTTCCCTTGCCGTGGATCAATCGCAGCGGCGAATTGCCGGCGAGCAGCGCATCGTCGATCCAGCGCTCGACCAGCGGCTCCGCCTCGGCGTAGCGCTTTCCGCGCACGTCCAGCGCCTCCGACGTGCGCGCCGCGGCGCTCAACCGCGCCTGCGCTGCGCCGGCGCCTCGCGCCGCTCGAACCGGCGATGCCTCGCGCCGCACGTCGCTCTTGTCCACGAGCATCTTCATTGAACCGATGGAAACGAGCAACCTGTCATCGCAATCCTCCGCAACCATGGCGTCCGCTTTGAGCGAGATGACGCGCACGCGATCGCCTGCCGCGAAGGCCCGTTCGCCGGTGCCGGAGCGCTCGTCCGCGGCAATCCCGAGATCGCGACGGATCGCTTCGACCGTCTGCGCGAGAAGCGCGGCCTGAGACGAGCTCACTTTGCCTTTACGCTTTCGCTCCGAATCGCTGCCGGACTCAGACGCTCTCCGCTGCAGCTCGCGAACGAACTCGCGAAGGCTCGCCTGGAGCTTCTCCTCGGACGTCGCGGCGAACCGGCGGCGCTCCGACTCCAGCTCGGCGCGTTCTGCGCGCAGCCCGGCGAGCTCGGCGGATGCCGCGCGGCGCTCCTCTTCCACGTTCGCGCGGCTCTGCCGTAGCTCGGCGCCGCGCGCCGCAAGCTCGCCGAGCGCGGTCTCGTAGTCCCGTTCGCGCCGCTCGAGAAGCGCGGACGCGCGCTCGACGATGGAGGGGTCGATTCCGAGACGCGTGGCGAGCGGGAAGGCCAGGGACTGGCCCGGGGCTCCGACGTCCAGCTCGAACGTCGGCGCAAACGTCTGGGGATCGAAGCGAACGCTCGCATTAGCAACGCCGGGCGTGGAGTGCGCGAAGAGCTTGAGCTCCACCGAATGCGTCGAGACGAGTGCCCGCGCGCCGCACTCGAGCAGCCGCTCCAACATCGCGCGCGCGAGCGCCGCACCGGCGCTCGGCTCCGTTCCCCCGCCGATCTCGTCGACGATTGCCAGCGTTCGCGCACCGGCACCCGCGAGGATCTCGCGCATTCGCTGCAGGTGCGCGGAAAACGTCGAGGTGTTGGCTACCAGCGACTGCTCGTCGCCGATGTCCGCGATGAGGCGCTCGAAGCGGCCGATGCGCGTGCGGGGCCCCGAGGGAAGCTGCAGGCCGCAATAGGTCATCACCGTGAAGAGCCCCGCCATCTTCAGCGCGACCGTCTTGCCCCCCATATTCGGCCCGCTGATCACGAGCAGGCGCGTCGTACCGTCGAGCGCGAGGGACTGCGGCACCGCGCGCTGGTCCAGTAACGGATGACGCCCTCGCTCGATCTCGAGCACCGCCTCGTCGACCAGCTCCGGCGCCGCGGCGTCGGTGCGCCGCGCCAGCTCCGCCTTCGCTGCCAAGAGATCGATCGCGGCGAGCATCTCGACGTTCGCCTCGACCGCCTCGGCGTTCCGGCCGGTCTCCGCGGAGAGCGCCTCGAGGATTCGCCGTACCTCGCGCTCTTCGTCTATCTGCAGCGTGCGCACGCGATTGTTCGCCTCGAGCGCGGCGAGCGGTTCGACGAACAGCGTCTGCCCGCTCGCGCTCGTGTCGTGAACGATGCCGGGCAGGCTGCCTGCGAACTCGGCCTTGATCGGGATCACGAAGCGCCCATTGCGCACGGTGACGATACGATCCTGAATCGCCTTGGCGTTCTTCGACGAGTTGAGAATCGCGCCGACCCGATCGCGAGCGTCGGCCTGCGCCTGCGCGAGCCCCCGCCGAATTCGCCCGAGCGCGTGCGACGCGCGATCGAGCACCGCGCCGCGCTCGTCGAGCGCTTCGACGATCGCGCGTTGCAGCTCGCGCAGCGGCGTGTAATCGGCGGCGACGTCCGCGAGATCCGGATGCTCGCGGACCGCGCGATGCGCGGCCGCTGCGGCCGCGACGGCATCGCCGATCGCACGAAGCTCGCTCCCGGAGAGCGCCCGGCCGACTTGCGCCGCCGCCGTCAGAGGCGCGGTGTCGACCGCCCGCATCAAGTGCAGCTCGCCGCCGCTCGATACGGCGCGCAGCGCCTCGGTGCGTCGCTGCTCGCGCCGCACCGCCGCGAAATCGGTCGACGGCGAGAGCCGCTGCGCCAGAGCCTTCCCGCGCTCCGTGTGGGTCAGGCCGACGACGCGCTCGCGCACGCCGGCAAAATCGATCGCCTCGAGGGTCCGAGAGTCGGCGAGGCTCATCGCAGCTAAGAAGGGTTAAGATCCGAGTTTCGCGCGCACCAGCTCGTTGACGAGCGCTGGGTCCGCCTTGCCGCGCGAGGCCTTCATCACCTGACCCACGAGAAATCCCGCGACGTTCGTCTTTCCGGCGCGGTAGTCGGCGACCACGCTCGGATTCGCCGCTACCGCGTCGTCGACGAAGCGCTCCACCGTCGCCCGATCCGTCGTCTGCGCGAGACCCTCGCGCTCGACGATCTCCTTAGGCGAGCCGGCGCCGTCCCACATGCGCGCGACCAACTCCTTCGCAATCTTCGAATTAATCCGCTTGCGCTCGACGAGCTCGATCAATTCGGCCAGATGCTCCGGCGCCACGCGCGATGCGGCCACCGCGATGCCTGTCTCGTTGGCGAGACGCGAGAGATCGCCCAGCACGAAGTTGCTCGACTGCTGCGGATTTCCGCTTCGCTCGACGACGCGATCAAAATAGTCCGCAAGCGTGAGGTTGTCGATCAGCTGGTTAGCGGGCTTCGTGCTCAGGCCGTACGCCTTGGTGTAACGCTC